>JAYUKX010000057.1:0-16244 GCA_043764095.1 Chitinophagales bacterium
GTAGGCAAAAAAGGCTTCGGCTGACGAAAAATGCCGTGCTTTTGCTTCCTCTCTCCGGCGGCGCCAAAAAAAACTCGCCGCACATTCGAGCGGGGACTGTGTCCCGTAAAGTACCTTTGGCTCAAACACTTTTTGGCTTCATCCGCCTACACTCAAGCAAAACCTGCATTTTTCTAAGGCCGGTCTTGCCACACTTGGGGTACTGTACTTCAGTCCAAATTTCAAAATATTTCACCCAAAACAAAAGTGTACTCTTATAATTAGTAATTTTAATTTTAAATATTAAACGTTAAATTTCAAATATTAAAGTAGCGGAAGCAAAACCATTAATCCCGCTGCTTTTTTCCCTGTACATACAGATTAAATACCGGTATATCCACTGAGAAAAATACGCCGTACCGCCAACCACTCACTTCCGTTGTTTTTGTGCCTGTGGTAATTGAACGTAAATTTGGGCCTCTTTGCGCACCAAATCCAAAAGAAATGGGTAAATCATTGGCAAAACCATATACGCCATATAAACCTGGTGATAATAAATTACTCCATGCTAATTCCGGTAAATCGCTACTATTTGGGTCATTCAAACGATAGGCCGCCAATGCACCAACGTCGATAATTGGCGCAAAAAAACTAAAACTGCCCGGTGTGCGTTTTTTCCCATTTGCTTTGGGTGCTTTATCTTTAAATTTCCAACTTACCGAAAAGCCAACAGGTGCCGAAAGCGCAAGCACTGTACTGCTCGAATTATTGGTCAGTGTTTCGTAGCCACCCGTTCCTCCAGTATAGGCGTTGATGGCTGCAGAGAAATAGTTTTCTTTTTTCACCCTCGAACTACCCGGCGGCAATGCTACCGCTTCTATGGCCGCTGCTACTTCATCAGAAGTTTCGGAAGTGGCTACTGTGGCAATAAATTGGCCATAAGTGAATATTTTTTTACGGGTGTCGTTATCCAAATCCGGGAAGAAAATCCGTAACACGTACATCAAGTCATTAATTGCTGCGGCGTAATGTTTTTGGCGAATATCGAAATTAAGGTCGTTGAGGTGGCGAATACCCAAAAAGAGGGAATCTTCCAAACTCGCCGATTTTTTTTGGATACCAGACAACGTTGCTTTTACTTCCACGCCTACTTCAAAAAGTTCTAACAATGCCGAAAAGAACTGATAATAAGGCGCATAACCAGCACCTCCGTCTTCGTCCTTCTGCTGCCTGCTGGATATGGCTGCATTTTCTGCTTTTTCACCATTATGGGCAAAATCAAATAGTAACTGGACAAATTCTTCAGCCATTTTTGTATCAATGGCCATTTTACCAATGTACTTTTGCAAACTTGTGCCATCACTAAATACGATATTTGCGCTGTGTTGCCACAACAATCCGAGATATACAATACGTGTATTTTTGTCCCTCAAATAATCAGAAACAAGCCCTGGATCCAAATAACCACCTGTGCTGGCATACAGCGAATGAGAAATAAGCCCAACCCCTTGAAAACCCGCAGCCATATTGGTAAACTGATACGTTGCTGCCCCCGTAAGGCTCTTAATGCGATTGGGATGCTGCACAGGGCCTTTATAGGCTAAATAATCAATAATATCTTCTGGAGATGCGCCGTCAATGATATTTTGAGAAAGTTCCAAGGCTTCTTCTGCCAATAATTGAATGGCCGGATTTTTGACAATAGCATTACTCCTAAGGTAGGCATTCAAATTAGTAGGCATCACTTTGAAATCGCGGATAAAACTTTCGCGCAACGATTCCAAATACCGACCTACCTGATAGATTTGGTCATCCACCAACATCAATGTGGCCGTTGTATTAGGAAACAACATACCAATTCTTTTATCATTGGCCAAATCCTCTTTAAATTGCTTAAAGAAGGAGATTGTGAGTTCTTCTTTGGCACGATTTACTAAAAATTTGGCAATTCCATCGGCCACGGTAGTCACCTTAGTACCAGGCGTATTAATATGTGATGCAACAGAACTCAACTTAAAGGATCCAAGCGATTGCGCATCTGCAAGTACCCAGATGAGTGCTGGATCTCCACCTCCCCTACTGATAAACGGATTACCGCTCATACGATCTAATATTTGACTTACGTTCGTATCATTAGGTGTACCCAATGCCTTTCGCAACAAGGGCATATATACAGAGGTTGCGCCATCTGCTGTCTTTAAAGCCAATTGGTTTTCCTCTGTAAACAAAAGGGATGGATCCGCAATTTGATGTGCCAGTTCCAATAAGTTATTATTGTTTTGTGCTTGTAGGGGAAATGAAGCAACCATGGCTAACAAGCAATAATAGACTATATTTTTCATCTGAAATAGGTATTTTAACAATTGTGAATAATAAATAGAAAACCTTTTCATAAAAAACTAAAAATCAATTATTTATGAAAAAATGCAGGAGATGTTTGCTGGATCATTTGAGCCGCATTAAAACTTTGACCAAAAGTATCGGTTAACAATGAAACGAGTTCATCTCTATTGGGGCGGCGTTGTAAATGACTCATCGCTAAGGCAATAACACCCGCCAAAGCTGTGGTGGTTACACTACTCGACAATGTAGTGAGTGGATATGGCTCGGAGGCCATTACGCGAAATGACCCTGTACGAACAGGTGGTGTCAAAAAACTAATTTTATCAAAAAGTAAATCGGTGGATGGGTTGGAATTCAATACCGGAACTTGCGCAACCCCTGTAACGATACTCTCCGGCTGATCGGAAGGGAAACGTAAACTGACAAGCGTGTCAGCAAGGGCTGTATTGATGAGTGTAGTCACCAACGCGGTATTTGTACTACGCAATTGATTAAAAATCACATCTTTACGACCTTCAGTATAAGTGCCTGCAAAAGAGGGCAAAATAGCACAAGTAATCACATCCACTTTGAGTTTGAGTGCCAATTCTATGGCATCAAGGATGAATCCTTTGCGGTACATTGCCGCAGAATCCATTATTTTGATGATATAAATTTCGGCCTGTGGTGCCACACCTTTAACACCATTGGTGCTGCTTTCTGGTTTGCCAGCCAATACACTGAGGCAAGAAGTGCCGTGCATTTCGCCAAAACTGGCTTGATCCAGTACCGAATCATTGCCGCCGCCTACTGCCAAAGCAGTACTTAGTTTATAATCGGGGCGGGCCACATGGAATTTATGACCGGGTTGGTCTAGGTGTTGGAGCGTGGGATTAATTAGATTAGCACCTGAATCAAGGATTGCAATTTTTATGCCTTTGCCTTCGGTACTGCGCCATTCATTTGGGATATTTGGTATTGCTTGGTTCCAGTCGAAAAATGCCATGTCAATAAGGGTGTTTTTTTGAAGCACTTCATTAGAAAAATGAAATACTTGGGAATGAAAAATAAATAAAATTACAAATTCATGGATAAATTAACTGGCGCAAACTTATGTAAAGTTTCGGAAATGTGGGTATTTTTTTTCAAAGGCCATTAATCCAAAAACACTTCTTTCATATCTATCACCAAACCTGGAATAATGGCCGTAGAAAACACATCATCCTCCACCAAAGGTTGTAAACCAATATACTTCTTTTCTTCATTCAACACCCAAGCCTGAACGGTTTTCTCTATAGGTGATACGATCCAATATTCTAATACACCCGCATCTTGATAAATTTCAAATTTATCCTTCATTTCTCGTTTGCTGTTGCCTGGTGAAATAATTTCGATGATTAAATCTGGCGCACCCAAGCAACCGCGGTCATCGAGTTTAGTCGGGTCGCATATCACACAAATATCAGGTTGTACCACAGTGGTCACCTCTTTATTTTGGCTTTTAAACAATCGTACATCAAATGGTGCAGCATAAACTTTACAGGGCGTTTTCCACAACGCATTGCTCAAAATACGATGTAGGTTACTACTTATACCTTGATGCCTGCGCGATGGGGCAGACATTTGAGCAACGCGTCCACGTAATAATTCGACGCGTTCGTCAAATTTCCAAAGTAAATAATCCGCATATGTATAAAAACCATTTGGATCTAATTGCGCAAAAGAGGTTATCATGTTATACTATTTTTCTACAAAGATAAGTAATTCTTACATATTCCTCCTATACTGCCCCCCCACTTCATACAACGCATTAGTTACCTGCCCTAAAGAGCACACTTTTACCGCTTCCATCAATTCTGCAAATAAATTTTGGTTATGGATCGCAGCATGTTGTAATCGTCGGAGCGACTGTAGTGTCTTATGGGCATTCGTTGTATGCAATTGCTGTAAGGTAATAATTTGCGCCTCTTTTTCTTCTTCTGTGGCGCGTATTACTTCTAATGGCAGTATCGTAGGCGAACCTTCTTTGGAAAGGAACGTATTTACCCCGATCAACGGTAGTTCTCCTGTATGCTTAAGCGTTTCGTAATAAAGGCTTTCTTCCTGTATTTTACCGCGTTGGTACATCGTTTCCATAGCACCCAATACGCCACCGCGTTCGGTAATTCGGTCAAATTCCAGCAATACTGCTTCTTCTACCAGATCCGTTAATTCTTCAATAATAAAAGATCCTTGATTTGGATTCTCGTTCTTGGCCAAACCCAATTCGTGGTTGATAATCAATTGGATTGCCATAGCACGCCGCACCGATTCCTCTGTGGGCGTGGTAATGGCCTCGTCATAAGCATTAGTGTGTAGTGAATTGCAGTTGTCGTAAATAGCGTACAATGCCTGTAATGTGGTGCGAATATCGTTAAAAGCAATCTCCTGCGCGTGCAACGAACGACCGGAAGTTTGGATATGATATTTCAACATTTGGCTGCGCTCGTTGGCCTCGTACATCCGCTTCATGGCTTTGGCCCAAATACGGCGCGCTACCCTACCGATCACAGCATATTCTGGATCAACACCATTGGAGAAAAAGAAGGAAAGATTGGGTGCAAAATCGTCGATATTCATCCCTCTACTCCTATAATATTCCACAAAAGTAAAACCATTGGCAAGGGTAAAGGCCAATTGTGATATTGGGTTAGCACCAGCCTCCGCAATATGATACCCTGAAATAGACACCGAATAAAAATTGCGAATCTTGTTTTTGATAAAATATTCCTGCACATCACCCATCACACGAAGGCTAAATTCGGTGCTAAAAATGCAGGTATTTTGAGCCTGATCTTCTTTCAAAATATCGGCCTGCACTGTACCGCGTACCGATTGAAGTGCCTTATTTTTTAACTCATTGTATATATCGGCAGGCAGCACCTCATCGCCGGTAATACCGAGCAGCATCAAACCGAGGCCGTTATTGCCTTCTGGTAATTCGCCGTGGTAACGAGGGCGCTGGAGGCCATTTTGTTCGTATTTTTCGTGTAATTTTGCTTCCACTGTGGCCTCTAAAGCATTGGCGCGGATATATTGCTCACATTGCTGGTCGATGGCAGCATTCATAAAGAAGGCCGCTACCGTAGCCGCAGGGCCATTGATGGTCATCGACACCGAGGTTTTCGGGTTGCAAAGATCAAAACCGGAATACAGTTTTTTAGCATCATCAAGGCAGCAGACCGATACACCGGAATTACCTACTTTACCGTAAATATCGGGGCGGTAATCGGGGTCTTCGCCGTAGAGTGTTACGGAATCAAAAGCAGTGGAAAGGCGTGCCGCCGGTAACCCCAAGGAAACATAGTGGAACCGTCGGTTGGTGCGCTCTGGGCCGCCTTCGCCCGCAAACATACGCGTGGGATCTTCACCTTGGCGTTTGAACGGGAATACGCCAGCAGTATAAGGAAATTCACCGGGGACATTCTCTTGCAAGCACCAACGGATGATTTCGCCCCAATCCTCAAATTTAGGTAACGATACACGCGGAATACGGGTATGCGAAAGGCTTTGGGTAAAATTACTTTGTCGTATTTCCTTGTCGCGTACTTTATACACATATTCATCGGCGGTATAACGTTGACGTTTTTCTTGCCAACCCTCTAGTATCCGCAGGCTGTCGCCATCTAGGTCTTTACGAAATTCATTGAGTTGCTGTTGTAACACGGCTACTGTATCCGCAGCAGCGGGTTTCCCTTCAAATATTTCGATGGCATTTTGTAGGGAAAACAATTTGCGCGCCAATTTGGCTTGTTTATCGGCCCAATCGTCGTATTTACGGTTGTTTTCGCTAATTTCGGAAAGGTAACGCGTACGATTGGGTGGAATGATATAGATTTTTTCGGAAACTTCGCCAGTGGCTACAAACGAAGATTTGAGGTCTGCCCCACATTTTTCGTTCAGCAAATGGATAATTCGACCGTAGAGTTGGTTCACCCCCGGGTCATTGAATTGGCTAGCGATACACCCGAACACAGGCATTTCGTCGGTGGCCACGTCCCAGGCATTGCGGTTGCGCTGTACTTGTTTGCGGACATCGCGGAGGGCATCGAGGGCACCGCGTTTGTCAAATTTATTGATTGCAATCACATCGGCGAAATCGAGCATATCGATCTTTTCCAATTGTGTGGCGGCACCAAATTCGGGTGTCATAATGTACAAAGACACATCCGAATGGTCGATAATTTCAGTATCCGATTGCCCAATACCACTCGTTTCGAGTATAATCAGGTCGTAATGTGCGGCTTTGAGTATATCCACTGCTGCATGCACGTATTTCGATAGCGCAAGGTTGCTTTGGCGCGTTGCGAGCGAGCGCATATACACACGAGGGTTATTGATCGAATTCATTCGGATACGATCGCCGAGGAGCGCGCCGCCAGTTTTCCGTTTTGATGGATCTACGGATACAATGGCGATATGTTTTTCGGGAAAATCGAGGAGGAACCGGCGTACTATTTCGTCCACCATCGAGGATTTGCCTGCGCCGCCTGTACCCGTGATACCCAAAATAGGCGACTGGTTATCGTTGGCTTGTTGCAGGTTATTGGTGGCTTTGAGCGTTGGTTCTATGTCTTTTTCGTAGAGTTCGGGGTTGTTTTCGGCGATAGAAATCATACGCGCCACGGCACGATTTCTTGCTTCGTCGCTGGGTTGGTCGTGTATGGTTTTTAGTTCGCCATTAGCGGAAAAACCGATTGGGAAATCGCATTTTTGCAATACATCATTAATCATCCCTTGTAGTCCCATTGCGCGACCGTCATCGGGGTGATAAATGCGGGTAATACCGTGGTTTTGTAATTCCTGAATTTCGGAGGGGAGGATGGTACCGCCGCCGCCGCCAAAAATCTTGATATGTCCAGCACCGCGCTCTTTGAGCAGGTCGAACATATATTTGAAATATTCCGTGTGGCCACCTTGGTACGAGGTAATGGCGATGCCTTGTACATCCTCCTGAATAGCACAATCGACAATTTCCTGTACGGATCGGTTGTGGCCGAGGTGGATAATTTCGGCGCCGCTGCTTTGCATAATACGGCGCATAATGTTGATGGCGGCATCGTGGCCATCAAAAAGACTGGCTGCGGTGACGATGCGGACTTTGTGGTGTGGTTGGTATGGTGCGGGCTGGGTCATTGTTAATTATTTTTCTTTATAAAGCGTTGATCCGAGGATGCAACTCCAGTTCCAAATGCTCAAAGCATCGAAAATTTTCCAGTACAAGTTTATTTATTTGCATAAATCAAAGATTTCATTCACAAATTTACGAATAATTCCTATTCCACAATCATCCCCAACTTCCCGGTTACTTTTGCCAGTCGCAACACCGCCAATTTGTACGTAAACACTTGTTGCCAATAATTGGTTTCGGCTTCTGAGCGGGCAGTTTGGGCATTGAGCAGGTCGGATAATGGCACTTCTCCTGCCTTGTAACGGAGCGTTAGTTTTTCGGTGATTTCCTTTGCCAAAGCCACATTTTCATTTTGGGTATTCAAACCTCCCAATGCCGCGGTCAATTGCGTTTTGGCCTGCCGAAATTCCAGCGTTTTGGCGGCTTCTAACTGCCGAATATCTTCCTGTATCTTTTGTCGGTCAATTTTGAGTTGTTCCAATTTGTATTTTGACCGAAAACCATCAAAAAGAGTGGTTTGCGCCTTAACACCTACCATCGCCATGCCGTACCAACGGTTACCAAATACATTCAAATTGCCACTTTGGTTTTGTAGCCACAGATTGGAATATGCCGTAATTGTAGGCCGATAACTGAATTGGGAAGCGTTAGTTTGCACGGTATTCAGGTTTTCTTGTTGTATCAAAAATCGCCTTTCAACAGTCAACATCGGATCCAAACTCAATGCTAACCACTGCGCCGAATCCGCTGCGGGCAACAACGCACTTTCCTTGGGTTCAATGCGCTCTTCGTATGGAATACCACAAAAAAACTGCAAAGTTTCGCGCAAAGCCGCTATTCCATTGAGCAAATTTTGCTTTTGTGTGTGCAAATTGGTTTGCGCTACTTTAATTCTTTTTACATCTGTGGAAGTGATATACCCATTGGCCAACTGCAATTCGGCCATTTTTTTCAGGGCTTCCAGTTTGTCCAAATTGGCTTCAATACTGCGCGTTAATTGGGTCGTTTGCAGCATTTGAAACCAGACCATTGCCGTTTGATGTACTACTTCATCCGAACTGCGTTCGATCACCAAATCGGTGAGGTTGCGGGTAATATCGGCAGCGGGCAGCATGCGGCGACCAGCATCGGAGTAAAGTAATTGTTCGGCTTGGATACCTCCAGTCAATTGGAACGGGCGACCATATTGAATGGGAATAAATGATTCGTTGGGGCGATTAATATCATTGCCTGCCACAAAAGTAGTGGGCAAAAAGGGGTAAATATCCAAATTAACGCCTGCTTTTACCGTGGGCAAAGCCGCAGCGCGTTGTTCCTTAAACTTGTATTCCAAAGACTGTTTGTCCAATTGCGCCTTTTTGATTTGCGCGCTATTGGTCAATGCCAATTGCGTGGCTTCTTGTAGCGAAAGGGCGCGTGTTGTTTGGGCAAAAACACCATTGAACCCGAAAACCAAACATACCATCACAACCAATTGCTTTACCAATGGCCAATTCAACAACGGTTTTGCCAATACGGCCTCTCCTGTGGTATCCAATTCCTGTAATTCGACCATTCCAATTTGGTTAATCATTTCGGGGTTTAGTGGTGCCTCGATTTTGATATAATTATCTGTAAAACCAGTCATTAAGGCTAGATTTCGGTGTTGTTCAAACAAAACAGGCCGTTCTGTGCCGATATATTTGCTGTAAAATACGCGGCGTTTCATTTCCGACAACCCGCGCAGTGCGTGGTTGCGGCGTTTGCGTTCTTCTATTGAAACGACTTCTTCCATCGTCGCGGCCAATGTATTAGCGCGTTCGGAATAGGTAAATACGTGCAAATAGGAAATATCCAGATCACTGATAAACTGGTAAGTTTCCAAAAAATCCTCTTCTGTTTCGCCCGGAAAACCTACAATTACATCGCAGCCGATACAAGCATCGGGCATATATTTACGGATTGCCTCCACGCGGTCGGCATAGAGTTGGCGTTTGTAGCGGCGGCGCATATCGCGGAGTTGCTTATCGTTACCCGACTGCAAAGGCACGTGGAAATGCGGCATAAAACGCTCGCTTTCGCTTACAATTTGGATAATTTCTTCGGTGAGCAGGTTGGGTTCGATACTCGAAATACGGAAACGGCTGATGGGCTGCAATTGATCCAATTCGCGCACCAAATCGACAAAAAGTGCTTCTTTTTTTGGTTTTTCTCCTTCAATTACGGCGGTTCCATTGCCAAAATTACCCAAATTGACCCCGGTTAGTACAATTTCTTTTACGCCCATATCTGCTATGTTTCGGGCATTTTGCAAGACACTTTCCACGGTATCGGAACGGCTCGCGCCCCGCGCCTGCGGGATGGTACAAAAAGAGCATTTATAATCGCAACCATCCTGCACCTTGAGGAAGGAACGGGTACGATCTCCAAAGGAAAACGAAGCCGTAAAAGTATTTACATCGCGCACCTCACCAGCGTGTACCATACCCTTGCCTTGTGCTTTGGACAAATCATCGACATAATCGAGGATACGGAATTTTTCGCCCGCGCCCAATACCAGATCAACACCGGGTATTTCGGCTATTTCTTGCGGCTTCAATTGGGCATAACAACCCGTTACGACCACAAAAGCATCGGGGCTGCGGCGGAGTGCCTGGCGGACAATTTTTTTACATTCTTTATCGGCCTGTTCGGTAACGGAGCAGGTATTGAGAACAAAAATATCAGCTGCTTCCTCAAATTTGACGGGCAAATAGCCGCTTTGTTCGAATAATCGCGCCAAAGCCGATGTTTCCGAATAATTGAGTTTACAACCGAGGGTATGAAATGCGACCGTTCTTGGTGTTGACATTACGTGTTAGAGTGCTTGGAAAAGGCGGGCAAAGATAGGCAATTTAATTCGGTTGAACATTGAAAAAGACGCTTATTCGGCTGGGTCATTTAAACCTAAGAATGCGCGCAATGGTGGGCATTTACTCAAGCACTCTTGGTACGTTGCGGTATTTTTATATTTTCTTGCCCAAGATTTGAACAACGGTGATGCCACATCGCCTTCTTCGATGGTGGCTTTTCTGCCTTGATTCCTTGCTGTCATCCAGCGATCGAACCTATCGCATTCTGCCAACATATATTGGGTTCGGGCAGCGAGTTCTGGGTCTGGTTTATTAGCCAAAACCATTTTGTAATATGCAATAGCACGTATGCACCGATAATAGACCAGTCTATGTTTTCGGGAAAGTGGTTGTTGGGTAATAAAACCAGGTCCTGGCCTGTTTTTAGGGTTAATATCATCTTCATACGGGCTCCATCCCCTTGCAAACACCATACTCGCCTTCCCCCAATAGGAACAATGAAACCAAGCATTGCCGAGTAAATAATAGTTTTCGGCGCGTTTTTTAGGATTTTTTGCTGCCTCTTCTTGTAGAAACAACATCTTTTGCACCAATGTGCGTCTATTGTTCGATGAATCAATGGGTATGGAATCGGTGGCAATGAGGTTGGTTGCGCCGCAATAGTCATAATCCCACATTCTATAGTGTTGGATCCAAAATGAGTCTGGAATTTGAGCAAATGCAGCATTGGCCAATTTCAAATTCCCATCGCGCAAAGCAATAGCACCTCTTAGTTCCAGTATTTCTAATTGGCTAGGAACTACATCAATATCTTCATCATAATAAAACATATTACTATCTGAATCTGTGTTAGAGAGATAGTCTTCTTCTTGAATCGGTTTTAGCAAAAATTGCTCCAGTTTGGATTTTCTTTTTTTCCGAATTAGTCGTTCAAGTTGAGCCACATTGGAGAGGGAGGCATGCGCATGAAAAAAACCTAGCGCACTCATATCAGCATTATAACTATCGTTCTCTATACCCGTGACAGGGGAGGATTTATACAAGAAAAAACCCGCTTTTATAATATCTTTTCTATCGAAAAAAGCATGGCTCAATAACAAATAAATACGTCCTAATTGTTCATTATAAGCAAGTACCTTAGATTTGTTTTTTTGTATAAAATATATTTTTTTATACAATTGATCTTGTACCACAGGATCAAGAATATTGGCTACCTTAGGAAGCAGCAATAGTTCTTGAATTTTTTGCTGGATTTGATAACTTTTTTTAGCAGGCAATTTCATATTCTGTAATATAAAATTGGCTTTATCAAACTGATTATCAATATAATACAAATGGGCAATAGCCAATTGCAGCAAGGGCTTTATCCGTTTTGATTCGGTTGTTTGTTCATTAACCTCTTCTAAAAAAAGCCTTAGTTCTTTAACATAGCGTTGATCTTTTTTCTGGTTTTTTAATTTCCAACGGTCAATCTTTAGGTCGTAATTTGGGTCTTCCCAATCCCAATCGGGTTCTTTTGCTGATGTGACAAAATGCCCCGAAATACGAGGAGTGAGTACCCAATCTTCCACTTTATTTATTTCGCGATTGATCAGCAAAGGCAATAAATGATAATCTGGATACAAGGCCATTATTCGCTTTAAATCATTGATACCTCTGCCCTTATTTTGTACAGAACGGATGGCCAATACGGAGGCTTTTTCTGAACGGGTTTTGGCCCTTTGGTAGGTTTTTTCTGTCCAAGCCGAACAAAAATAATTCGCCGCCAATAAATACCGCGAAGGATACAACCGAAACGCATTGGCATACATAAGGTTACGACCGATGGAATCTGGGTTTTGTTCTGCCAGTTTCATAATAGCCCAATCGTTCAGCACCGTATTTTTGTTTTTAGGGCCTAAATACTTGTTATAAACTTTCTCCTTTTCGGCATAATTCGAGCCGACATTGGATCCAAGTAAAATGATTTGAAATGCCCATCGTTGCCGTAGAAACTTATTTTTTGTCTTTTTCAATTGCATCTTTGCATCTTTGACCAATTCTGCAGACATCAAGGCATCTTGCGCTTGGCTACTTTTACCGCTCCACGGATCACTTGCTCGGTCATATCCTCTAACTAATTCGCTTTGTTTGGCAAAAACAAAATAATTGAGTAAATCTTTGTTTTTAGGCAAAACTAAGGCTTTCACAAAGGAATTAGCCGGAAAAATGGTAGTAAGTGTAGTATCATTATATGCTTTTAAAAAAATGGCAGGTTCAGTTTGGTACATGAGCGTATCAATATCGCCTAAGTCAATTCCTTTGCCTAATTGTGCTTGCCATTCCTTACAATTCCTTACCATATCAGGGTCTTCGCCTTCTTCATTTTCTGGATAAGGCGAAGATCGTTTAAAATAAAATGACTTACTATAATGGAATGCTTCTAGGATTTTTGAGGTTTCCGCTACTGCTGGGTTAAAATAAAAAACCCTGTAATCTTCGTCAGAATAATCAAAATAACACGGGTAAGCCGGCCCGCAGGGGGTTACAACAAATAAGCAGATAAAAAGTATTGTAGAAAAGTGTTTAATTTTCATACTCTAAATATTTGATAACCAGCCAGATACATTTTTGTTTGCGCTTGAAAATGCTACACCGACTTCAATTATTGATTTGCCAGAATGGCGGTACGACTCCGAATAACCTCGCAATTTAATCTGCTCTAAAGCTATTTCTGGGCTTTTGTCTAATTTGAATTCAAAGATATAAACGCGTTCTTTTAATTCCACAATAGCATCGGCCCTGCCATTTCTGAAATTTACTTCACTTTTGATGAAAACCCCTAATAAACTAAACGTAAGGTGCAGTAGCGCGTGGAAAAAGTGTTCATTCTCTTTTTGCCAAAGTTCGGATGGAATTCCGGCAAAAGTTGAATTTATAACAGAAAAAACCGTATCCAAATTACCCGATTCCAATGCTTTTCGCAACAACATAACCAAAGAAAGCGGGTCTTTTGAAATATCTTTGGGCAAATACTCTGCCAACAAATATTGCTCAAATGACAACCGTACCTCGCGATTGGGGTAACCCAATTTGTACCAATCCGTGGAATGTTCTGTGGCCAATACCGTAAGATACCCTGTTTGAAAAAGCATGGTAATAGGGTGTAAATCTTGCAGATCAAAATTATTTAACAAAATGCCGCTTACCTCCATTCCGCTGGGTTCAAACAGCTGTTTTGCTTGCATTTCCTTTGCTAAAAAAGTGGGCGTTCCTGTCTCAAACCAAAAATTCCTCAACTCGCCAGATTCAAAAAAATTGAGCAGCGAAAAAGGGTTATACACTTTGGAAATACCATTCCAAGAGTAACCATTGTACCAATCCTTTAAGGTAAGCAATACGGCATCGGGAGGGAGTTGTAATGATTCCGAGGCTTTTGCCAAGCCCTCCGGAAAACTGGCCTCCAGTTCATCTTGTGTAATACCTGCAATATCATTAAATGAAGAACGCAGGCTGATGTCTTGCAAATTATTTAATTCCGAAAAAATGCTAACTTTGCTAAACTTGGAAACGCCTGTGATGAGTACAAATCTCAAATAGGCATCGCTGTCTTTGATGACTCCAAAAAAGTTTTTCAATTCATCGCGGTGGGCAATGGCTTGATCGGGATTTTCGAGATAGTCAATTACGGGTTTATCGTACTCATCAATTAGGATAACAACCTTGCCGCTTTTTTCAAACAGTTTAAAAACCAAACTAGCGAATAACTCCTTTGCAGTAGTTCCTTTAATTACTAAACCGCAACGTTCCGCTTCCAAATGCAGCATTTTCATCAATGCTATTTCGAGTGGTTGTTGCTTATAGTCAAGGCCATTTAACGAAAAATGAAGTACTGGCGAGGCTTTTTGCGACCAATCCCAAAGTGGTTCAATGGCCAGCCCTTCGAAAAGATGCTTTGACCCTTGGAATACCTCTTTGATCGTGGAAAGCAACAATGATTTGCCAAAACGCCTTGGTCTAGAAAGAAAAAAGTAGGCATCTTCTTTCAATAGCCGCGCTATGAAGTGTGTTTTATCCACATACGTGAACCCACCTTCCCTAATTTTACTAAATGTTTGAATGCCAATTGGATATTTTTCCATTACCATGCAAAAGTAACGCTATTTTAATAAATTCATCTAAAATTCACTTAAAGTTTATTGATAAACCGTTGATAAGCCGTTTCTATCTTTTCGCCTTTTGCTCCTTTATTTAATATACGCCACCCAAATTCCGGACGCAACGCCAATGTTTTTTCATGTTGTCGAATACCGATGATCCCTGCCTGTACTTCGTAATCGTATTGCTCCTTATTCGAAATTTGAAAAATAAATTCCCCCTTGCTCATACTACTCGGTAAATCGGATAAATTAACGACTGGCAACCCAAAATTTGCGGGTAAAACATAGTTAGGTCGATTATTTTTTTTCCTCCTTTGTAATGCTTCCAAAGCCAAACTACGAATGGAACTGGAATCTATATTTTCTTTTTCTAAACTCAATAATGAGTCGAGTGTTGTCATCTCCGCTATATCAAAAGATGGTTCTTCTAACAAAATCAAACCACGGCTTGAATCATAATCAACATATGCTTTTTCAAAAGCCATTACAGAGTCGGGCATTGTAATCCAAGTGTTTATTTTATCGTCAAAATACGGAAAAAAATGCAGCATCCAGCCTGTTAGAAAGCTATCTTGTACACATCCGTTACTAAACAACTGTTTTTTGACCATATTTTGCCAAAAAATGGTATCTACTTTCCCTTCGCTGGCTTTGGTAAATTCGGACAAAATGGGGCGCAACGGCTTGATCCACCAAGAGAGTTCATATTTTTCAAGTGCCGCTGCATGTGCCTCCAGTGTCAACCAATCCTTCGGCGTTCCTTCTAAGGTAATTTCGGGGATACCACAACTGGGACTCACATAATGGATAAAAAATTCTTTTGTGATTTGCATCAAAGACACCTCGAAAGCAACTCGTTCCAACGCACCAGTGGTCGAAAACTGTGGCAGACAAATCTCACTGAGGTTCCCCTTTGTGTTTTTGGCTATTTTATCACTAAATGCCTGAAAAACACCTACCCAATCATTGTTGGCAGATTCTTTTTTCCAGTTGGTTGGCAGAAATTCGAGCCTTTTTTTGCCTTCAAAATCGACAAAATAGGGGCGCATTGCTTCTGGATTATTTTCTACATGGGTACTAAAACCTTGGGCAATCATTAGCCAAATCATATCAGGTGATAATACCACCGGACGATGATCGGAATAGGCTTGTACCATCGCGGAAGCAATCGCATGTGTACCCTGTTTGGCGACTAAACGTCCTTCTCCCTTAGAAAAGGCCTCTACTTGGATAGCCTTGGGGTAATTTTTATCGGCCATCAATTGCCTTACTTTTGCCTTACTTAGATTTCTTTTACCCCAAAGATATTCCTGCCATTGCCTTCGATTATGCTTTTCCAAGACAGCCTTATCTTTAACAATACTGTTGTAAGGCTGCGTTTTAAGCAGATTAGACGCTAACGGAACAGACGAAACCTTAAAGGTAACGGAGGCGTTGTTTTGAGCAAAAACGTTTAAAAAAGGTAAAAAAACGCCCAAAATTACTAAAAATACGGTTAAATAAGAGGTGGTATTTGGAAACGTAGAAGGTATTTGGAATAACTGTTTCATATTTATATTTTTTTTATTATTGTTAGATTATTTTTTAAATTCTGCAATTACAGCTGTACACTTTTTCTTTTTAGAAAAAAACATGTACACTTGCAAATCTCAAAAAACTGAAAATTTGTGCAATAATGTCTACTTCTTACTTTTTTTAGCGAAAAAAAGGTATCCCCTCAAAAAATGGGGGTAAGTATGTTAAAAAAATATTTATAGTGTAAATTATATCTTTTAAAGCATGCAAAAATCAGAATTTTATTCT
>JAYUKX010000058.1:0-4428 GCA_043764095.1 Chitinophagales bacterium
AGGAATGGTGTCGAAATAAAGGTACAGATTGATGCACATCTTTTGCCCTCATATTTCCTCTTTTTCTACTTAAATAGGTAGGCTATTCGCGCAGAAAAACAGAAAATCTGAGACCAAAATCTGAAGCCTGAATTTGTACCTTTATTCCAACACCATTCCTTATGCGACATATCTCTTACAAATTAATCCATTTTTGTTTCGACTTCCCGCTTTGTATTACTTTTTCTACAAATTTCATACCGCGCACACCATCTTTTACAGAAGGGAAATCGGTATAAATTGGGTCAATAGTACGCCCCTCCTCTCTTGCACGGATACATAGCGCAAAATTGCGGTAAATATTTGCAAATGCCTCTAAATACCCTTCCGGATGTCCACCTGGGATACGTGTGTGCTTTTGTGCCTCTGGATAAAGTTCACCCCGACCAGTACGGAAAATCTCAGCGGGTTTGTCTAGCCAACGAACCGTAAGCGTATTGGGTTCCATTTGTCGCCAAGCGATACCTCCTAACTCTCCATATACTCGAATATTCAAATCGTTTTCTTCCCCTGCCGAAATCTGACTGGCCATAAGCACACCTTTTGCGCCATTCTCAAAACGAAGCAATACGCTACCATCATCATCGAGTAAGCGTCCGGGTACAAATATGCTGATGTCCGCACAAAGTTCGGTAATTTTCAATCCCGTGATATATTCAGCCAGATTTTCCGCATGCGTTCCAATATCGCCCATGGCACCTGCTATACCAGAGCGTTTAGGATCGGTACGCCAAGCCGCTTGTTTTTGGCCATCTTGCTCCAAAAAAGTACTAAGCCAGCCCTGTGGATACTCTACGACTACCTTACGAATAGCACCAAACGCACCGTTTCGGATCATTTGGCGTGCTTGTTTCACCATTGGGTAGCCTGTATAATTGTGCGTAAGGGCAAAGAGTAGTCCCGTTTTTTCCACAATTTTCTCTAGTGCCAATGCTTCTTTCATATCGAAAGCCAATGGTTTGTCGCAAATAACGTGAAACCCGTTTTCCAATGCCATTTTTGCAGGTGCAAAATGGACATGGTTGGGCGTAACAATACTCACGAATTGCATCCGTTTTTCAGGACGGAGTCGTTTTTCACTGCGTATCATCTCGTCAAAACTACCATACGCGCGGTCTTCGGGAATACCCAAATCGGCGGCGGAAGCCTTTGATCGTTCTGGATCGCTGCTAAATGCGCCACATACTAATTCGATCTCGCCGTCCAATGCGGCGGCCATGCGGTGTACTGCTCCGATAAAGGCACCTTGGCCACCGCCAACCATACCCATGCGTATTTTTTGCTTCATAAAAAAAGTTATAAAAAAATTCGGGGCAAAACAATAAAAAATAAATGAAAATAATGCAGTTTTGCACCTTAATTTTATGTCAGACAAACAATATATCTCAGAAATATACAATTACTGCGACCGTTGGTGCGAAAGATGTGCATTTACGTCCCGATGTCGTGTATTTGAGGCCGAAGAACCGGGCGTTACTGATTACCCCGATGAACCTATCGACACGCCTGAATTTTGGGAAAAGATGAGGGATAGTTTTGAACGTACCCTCGAAGTGCTGCAAGGGATGATGGACAAATTGGATGCTTTTGAAAAAAAAGGCGCCGATGACGACGATAAGGAAGACGACGATAAAGAGGAAGAATGGGATGATTTAGAGGAAGAGGAGGAGGACGAGGATGAGGAGGGATACGGCTATTATAACGATCCTTTCCCAATGTTACGCCCACCACGTTTGGATTGGCCCGACTTTTATGAAACCGCAGTAAATAATTTTTTTAAAATAAATGAGGATTTCTTTGCCGAACAGGAATTTAAATTTGACGATCAAATAAAAATGGGCGTTCCTGTTGATGTAGAGCAATTGGGCTTTTTAAACGAAGCCCTACGCACGATTCGATGGTTTCAAAGTTTTATAGGCACTAAACTGCATCGCGCAGTGATTCACCATCAGTTTAACCTGAAGGAAATTGAAGAATTGCAAGGAGACGGTAATGGCAGTGCCAAAGTTTCGATGATCGCACTGCAACGCAGCATGGACGCTTGGAAATTTGTCGGCACTTTTTTCCCCGAAAAAAACAATGAAATACTTGCAATTATAGAAATAATTAAAGATACCCAAATGGAATTGGTGAAATTGTACCCAAAATGGGAAATATTTCACCGCCCGGGTTTTGATGATGAACCAGATACAGTAGTTCGATTGGATTATAATCAAAACTAGACCTTTGAATTACCCTATATCGTGTCATTTTTAAGAACAAGTCAACAATAACACGTTCTTTTACAGCCAACTCACGTATTACATACTAAATTTACACTCGTATGAACACAGACAAACGCCTATTCGATTATATCTTTGAACAAGCCAAAGAACGGCCATTAGATCAAGCATTTGGACACCAACCCCAAAAGGGCGCGCCATGGACTTACTATTCGTCCCAGCAAATGGTGGATAAAATAAATGACCTCTCCCGTGGACTGCTCCACTTGGGTTTACGACCGGGAGATCGCGTAGGAACTGTCGTCTATAAAACAACCCAAGAATGGGTCGCATTGGACTATGCGATGCTGCGCTTAGGTATTATAGGTGTGCCTATGTATCCTACCATTAGTGCAAGGGAATACGAATACATCATCAAGGAAGCAGGTGTGCAGTATTGCTTTGTTGGGGAAGGTGACTTGTTTGATAAGGTGAATGCTGCTCATGCGCAGTCTCCTTCCTTGCGTACCATTTATTCTTTTGTGGAGCATCCTATTGCGCCATTGTGGGATTCTATTGT
Source organism: Chitinophagales bacterium (assembly GCA_043764095.1). GTDB lineage: Bacteria > Bacteroidota > Bacteroidia > Chitinophagales > Saprospiraceae > M3007. The sequence goes on from JAYUKX010000058.1 coordinate 2,821, forward strand.
ACCCTCCACCGATGCCACTACTAAGGAGGACATGGATGATGAAATAGAGCGCATCAGTAAAACCATTCGCCCCGATGATGTAGCTACGTTTATTTATACTTCTGGAACTACAGGTAACCCTAAAGGTGTGGTATTGACCCATCGAAATATTGTATTTAATGTAGAAACAATGCGCATCTTAATTCCCATTAAGGCAGGGATGCGCGCGTTGAGTTTTTTACCCGTAAGTCATGTTTTTGAGCGCGCAGTACTCTACGCTTATACCGCTTATGGCGCGAGCGTTTCCTTTACAACGCCCGATAGACTAGGCGGTGATGGCGGCGATATAAAAGGTATCCAGCCACATTTCTTTTCTGCTGTACCCCGATTATTGGAAAAGGTATATGAAAAGATTGTCAACAAAGGCATGGAAGCCAAAGGCATAAAACGCTCCATTTTTACTTGGGCGATGGAATTGGCGGATCAATGGGATTTTGACCAAAAACTAAGTGGACTTGCTGCAATTAAGTGGTCTATTGCCGATAAACTGGTGTTTTCCAAATGGCGCGCGGCATTGGGTGGCAACCTTGTGGGTATCATTACAGGTGCCAGCGCTTGCCCGGTAGTGGTGATGCGCGCCTTCAATGCAGCGGGTATTCTCGTGCGCGAAGGTTATGGAATGACAGAGGGCGCACCTGCTTTTACATTCAATCGTTTTGAACCCGGTGGCGCCATGATGGGCTCTGTTGGACAAATTGTTGACGGTGTGGAACTCAGGATCGAGGAAGCCCCAGATTTCAGACCTGGAGAAGGGGAGATTCTAGTAAAAGGCCCAAATATCATGGATGGTTATTACCTTCAACCTGAAAAAACGGAAGAAGTCATTAAGTATATTGACGGTGGCCGATGGCTTTGTACGGGTGATGTGGGTATGTTGGTAAAAGCACCCAATGGTAATACTTTCCTGAAAATTACCGACCGCAAAAAAGAATTACTCAAAACCAGCGGTGGAAAATACGTGGCACCTGCGCCTATTGAGTCCATGCTTCGGGAACATCGTTTGGTGGATCAAGCGATGATTGTAGGGGATAACCTAAAATTTGTATCCGCGCTGATTGTCCCCGCTGAGGAAGGATTAAGAGATTGGTGTGAAAAAAATCAAATCGGTTGGACTTCACTCCCCGATGCAATCAAGCATCCGAAGGTCTTGGAACGCTATAATATGCTAATTGAGCGGATCAACCCTACTTTTAGCCATGCCGAACAGGTCAAGAAATTTGCACTATTGCCCAATACTTGGGAGGCTGTACGCACCGATGGCACTGTCGCGGAACTTACACCGAGTATGAAAATAAAAAGAAGGGTTATTTTGGAAAAGTTTAAAGTGGAGATTGATGGGATGTATGCTTGATTTGTGGTTGTTTTTTTGAGAAGGTTCAGCCTTACAGCCGTACACTTTTTCTTTTAAGAAAAAATTATGCACACTTGCGAGTCTCAAAAAGTTAAAATTAGTGCAATAATGCTTACTTCCTACTTTTTTTAGCGAAAAAAAGGTATCCCCTCAAAAAGCGGGGGTAAACTTATGGAAAAAACATAACTTTGCAAGATGTACGAACAAATAAAAGATAT
>JAYUKX010000059.1:0-56897 GCA_043764095.1 Chitinophagales bacterium
CAACACCAATGTACCTGTTACTGTTGGGTTAGAACAGTTGTCAGCAGTTTGTGGTTGGCCATAAGCCCACAAGGATGGATCAAATGCTTCACATGTAACGGTTACGTTAGCAGGTGCTGCACAAGATGGCTTGATTTTGTCATCTACAAATGTATTGATCATACACTCGCTATAACGTCCTTCGAAGGCGTCCAGTGCGATTGTACCTGCACCTGGGTTTACGTCATATACACGCAAGATAACACGAACTGTATCGCCGATATCTTCGCAAGCAAATTTAACCTGGTCATAAGCAGAAGCATTAGATTGTACTGGATTTGCATCCATACGATATGCTTTGAAATAAACAGGACCACAGTTATCCAATGAACCGTTATCGTAAGATACAGCATCAATGAACACCATACCATCCAAACCAAGACCTACTTGAGTGAACTCGTCGCAAACCGGTGAAGGTGGTACGAGATCTTCGATCTTCATTTCAAACTGGCAAGTAGATAGGTTTTCGCAACCATCCTTCGCAGTGTATTTCACGGTATAAGTACCGATCGGCATACATTGTGTGTAAGGGAAAGTAGCAAGCGTATCTGGAATCCAGTAATTGTTACCAGGGAAGTTGGCCAAAGAGCCATTCACTGAGAACGTGATGATATTACCTGTGTTAGGATCATTACCTGTTACAGTTGCTTTCAAATCAGTGATATTAGAGCAACCTTCAGAAATAATCACACTTGGCAATGGAGCCGTAGCGCAGCAAGAATTAGGATCTACAGATACGGTTACCGCTGGAGGGCAAGCGAACTGTGGACCAGCAAGGTCTTTCACGCGAATACGCTGAACAAATTCAATTGGATTACCTGCGCTAACTGGCAAACAAGTATTCGCAATTTTCCATGTGCGGTAAATCTCGTAACTGCCTGCGCAAATTTCGAGACGCTCGTCCCAGTAACCGATAGATGCAGAGCACAAACCACCAACACCGATTGGAGCACCATTGATGCTTGGACGACCAGTAGAAACTGGCTTAGTCGCGTTCGGGTTGTTGTATGCGTTCTCACAGTTTACTGTTACGTCGATTGGCCAAACAACTTCTGCCAAATCAAACTTCTTCACAGTAATAGTCTGTGTAGCAGTAGATTGGTTACCAGAAGCATCTGTTACGATAAAGGTACGAACGATGATCATACGTGGGCTACCACATTCGCCATTGTCTGTTACCGCTTCGCTAATCTGCGTTGTTGTAGATTGGCAATCTGCGATACCTACATTTCCTGTATTAGAAACTGCAGTTGACTCGCTACAAGCAATAGTTACATTGGCTGGGCTAGTTAATTTAGGCGCCAATTTATCCTCTACTTTAATAGAACCCCAACAAATATTACCACTGATTGAGTGTACCAAACGGTAGCCGATCGTTTTATTGATATCAGCTACGCCTATGATTGCTGGTGCCCATGGGCCGTTAGCAAAGTTAGGTCCAGTACGGTCAAGTTCTACTTTATAGTCATCGAAGCAGAAGTAAGTACCTTCAAGTACTGCGTCTGCATTCAATGTATCCTGACAATCAGCGTCCAAAGAAACATAAACGAGGTCGTTACAAACCACTGCTGTTGGTGTAGCTTTCACTTCAACAATTTTAGTGATTTTCTGCTTACAACCTGGATCAGCAATAGCCTGAGCCATTGTGCCGCTACCTGGCTGTGTAGTTCCGTTCACTGTGAACGTATTTGTAGCAGAACCTGCATCAAATGTTGCCATGATCGTGTGGAAACCAATACCCAATGTTGCTGCATTGAATGTGTTTGTTACAACACCATTCACTGTAATTACAATTGAGGTTGGTACCGCGTTATTGTATTCTGCAACACCAATTTGGAATGGTGCTGTATAAACACAGAACGGATCATACAAGTTTGTAAAGTATGGGTTCGGGTAGCATGCCTTGTTCGACAATGAAGCCGTTGTGGATGCTGTTGCATTACCAATACCATTTGAGTTGCTAACACTGATCGTGTAACCTACACATTCAGTGAAACGTCCTTTCAATGTATACCAGATCATTTCATCTGCTTCATCCGTAGCGCCATCACCATCATTATCTATACCGTCAGCAGTACCAGCAGTGAACGCTGTATTAGCAGCGATCAATGTGTTAGCAGCCGTGTAAAGACCTTGACCATTTTGTGTGCTATTGGCCGTTACCGTCCAAGTTTGCATAGCCAAAGACTTGATCGTGATCACATCTTCGAATTGACCGTTATTGTCATTCGTAGCGTTATCCAAGCAAGATGTCTTCACAAAGTATTGTGGCGTACATGGTGCTGGGCCTTCAGTTACTGTTACTGTAGCAGTACAAGTAGCAGAATTTCCGCATGGATCAGTTACTGTGAGTGTTACCACATTTGCACCTAAGTTAGCGCACTTGAATGAGCTTGGTGTTACCGCAAGCGTCAAGAATTGTGGAGCAGCACAGTTATCTGTAGAAGCGTTATTAACGTCAGCACCTACGATAGTTACAATACCAGCCTTATCTAAAGCTACTGTAATAGCCTTACAACGTGCTGTTGGAGCAGTTACGTCGCGAACTGAAATGACTTGTGTATGAACAAGTTGATTTCCAGCGCAATCCGTCACGCGCCATGTACGTGTAAGTGTATAAGTGTAGAACGAGCATTGAGCAGGATCTGTACCTTTTGTGCTTACTTCATTGAACGTAACCACCAAATTAGATGGAGCAGTACAATTGTCGTTAGCATCTTGGTTGGTCAATGGTGTACAAGCACCACCTGTGCGTGGGATACAGTTCGTTGGAACAGCATCACACTCAACCGTTACATTACCTGGCATCAAGATGTCAGCATCAAACTCTGGCTTCTCTGTATCAACCACCATTACTTGGAACGAACAAACCGCTGTGTTACCATTAGCGTCCGTTGCACTGTATGTGATCGTTTGTGCAGTACCTGGGCAAGTGATTGCAACAACGCTACCCGGAGCCGGGCCACCTGTTTGCAAATTGCTTACCAATGTACAGTTGTCCGTAGCAACTGGGATAGCCCAGTTTAATTTACCGCTGCATTGGTCTGGATCGTTACCGATCATAACCATTGTAGTTGGACAGTTTACATATACTGGCTTTTCTGTATCATTGATAGTTACTGTTACCGCACAAGTGGTCACGTTGCCGTTTACATCTGTTGCAGTAATTGTTACTACCACTGAATTACCATTCACCTGACCGAAATCACTACCAGCAACTGGGTTTTGTGTTACCGTAGCAACACCGCAGTTATCAGTTACGACTAAACCAGTCAATATGTTCGGCACCGTTGAAGTACAGCTGCTAACAGTTGTGTTGGCAGGGCAATTCGCGATAACCGGAGCAGTTGCGTCACGTACAGTTACTGTAGAGTTGCAGGTAGAAACATTACCAGCAGCATCAGTTACTGTAAGTTGGATATTATTGTTACCAACATTAGCGCAAGTAAATACGCTTGTTACCGGAACAAAAGTCAATGTACCTGGACAGTTATCGTAAGTACCACCATCTAATTGGGTACCCAACACTGTTACTGTACCACCATTCGTTGTTGCAGACAAGTTAACTGTGATATTTTTGCAAATAGCAGTTGGTGTTTGCATATCTGTCACTGTAACTACAAAGCTACATGTAGCAGCATTACCGTTTACATCAGTCGCTTTATAAGATACCGCTGTAGCACCTACTGGGAAGAAACCTCCTGTTGTAGGACCTGCAGTTTGAACTACAGTAACGCCAGAGCAGTTATCCGTAGCACTTGGAGCAAGGAATGTAACATTTGCACCACACTTATCAACGTCGTTACCAACGGTGAAACTTTGTGGGCAGTTAGTAAATGTTGGAGCAACATTGTCGATAATAGTTACTGTTGCAGTACAAGTTTGTGTATTACCGCTTGCATCTGTTACAGTGAAGGTTACAGTAATACCATTGCCGCTTACCTGACCGAAATCAGTACCAGCAACTGGATTTTGTGTAAATCCTTCTACCATTGTACAGTTATCAGTAGCGATCAAACCTGTGAATGCTGGAACGGTGTCGTCACAATCATTTACAGTCACACTTGCTGGGCAAGTAGTGATGGTTGGTTTCGTTACGTCTTTTACTGTTACTGTTGCAACACAAGTGCTTGTGTTACCAGCAGCATCAGTTACTGTCAACGTGATATTGTTATCACCTACATTTGCGCAAGTATAGTTGGTTGTGGACGGAGCCAATACCAATGAACCTGCAGCAGTGCAGTTATCTGTAGAACCACCGTTGATTTGAGCGCCAGTTACAGTTACTGCACCAGCACCTGTTGTGGCACTGAGGTTAACTGTAATGTCTTTACAAACCGCGTTTGGTGCTTGTGCATCCACCACTGAAACAGTGAAAGAGCATACCGCTGTGTTACCAGCCAAATCAGTTGCAGTATAAGTTACTGTTTGTGGAGTTCCTACATTTACCGTTGCACCTGGTGCAAGACCAGAACGAGTAACGGTTGGAGCACCGCAGTTATCAGTAGCAGTTGCATCCACCCAAGTGGCTACTGCGCTACACTTATCTACGTCATTATTAAGAACAAGATTTGCTGGGCAAGTGATTACCGGAGCAGTTTGATCCTGTACTGTCAATACTGTTGTACAAGTGCTTGTGTTGCCAGAAGCATCTGTTGCAGTAAATACTACTGTAGTTTGGTCACCATCAAGCGCGCCAATTACAGTACCAGCAGCAGGGAACTGAACTACTGTTACACTTCCGCAGTTATCAGTTGCAGTTGCATTCAATGCAGGAACAATTGCAGTACAATTAGCACCAGCAATGATGTCCTGAGCAGCAGGGCAATTAATAACAGGCTTGATATTATCTACTACTACAACTCGGAAAGAGCAAGTGATAGAATTACCAGCAGCGTCTGCTGCAGTCCAAGTTACTGTTGTATTACCAAGGCCGAAGAGTACACCTACTAGTGTAGTACCAGTGCCAGAAGTAGCACCTGCCAATGAATAAGTAAGGCTAGATACAGCACAGTTGTCAGTAGCCGTCGCATTAACTGCGGCGATACCAGCCCAAGTGCAAAGACCTGCATTTACATTAAACGTTTGTGTACCACCTGGGCAGAAAATTTTAGGCATCTGTGCGTCAACCACTGAAACAGTGAATGAGCATGTAGATGTATTTCCAGCCAAGTCCGTAGCAGTATAAGTTACAGTTTGTGGAGCACCTACTGCTACCAATGTACCTGGTGCTAGACCAGAACGGGTAACGGTTGGAGCACCGCAGTTATCAGTCGCAGTAGCGTCAACCCAAGTAGCAATTGCACCGCACTTATCTACGTCATTGTTGAGCGTAAGATTTGCTGGGCAAGTGATTACTGGAGCAGTTTGGTCTTTAACCGTCAATACAGTTGTACAAGTGCTGGTGTTACCCGATGGGTCAACAGCAGTAAGCACTACTAAAATTTGGTCATTGTCCAATGCACTTACGACAGTACCCGCTGTTGGGAACTGCGTATAAGTTACACTACAGTTATCTGTAAGCGTTGTTGGTACTAGTGAAGGAATAACCGCTTCGCAAGTAGCATTCAACACCAAGTTTTGTGCCGCTGGGCAAACAATTGTTGGTTTTGTTACGTCGCGTACAATTACACGAGACATACAAGTTGACGTATTGTTAGATGCGTCAGTCACTGTCAATACCAAGTCGTTGTTACCTAAGTTATTACAAGTATAAGTAGCAGTACCTGCAAGTGTAAAGTTAGGACAGTTATCTGTAGAACCTGCATTAATCATAGCAGGTGTCACCGTAACTGTACCACCACTTACTGGAGTAGCACTCAAATCAACTGTAATATCTTTACACAATGCCTCTGGCTTCTGTACATCCAACACCGTGATGGTGAATGAGCAAATGCTAGAATTTAAACAAGCATCAGTTGCTGTGTAACTGATTGTAGTTGGAGTTCCTACACTGAACACACTACCTTGTGCTGGGTTACCAGCAGCAGCAGTAATGGTTGTGTTAGAACAAGCATCAGTAGCAGCAGGGATAGGCCAAGTTACATTTGCACTGCACTTGTCAATATCATTGTTCACCGAAATATTAGTTGGGCAAACAGAGAATGTTGGAGCAGTGACATCCTGATCTACAATGAGCAACTTAGTTGCAGTTGCGGTGTTGCCGCAAGCATCAGTTGCTACCCACGTTACCGTGATATCAATACCTGAACAGTAATCGATCATCGTTGGAAGGAAATCATTCGTAACGTTTACTGAACCATTGCAACTTGTCAAAAGCGTGTAATTATCCAACCAATCAAGGATGGCAGTTACATTATCCTGGTTGTTCTGCAAGCAACCTACTGTAATAGAAGCAGCAGGAGCAAGAATAGAAGGTCCAGATTTAGTCAAGTTAGCCGTTGCAGATTCTTCGCAAGCAGTAGTTGAACCTACTGTGTAACGGATGCTATAAGTACCCATTTTGCAGAATTGGTAAGAGTTACCTGATACATTGATCGGGTAAGGACCACCAGCAACTGGGCCAGATAAAATCGTGAATACGCCACCTGGTGTTGTTGAAAGTGGGTTAATATCACCGTTTGGCAATAGACCTAAGTTAACAAACATACCAGTCAAGTCATAATTCGGTTCGCAAGAAATCGTGCGGTCTACGATAGTAGCCACTGATTCACCCATGAAGAAGTAAGACTTAGACGCTGTAGCAGAACAGTTAAATTCACGTGTACCGCAAATTACTTGTACTGACAATACAAAATCACCAAATAATGGCTCAGTAATACCAGGAACTTGATCCCAATCAATTTTGATAAAGCCATTTACCACTTCAACGCCAGGAGCGATGTTACGGTCAGGACCGTAAGGTAATTTGCAAATCATCTGTGGGTTCAAATTAGCCACTGTATTAGCCAAAATGATGGACGTAGTAGCGTTAGTCAACGTGATGTTGAATACGCAATCAGGCCACAAGCAATCAGCACCAATCGGAATCATTGTCACATCTTCAGGGCAGATACCCGGGCTGATGGCTGGCAATGTGATGGCTGGTTTGCGTGTTACATATAAATAGCGTGTTACTACTTCCGGTGGACATGTTTGACATGCTGATTTCACTGTATAAGTGAATGGAATATAGAAACGCTTAGCATTACGATCAGTTGGATAGTTCGGGTTAGCAGCGATATACGCAGCCAATGCTGAACTACCAGCCAATGCTTCAATAGCGGTTGGCAACACAATAATGTTTACACCGTCATTGATTACATAATTGTTGAAAGGAGCAGGGATATTAAAGTTACCTGCTGCGAAACAACCCGCAGAGCAAGAAGCAGGGCAAGTTGTACAACTTTGATTACAGATATCAGTCGTAAAGCCAAAAGCAGATACGATGTCAGAAATCCTCTCTGTTGGCTTCTGATCTACACAACCTAACTTATAGAAGCTAGTGATAGGTTCAGCAGCAACAAGATTAGGCTTCTTGTCGATAGAGATACAACGAGCATAAGTTATAACGCCGTCACCATTAGCTGGTGGAGGACAACCGCCAACACACTTCTTGATCGAGTGAGTGATCTCGAAAGTATAGCACTTGTCGTCGCAGTTAGGCTGGATCAACTCGTTCAAATTAACGAATACATCATAGCAGTCGTTCAAGCCAGGAGCAGAACCGGCAACTGTCTCTACTGTAAATACATTCGCCAATTTTGCAGGAGTCAACCAAGATGGCAAGTTAGCAGCAGTACCAGTTTCGATAGTACCATTGCAGTTTGCATCAAGAGTGAAACCTAAATCAGCAGGGCCGTCAGGCGCTGTGTTTGTAGAACCACAAGCCAAAGCATTGCTGTAAAGAGTTACGTCTTCTTTGTAGTTGTAGATCTTCATACCGCTCATTACCATGTGCAAATCTGTAAACTCAGGTTGCGTCATAGCACCAAAAGTCCAAGAGAACTCAGAAGCAGCGTTGCAGTTGTTGCCGAAGAACAAGCGGATAAAGTCGCGCTTGCCATCACCATTAGCTGCATTACCGTCATCGTACATTGCGTAGATATCACAAGCAGTGTATTGAAGGATAAAGTAATCGTTGTTACCAACACCTGGGTTATTAACAATCGGCGAGCAATCCGTAGAACCACCGCTCAACAAAGTTGGCGTAGTAAATGGATTGTAAACACCTCCTGGCAATTGACCAGAGCGGAACAAACGAGGCGTAACACCTGTAGCAGGTGTTGGGCAAATATTGTTTGCTACAATATAGCGATCAGCAGGCAACAAACCTGTACCTGTGAAGATGAAACCAGCATGGTCACCACCGTCAAGGTCATCGTTGTTAGCAACAGCATCATTGATCGCTTGATCGTCACAACCACCTGGAGAAAGGTTTGCTGGATTACCTGGATTCAACGGATCATAAGCATCGCTTACGTCTGTTTGATTGAAATAAGCCAATTGGATAAACCAATCATCGTTAATAGTTGCATTTGGATAAACTGTACCCGCAGCAGCTACTGGAATTGTCAATGTAGTGTTAGCCAATACGTTAGTAGCAGGAACTGTTACAACACCTGTATTAACGTCACATGCACTTACGTTTTTGTTACCTACTACGATTTCTTCTGGGCATACGCGGCGAAGCAATTGCTTCGTCAATGCAGCGTCATTAGAACAGTATTTAGGTTGTAAGTTAAATGTAGCAGCACCATTATAAGTTGTGCCATTTCCGAAGAACTGGCAAGTTTCCGCGCCAGCACCATTAGAAATTGTACCAATAGTCAATAGACCCATAGCACTTGGGCAAGGGCAACCCGGAGCAGATAATACCACATAAGCGAATACCTGACCGGTAGTCAATGTAAGTGGGTTAACTGAATTTGGATTAGCCACTACTGTACCAAGTTGAGCAGCAGCAATAGATGCTGGAGCAACTGCGAATGGACCATACCAAATGCCTGTAGCACCTGCAGGAACACCAGCAAGTGTATTCAAACTGATTGGAGAACCTTCTGTACAACCAATATTAGCAGTTAAGTTAGCAAAAGCCGTTGGAGCAGGGCACAAGTTGATTACTGCGTCCTTCATATCAGAACCGCAATCAGCATTACCTACCATGTACGTGATGTACAATTTCTCTGGTGTGAAACCAGCAGGTAGAGAAGCAATTAATGCGGCAAGGTTATAGCGTGGATAGTTTGGATCCGCTGGATCAAAGAATCCGTTAGCGTTTGAATCTGTGTAACCTGGATCAATAGTTGGCATGCCTAGGCAGTTCACTTTGAACTTACCGCATACTACTGTTGTACCTGGAACAAACACTTGATTCGCCAAATTAATGGTCGCTGTGCTTAAGCAAACCGAAGCAGCTGGAGATGCAACCGTTGCGCAGCCTGTTGGCTTCACGCGGATATTATCTTCTGCAATTGCAGCGCAATTACCAGCAGGGTTCGGAGATGGGTCATTATAAGTCACACGAACTGTCAACAATACCTCTTTAGGTACGTTTTTCAGATCAATAAATGGACTTGTAGCTGTGAAGTTAGGACCAGAAGTCTTGATTACACTGCGGTAATCAAAATCAATACCTACGTCAGTGAAGTCACCGTCGCCATTGCCATCCACAAGGAATGCGCTAGCAGCAGTACTACCATTTACAGCAACGATTTCAAAGTTGATTTGGCCAGCACCAGTACCTACTGGAAGACCCAACCAAGTTACATCTTCGATAGATACGTGTGGGAATACTGGAATGATGGTACCAGGACCACATACTGTAGGCATAGAACAGTAAATAGTTTCTGGTAGATCCAAGAATGCACTGTGACCCGCAGTAATGATAAGGGTAGCCTCATCCGTCATGTAGCAGTCATTTGCATCCGTAGTAGGCGTAGTTACCGCACAATCTGGGTTACCCACTTTGTAACGTACTACAACTGTGTAATCTAATGCACCATTCTCGTCGTATTGCAAAATGCCACCACCTAACAAGGTAACTTGACCGTTTGCAAGTACATTAACACCATTTTCATCAACTGCGCTCACGATTTCAAACGAACCACCACCGGTAGTTGTTGGAGTGAACATAGAAGATAAACCAACGTTGCCAGACAAACCAGCGCAGAAAGTGCGTGGTACGATATCAGCATTAACTGGCGCTTTGATCGTAATTGTCGCAACGCATTCTGTTTGACAAGCATCAAAACCAACCGCGTGGTTGATTGTATAAGTACCTGGCTGTAAGAAATTAGGGTTGAACGTTGTATTACCATTGGCAGTAACAGCAGTAAACGGACCCAATGGGCCGCCGTTTGTTGTGTACAAGTTGCCAGATCCGTCTGTCATGCTCCAAACCGAAGTTTGAGCTACTGTTTGACCGAATAAAGGCGCACCATTGAATAATGCATCGTTAGCCAAAGTGAACGCTGCTGCTGTTTTGCAAATTGCGCCATTCAAAACTGGAGCAGGTAATGCAAAGCATGCATTGTATGATGGATAAATCGTAACCTGAGTCGAAATAGATTGTGTGCGACAGTTGTCAGCCACATCACCTACTTGACCATAGGTAAACGTAATCGTGTAAACACCCGCTTGAGCAGGAGCGCCAAGTACTGGAGTTGGGTTTACTACGATAGTAGAACCAGCCGTTGTACCTGTAGCTGCATTTGCACCAAAGATCGCATTGATCTGAGCAGCCGTAACACCTCCTGGACCAGTTACTACGAAAGTACCGTTAGCAGGAGTATTTGCTTGTGAAGCAGCAGAAGCAGGATGTACTACATTGATCGTGAAATCAGGATCTGAAGCACAAACGGCGTTCTGAACGTTTTGGAACACTGGTGGTTCTGTGAACGCAGCGCAGCTACCTGAACGAGTTGTTTCGCAACCGCGCGCATCAATCATTGTTACAGACCAGCTTGTTTGACCAGCATCCAAGCGGATAGTGGCAGTTGCGCCAGTACCGTTGTAAGCAGCTGTTAAAGAAGCACCTGTAAGCACCAATGAGTATGGAGCCAATCCACCACCGATATTTGTAAGATTCACCTCACGTTCGCCTGTTTGGCAAGCGCAAGCAGAAGCAGTGATCGTAAGTGGTTGACGCAATTCAAATACGTCTTCTACATAAACGCTACAAGCTGTACCGTTTTGTGTTTCAGTAAGTGTGTAGCGGATAGTTACAAAACCAGTACCAGTACCCGGTGTATAAACACCAGCAGTAGTGATAGAACCAGCAGTACCACCTGTTACGTTAGAAGAAGCAATGCTGAAACTGCTCGCAAATGGAGCCGTATTCAACGTAGCCGTACTTACTACTGCACCAGTATTGCTATTGGTTACAGTAACGTAGTTGTTAAAGTCAATAAGTGTAGAGTTCGCTGGAACTGACAAGCAGATTTCAGGAACATCCAACGCTAATGTATATTTAGTAGTGATTGTCACAGCCATTGCACAAGTTTGTGCATTGCCTTGACCATCAGTTACTGTAAGTACAATGCTAGTAACACCGTTAGGTGAACCAACACTGCTAAGCGCATCGCCAGGAAGCGGATTTTGTGTCAACGAAGCCAACAAGTTAGCGTCGCTAGTACAGTTATCATCCACCATTGCCGCAGTTACACCACCCAATACATTAGGTGTTGTGCTGTTACAACCTGAAATAGTAATTGCAGGTGGGCAAGTAATAGTTGGCTTAATGCGATCTACTACTGTGATAGTAGCATTACAAGTACCAACGTTATTAGCCGCATCCATTACCGTTAAGGTGATGATGTTTTGACCAATATTAGCACATGTAAAGCTGCTTTGGCTCAACATACGGTTAACAATAGCACAGTTATCCGTGCTACCACCATCTACTGGAAGTACTACTGGAGGACCAGCACTACCCAAAGCAGATACGGTAGCAGTACCTGCTGCATTCAATTCCACAGTAAAGTCGCGGCAAAGTGCTTGTGGCTCTTCCCTATCTTGTACGATAATTTGGAACGTGCAAGGATCAACACCTCCTGGGAAATCACTACCTGGTACTGGTAAACCAGTTGAGGAGTTGTAGATTACTGCAGTAATAGTTGTAGTTCCTGCATTATACCACTGACCAGAAATCTGTGCATGGAATACAGGTGCTGCTACTGAACCGATTGTGGTTGCACCAGTTGCGTAGTAACGAACATCGTACAAATCAGAACACTCCAAATTAGTTTGAAGCGCAGAGAAGTTTACATACTGACGACATTCGCCAGGTGCATTTGCTAATACGATATTTGTACCAGAGCAATTTAAGAACGAAGGCTGAAGGAACAATACATCCAAAGTTGCTTCTGTTGCGCAACTCAAAGTCATATTAGCACCGCCAACATTTGTATTTGGATCAGTTACGATTACTTCAAACGTCTGATTACCAGAAGCTGTAGATACTACGGTGATTGTTTGGTCTGTTGCAACACTAGGAGGAACAAAAGCAGCACCAGCTGGAAGCGTCCAAGCATAAGTGTAAACGCTACCGCTTCCACTTCCTACATTTGCAGTAAGTGTAACAGTACCACCAAGACCAACGACACCATTGATACACTCAGGAACTGGTGTAGCAAGGATATTAACCACTGGACGGTTTTTCACTTGTAACTCAATTTGAGCAACAAAATAACAATCGTCTGGCGTAGCAATATTGCCATCAGGCGCGTCATTCGTGTCACCGTCGTTGTTGCCATCTTGTCCGATACGAACATAGATGTCAGCATCAACTGAATTATAGTTGAATGGAGCAGTAAGAGAAATCAAGTCGCCAGGGATTGCATTAAGCGCGCCCGTAGCAGTTCTGTAATAACCTTTAATTTCAACTAAAGTACCCAATGCTGCATAAGCAATGGTATTGGCAGGTACAGGTACAGCAACTGGAAGGTTTTCCACGATGTACTGTGGCACTTCAAAGTCACCGTTATTTCCACCTGGAGCAACAGCACAAGCCATCAACACCTTATTAATAAGGGTTGGAGCCTGATCGATAGATAGGTTGAAAGTTGCAGCCAAAGAGTAGCAACCATCAACGCCACAGCGCTGCCAAATTTCATAGATACCTGGGATATAAACCCGTTGGAAAGATAATACACTACCCGTAACAGCTGTTACAGATTGTACCAAAGCATTGTTACCAGGATAAGGCAAACCACCAGCAGTAGCACCGTAGTACAACTCATAATCGCAACCATTAATTGGTCCTGTAGGGTTGAACGCAGGAATGCTATACAACGGATTAGGTTGTGCAACACCAGCACCTGTAGAACTAAACACCCAACCATCGTTGCTAGAGCAAGACTGTGAAGTGCTTGGAGTTACCACAAAATCAGGTGTTTCCAAACGAGGTAATACTGTGATGCTGAATTTTACTTCAGGGCCATCGCAGCAAATCGGCGCCAATGGGCCAGTTCCGTCAGGATCGAAAGAAAGGCGCGGTGTGATACCTACCGTAACTACGTTAGGAACACTTGTACCGTTTTGACCAAGCCATGCCAATTCGTCAACCGGTGATGGTTGTGGGAAAGGCAAACCTGTTTCGTTAAGCAATGCGCCACCTGGACCATTTGTAGTACAGTTAGCACCTAAAGTAGCAGTAGGAACTACTACAGTAGCATCGCTACTGCTTACTGCATACTGGATTTGCGTTGTAGCAGCACCAGCAGGATCAATTAAGCAAGCAGGGAACGCAGTGGTTGCAGTAAATGCCTGCAAATCAATACGGCCTTGCTCGTCGAAACATACTGTAATATTATTAGGCGTAATCGCCATTGTCATCTGAGGCAATACAAACGCATCAATGCTAGATACACAAGCCGCTGGGAAAGCAGCAGGTAATGCATTCACGATCGCAGCAGTTTGCGCATTCAATGGATTTTGAATATTGCTTGGGTAGATTACACCACCCAAACCACCAGCTACTAAAATAGCACCACAGTCGGTTGTACGTACAGGCACAGCCTCCACGCGATAGCAACCTGCTGCTGGATTTACAAATGTGCTAGAAGCCTGCCAATTGGCTACTACTGCATTAGTTGCAGTATTGACCAAACGGAAGCGCCAAGCATAGTTTGCACTTACTGGATTCGCAGGTGTAGGTACAGCCACGATATTACCTCCGTTACATACTGGTGCCGCCGTCATAGTGGGTGCAGCAGGGAACGTAAGGAAATCAGCAGTTAATGAACGACAACCAATTGGTGAAGCATCATTGAAGCACGCACCATCTGCATCAGCACCTGGGCATTGATCAGCACAATTGGCATTCGCTTGCAAACCAACACTGATTGAATGACAACCTGCGTTAGCACCTGCATTTGGATCGAAGTTGACTGCCTGTAAAGCAGCAAGTGATACTGGACCAACAACAGCGCCACCAGAAACAGTGTAGTAATACACCGCTACTTGACCAGCAGGAATAGATACCGCTGGATTGAGTGCTACGGAAGAGATATTTACCGTATTACCACAAGTTTGGTTGAGTGTTACTACTGGTGTTGCAGCAGCAAGATCAGCCCACACAATAAATTGGTGTGGTTCTGCGCAAGCATCAGGAGCAGACACTACACCGTTAAACTGTGTAGCAGCAATAGGTAAAAACGGAGGAACAATACTCAACGGTGCTGTACAAGGAGCACCCGTAAAGTTATATTTCGCCGTGATCGTGTGACAACCAGGAGCAACACCGTTGAAGGTGGCCGCAGTTTGGTAAGTACCACCGTCCAATGAGTATTGAACTGTGAAACCTGCTACTGCTGGTGGTTGAGCCGCATCCCAACTTACTGCTGTAATATTAGTAGTGCCACAAGTCGCAGACTTGGTAACCGTTGTAATATTCAATACAGAAGCATCAGGGAATACCACGAAAGTGATGTTCAAGCGACAAGCCACAGCCATGTTCTCTACGACACCACCGCAAGAACTTACTTGCCTGATACGTACAGAGTGACAGCCTGGGCCTAAGTTACTAGCAGTATTGCTATTACCGAATGCGCCATTATCAAAAGAATATTGATAAGACCATCCGAGTGGCAATGCTGGAAGTGTAGTAGCATCAATAGTAGCAGAGCCTTGTCCACCACCCACCAGCGGGTTATCGCAGGTAGTATTGATGGTCACACTTGCTGGTGCAATACCAGAAAGATCAGGGAAAACTGCAAAGTTGAAGGCTGGAGTAGCGCAAGCATCCGGTGCTTGTGCATCTGCACACACCGAATTATTGCCAACAAACTCCCACTTCACACGAATAGTGTGACAGCCAGGCTGTAACAATGCACCGATAGCAGGAGGGAAAGCCACCCAAGCACCTGCACCATCCAATTGATAAACCAATTGGAAACCGAGGCCACTTGTTGCTAAGAACTGTGCCAATGAAAGACTAGTTGTTACACCAGCAATAGTGGTCGGGCCACATGCTACGTCTAATACAGCACTAGTTACTGTTTCACCTACTAGATCAGGGAATACTAGTACACTAGTAGTATAGCGGCAAGATGCATTTGACAATGCAGGGCTATTTTGAACCCAAGGACCTAAGCCAGCCGTAGCCGTGCAAATAGTAGATACCGTAATGGTATGACAACCTACTCCTACTGCAGGAATAGTTGTGCTGAATGTATTACCAGGATTACCATTCACATCCAATGCATACACATACTGTAATCCAGCAGGAAGCGCAGGAAGCGCAGGGCTGAAAGATACTGTAGTTGTACCAGCACCTACCACGCACGAAGACGCAGGTGTAAGTGTATTGGTTAATGCTGAAAGACTAGGATGAATAGTGAACGTGGTTGCAGCCGAATTAGGCGCACAACCAGACCCCACTACATTATTAGGTGCGTCATCGCTGTCGGCACCTATTGCTGAGTTACCGCAGGCAGTGGTACGCACAATTTTAGCGACGATATTATCGCAGCCAACTGGTGCAGTAGGCGCAGCCGTAAATGGAAGAACGCCATTCACACTAAACTGATAACCAAAGCCAGCAGGTAGGGTCAAATAACCCAAACTAGCCGGCGTAACCGTAAGTGTAACAGGAGGTGTGGCGCAAGAGCCATTTTCTGCTACTAGGGGTGCAGGCGGTGCTGCTGGGAACACTGTGAATTGAAGCGTCTTTTGGCAAGGCGCACCTGAAGTACCAGTTACTGGGCCAGGGCATGCCGCGCTTTGGCGGATCGTCATAGAGTAACAACCAGCAGCCAATGGGCCGATAGCCGCAAGGGTACCAAAAGCACCACCATTGACACCAGCCACAGCGTATTCATACGTCAAGCCAGCAGGCGCAGCAGGCAAACCTACTACTGCTGCAACACCACCACCTGGGAAACCAGGGGCATAAGTAGCACAAGTGGTGCGAATCAAAAGACTAGCATCGGCTACTAAAGACAAATCGTTGAAAATCGCAAAATTAACTGAAGGGGAAGCTGGGAACGCACCAGGTGCGCCACAGCCAAATGGGCCGCCGCCAGCGGCAGGCGAAGTACAAGCAGCACGGCGACGAATGGTATGACAACCAGGCGTAACCGAAATAGGCAACGTGGAAGTCCACACGCCTGAAAGATCAATTTCGTACTCATAAACCCAGCAAGACGGCAACGCAGGCGTTGCAGGCGGGGCTATGGTAGTAGCGCAAGACAGGTTAAAACCTGCGATATTGATAGGGCCGGGAGGACCATCCGTACCAATATAAAAGCAATCTGTATCGATTGCCACCACGGTGCCAGCAGTTGGGTACAACGTTCCGTTGTACGTCACATTGTTGGCAGTAGTCCGCGTAATAGCCGTCATACAATGAGGGCCAGCAGGGATGTTGTTGATAGCCGCCGGTGGGCTAAATACCCCTGGAGACGGACTACCCACAACAGGAATGTTTGCACCCGTCACATCATACTGGAATCGGTACTCAAGGCCATTGCCCGCGATATTCGGAGCCATGACGATGTTTGTAACCGCAGCGGGTGCGTTGCATCCATTCCCTGCATTTGGCAGCGTTGGGTCAAAGGATATACTGGTCATGGTTTGCGTCCAACCCAACACCGGCATCAACAACATTGCCAAGGCTATAAGAGCCCCGGCAAGTCGGCCGAATTGGTTTGAGGCAATCCCTTTACAGTCTATCCCTTCCGCAGCTGAGGGCGGACTGGAAAAAGAGAACTGTGCAGTAGGAGCGGCGCCTTTCGAAACGGCACTTCCTTGTGTACAATTCTCTGGATTGTAAATTAACTTTCTCATGAGAAAAAATAATTGGTTAAAAAATATAAAGGTAAAAATATTTTATATATGTTTTTGGTACGAAAAAGCGTACTAAATCACAATAAATTGAAAACGGGAATTTGCAAGAATGCGGACTAGGGTAAACATCAGATGAGTATTTGTATTTGGAACAAAATACTTTGCAGCGGAGTGATAACATGCGAAACTCAATTGTCCTAATTTTGGATTAGGATAAAATCGGGAAAAACTCAAGGGGCGGTATTGCGATTTGGAAGCACAATACAAACTAGTCGGCAATTTCTACGTCAAGTTTGAGGAAGTTAGTGAAGAAGCCCAAAAAGGAGAGACAACGGCACCACCTAACTCATGAGATTTTAAAAACGGGCAGTTTAATTCATTGAAAAAAACTACTGCTGGCACTTTCGGATTAAAAAATAAATACTAATCATTAATAAGGCAACAAAGGTAAATTTAAAAAGTACTATCTAGTTAAGGCATTGTGTAAAATTTGATAAAATACAATTGAAATTTGACTAACGAATCTTATTCATCGCTAATCTTGTCTTGAAATGCTCTTCCAATGTTCAATTCGGCGTTATTAATCATGCGTACCATTGATTTTGTTTTACCAATAATTGCTGGACGTGCTACGACGACCGTTTTGCTGATTTGTACAAAGGATGATTCTGGGAGCAAAAGTAAACAACTTTTGAGACTTTGCCAATTAAAATACACACCGTGAGCAGTATGGTAGTTAACACCTCCAGAATCGGCTTGAACGTATAAAATATCCACCAATTTTAGGCGTGTTTTTTCGCGATTGGTTAGCATAATAAACTGTTCACTGGCCTGTAAATGCTCCTCATCGAGGATGCTTTTTTGCGAGTGGATATCGTCATTTTCATCATCGTTTTTGATTGCTGAATCATCGTTTTTAATGGGCGTTAAAGGGGTATCAGGTTGGGTATTATGCCTATTAAATACGGAGGAAAAAATCTTATATCCTATCATAAATAGTAGCAATAGGCCAAGGCAAAAGCACGCTATTTGGGCTTGCTCTAATCGTCGATTAGATTGTATTTGCAGTGCTTCTAATGTCTGAATTTGGTGGATAGTTCGGCACATTTTTATGGCCGCGAGGGAGTCTTTTAGGTCTGATATTTTAAGGGAATACTCCAGCGATGTTTTGCAGGAGGTAGCACTTTGCTGTAGTAATAATTGGTCATTTAATTGGCGTAATCTTAGATATCCACCTACGTACAGCGAGTCTATTTGTGCAAATAAAGTGGCCTTGTTTGCCTCTGAATTTAGTCTATCCAACAAATGCTGAAGATAGGAATTATCGCTATATGCGAACATTGACAAATCAGCATTTATACCTTTTGATAGCGATTCGTTGGACTGTAATGTTTCACATTTGGTGAAAATACCAAGAACAGATAGAAGGATTAAAAAGATGAATTGAGTTGATAATTTCGGTTTCATTCAAATTGGTACTTAATACACCCTAAGCCCATAAAGAGCAAAAGAGCACTGCGATTAGTTATACATTATACAAAAAGATTATTGAGCAAAAACAAGGCTTAAAAGTAGTTAGAAATACTAATAAACAACGGATTAATGCTTCTTTTAACTACATTAATAATATTAATTTGAGAAATTACGGATCAATATATCGAAACATAATTTTTCAAAAAATACAAAAATGAGTAATTATTCATAACAGAAAAACTACGCAAATTTGGATATAAATATACTTATCTGCCGTAAAGTTAGATAAAATTTGACAAAATAAAGGAATAATTTGACGAAACAAATACATGTTTATTTTTTCTTGCTATAAATAGTCGAATCTATAGCCATCTCTATTCCATCCTGATGTCAAAAAATTACTCATTTTCCAAAAATTAGTATTTATTCGTATTGATCCGCACTTGAACCTAAAAATCACCTCCAGTAAATCTTTCATCTGCCCGAGGTATTGTCTAATTTTAAACTTTATTGTATTTTGTTTATTCATATTGCACCAATATGGGTAGTTGCATAGTACTACTATTTTACTGCTGCTCCTTCATATAGAGTTTGCCCTTTTTCCCCTTTTAGCGTGTACATACCTTTCCATTGAGTGAGTGTAAAAGTATCGGCTTTCCATGTACCTGCACCATTATCGGCTACCTTAGAAAGCAACATGGGTTGTTTACCCATAGGCAAGAAAACTTCTGCTTTGGCATCGTCGTCGTCAGATTTGAATACGATAAAAGCATTGGTCGTTTTGTCTAGATAGAGTGCTTTGGGCGCTAATCCAATACCGCTTTCAAAAATACGAATGCATTCGTTTCTTAGGGCAGACCATTGATAACCGGCAGATGGTTTACAGCCGTGTTCGTCTTGGTCATTGCCAACTATTGGTGCGGGATCTGCAACTGGGACTGTTGGTTTAGGGGTTTCGGAGCACGCCACTGCTGATAGAAGGCTTAAAAAAGTGAAAAATGCTAAATACTGTTTCATCATTTATAATAGTTGAACTTAGTTAAACCCCATACCCCTATATTGATTATAGGCTTTGGTCAATAGGCATACTTAGGCAAACAAAAAAAAGCGGCTGAACAACTTAATGCCCAACCGCTCTTTATATTTAAAATCAGATCAATGACACTATCTAGTCACTGAAATATCTCCTGAATAGATCTCTACTTCGCCGTCCTTAAAGAGGACTTCTACGACGTAAACAAATACCGCAGGATCCACTAATTTGCCATTTAACTTGCCATCCCAATAGGTATTTGCATCAGTTGCCCCAAAATTACGGGCTTGATATACCGCTTCACCCCAACGATCAAAGATGGAGAATGACTTAAAGGATAGTACATCATTACCACCAAAGATACGGAGTAGGTCGTTTCCGCTACCCGAACCATCAGGATGGAAGATATTAGGTACATACACCCTGCGGGTACGATCAACAATGATTGTGCGACTGTCATCGGCACGGCAACCGTTAGAATCAATCACCGTCAACTTGTACTGCAAGGAATAAGTAGGGAAAAAACTTTTGCCTAACAAGGTATCAAGGTAAGATGGTGACAACACTGCACGCTCTACACGATCGGGATAATTTACCGTACCATCAATAGACAAAGTAATTTCGTCGCCAAGACGGATTGTTGTATCAGGTTCTAATGTAACAATCAGTTCTTCGCGGTCGGCAACGATAAATGTAGTCTCAAACTCGCAACTATTTGCATCCTGCACACGTAAGGAGTGCGGGCCAGGAGGCAAGCCTGTAAACCCAGATGCTGCTATAAACGGCTGGTTATCCACAGAGAACAGGTACGGTTCAGTACCGCCAGTTACACCGCCTATTGACACCGAGCCATCTGTGTATCCATAGCAAGAAATACCCTTTGGCTGATTAGCCACAGCAGAAGGTGTTGCTGGATCACGTTTTACTTCAACATCGCGGGTACCGGTACAACCATTATTGATATTCGTTACGAGTATGTTGTAAATCGCTGCAGCACTTACTGTTGGTGTTGCAGTAGCAGCACCTGCAAGGATATTACCATCGACTGTTGTCCACTTGTAGGTATAATTACCCGCTACTGCAACAGTAGCAGTAAGGTTCACTTGAGTAGTACCGCAGTCCAGTTGATCTGGGTTGCCTACATTAATAACAGGATTTACCTTGTCTTGTGTAACTACCACCGATGCTTGACCTGTACAGCCATTAGCAGGTGTAGTTACTACAAGGGTATAGGTACCTGGTTCGTCCACCAATGGGTCTTTTTCATCGGTATTAAAGCCTGCAGGTCCTGTCCATGACCAAGTCACGTTCGGCTTGTTGGTCTCTCCAGTAAGTCCAATTACTGGATCCGTACAGGTCAGTTGGCCGCCCGTTACCGTTACTATTGGTATGTTTTGATCTGGAGTAACAGTAGCAGTTGCAATAGAAGTACAGCCGTTGAGGGTATTGGTGATGACCAATGTATATATACCTGGCTGGCTTACCGTTGGGGTTGCGACTGGGAAAGTCTCTCCGCTCGGAGAAGTCCACAAGTAAGTTACTCCTGTTGTTGTTGACGCACCTTTCAACTGAACACTTGGCTGTCCACAAGTAATTTGGCCGCCTAGTGCTGAAATATTTGGTGCCACTTTGTTCTCGACTACTGTGATATTAAAGGTAGAAGTACAACCATTACTTGGATCTTTTACGACTACGGTATAGCCACCTGGTTTGTCCGTGGTTGGATCCGGCAATGTAGAAGTAAATGGTGCTGGACCTGTCCAAGTGAATTGTGCATTTGTCACGTTAGTGGTAGCGTCAAGGGTGATTACAGGCTCAAGACAAGTAATCGTTTTGGCCGTTACTGTAATAGTTGGCAGACTTGGATTTGAACTGACAGTGGCAGTAGCAGATGCAGTACAACCGTTTGCGGGATCAGTCACCACTACAGTATAGGTACCGGAGATACCTACTGCGGGGTCTTGCACTGGGAATGTTAGCCCAGTAGGTCCAGTCCATAGATAAGTTGCATTTGCCACATCAGAACCTCCATTTAATGAGATTGTTGGATTATTGCAATCCAATATACCACCTCCCGATTGTAATGCTCCTGGGGGAACAATATTCTGGGTCAATGTAATAGGTAAAATCGTAATGCAACCATTTGCGGTAGAAGTTACTTGGAACTTATACTCACCCGGTTCTGTGGCCGAAATTGTGGCAGCAGTACTTGTTGTATTATCTGGGCGTGTCCACTGTAAGGTTGTATTAAGTGTTCCTGTAGTACCAGTCAGGTCGATAGAAGTTACATCACAAGTCAACAATGTTGTGCTATTGTCGATATCTGCGTTGGGCGACTGCATATTCTCTAATACTTCAGATGTTGCCGTACTTATACATCCATTAGGGCCCTTTACAGTTACTGTGTAAGTACCAGGAGTGGTCACTGTCGGATTTTGCAAGTTCGAGGTAAATGTTCCAGGGCCTTCCCATTTGTAAGAAACACCAAGTGTACTTGAGCTGCTGGTGATAACAGCAGCACCTGATATACAGTCGATGGTTTCACCAGTAGCCATTACCGCTGCCGGTGGGGCTAGGTCAGATACTTGTGCAAATGTAGCCGTTGACTTACAGCCGTTAGTTCCTGTAGTTACCACTGAATATGTACCCGCAACCAGCGCTACTATATCTGGACTTGATGCACTATTTACGTTAGGGCCAAACCATTCGTAAGCAATACCGGATGTTGTATTTGCTGTTAAAGTGGCCTCTGCGGTGTTACAATTGATGATATTACTCGAAACGATAGCAGCACCGGGGGCAATCGTATCAATTGCTACTAGTGCAGATGCAGTTTTAGTACAACCATTAGGCCCTGTTACAGTAAGGATATAAGTACCATTTACTGTTACCGATGGAGTACTTGTTGGCGGCAAGCCACCTGACCATGCCAAAGTACTGCTAGATGTAGTTGAGCCACCTACGATACTGATCGAAGGGAAATTACAACTCAATGTACCACCAGTAGCCGTTGCATTAGGAGCGACTATATCTTGCGATACTGAAGCAACTGCTGTTTGAGTACAACCATTATCAAGTGTTACGGTCACTGTGTAATTACCCGGTGCTGCCACACTGATGTCTTGTGTAGTAGAACCATTATTCCAAATAACGCCCTGAATAATATTACCCAATGGATCGATGGTTGGAGTAACCGTTGAGTTCAATACCGTACAAGTAAGTTCTACGGGCGAAGCAATTGTAACCGTTGCTTTTACTTTATTTTCTATTACTGCAGCAGTTGCGCTACTGGTACAGCCGTTAGAACCTGTAACTAAAACCACATAATCGCCAGTAACACTTACCGTTGGATTTTGATTAGCGGTGTTTAGAGCCTGCCAAAAGAAGGTTGTGTTTGGCGTACTTGATACACTACTCAACGCGAGACTGGTATTTGAACAAGTCAATATACCTCCTGTGGCAGTAGCGTTAGGCGCTGTAATATCTTGATTGACGGTGATGGAGGCTGTTGAGGAACATCCGTTAGGGGCTGTTGCCTTCACGGTATAAGTACCTGGTTCAGTTATAGGTGGGCTCTGCTGGGAAGTAGGCTGAAATCCTACTGGCCCAGTCCAACTAAATATGGCTGGTACTGTGGATGTAGTATTAATCGTTACAACCGGAACTGCGCAGGTGAGGGTGGCAGCAGCCGTTGTCAGTACCGGAATCCCCTGATCCGCTAACACATTAGCTACAGCAGTAGAGGTGCAACCGTTTGAAGCAGTTACGGTTACAGTGTACATACCGGGGCCGGTTACATTAAAGATAGCGCCTGAACCGCCGCCTGGCCATGCATAGGTCACGTTATTTATGGGGGAACTAGCAGCAAGGTTGAGGCTCGACATACTACAGGTAAGGGTTGCATCCTGTGTAGCCGCACCTGGAGCATCCGTATCCAGTTCTACGAATGCTGTTGCAACAGCAGTACATCCATTGGCTGGGTTAAGGACGGTTAGCGTATAAAGGCCATTTTGCGTGATCATTTGTGTTTGGCTGGAGGGATTTGGCAACGGAGTGCCATTAAACGTCCAAGTAAAGGTAACACCTGGCGTAGTAGATGCACCAGAGATCATTGCATTCGCATTCAGGCAATTGATAGTATCGCCTACAACAGTGAGGTTTGGAATATTTGCATCAGGTACTACATCAGTTGTTGCTGTGGTAGTACAGCCATTTGCTGCAGTTACCACGAGTGTATAAGTACCAACAGTTGATACATTGATATTTTGACCTGTAAAAGGTGTATTACCCGGGCCTACCCAAGAATAGGCAACACCAGCAGTACTTGAATTACCAGAAATACCTACGGTATTGACACCGCAACTGATCGTTGCACCTGTTGCTGAGGCATTAGGAGCGGCAAAGTTACCATTAGCGAGCGCGACTGCGGTGCTCGTACAACCATTACCAGCAGTTACAGTTACGGTATAAGAGCCGGGAAGGTTTACGTTTGCTATTGCAGAATTGATTGTATTACCACCAATCGACCAAGCATACGATACGCCACCTGTAGTAGAGTTCGCAACAACGTCGGAGTTGGGTGTATTACAGCTTAGCGTTACGCCCGTAGCAGTTGCATCGGGGAGTGTTGTATTACCGGTAACCGTCGTTGTAGCAGTACTGGTACAGCCATTTGCACCTGTTACAGTTAATGTATAAATACCAGATTGATTTGCCATAGGGTTCTGTCCATTACCTACGAGGCCGGGTCCCGCCCAGATATAAGTAGGTGCGCCCGCTGGCGAGTTTCCGTTGAGGGTAATCATTGGCGTTGGACAACTAATAACGCCACTTGCTGCTGCCAATGCTCCAGGAAGAGCGATATTCTGTACAACTGTGGCGGAAGCTACAGTGGTACAATTATTTGAAATATCGGTAGCCGTTACAACATAAACACCTGGGGCAGTTACCGTAAGGGTTGCTCCAGTACCAGAAGCAGGACCACTCCATGCATAGGTTGCGATAGCGGGTGCGGCGACACTGGCACTTATTTGTTGTGATGGTGATGTACAGTTTATAAGTGCACCCGCTGTTGTAACTGTTGGCGGTGTTGTATTACCGACGATGGTTGCATTTGCAGTAGAGGTACAACCGTTAAGGCCACTCGTTACTGTTACGGTATAAATACCACCTGTAGTTACGGTAGGTGATTGGATATTTGGGTTTGAAACACTGCCGCCCCAAGAAAAGGATGGGTTTGGAGCATTGGTAGTGACACCGATTTGGATTGGGCCAGAGGCACAGCCGATTACACCGTTAACACCTACCGCAGTTGGTGGGGTAGTATTACCAGTGATCGTTATAGTATCTGATTTGGAGCATTGGATAGCACCAGCACTCATTGTTGTTGTGAGGGTGTAGGTACCTGGCGTAGTAATTACTATTGAATTACCATTACCTACTGACGCATTAGACGGAAGGGTACGCCATACCTTTACACTTACTCCTGGAAAATTAGGGGATGCCGCAGAATTAAGGGTTACAGAATTATTGGTACAAGATAAAATGCCAGAACTTGTAATATCAGCAACTGGCGACAATACATTCAAGGTAAGGTTCACAGTACTGTCACAACCACGGTAAGAATCGCAGGTTTCCATATAAAGACCTTGATCGCAATATTCCTGACCGCAGATTGAAACGCAATTACCAGTACATACATATTTTGTCTGATTTGTGATGATCTTAGCCAATACTTGCACTGATTGTTTTACAAGACTATCACAACCTTGATAAGAAGTATAAACGTTTTGGTAATTACCAGTTACATTTACTTCATCGCCCCAAGGGAGTATATAAGGTGCATCCTCGTTACAAACAACTGCTTTGGTGAGCGTGGTAGGCTGAAGTTGCTGAATATTAATTGTTTTGCACCTTAATGTCCCTGTGGAACATGAATTGGAAGGTTCTACACAAATTATGACATTTCCTATGATGCCAGGGGGATAAGTTACTACTACTGTACGTCCACCTGGTGCTTCAAAAGTAATTGGGCCTTCCAAGCCATTAAAGAGTACGCCCGGAGTAGTACTGGACCAAGTATAAAAACCTGCATTGGTAACAAGTGGCAATGAATACGTACCCGAACCACCTGGGCAGCCCGTAGCAGGGCCAGTAATAGTACCCGATGCGCCAACGACCAAAGGCAATATAGGCGGGGCTACTGTAACAGTTACATTACATTCGTCACCACCATAGCCGTCAATTAATAAATAGTAGTTACTTCCTGGGGTCGTAACTGCTGTTGCTGTTTGGGGCGTGGTACCACAACCGCCACAACCACCATTGCAAGCGATAGGCGCATCGTTACAACCTGCCGGATAAACAGCCAACTGGACACCATCACCCAATGTACACCCACTGGGTGTTACAGTGAAGGTAATACCTCCAGAACTCGCGATAAAACCATACCACTGGTCATTATTAATGACAGAACCAGGACAAAATTGTGCGCCACTTGGTCCAAAACCGGCCGTACTTCCAGTAAAAGTCGTAAAAGTACAACTGATACAAGCAGATGGACAGTCTTCTGCTGGCTCGGTTCCGCTCGCACATGGCTCGGGGATGGGAACCTGCGCAAATGCCGTCCATGTAGAAAACAACAATACGCAAAGAATAAGTAAATTTTTGAACATAAACATCCGTAGTTTTAGCAAATTGCTTCTTTTGCTATTAATGTGATCGTAAAAAAAATTGGATTAAAAAGAACCTCTTTCGACAAATAGATTAGAATTGGGTTCAAAACAAATCGGTTATTGATTATCTTATAACGGTAATATCACCGGTAAATACTTCTATTTCGCCATCTTTGAACAATACTGCTACTGTCCATACAAATACAGCTGGTTGCGCGACACGGTTATCAATGGTACCATTCCAACCTTTATTAAGGTCACCTGGTTGAAAATTGGTTGTCTCGTGTATCTGAGCACCCCACCGGTCAAAAACCTTAAAATATTTGACTTCTGACACATCATTGCCACCAAAGACCGTTGCAATATTATTTTCGCTGCCTGAGGGGTAAATAATATTTGGAACATACACCTTTCTGCGCCGATCTACAGTGTATTCCAAACGATCATTTGCGACACATCCATTTGAATCTCTTATAAATACTTGAATACCGCCAGATCGAATGGGAACAAACTTTTGAGTAGTTGTACCTACCCCAGTACTATCTACCAATGGAGTCCAAATGATGGTATCCAACTGTGCCAAGCTGGATAAGTTCAATAGTGCCTTAATAGTAGCAGTATCGCCTAATTGATAATGGGTATCAAGCCCCAGTTCAGCTAATAATTGGGGAGGCTCCACTACTTCAATATTATCAATTAGGGAGGTGCAACCATTAGCATCGGTCACTTCGATCGTGTAAATCCCTGCTGATAATGGGCCGAATTGCATTGAACTACTAAATGAAGCACCATTAATGGATAGTAAATAGGGAGGAGTTCCGCCTTCTATCGCTGTTACCTGAATTTGGCCATCTTTTTCACCAAAGCAGGAAATAGGTTGTTTTAATAGATCTTTGATAACTGGTTGTTCCAAATTTGTGCTGACGGATACCTCATCTGTATTGGTACAGCCAAATGCATTCGTCACCATTAAGGTATAAATACCACCTTCAGAAGCATCCGTAAATCGTTTATTGGCTTCTGGTATTTCGACGTTATTTCTACTCCATTGAAACTCCAAATTAGCGGCACTTCCTGTACCATTACCGCCCAGCACCACCAGCGGGGTATTACAATCAATGATCTGATCTGTACCTGCATCGACGGCTGGCAGTGGTCTGATATGTATGGTTACTACGGCTTCATCTGGGGGACAGGGAGCGGTTGCACTTACTTTATAGCGGAATAAATAAGTGCCTGTTGCTTGATTATCCGTATTAAAACTTCCGTTAGCGGCATTAAATGCCCCATTATTTGAAGGAACAGTAGAAACCTCTGTCCAAGCACCACCATTATCTTCCCCTATTAATAGACTACGCAACTGGAAAACTTCTGGAGCATTGGCACAAACGTCTCCCTCTGAATCAGGCAAACCAGCACCTGCCAAGCTATTCACGGTAATCGTTACCTGTTGATTCAAATCGGTTGAACATGTTGGGAATGCCCCATCTGTAACTTGATTAAGGGTATAAATAGTTGTGGCGAGCGGCTGCACCGAGGCTGATCCTCCTTGTGAACCTGTAATCGTACTCGTTTCGACCTGTCCATTACCAGATTGCCAGCTTACGGTTAAAGGATAAACACCCGTTCCGTTAAAAGTCAATGTAGTAGTTCCGCCTTCGCAAATGGCCGTAGTACCTGCAATGGTAGCATTGGGGAGTGCTTTCCATTTTACTGGAGTTCCAGCAGCAACCGAAAAACAAGGATCCAATACATCTACTACACCACTATTGCCATTTCCAGCAATGGCCGAAATATAATACGTTTGCCCCAATACTAAACCTGCTCCAAAATTAAATTGAGCAGAATCTGATGTAGCAAATACTTGTCCCAAACTAACTCCTTGTCCGCTGTGCAGTACAAACCGGACAATATCATTTCCATCTAATTGTGCATCATTATTCCAAGATCCAATGGCTGGTTCATCCGCGCAAAAAGTGAGGGCTGTAGATTGCATTGAACCGGCATCGGTGGCGCAATTGCAGTTTTTGACACCTGTAATTGGGCCAAAAGTACAGCCATTAGCATCTGTTATTGTAATATTATAGGTAGTATTGGTGGGTATCAAATTCGAAGTAAACGTATTGCCTGTAATTGTGCCAGTCAGCCCATTTACGAGGTATGGGGAAGTTCCGCCAGAAATACCAACTAAAACGGCGTATTGCGTATTGGTATTATTACAATTTTCATCGGTAATATTAGCATTGGGGAAGGCATTAAATTGCACTTGAACCTCATCTGAACCGGTGCAAATATCATTAGTTGCCGTCCATTTAAACAGATAAGAACCTGCTTGTGTAACGCTCACTCCCGAATTCAATGCTTGTGGGGTAGCAATATTGGCAGTTCCTGGCCCACTCACGAAAGACCACGTACCGGAGAAACTGCTCGGCACACCTGCTAAATTGATTTGTGTACCACAATTGGCCAAATCCTGCCCTGCATTAGGCGCGGGAATTTCGAGGAATACTACTTCTTGTCCGGCTGATACACTAAAACAGGGGTCCATCGGATCTACTAATCCTGCTATTGGATTGCCTGCAACCCTAGAAATATAATAGGTTTGCCCTAAAACCATGCCTGATTTAAAACCAAAAACACCTGTTGTATTTTGATCCAAAATAGTGCCTACCGCTGTTCCTGGTTCATCGTGCAGGATATAGGAAATTATATCATCACCATCCAAATTAGTATCGTTATTGGCCCCTGCTTGTACCGTTTGAGTAGCGCAAGCCTTTAGCGGCGCATTGTTCATGGTACCTGCATCGGTCGCACAATTACAAGCGTACGACCCAGATATAGACGACGTTGTACAGCCTTGGCTATCCGAAATAGTGAAGGTATAGGTTTGTCCATTATTCAATGCAGGGCTTACATAAGCAGTACCATTGAATGTAGTCGTATTTATTAAATAAGGTGTAGTACCGCCACTGACATTAAAATTGACGGTATAAGATTGGTTGGTAGGGTCGCAAATACGATCAATATTCGCTACCGATGGTGTTGGATTGAACGTAATCTGTGTTTGGTCAGTATCACTACAACCATTGGCCGACACCACCCATTGCAATGTATATGTACCAAATACATCTGTACTGACTGTTGTAATAGGATCGGCAGCATTGGTGAATTGTATGCTGCCATTGGTAGGCGATGCAAGCACCGACCACGTACCCGCTCCTGCCCCCGCGAGGGTAATACTATTACCACAATTTTGTACCATGGGGCCTGCATCTGCCATTGGTACAGCAAAAAAAGTAACAGGTTGTCCTTGTGCTACAGAATAGCAAAGATCGGTAGCATTGGGTACTCCATTGTTATTATTACCCACGGCATAAGAGATATAATAGGTTTGTCCAAAGTTCATACCTGTCTGAAAATCAAACAAGCCTGTCGCATTTTGGGCAATTGGATTTACAATTGTCGTTCCCGATCCTTCGTGTAGAATAAAAATACCAATATCATTGGCATCCAAAACAGGAAGAGTCTGTTGTATAGCCGTCACAGTCTCATTGCCACAAGCTTGCAACTGCATTAGACTCATAGAACCCGCGTTGGTCGCGCAATTACAGTTGTATGAACCTTGAATAATAGGGCTTTTACAATTATTTACGTCGTTGATCGTAAATTGGTAAGGGGTTCCGCTCACAATGGGATCCGATATAAATACACCATTGGTTACTGTTCCGCCCGGCACCGTAAATGGGGCTGTGCCAAAATTAATGGGGAAAGAGACGGTATAACTATCATTGGTATTGTTGCAAAGAATCGTGTTTGCTCCAGCCGCTGGTAATGGCTCGAACAGCACTGTAATATCATCGGATGCCGCACAACCTGCTGTATTTACCGTCCAGCGATAGGTATAACTACCACTTTGCGGTGCAGTTATTCCAGTAATAGGGTTATTGGCATTGGCAAAAATGGTATTGTTGGTACCAACCACTTGCGTCCAAACACCAGTACCATTGGCAGCATTAAGCATTGCAGCATTGCCACATTGAATGATATCAGCACCTGCATTGGCCGTTGGAATCACATTAACCGTTACCGGAAAATTCACTTGTGGGGCTGTGCCACAGGAGCCATTTACTGCCACAGAGACATTTCCCCCAGGTGCTGTTGCAAACACAATAGTGGCCGATGTGGTATTTTGCCCACTGATGATAGTGGCTCCCACAGGTGCTCCCCAAATATAACCTGAGGCACCTACAATTGTAGTTGCATTAAAAACAGCAGTATCGCCAGGGCAAAGCGAGTTGATCCCGGAAATAGAGGGTTGCGGCGGTGGCGTTCCCAAAGTTACGCTAAAACACGTTTCGGTACTTTCGCCACAAGTATTGATTGCTTTTACACAAACATTTCCTGTGGTGGCATTATTGTTCCAAGTAATATCGGCTGACGGTGTGCCATTTCCACTGGTTACTACTCCTCCTGTTACGCTCCATAAATAAGTGGTTGCATTGGGAATAGGCACTACTGAATATGTCCCTGTCGCTTGTGTACAAGCATTGTTTGCACCAGAAATAGTAGGTGTAATTGGGATAGCATTGACGGTAATTGGCAAACATTGTTGCGTGCTTGTACCACACGCATTGGAGGTACTTACGCAAAGATTGGCACTCGTTGCACCATTCCAAGCAATCTGGACGGAGGTGGTACCTTGCCCCGAAACAATCTGCGCAGGAGCATTCACTGTCCATATATAATTGGTAGCATTCGTTACAGTTGGAATAGAATAAGTGCTATTATTTGCTGCGCATACTGTTGCGCTACCTTGTGGAACGCTGGCAGTTGGAGTCGCATTTACGGTGATGTCTATGCAAGTTGGAGCACTTGGGCCGCAACCATTATTAGCAGTTACACATATTTGCCCTCCTGTTGCACTACCCCATGTAAGGTTAGTATTTACCGTATTCGCGCCAGAATTGATGGTCACCCCTGTTGGTACTGTCCAAGTATATGATGAAGCACCGCTTGCAGTAGGAATAGTATAATTTAAAGTTTGTCCTTGACAAAGCGACACTGAGCCCGTAATTGGTGTTGGTGCTGGGGGGGTATTGGTAGAGGCTGTTAAGGTAACGGAAGCCGAATCGCAACACGTTACCCCACCCAGTGTACGGCACACTTTTAATTGATAATCACCCGCAGCACTCGCACTGGCATTGATCAACGCCGTTTGACCTACTAATACACCGCCGTTGGATGCCGTCCATTTGTACGTATATCCACCACCGCTACTTGACCCATTTCCAGAGAGCATCACCGTACCGCCGCCGCATGGGATAACGGGGTTATTAGCAATTACGGCTAGGACGGGCAATACAGTTAAATTCAAGTTGACGGTACTATCGCACCCTTGAAATGTTTCTAACACCTGCGTATGTGATCCAGTAGTACATACGCCAGGGAATGCTGGATTGATAGAACAGCCGCCTTCACATATTACCTCTGTTAGATTAGTAATTTTAGGCGTACCCACAGTGAGGTGCAAAGTGGAGGTATAAGGGCAACCATTTTGTAGCAAAGTAGCCACATAAGTACCCGATTGACACCGACTTATATTATTAAATTGATAGCATTGAGGAGCACAAATTTCTACATAATCTTCTACGTCTTCAGGAGCAGCATTGATCGTGACATTTACGCAATTGGTTGCTATTTTTCCACAAAAAGGAGCGGTAGTTGCATTGAGTATAGTACGTAACTGATTGACTGTTAATGTACCATTGGGTGTTGGGATCAAAGCACTTTGCGCAGTTAGATATGACATACCGCACACTGTGTAAATACCCGGTGGATATGAGGACAAGTCAGCACTCGGATCAAAATCCAAAATAACACCTCCTGCACCACCAATGACATAGGTATAAGAGTACTCCGTGGCTGGAGGCTCGGTAGTAGCAGGCGTATAAGTAGGCGGCAAATTAAGATCAAGGGCTGGGGCACCTTCACAACTCACCACATCGGGCTGTAATAATTGTCCTGCATTGGCTGCGCAAGAAAAACAATCAATGCCACTAGGGTCGCAGAAAATAATCTCGTAATCTAAAAAATTGCCAACATCGCTGGGCTGTCCATCCACCACAGTTAGCGTCCAAGTACCATTAACGGGGCCAGAATTAAAATTTTCGAGACATCCGCTAGATGGGTGATAACTACCAGTGTAAGTACCCCCTAGCCCCCAAGGTTGGTTATTCGACCAACTGCCACTAAACCCCGGATCTGGATCGACAGGATCAGCACAAGGCAAGAACGCAATATTCCAAGCAGTTCCATCTGTTTCGCCGAATAGGCCAATAGGCCCTACCAGTGTAACGGATTGTCCACTTGGCGAAGTCAAAGTAATAGATAAATCACCAATATATTCATGATCAAAATTCAAATTGACACCACAGACACCTTGCCCGTTTTGCCCCAATATTGGATTGGAGGCATTTTGCACATTAATCAAGAACGAGCCAATAAAATTATCCTGCATAAATTGAGGGCAATTTGTACAGTCGCAATTTCCTTGTGCTATGGCAATATTATGATTTGCAACTACGAACAAAAGCATCATACTTAAGCCTTGCAATGTTCTGAAGCAATAATTTGAAATCAACATCGTAAATAAGTTTTGCAGAATGGTTGAAACAATAAACAATTAACAGTCAATCTGTTAACAACTATAGTGCAATAAAATTAGTAAACAAAAACGAGCCAAGGGACAAAATGGATTATAAAAAATTACGTACTGAGGATCGCTTCAATGTTGGGTTTTATTCAAAAAAAAATGCAGGAATTCATTATTTCAGTCTGCTAAGGTAAGACCATTTTTAATATTGGGATAACATTTAACAATTTAGAAAATATTTCAAAACAAAGCCAATGTTTTTCAGGTCGAAAAACAGGTTATCTTCTTCTATCTCACCTACTTTCACTTTAGCATCTGATATGTGGTAATACTATCGCCGGGTATATCGTGAAAACAAAGATGCTTTGCTTTCTACACATTACGAACCACTTAGCTAATGAGCCATTCATATCCATTTCCGCTGCTTGGGGCTTATTCTTTTAAATCTCCAAAAATCCTAATTATTAAGAATTTAAGTAAATATTTGACGGTTTGGGATAACTGCCGCACATTAGCTCTCTATAAACTTTTATCGTAAATGTTCAACGCATCCATTTATACACAACGCCGCCAACGATTGGCCAAAGATTTAGGTTCAGGAATCGTGTTATTGCCCGGCAACAATTACCAGCCTTTTAATTATACTGCTAATACTTTCCCTTTCCGTCAGGACGGTACTTTCCTGTATTTTGCGGGTCTTGATCTGGCTGGAATGGCACTGGTTATTGATATTGATGCCAGCAACGACTTGCTTTTTGGCCATGATCCTACCATAGATGATGTTATTTGGGAAGGCCCTCTACCCTCTTTAACGGATTTGGCAGCATCTGCTGGTATTACCCAAACGAGGGAAATCCAAGACTTG
The DNA here is from genome assembly GCA_043764095.1 of Chitinophagales bacterium. Lineage (GTDB taxonomy): Bacteria > Bacteroidota > Bacteroidia > Chitinophagales > Saprospiraceae > M3007. The sequence continues at coordinate 33,966 of JAYUKX010000059.1, forward strand.
CCCAGTTTTTTAAAAAACGCACAATCGAAAGGGCAAACGATCCATTATTTAATGCCGTATCATGGCGATTTGAACACACAATTGTCAAATTGGCTGAACCAGCCTCAATTGATGGCTTCTGCGGCATTAATTAAAGCCATTGTTGCCCAACGGAGTTATAAATCCGATTTGGAAATAGCGCAAATGGAGCGTTCCTTAGCGGTTACTCAAAAAATATATGATTTGGCCATGCGCCAAACAACTGCTGGCACGAAAGAGTACGAAATTGTAGGTGGCGTGCTGGGTATAGCGGCTTCTAATAATGGCCAAATGGCCTATTCGCCTATTTTTTCGGTAAATGGGCATGTGTTGCACAACCACTACTATGGCAATACGATGCAAAATGGACAATGGGTAGTGGCCGATTTGGGTGCAGAGACTGAGATGCACTACGCTTCCGATCTTACGCGTACATGGCCGGTTTCTGGTACTTTTTCGCCGGTTCAACGCGATATTTATCAAACTGTATTAAACGCCTACAACCGCGCCGCTGATGCCGCCAAACCGGGTATTGCGTACCGCGATTGTCATCTTTTGGCATGGGAAACCATCGCTGAAGGGTTAAAAGATATGGGAATATTGGAGGGCAATCCCGCAGAAATGGCGCAATTGGGTGTTCCGGGTCTTTTTATGCCCCATGGTTTGGGTCACATGATCGGGCTGGATGTACATGATATGGAAAACTTAGGCGAAAACTACGTTGGTTATGCACCCGGACAGGAAAGAAGCACCCTGATGGGGTTAAAATCATTGCGATTGGCGCGCCCATTGGAAGCGGGTTTTGTGCTTACTATTGAGCCTGGAATTTATTTTATTCCACCTTTAATTGACCGCTGGGAAGCAGAAGGAAAATTCAAGGATTTTATTAATTATGCTCGCCTCCGCGATTTTAGAAATGAAGGCGGCTGCCGTATTGAGGATAATTTTTTGATCACTGATACTGGCGCACGTATGCTGGGAGCAGGAGTAGCAGTACCTAAAACGATAGCAGAAGTGGAAGCTGTAATTGGTAAATAATACACTTCATTCGTCCACAACTGCCTTTTTGCTTCTAGGGTTCACACTTTTTTTTTCAGTTAATCTAGCCACTTCCTTGGGGATACTCAAAATTTTGTACTCTTGCGCTCCATCAATAGTATAAATATTGATAAGGTAGGATCCGGGTTTATGGTAGGTAAAAGTGAGTTTGCCATTGTTAAACGTTTGTCGGGGAGAACCATCACCCGGATCCAACTGATATACGCCACCGGGTGAAAAATCGGTCAATTCGTAATGGAATGGTACGTCTATTTCTGGTTGGTCATTGATATGCAACAAATTGACGGGTACGGCTTGTATGGTAGATTGACCGTCGGGCGCAACCGCCTTATGATTGTCCTGTTGGTTTTGCACTACTGTACGTTCATCGGTTGTTACTTTTTGCCTATTTCGAGCCAATTGAAGCAACAAAAGTCCTCCTACCCCGACGAGGGCTACCAAAGCCAAAATAATACCGTCTTTGCGCTTATTGGATGATTCCTTCATGAATTAAAATATTTTTTTAACGTTCCACCAACCTTTTTCAATTGTTGCATTATTTTTTTCGTAGAATCGAATAGCGGGGTCGTTCCAGTCCAATACCTGCCATTTAGTAAGCCTGCAACCGCGTTTTTGTGCTTCGGCTAAAAATGTATCGTAGAGCATTTGGCCAATCCCGAAACGGCGAAAATCTTCTGTAATCACAAAATCGTCTAAATAGAGCATTTTACCTTTCCACGAAGAATAAGCCATAAAATAAAGGGTCATTCCTACAATTTTGCCATCAACTTCCGCTACAAAGCCCTCAAACAAGCCGTTACTAAAATCAGTTTCATACTCTTCTACTGTGGTGGCTACAGCCTCAGGTTCATTTTCATAAACGGCCAATTCATACATCAAAGCGTGCATATCGGGGACATCTATGAGTTGAGCGGCGCGTATTTCTATTTTTGGTGGCATCGTTTTTATACCGTTGGGGGATTAAAGGGGGCTTGATCATCGGCAACTATTGCAGTGGTTGTAGCATCTGTAACATCAGCGGCCGTAGTCTCTGTTGGGGCATCTGGCATAGTATCTTTAAAAAAGTCACGCTGAAACAACAAAATACTAAGTACACCACATGTAATTGCGGCATCGGCAATATTAAAAATAGGGCTAAAAAATAACATACTCTCGCCCCCCCAAAAAGGAAACCAATCTGGAAAATCGATGTATTTTATAGGAAAATACAACATATCCACTACCTTTCCATGTAAAAAAGTACCATAAGCGGGTAATTCTTGCGATGCGCCTGTGGCCAAACCGCCATGATAGGGAGACTCTGTAAACAACAAGCCATAAAATGCACTGTCGATAATATTACCAATAGCACCGGCAGTAATTAAACTAACACTCGTCAACAAACCTTTGGGGGCTGCTGTCCTGATGAGTTCTCTGATATACCAAAACAATCCCGCTACCATCACAATCCTGAACAAGCTGAGTAGGAGTTTACCATATTGCCAGCCAAAAGTAATACCAAAGGCCATACCTTCGTTTTCGACAAAATGCAGGCGCGCCCAAGATAAATCTACGCCCATAAAGCTCAAGAGTGACCGATCTTCATTGTAATCAAAATTGAGTTTGATGTACACTTTAAGTAATTGATCCAACAGCAATATAAATGCTATGACAAAAACAACTAAATATTTACGTTTCATATATAAAAGACCCTGGATTACCCCTGGGCAAAAGGTTAAATGCTTTCCATAGCACTAATGATAAACGAATATCGTTGTAAATTAGTTGCTATACATAAAATTTATTCGTCGTCCAAAAGTGCCGGGAGGGAGTCGTTATTGGCAGCAATTGCTTTTGCGCGCTCTCTTGCCACCCGTGCAGTTACCATAATACTAAGTTCGTACAATAGGTATAATGGAATGGCTACCAAAGTTTGAGAAACAACATCCGGAGGGGTAATAATGGCAGCAATAATAAGTAATACCACCACAGCATGCCGCCGATATGTACGCATTACTGCAGGGCCAAGGACACCTATTTTGGCTAAAAAATAAGCCGCTACTGGCATCTCAAAAATTAAACCCGTTGGCAAGGTAAACATGGTCATATAAGTGACATACGAATCCAAAGAAGGCGACACTTTTACTCCATTCACCTGAATACTTGTCAAAAAACTAATAGAAAATGGTGCAATAATGAAGTACCCAAACAAAACCCCTAGAAAAAACAGTAATGTACAGATCACAATAACGCCCTTAGCCGCTTTCCGTTCCGATTCGTGCAATCCGGGGCTTACAAACCGCCATATTTCCCAAAGAATATAAGGAAACGCACAAATAATCCCCAGCCAAAAGGATACATAAATATACTGCATTAGGATTTCGCCCATTTCGCGGGTATCCAATTCAAATGCTGTAGGTTCGAAGCACATAGATTTACCTAAGTGCAACTTTTCCGACAAATCACACAAAATATGATACGTTGGAAACCAAGCATTTTTAGGCCCAAGAATCCAGACCTCAAAAATATATTTAATATTAATAAAGGCGACAACAAATACTGTCATTATGGCCAATGCGGCACGCAGGATATGCTTGCGCAACTCGCTTATATGCTCAAAAAAAGACATTTCGCCCTTTTCTTGTGCTTGTCTTTCAACTTCGTGTAACTGATCTAGAGGCATACCGTTCTTTTAGTTTCTATTTGGATAGTTTGGCTGCGCAAAGGTAAAATTTCAAGCGGTGATTGCGTTAATTTTATACGCGAAGATTGTTATTTTTGCAATTTTTTAAAAAGATATACGTTTTGGGTACTGTTTTTTTCGGACATTTGCCGAAAATTTTCACATTAATACTTAATTCATAGGCTCATTAGACACTCATCTTCGTTCCCTTCTGTGCCTTTAAATCCCACATCCGGTTAATTATGAAGTATCATTTATTATTCATTTTAATGCTATTTACCGCTTTCACAACAATTCATGCTCAAAAAAGCATTAAAGGTACCATTGAAGGTGGTATCATGCTCGGCGCAACCAACTACTCCGGTGATGTAGCAGAGAAACGCGTCGAACTTATAGAGACACAACCAGGGTTTGGTGTTTTTGCCCGCTACCATTTCACAAAAAGTTTTAGCATAAAAGCACATGTATATTCTGGCTCTATCACAGGTGATGACAAAAATACAATCAATGCTGTGCGCAAGTACAAATTTGGCACTTCTATATTTGAAGGCGCGTTTGTGGGAGAATGGACGCTTTTCCCAAAAGATAGGCTAACTAATACTGGCGTATTTAAGCCAATCTTTGAGCCTTATTTATTTGGTGGTATAGGTTTTACGCGCGCCGATCCTAAGGCTGAGTATTATGGTACGACTCCTAATATCGATTTGAAAGTTCCATTACCAGAAGATAATATCAAAACGCGCTATTTGTTGGCACCAATAGGGGCTGGAATCCGTGTTACCCTTTCCGAACGGTTTGTTTTGGGGTTTGAAGGCGGCCTTCGCCCTGTATTTTCGGATGACTTGGATGGCATGCGCATGAATGGCAACCCTAATAGTAATGACTGGTATTATTTCACAGGCTTAACCGCCTCCATTATCCTTGGAGGAAGAGATTACTAATGTTTCAAAAAGATCTTTTTAACGAAAAAGTGGCCCTTGTTACAGGTGGTGGCACCGGTATTGGCCTAGCCATTGCACGTCAATTGTTGGAATGTGGTGCTACCGTTTTTATCGCGTCCCGCAAAAAGGAAAAACTAGATGCAGCGGCAGCCGAACTGGGGCATCCCGATCGGTTGTTTACGTTCCCAACAGATATTAGGGAATTGGATCAAATTGCGCAATTAGCCGATTTTATCCAAAAAACAACGGGCAAACTCGATATTTTAGTCAATAACGCGGGCGGCCAATTTCCTAGCCCTGCGGCCGATATTACGCCCAAAGGCTGGAATGCAGTGATCAATAACAACCTTAATGGAACTTGGTACATGACCCAAATCATGGCCCAACGCTTCTTTTTTGAGCAAAATTCGGGTACAATTATCAATATCGTACTCAATAATTTTAGGGGATTTCCAGGTATGGCGCATTCCGCTGCCGCACGCGCAGGCGTGAGCAACCTTACCCAAACACTCGCTGTAGAATGGGCATCCAAAGGCATTCGGATCAATTGTGTGGCACCTGGTATTATACAAAGTAGTGGATTTGAAAACTATCCGCCTGAGTTGACGGCTGGTATTGCGCGTAAAATCCCTATGAAACGGCTCGGTACGGTAGATGAAGTAGCCGCTTTGACCCTTTTCCTTTGTAGCCCCTTGGCGGCCTATATGACGGGCGATACTATTTATTTGGATGGTGGAGCAAGGCTTTGGGGCGATGTTTGGGAAATTGAATAAAGGAGGAAAAAGATGAATTGTGGTTTGATATAAGTATTTGAATTTCAAGCCATAATTCATCTTTTTTTGGTAATCTTCACGGTATAATCCAAATTTAAAACAATAAAAAGCCGCCATTTGAAGAAGAACTCCTACTTTTGTACTTTAGTTCTATCCGTTAACCTCCGTATTTTATTATGTCTTCTATTACCGCATGGGCCGAAGCTGACCGCCCGAGGGAAAAAATGCTCCTCAAAGGTACAGCCGCGCTTTCCGATTCGGAACTACTCGCTATTTTAATTGGATCTGGAACTGTGGGCGAATCGGCAGTAGCACTAGCCCAACGTATGCTCGAAAATGCCAACCATTCGCTACATGATTTGGGTCGTAAAACGATTAAAGAATTTCAACACTTTAAAGGCATTGGAGAGGCAAAATCCATTACCATTGCTGCCGCGCTAGAAATTGGCCGCCGCCGCCAAATGTCGGATATGCGCCAACGCCCACGTGTTACCTGCTCGCGCGATGGCTATAATGTGATTGCGCCGATGCTGACCGATCTTTACCACGAAGAATTTTGGGTACTGCTACTCAATCAAAACAATGAAGTACTCGACCGTCGTTTGATTAGTTCTGGCGGTATGGCCGCTACTATTGTTGATATGCGGGTATTTTTTCGGGCAGCCATTGAAGGCAAAGCCGTAGGCGTTATAGCAGTGCATAACCATCCTTCTGGCAGCCTAAAACCTAGTCAGGCTGATATTTCACTCACTCAGAAATTGGTGCAAGCAGGTAAAATTGTTGAAATTCCGGTATTGGATCATTTGATTGTTTCAGAAAAAGGGTATTTCAGCTTTGCTGATGAAGGATTGCTTTGAGGAACGTGCGATGAGTTTATATTTATAAAGAACAATCCCTAAAACATAAACTCATCGCCGTTGCTTCAAACACAGTCCGCCTCTTTACACCATTATCGTTTTACCTCTACTTCGTACGTATCATCGTTGCCCATGGATTTACCATTGAGGGCGCTGTACAGGTTCAGGTATTTTTCGTGGATCTCATTCGACTGTTTTTTACCGTTAACCTTAAACTTTTTTTTGCTCAGTGAATAAGAGAAGTCTTTAGTATCGGTGATCAATCCATCCTTTTTCAAGGATTCCAAAAAAGCGCTGCTCAAGTCGTCTTCGGTCGCTGCATTCACTATTGATTCACGTGACAGTGAACTGGATCTGGTCATATTAGCCCGCGCCCTATCCATTTTAGCCTCAGTCTTTGCTTGATATTCAGCCATTTCAGCGTCATTTATGAGCATATCGGCATCATGTTTCCGCATATCGGCATCATGTTGACGCATTTCAGCATCGTGCTTACGCATACTTTCTTCATGGGCGCGCATTTGGTCTTCAAATACGCGAGTCTGAGCAGGACTCATGGCTGGAAAGTTATCCGAATCACTATTAAAATAAGTATATCCATTACCATCTGTCCTGATATTGACCGATTCGCCTTCGCCTACCTCTTTACCATTGATCGTTACTTTACCATTTTTAATACTGATCTCGGTGGTTTCGTCGCCATCCAACCGAATTATAGTATTATCTTTATCCGCTTTGTCCACATATACTTTGCTGGATGCTGTGTTAAAATTATAGTATCCAGTGGCTGGTATAGGCGGTACGGGTGGTACTGGCGGTACGGGTGGCACTCCTGGCACAGGCGGAACTGGCGGTATTGGCGGTATTGGCGGAAAACTGTACCCGTATAATTCCGCTGGTGCAGGTGGTGCAGGAAAATCATATCCAGGCCAACTTGGAGGCGCGGGAGGCGCGGGGGGGTATTCCGACAGCAAGCGATCTAATAGATTTTCATGTTGCTCGTAGTCTGCTTTTGGAATATCCTTACCATCAATAGAAAGATGAGTAACGATTCCATTACGGACTTCTAGATCGACTTTTTGTTTACCATCGTCTTCTGAAATCCGTTGTACAGATTTTGATTTCCGAGGAATAATAGAATCAGTGGCCATTTGCTCAGACTCGTTTAGGTCGAAACCTGTAAACCAACCTGTGGCTGCGGCACTAATATTGGGGATAGGGGCGGCTTTTAAGCCCCAAAGAGTTAATGTAGCCACTAATAGGCCACTAATGAGCATTCGTTCCATAAGCATAGACTTTTGTTGTGATGATTGTAATAATATAATTTGAACTCGTTCCAAGAGATAGGCGCGGCGCTGGAACCATCGGCTAGGGTTACCAGTGGCTGCCAAGGCCAGCGCGGGTGTGGTGTGAGAGGATTGGGCATATTCTTGTACCCGTAAAAGTGCACGCGCATAAGCAATTCGATTATGGGGCATCAATGACACCGCTAGTTCGTCGCTACAACGTTCTCTTTCGTGCTGAATGACAGTCGAAAGCCACCATACTACTGGGTGAAAATAGAACAATGCCTCTACAATTGTTTGCACCAATTGCATCAACCAATCACGGCGGGCAATATGCGCCATTTCGTGCAAAACGATCGCCTCCACTTCAGCGGGATTTAATTGATTCAGTAAGGCGATTGGTAAAAGGACAACGGGTTTGAAATACCCAAATGTTACAGGCGAGCGCAATACGGTTGTCCGTAAAATAGAGACCTGTTGACGTATACCTAAGCCGTCCGATAATTCGTTGAGGTATTTCCAAGTATCGTTCAATACAATTGCCTGCTTTTTGAGGTATTGCAAATACCACAAACCACCCAGCATGCGCACCAAAAGCAGTAAAAAACCACTCAACCATATGAACACAAAGGTTGCTTTGTGCAGATCAAACCAATCCAACGTATTTTGCCAAAAGCCCGTTGGTGTGGTCGTTTTATCATTAATTACGGTTATCTGCGCTACTGTATTCAAATCGTTCAGCAAAACTGTAGCCGTGTGGCCTTCTGCATTGAATACAGGTAAAAAATACCAGCAAAAAGTAGCAATTCCTGCGAGTAAAACACTTAATAGGGCGCTATATGCTGCCATATAACGCTGTTGCGGATTGGAAAATCTGGGTAGAAAGAAAGAAAGCAAAAGCCCAATAATGGCTATTTGCCAAAGACTATGTGCTAATACCCAGCCTAGGGCATCCACAACGACATCCGAAAGTAAATAATTCATAGCTTAATCTTTTTTAGTTTGATATTTGATTCCTCTCTACCCTTTCCGCTCCATTTCGGCAATTAGCGCCTTTATTTTATCCAATTCATCCTGACTAGCACTGTGATCGCCTAAGGCCTGTAGCACCATATCCATAGCAGCACCACGGAAAGTGGCATCCACAAAATTTTGGAGCAGCAGCCCTTTGGTATCTTGTTCCTTTACAATAGCGGAATAACGGTGTGTCCTGCCGTCCTCTTCTCGCGATACCAAACCCTTTTCGTGCATGATTTGCATTATTTTTAGGGTAGTGGTATATCCAATTTCTCCTGGGCGACTACTCCGCTGCTCTAATGGTTGCTCATTGAGGGCATCATTCACCTCCCTTACTGTACTTGGCCCTTTTTCCCAAAGTAAATGGAGAATACTCAATTCTGAATCCGTGGGTTTTTGCATAAATAATGGTATAATGTAAGTGATGCTCACTGGACGATAGATATCGCCCCTAAATCACCGCTTTGAAAATAATAACGCAAAGATCTACGAAGTATTTCGTACTATCAAATTTTTCTACGAAATATTTCGTAGAAAAGTAAAATACCTGCTTGTGAGTGCTTCCGAGCAGGTATTTTAGGAAAAACCATTCATTTCGGACAACGTATCTTTTACTTTTGGCTGTGGTCTACATTACAAGACGCCTATAGATTTTTATTTATTTTAAGAGAACCTAAAGTCCACACCCCTTCACCAAGTATATAAAGGGTGTCATTTGCGGCGTTGTAGGATTGGCGAGGAGTATGGGAAACGATGAAATTGAGGGCAACAGCAAGTATTTTATTAGATTTTCAAAATAATTATTTTGAGACAAACGTACTTTTTAGGCCTTTTTATGTAAAATATCCTTGTTTTTAATGAGTTTTCACAAAAGCAAAAAAAATAAAATAAAAAAAGTAAAAAAAAGTTTGGTGGTTTAGTTCTAGTGCTTGTACATTTGCACCGCTTTAGAGCAATGGATTGGTAGTTCAGTTGGTTAGAATGCCGCCCTGTCACGGCGGAGGTCGCGGGTTCGAGTCCCGTCCAGTCCGCAAAATTAAACGCTAATTATTTGATAATCAAATAATTGGCGTTTTTTTATTTATTCAAATTCACATCTCTTCATCTAAATTACGCTTTTCAAAAATGCGCATCAACGATTCGAAAGATCCCGGCACCTATTTGGCCAATGCTTCCCGCTACGAAACGATGCAGTACCGTCGTTGTGGCAGAAGCGGCATTTTACTCCCCGCCATTTCTATTGGGTTATGGCACAATTTCGGGAATACCGATAATTTTGAGAACGGGCGGAGTATATTACGATTGGCTTTTGACCAAGGTATTACCCATTTTGACCTTGCGAATAATTATGGCCCACCTTTTGGTTCAGCCGAAGAAAACTTTGGCCGTATTTTCCAAAAGGATTTCCGCAACTATCGCGACGAACTCATCATTTCATCCAAAGCAGGTTGGGATATGTGGCCAGGGCCGTATGGCAATTTTGGTTCACGCAAGTATTTGATTGCCAGTTTGGATCAAAGCCTACAACGTATGGGGCTCGATTATGTGGATATTTTTTACCACCACCGCCCCGATCCCGAAACGCCACTGGAGGAAACAATGGGTGCGTTGGATCAAATTGTCCGCTCTGGTAAAGCACTTTATGTCGGTATTTCTCAATATAGTGCCACCGATACAGCACGTGCAGCAAAAATGCTACGAGATATGGGCACACCCTGTTTGATTCACCAGCCTCGCTATAGTATGTTTGATCGTTGGGTTGAAAAAGGACTATTGGACGAATTGGAGCAACAAGGCATGGGCGGCATCGCATTTTCTCCGCTGGAACAGGGCTTACTTACCGATCGCTACCTCAATGGTTTCCCTGAAGAATCTCGTGCGGTAAAAGATGCACGTTATTTGAAAACTGATCAAATAACACCAGAAAAATTAGATAAAGTACGAAAATTAAACGATATTGCACAGGGTCGTGGCCAAAGTTTGGCTCAAATGGCTATTGCATGGCTTTTAAAAGACAGCAGAATTACTTCTGTTTTGGTGGGTGCCAGCCGTCCGGCACAATTGCAAGACAGCATTGATTCGCTCAAAAATACTAATTTTTCTGCGGAAGAATTGGCTAATATTGAGGCTATTCTTGCTTAGAAACAAGTTATGGGTTTGTATAAAAGGCCACAAGTGCTTTTTTATACAAACCCATATTTAGCTTTGGTTGCAATTCTATGTATATAAATAGCGGCATCTTCGTTACGTTCCTCCCAAATTTGTTCGTCGCTAAAAGGTGGTAGCCCCAAACACAAGCAATTTCCCCATCAATAATTAGTTTCCACTGTCGATTTTCTTGAATTTCGGTTTCAACAAGTTGCCGTTCAAATATAGGCCAAACCACAACAGTCTTTTTTGATTCCTGATACGTTGAAGCACCTCGATACAGGTAAAATATTTGAGAAATATCCAATGATGTACCATTTTCTATACTCATATTATTTACGATATTTTATTTTTATAGCACAGAGGTCTAACTACTTTCTATTTCTATCCATCCGAAACTGGTTAAAATTTATATCGGTAAAAAAATATTTTCTATTATTGTGGAAAAAAATATTGACCATTTTTCGCACACTTCCCAAAACACGCTATCTTCGCCGCTGCTTTAAGCATATTAACTAAAAATGATCATTGGATTAATCAAAGAGCACACCGATTCACGTGTTGCGCTCACACCTGCTAACCTTGCCAAACTCGCCACCGAAGGACTTTCTTTTCTTGTAGAAGAAGGTGCTGGCGAACGCTCTTTTTTCCCAGACGCACTTTACGCTAACCACGCCACCTTAACCTCGCGAAGCACGCTGCTGCGCGATGCCGATTTGGTGGTCAGTATTAACCCATTACCAGTGGGGGATTACCGAAAAGGTTCTGTTGCGGTTGCGCTTTTCCAACCTTTTGTAGATACCGAAATCGCAGAAGCACTTAAAAATCAAGGTGTTACAGCATTTAGCCTGGATATGATTCCGCGAACAACGCTCGCACAAGCCATGGATATACTTTCGTCTATGGCCGGTATTGCGGGTTATCAAGCGGTACTGTTGGGTGCTGGTGCCTTGAGTAGGTATATGCCTATGATGGTGACTGCTGCTGGTACCGTAAAACCTTCTAAAGCCTTAATATTGGGTGCTGGTGTAGCGGGTCTTCAAGCCATTGCAACCGCTAAACGATTGGGCGCATCGGTGGAGGCTTTTGATACCCGTGCCGCAGCCAAGGAAGAGGTAGAAAGCCTCGGGGCTAAATTTGTAGAAGTGGCAGGTGCTGTGGATGACCGCGGTGCTGGTGGTTACGCAGTGGCGCAAAGTGAGGAGTTCCTTGCCCGTCAACGCGAAGAAGTGCAATTACGTGCTTCTAAGGCCGATTTGGTCATTTGTACGGCTCAGGTACGTGGCCGCAAGGCACCCGTATTGGTCTCTGCGGAAACGGTGGCACAAATGCGACCGGGTAGTGTGATTATCGACTTGGCAGCGTCCACTGGCGGCAACTGTGCACTCACTCAGAATAATGCAACGATCCAGCACAATGGCGTTACAATTATTGGAGATTCAAATCTTGCGGCGCGAATGCCACAGGATGCTAGTACGCTTTTTGGCAATAATGTAGCCAATTTTTTAAAATTGATGATCGCCAAAGATGGTTCGCTCGTACTCAATTATGAGAATGAAATCATTAAAGGTAGTTCTATTTAAACAATATTAGACAATATGTTATCCTTCTTTCACGAGCATCAATTGATGTTTTATCTGCTGGCTTTCAGCATTTTATTGGGTATTGAGGTGATCTCTAAGGTACCCGCCGTACTACATACCCCGCTTATGTCGGGTGCAAATGCTATACATGGTGTGGTATTGGTAGGCGCTATTATTGTTTTGGTACAAGCCCGCGCTAACGATTATGTGTCTTTAGCGGTAGGTTTTGTAGCCGTTGTATTCGGGACACTCAATGTGGTGGGCGGTTTTGCCGTTACCGATCGTATGTTGGAAATGTTTAAAAAGAAAAAGAAATAAGCACAGATGCAAGCCACCTATATACTCGATCTCATTTATTTTATTGCGGCACTTACATTTGTTGTAGGCCTCAAAATGTTGAGCCACCCCGATAGTGCACGCAAAGGCAACCAACTCGCTGCGGTGGGCATGGGTATTGCCGTATTGGGCACATTGCTCCTACATAAGTCCGCGTTGTACATGCACGGGAATGCGCGTACGCTCAAATTGATCCTGATTTATACAGCATTGGCCATTGGTGGCTGGGCTGGTTGGGCATCAGCCTATCGCGTTAAAATGACCTCTATGCCGCAGATGGTTTCCTTGTTCAATGGACTTGGTGGCGGTTGTGCAGCATTATTGGCTATTGCGGAACTAAAATCGCTTTATGTTGAGCACCACCCTACTACTTCTGGGTTGATTTTGGTGCTGTTTACCATGTTCTTTGGTGCTGTTTCGTTGACTGGTAGCCTTTTGGCTTATGCTAAATTGGAAGATTTGGTTAAAGATTCGTCTATTGTATTGCCACGCCATACTATTGTAAACCTTTGCTTGTTGGCCATTATTCTTGGCATGATCGGTTATATTGTTTTTGGTGCAGGCCAATCCGGTCTGATGTGGGGTTTGGTATTATTTGCCATTGCTTTGGTATATGGTTTTTCTTTTGTAGCGCCTATTGGTGGTGCTGATATGCCGGTAGTTATTTCGGTTTTGAACTCTTGTACGGGTTTGACGGCTGCTGCGGCAGGTATCATTTACGACAATTTAATTATGCTCGTGGGTGGTATTTTGGTGGGTGCATCGGGCAGTATCCTTACTATATTGATGTGCAAAGCGATGAACCGCTCTTTATCGAATGTATTAATTGGTAGTTTTGGCGGCGGCGGTACTGCTTCTACTAAAACGGCTGGCGACCAAACGGTAAAAGAAGTATCCGTGACAGATGCGGCGGTGCTGCTCAACTATTCCAAATCGGTGGTGATTGTCCCTGGTTATGGTTTGGCGGTGGCGCAAGCACAAAAAATATGCAAAGAACTCGACGATCTACTCGATAGCAATGGTGTGGAAGTGCGTTATGCCATTCACCCGGTAGCAGGGCGTATGCCCGGACACATGAACGTGTTGCTTGCCGAAGCAGATGTGCCTTATACTAAATTATATGACTTGGAAGAAGCCAACGACCATATCAAAAAAGCCGATGTGGCGATCATTATTGGTGCCAACGACGTGGTAAATCCTGCGGCTTTGGACGATCCAGGTAGCCCCATTTACGGTATGCCTGTCCTAGAAGTATGGGAAGCGCAAAATGTAATTGTAATGAAGCGCAGTATGAAATCAGGTTATGCAGGTATTGAGAACGATTTGTTCTTCCACGGTCGCACTAAAATGCTTTTTGGCGATGCGAAGGATACTTTGCAAAAATTGGTGAGCGAGGTAAAAGCGTTGTAGGATAGTACTTACAATTTCTTATACCATATTTTAATCCCCTTAATAGGCATCAAGTCTATTAAGGGGATTCCCCTTTTATCCCCGAGAATAATTCGGCGACTCCCGAGTAATGATAATGTTATGAGGGTGGCTTTCTGTCATACCAGCATTTGTGATCTGTACAAATTGCGCATTTTCCTGCAAGGCATCCACGGTAGGTGCACCACAATAGCCCATTCCTGCACGCAAACCACCAATATATTGTATCATCACTTCTTGTAAAGTGCCTTTATAGGGTACGCGTCCTTCAATACCTTCTGGTACTAATTTTTTTACATCGTCTTCCACATCTTGGAAATAACGGTCTTTAGAGCCTTTTTCCATAGATGCCAAACTGCCCATACCACGGTACGATTTGAATTTACGGCCATCAAAAATAATGGTTTCACCCGGGGCTTCTTCTACGCCAGCAAACAACGAACCTGCCATAATTGTATTAGCACCAGCAGCCAAAGCCTTTACAATATCGCCTGTGAAACGGATACCGCCGTCGCCAATGATTGGAACACCCGTGCCTTTCAAGGCTTCATAAGCATCGTGGATAGCAGATAACTGCGCCACTCCTACTCCGGCAACGATCCGTGTGGTACAAATACTCCCGGGACCTACACCTACTTTCACTGCATCCGCACCAGCCTTTGCGAGCGCGAGTGCGCCCGAGCCAGTAGCCACATTACCACCTATGACCTGTAAATCGGGAAAATGGTTTTTTACGGCCGTTACACCATCCAATACACCTCTGGAATGACCGTGTGCGGTGTCAATACAAATGACATCTACGCTTACATTGACTAGTTTTTGTACCCGCTCCAGTAAATCAGTTGTAACCCCAACTGCTGCCCCTACCACCAAACGGCCATAAGAATCTTTACAAGCATTCGGAAAATTCACCCCTTTCATAATATCCTTATAGGTAATAAGACCTACCAGTTTGTAATTATCGTCTACTACAGGTAGTTTTTCGATTTTATGCTGCTGCAAAATCTGGCGGGCTTGATCCAAGGTAGTGCCTTTGGGGGCAGTAATCAGGTTGCGCTTGGTCATCAACTCCTTGGCTAAGCGGGCTGGATTAGCCTCGAAGCGCAAATCGCGATTGGTCAGGATACCCAATAATTTATCATTTTTGTCCACAATGGGAATACCGCCAATACTGTGCTTCCGCATAAGTTCGCGTGCATCGATCACCGTTGCATCTGGAGGAAGCGTAACAGGATCGAGGATCATGCCTGCTTCCGAACGTTTTACGGCGCGTACCTGATCTGCTTGCGCATCGATAGACATATTTTTATGAATCATCCCGATGCCGCCTTGACGTGCAATAGCAATAGCCAACCCTTGTTCGGTTACGGTATCCATGGCTGCGGATACGATGGGTGCTCGGAGTCGAATACCTTTTGTAAATTGTGTGCTAATGTCCACTTCACGTGGCAATACTTCGCTGTAAGCAGGGACGAGCAGAACGTCGTCGAAAGTAAGGGAAAAGCCCAAAAATTTGGGGTGGTTGGTGTTGCGGTGTAGTTCCATCTGCAAATGTACGGCAAGGTTTGGGATTTTCAGGAAAAAAAATATTAAGCAAGGATGAAACTCCTTAAAATAAGGCCGGCGGCACAAAGCCTTTGCCCCGAATTACCGCTGCTGCTTCATAAATCGCTTCGGCATCTATATTTTCGAGATCGTCTGTTTCTAGGAAAAAACGATCATCGGGACAAATACGCAAAGATTGCGCTGCGGGACTTTTACTATTTAATATGGCTGCTCCGAACGACAAATACGCACCTGCTTTGAGCAACATTTCCGCTACGGCGGGGTTCTTGTTAAAACCATGAAAAATCCAACGGACGGACTCATGCGCTCGTCCGTATTTCTTTTTCATTTCAAGTACCTCTTCAAATGCACGGACACAATGGATAATCAAGGGTTTGCGTGCATCGACGGCCGTTTCTACACAAAATTCAAATGCTTCCATTTGCAAATCCCAATCGGTTTTGCAAGCTTTATCCAAGCCTGTTTCGCCTACAGCCTTACAAGTTGGATCTTTTACCTGCGCCATCAACCAACCGCGTGCTTCGGGCATCGTTTCTACGGATAAGTACCAAGGATGCAAACCCGCCGAGTACAACGGCGAGGATGGGTATGGGCGACCAAAACTACGATTAACAATGGCAGTAACGTGCTCGGAGGTGGGGTTGTGGTGGGTGTGAAGGTCTAGCATAAAGCGAGTTTGCGTGTATATGATTTTGGCGAAGGTACGATATTATTGGTAAGTAACCTATCCCACTCTACATGACATTTTCTAATACCACAGCATACCCTTGTCCTACACCGATACACATGGTGACTAGGGCATACCGTTTGGCTGTTCTTTGCAATTCCAAGGAGGCCGAATACAAGATTCGCGCGCCCGACATCCCGAGTGGATGACCCAGTGCAATTGCGCCGCCGTTGGGATTGATCCGTGGGTCATTGTCCGAAAGCCCCAACGCACGTGTACATGCAAGAGACTGCGCCGCAAATGCCTCATTGAGTTCAATAATATCCATATCGGCTAGGGTAAGCCCTGCTCTTTGTAGTGCCAGTTGTGAAGCCGTAACAGGGCCTATGCCCATAATGCGTGGCTCTACACCCGTTACAGCACTGCTCATAATGCGCGACAAGGGTCTAAGGTTGTACTGCTTTACGGCATTTTCGGAAGCAATTAAGACGGCTGCGGCACCGTCGTTCAGGCCGGAGGCGTTACCAGCCGTAACAGTGCCGTTTTCTTTACGAAATGCGGGTTTTAGTCGGGCTAAACCTTCGAGCGTAGTACTAGCCTTAATAAATTCATCCGTATTTATTTGGATAGGATCACCTTTGCGTTGTGGAATCAGTACAGGTGTTATTTCTAAGGCTAGGCGACCTGTCTCTTGGGCTTGAGCGGCTTTCCTTTGAGACCAAAGGGCAAATTGGTCTTGATCTTCGCGGCTAATTTGGTATTGATCCGCCAAGTTTTCGGCAGTTTCGCCCATGGCATCTGTGCCATACAGGGCTTGCATATTTGGGTTGATGAACCGCCAGCCAAAACTACTATCGTACATTTTGGCATCGGTACCAAATGCCTGTGTAGTTTTGGAAATGACCCATGGCCCACGCGACATATTTTCTACGCCTCCGGCAATAAACAATTCGCCTTCGCCCGCTAATATGGCACGACGGGCTTGCACCACTGCCGACATACCCGAAGCGCATAGTCGATTGACGGTTTCGCCGGGCACCGTAACCGGAAGACCTGCCAATAACAGGCTCATTCGAGCAATATTGCGGTTGTCTTCGCCCGCTTGGTTGGCGCAGCCCAAAATAACATCATCCAATGCTTTTAATGGAATTTCCGGGTAACGCTCCATAAGTGCTTTGATCGGGATGGCAGCCAAATCATCGGTACGAACGGCGGCTAATGCTCCTCCAAAATTACCGATTGCGGTACGGCAACCATCAATAATATATACTGCTTTTGTCATGTTTTTTATATAATTTTTATTTGGAGAGCGTAATTTCCAATCCATCATAACCCATATAAATCCCTTGGGGCAAAATACTTTCAACGTCTTTATACCGCCCCATGAGGTGGCTGATATGTGTCAACCATGTTTTTTCGGGGCGAATATCGGCTACAAAATCCAACGCTTCTTCTAGGTTCATGTGCGTAGGGTGGTATTCTTCTTGTAGTGCATTGACAACTAGGTATTGCACGCCGCTCAGTTTCTCTTTTTCCGAAGGAAAAATGGTTTTCATGTCAGTAATATAGGCAAAATCGCCAAATTTAAACCCTAGAATCGGTAATCGGCCATGCAAAATACCAATAGCCTGAATCGTAATATTTTCAATGGTAAAGACGCTTTCTTGGCCAATATGCACCAATTCGATACGCGGCAAACCCGGAATAGGCTCCCCAAAGATATACTGAAATCTATTTTTTAAATCTTGAGCCACACGCGGCAGCGCATATACTGTGATGGGTTTACCCGAGGAAAAATTAAAAGGCCGTACATCATCGATACCGATCACGTGATCGTTGTGCTCGTGGGTAATGACGATCGCGTCTAGTTTTTTCACGCCTGCACGGAGCATTTGTTGCCGAAAATCGGGGCCTGGATCAATTAGAATATTGGTTTCGCCATCCGATACCAAAGCAGAGGCGCGCAGTCGATTATCACGCGGGTCTGTGGAAATACAAACTGGGCATTGGCAGCCGATGACCGGAACGCCTTGAGAGGTACCTGTGCCGAGTAAAGTAATTTTCACGTTATTGTGGATTGGGTGTTGAATCGTCGGATGGATCGTCGTCGAGTGCTTTGCGCCATTTTTTGATACGGGTCAGGGTTTCCTCCGGTAGTTTTGACTCGTCATATTCTACGGTAGAAAGGATATCGAGCAGGGTATTGATCCGTGCTTCTGTATCAAAAAACTTATTTACCACCGCAATATTTCTATTTTCGACGAGACAATATCCACTTTGAAAATTACCTTTTTCGTAGCGAATGGTATAGCCAATTTCGACAAAAGTGGCTTCTATTTTCTTGAGCGTTCCTTGTGTAAAGCGCATTTTCTACTGTTGAATTTCGAGTTTGGGGTTTTAGGAACTATAAAACAATAACTTACCACTTTTGGCTGATTCCTTTCCGCTCCCCCTGCCTATCTTTTGTTTAAATAGCCCCACTATTTGCACTAAAAGATACTTGCCTGAGCAAAAACTAATCTACCCAAAAATGATAACTTATTGTTTTATAGTTCCTGAATTACAAAACCTGCGTAACTTTGCATGAAAGCAATAATTTATTTCATTTTCATACACAAAATCACCCAATTTCATGCGAATGCTCGCCAATCCATTATCCCTGCAAAAGTACCGCAATTTTCTGCTGTGCTGTATTTTATTTTTAGGACAAATTAATTTTTCCCAAGGTCAGGCGCGTTTTTCGGCCAAGGCCATTGCGGGTCTCACCGCTTCCCAAATTGATGGGGATGCATCTGCTGGTTACCACAAAGTAGGCTTACAGGGCGGACTAGGAGTGGCAGCCCGATTGAAAGGCAAGCAATCTGCTAGTATAGAATTCTTGTTTACCCAACGCGGCTGTAGAAATCAACCGCAATACTTCCCCTATTTTAGTACCACATTGAACTACGTGGAAGTACCCTTGCAATGGCATTATTCCGATTGGTTGGTAGCAGGCGAGGGCAGTAAGTCGGATTGGTACCGCGCTGCGTTCAATGCTGGTGTGAGTTATAGCCGTTTATTGGGTTATCAAGATAAATTTAAAGACGGTTATGGTATTTCTGCGGCCTTAGACGATTTGAATATCCATAGTGTTTGCCTCGCTTTAGGTGCTACCATTTACATGAACCGCCACTTGGGCTGGACTTTCCGCTACAGCCGTGCGCTGAATCTCTTATATAAACCCGGAAAACAGGGCACTAATTATGCAAATTCGCTCTACGAACACTTTTTGGCGATACAATTGAATTATCGAATTTAGAAACGTGTAAATATTTCATTCCTAATCACTACAATCAACTTTATATGACCAAGTATTTTCTACTACTTGCGCTGCTGTGCGGTGCAACATGCGCTGGCGCGCAAAAAATATTCACTAAAGGTTTTATCATTACGCTGGCGGGTGACACCCTTAGTGGCGAAATTTTGGATGAACCAAATGAGGCACTGTCGAAACAGGTGTTGTTTAGAAAAAATAGTACCGATGCTCCAGCAACTTTTTTGCCCAAAGATATAAGAGGCTTTGGACTAGGGGAAAACGAGACTTTTACGTCATTTACAGTACCTTTTCGAATGGGTTTGAACGAAAGTGCGAACACCAAAAAAGTGGTGGAAACACGTTTTCTACGCCTCATTGAACCCGGTACAATACAATTATTTAAACTGTATGTATCTGATATTAACTATGCCTTGTTCGTTAGAAAAAATGACCTGCCGCTAGAACCACTTACCTTGGTCATCAATACCGTAGCAGGCACCGATAGCGATCTACAGAAAAAAATATTAAATTCCGATACGGTTACATTTTCCAAGAGCCTGATGCAAGGCGATTACGTTTTTCGTCGGTTTTATTATGGCACTTTACAGTCGCTCTTCCTTGACTGCCCGGCGGCCAAAATGAAAGACATACCCGAATTGGAGGATAATTTGATGACTGCTGTTGTGCGCAAATACAATCGTTCCTGTGGCAAAAGTTTTACACCAAAACAGCCCATTGGCAAACGGTTTGTGATAACGGCGGTAGCGAACGGCGGAGCATCTGTTTACTCCAACTCTAAGCGGAGTAGTAATTTCGCAGCATCTGTCAACGCAGGTGGCGACATCCAATACTTTGGTATTGGGATCAATATCAATAACCGCCTAAAATCCAAGCGCGCTAGCGAAGAACTGGTGTTCAACTATGGCGTCCAACAGAACAATGCTAAAGGCATTAATATACCTGCGAAAAGATACCAAGAACTGGTTTTTCGGCACAATATCCTGTTTACTCCTGAACGTAAGTGGACACCGCATGTTAGTGCTGGTATGAGCTTCATTAATGCATATACTGGTACATTAAACGTGTATAAAAGGGAGCAAATAATACGGCTATCACTTGCTGTGGGCGTTCACTATTTTTTCAAAAATCGTAGTTTTATACGACTGGAAACGGTCTTCCCCGATGCACCTGGTATCCGGTTATCGTATGCTTATCGTTTTGATTAACAGGCTATTTAAGTATTAGGGCACAATTATTTTTCATAACTTTGAGCCAAATTTAAGATATGCATATTCAATCCGTATTTCCCCCGGTATCTAAGGCCGACTGGCTGGCTCAGGTAGCCAAAGATCTGAAAGGCGCGCCGCTGGAATCGCTGCATTGGCAGGTTTCTGAAGGGGTTATCGCCAATCCGCTTGTTGCTGCCGAAGACTTGCCAAGTCCATTGTATCCGCTATCGGAAACGCCCAATAATTGGGAGGTTACCGAATATGTACTTGCAGAGGATGCCGCTTTGGCCAACGCCCAAGCATTGGAAGCCTTGCGGGCGGGCGCGGAAGGGATTTGTTTTTGCCTTAATACGCCACCCGATGAGGCGTTTTTCGCGGTTTTGTTGCAGGATATTTATCTGGACTATATTGGTCTGCATTTTGAAGGACCGGCGGTGGCAGAGAATCCCAGTCTTATTTTGGCTTTATTGGACTTGGAGGCCAGCAAAAGAGGCATTTCAAAAACAGATTTACGGGGTTCGTTGCATTATGCGCCATTGCAGCAGGTAGCGCGTACAGATTGGCGTTTTTTAGCCGATTTTGTGCGTATGGCACGCGTGGAATTTCCGAATTTCAAAGTCATATCCATTGCAGAAACGGACACATTAGCACCAGAAACATCACTTTCTGATCTATTGATCCATGCGCAAATCTATATCAAAAAACTATCAGAATTGGGTATTAGCCCTAGCGTAACAGCCGCTGCTATCCAGTTTAACGTTCAGATTGGTGTGTTTTATTTTGTGGAAATAGCCCGTTTACGCGCTTTTGAAATACTTTGGCTCAATATCCTTAAAGGCTGGTCGGCCCCATTGGAAGCCCCTGTTATCGCTGCCGTATTTAACCCCGCTGCTTACTCCGATGAGGTATTTACCAATATGATAAAAGCGACAACAATGGCCATGTCGGCAGCCTTGGGTGGTGCTACACAGATTACCGTAATGCCTTACGATGAAGGGCGCGAGCATTTAACGGAATATCCCAAAGCGTTTGCAAGAAGAATAGCACGCAATGTACAGCATTTGTTAAAAATGGAAAGTAATATCCACGTTCTAAATGATCCAGCAGCGGGTAGTTATTATGTAGAACATTTGACGCACCAAATAGCGCGTACCAGTTGGGAGAAGTTTAGTGCAGCGCAGTAATTTTGTTTAAAACCACATTTCGGGGTGGAACTGTAGCGTACACTACACCTTTGTGGTAATATTTTTTTCCAATCCATCCAAATCGCGAATTAATAATCGACTTCGATTAAAAGTGATTAATTTTTTGTACCGCAGATCATTAAGTGTAGTAGTCACCGTTTGTCGGCTAGTTGCCGTCATATTGGCTATTTCTTGGTGGGTATAAAACTGTCTTACTACCCATTCATAGCCTACCCGTTCCCCTTTATTTCGGGTAGTTTCCACCAAAAACTCTACGATTCGGCTGCGGCTGTCTTTAAACACCAATGATTCGAGGCGACGCTCCATTTCCAACTGCTTTTTGGCAAAAATGCGCATAAAAAACAAATTGAGTTCGTTCCGATCACGCATCAGTTGGTGCAATTCTTCCAAAGAAACCACACAAAGACTGGTCTCTTCTAATGCCTGCGCGGTATCATGCCGAGTAGTTTCGCCCATCAATATTAATTCACCAAACACCTCTCCCCTACCTAAAATAGCTTTGGTGACTTCCTTCCCTTCATCGTTGTTAGCGGCAATTTTCACACGGCCTTCATTGATGAAATAAATATGATTGGCCATTTCGGCAGGCACATAGATATTTGCTCCTTTTTTGAACTTTAAGTGACCATAATGGGACATTATTTCATCGCTACCCAGTTTTTTAGGACAAAGTAAATGCGTGACATCAATATTTTCGAGGTGCCATAGAGCCTGCGACATAGGTATGTGAAAGCGGGTTTTAAAAAATTATTAGACATTATACAGAATTAGTCTCGTATGCTGAGAATGGTTAATTTTCGCCAAATTTTCGTTAAATTTTTCGCCGAAAATACCCCATTTCGACTGCAAAATTTGCCTTGAT
>JAYUKX010000060.1:0-56080 GCA_043764095.1 Chitinophagales bacterium
TTCGTACATCTTGCAAAGTTATGTTTTTTCCATAAGTTTACCCCCGCTTTTTGAGGGGATACCTTTTTTTGGCGAAAAAAAGTAGGAAGTAAGCATTGAAGCACTAATTTTCAAATTTTTGAAATTTGCACGTGGATAATACTTTTTCAAACGAAAATGAGTACTCTTTGTAAACAAACCTAAAAAAAGTGCAAAACACTATTTCACCACATTAAACTCCATTTTTTTTACCTTTTCCGAACTAGAGCCAATAAACAATGTCATTTGCCCCGGATCGCATTTGAATTTCAAATCTTGGTTCCAGTACGAGCGGTCTTCCGGTGAAACATTAAATTGCAGTGGTTTGCTATCTCCTGGTTCTAAATGCACCCGCAAATATGATTTTAGTTCTTTCACGGGTCGTGCAATATCAGCAGAGAGATCATGGATATAACATTGAACAATTTCGTCCACGGCCATTTTGCCATTATTGGTCACCGTAATATTAGCCACAAAAGTTTCGTCATTGCCAATCGTGCTTCTTTCCGCGCGGATTTCGGAATATTCCACTGGTGAATAACTCAAGCCAAAACCAAAGGGATAAGCAGGTGTTGTTTCGGAATCTAGATAACCACTCGTCCAAAGCGTGCCAAATTTTGTTTGTGGGCGACCTGTGCTTAGGTGGTTATAATAGAGCGGTACTTGACCCAAATTGCGCGGGAACGTAATGGGTAATCGGCCTGTAAAATTCGTTTTGCCCGTCAATAGATCCGCCAAACCATTACCCGTTTCAAACCCAGGTTGCCAAGCCACCACAATGGCATCTATGTTTTCGGAAGCCCAATTAAACACCAATGGACGGCTATTGAACAGTACCATTACGACAGGCACATTACGTGTTTTGAGCGTTTTGAGCATTTCTTCTTGGTTGCCCGGCAAATGAATATCAGCCACTGAGCGGCTTTCGCCGCAATTCATACCCTGTTCACCCACACAGGCAATAATCAGATCGACTCCAGCACTGGCTTCATAAGCATCCTTTTGGGCAAACACATCATATATGCCGTTTTTGCCCAATTGTGCTACTTTTACCTCATAACCCATGGCTTCTAGGGCTGGTTTTAGTCCCTGTGCAGGTGTTACGACCTTCGTTGAATCGTAATCACGCATCCCCAATCCAAGTGTCCAGAAACTCATATAGTCTTTATTGCCCCTGCTATCGGCATAAGGCCCTACGATCAATACTTTTTTCTTGGTGGTAGTAGGCTTAATCGGCAAAACATCATTATTGTTTTTGAGCAGCACCATTGATTCGGCCACGGCAGTACGTGCTAAAGTGCGGTATTCTTTTTTCTCGATATTGGATTTATTGCGTTCTTTGTTAAGGTATTTGAAGGGATCGTCAAAAAGTCCCAATTCAAATTTCAAACGGAGTACACGGCGCACCGCTTCGTCAATTTGGGCTTGCGTCACCTTACCATTTTCCAATGCTTTTTTCAGGCCACGTTGGAACGTGCCGCCAGCCATATCCATATCGCTACCAGCATTGAGGCATTTGGCAGAGGCGTCTTCATCATCTGCTGCCGCACCGTGAATAATTGTTTCGCCAAAAGAATTCCAATCGCTTACGATCATACCTTTCCAGTTCCATTCGCCGCGTAAAATATCGGTAATCAAATGTTTGTTCATACTAGCAGGCGTGCCATTTAGGGTATTAAAAGCATTCATAAACGTAGCAGCATCAGCTTTTGCGGCAGCCTTAAATGGCGGCAACACAATTTCGCGCAGGCGTTGTTCACTCATATCTACCGTATTATAATCGCGACCAGCCTCAATAAAACCATAACCAGCATAGTGTTTGACACAAGCCGCCAGCGTAGTAGGATCACTAAGGCTACGGCCTTGTGTGCCACGCACCCGAGCAGCCGCGATCAGACTACCCAAATAAGGATCTTCGCCAGCCCCTTCCATCCCCCGTCCCCAGCGCGGATCGCGGGTAACATCCACCATCGGCGAAAAAGTCCAGTTTTGGCCATCAGCCGCCGCCTCCATCGCAGATACTTGTTCAATATTCTCAATCAATTTCAAATTCCAAGAAGCAGCCTGCGCTAAAGGAATAGGAAAAATAGTTTTATAGCCATGAATCACATCAAAACCGAAAATCAGCGGAATACCCAATCGAGTTTCTTTCACGGCCACCTGTTGCATTATAATTTTATTATCAAAATTAGTATGGCTTAGCAAACTGCCGATCTTCCCCTCGCGGATCTGCACCAGTATATTATCTACTTTCACATCCGTACCCGTAGAAATATCACCAGGCACTTGATTCAACTGCCCAATTTTTTCGTCCAGCGTCATTTTTGCCAATAAAGCCTCTATTTTGGCATTATTCTGAGCAAAAGACACTTGTTGAAGCGAAAAAACAAATAAAATATAAAAAAATGAACGCATAATTATGGTAATAAAAATAATATATAAAAAATATAATGAACACTAGCCTTTTTTGACAAAGTCCAATCTACACTTTTGTGGTTAAACCGCTTATGCTTTTTACAACATAGAAAAAGGCTACCCCGTTTCCAGCGAAGTAGCCTCTTACAAGTGCGGAAGGAGAGACTCGAACTCTCATGCCCGTAAAGGCGCACGCACCTGAAACGTGTACGTCTACCAATTTCGCCACTCCCGCTACTCCATAATACATCAGCAAAGGTAGGCCCCTCCTTTTGTTCCTCCAAACCCCAACCAGCTTTTTTGCAAAAAAACACCCATAATTCCACCCAAAACCCGAACTTTGACCCGTGAAAATCCTTATCATTCAAACAGCATTCATCGGAGACGCCATACTAGCCACCGCACTCGCCGAAAAACTCCACCGCTTTTACCCCAAAGCCACCATAGATTTTGTACTCCGAAAAGGCAACGAATCACTACTCCAAGCACACCCATTTATCAGAAAAATACATATTTGGGACAAAAAACAAGGAAAATACCGCAATTTATGGCGCATATTAAAAGCCATCAGACAAGAACAATACGACCAAGTCATCAATTGCCAACGCTTCGCCGCATCAGGACTATTAACCGCCTTTTCCGATGCAAAACAAACCGTAGGTTTTGACAAAAATCCGCTATCCCTGCTTTTTTCCAAACGCATCAAACACCAAATAGGCGCAGGACAATCGCGGTTCGGACTCCATTACATACACGAAATAGACAGAAATCTCGCATTAATAGACCACCTAACAGACACCAGCCCCGAACGGCCCAAACTGTATCCAAGCCCCCAAGATACCGAAAAAGCCCTAGAATTAGCCAATGGTCAACCCTATATCTGCATAGCACCCACTTCTGTTTGGTTCACCAAGCAATGGCCTGCCAGACATTGGATCGAATTGATCAATACATTTCCAGCCGACCAGACCGTCTTTTTATTAGGCGCACCCAGCGATTGGGATGCCTGCGACCATATCGCGCAAGCAACCCAAAGAACAAACATCGTCAATTTGGCCGGAAAAATCAGCTTAATCACCTCCGCCGCACTGATGCAAAAAGCCGAGATGAACTACGTCAATGATTCCGCGCCACTCCATTTGGCTTCGGCGATGAATGCACCCGTAACCGCCATTTTTTGTTCCACGGTACCAGAATTTGGATTTACACCCTTATCGGATCACCAAGCGATATGGCAAAACGACCAAAATTTACCCTGTCGCCCCTGCGGATTACATGGGTATAAGGCTTGTCCTAAAGGGCATTTTGCTTGTGCGGAGGTGAAGGCAAGTTAAAACGTCTATCAATTTCCAATTTTTTTATATCATTACACCATAACTTTAAAAAGCATGTTCATTAAAAACAACATTAACCTTATTTAATATTACCTCGACTTGTAAGCCGCAAGTCGAGGTTTTTTAATTTCAACTTATGCGGTACATACTTTTTTTTCTACTCCTATTGCCCACAAAAAACACGACCGCCCAAGGGTTCAAACGTATTTATGATCTTGGAATGTATACAGCATCATTTTTGAGCCTAGACATTCGTTCAGACACAATTAATTTGATTGGATTTTGTAGAGATACCCTTCCTCCTTATACCCTTGGCATCTGCTTTACACAAATGGATACTTTTGGGACAGTATTAAATCAAAAATGCTATTTCACGGATAAAGACTACTGGGTAGGCACTTATAATCAACCTTTTATTCGATTAAAAGGCGACCAAGGTTACGCAATAGCAGGTACATTTTATGGCACAAATACAGGTTATTTACTTCGTTTGGACTTAGATGGCAATTTTTTATTTGTAAAAGAACATACACTACCAAGTAGCCTAACTTTCTATTGGAGTGAAATCTATGAGACAGAACACGGCTTTCTTGTAGCAGGTGACAAATCCAGTTCTGGGCAAAGCCCCGATCCCTTTGTACTTCGTTTAGATAAATCTGGCAATTGGGTGGATTTGGCTACATTCGATGGTGGTCGGTATGAGGTGATGACTGGTTTCACCAAGATCAACGAAAACGAATTCGTACTCTCTACTGGCTCGGGGACTATTCCAACTTCTAGCCCGACGGGTAAGACCTGCTCCCAGTTTTTTGGTATGGATAGTTTGTTGAACCAAACCTGGTTTTGGGAAAGCCCTCTGGCCAATGACGAGGTGGGAGGTTCGTCTATACAAAAAACAAACAATGGTGATTGGTTGTACACTACCGCTAAGGTCAAATACAACCCCACTATTGATGATTTTCAAGCACAAATCAGGATTGTGCGCCGCGATCCCAGTTTCAACCTATTATGGTCAAAACCCTATACTGGTCATTACGATAATTTCAATAGGCTCTACGATGTACAGCCTTACCCGGGTGGTGGGTACGTAGGCGTGGGCTATATCGTACCCGATGGGTATGAAGTGGGGTTCTCCATCCGCATCAACGAATCGGGCGACTTACTTTGGGAACGAAAAGATACCGCTTTTTATGATGCACAACTCGGTGCCGATAATATTATAGGAGCGGTAGGTTTTCTTCCATCTGGTAGCATAGTGGCCTGTGGCACCACTGTGGACTGGACAATTCCTCAAACATTGGCTTGGTTGCTCAAGTTCACACCCGATGGCTGTATTGATACCCTGAACTGTAAGCCCATATCAGCACTACATGAACCACCCAAACGCACACCAGTATTGGTCAGTCTCGCTCCCAACCCCGCAAACGACCAAATTACTTTTAGCAGAAAACAATTATTTGATGGTCATTTGGAAATATGGAACACACAGGGGCAACTTGTCCATGCTATTCCATGGGCAGGAGGCAAAGCGGCAGTGCAGATTTCCACCCAAGCATTCCCAAGTGGTATGTACTATTATACCCTAACTGGAACAAATACGCTGGGTAGTGTGGGAAAATTTGTTGTCCAACATTAGATGGAGGAAAGTACTTATCTTTGTGAAAATTTTAGGTTGCCTATTGACCTAAAAACAGGTACTCAACGGATACAATATGAAAGAATCATCAACGGAAACGCACCATCTTTTTCCCAGCGGTGAATGGGAAGGCTTCTACACTTATCGTTACGGCCCTAGTGCGTCACGCCACCCCATGTCGTTTTTTCTTAATTTTTCTAAGCACATCGTAACCGGTTCTGGTGCCGATTCGGTGGGTACTTTTAGTTGGAATGGCAGGTACGACACCGAGCAACTTACCTGTAAAATGACCAAATCGTACCACGGTGCCCATACCGTGGATTACGATGGCAATGTGGACGAAAACGGAATATGGGGCACGTGGGACATTAATGGTTTTAAGGGCGGGTTTCATATTTGGCCCAAAAAACAAAACGAGTCGTCCGAAACAGCCGTGGAGGAAAGCAAGGAAAAGGCAAAAAATAAGAAAAAAACGCTGGTGGTATTAAAATAATTCACAAAGAGTACACATGCTCTCCAGAAAAAAAGTCTTACCCACTTGCAAATTTCAAAAAGTTGAAATCTCGTGCAATAATGCCTACTTCTTACTTTTTTTAGCGAAAAAAAGTAAGCAAAAAACGCTTCGGCTGACGAAAAATGCGGTGCTTTTGCTTCCTCGCTCCGGCGGCGCCCAAAAAAACTCGCCGCATATTTGAGCGGGGACGGTGTCCCGTAAATTTCGTTTGGCTCAAACACTTTTGGGCTTCATCCGCCTCCGCTCAAGCAAAACCTGCATTTTTCTAAGGCCGGTCTTGCCACACTTGGGGTACTGTACTTCAGTCTAAATTTCAAAATGTCTCACCAAAAATAAACGTGTACCCTTTCTATGAAATAATAAAAAACAATAACTTCTTACGCCATTGTACCTTTTTCAAGGTTCTTGTCGAGTCGGTTTTGTTAAAAACATAAGTCCGACAGCGGTTTGCAGTTTTGTGTGACAAACGTGTAGCAGATTTCAGTTGCCAAGTCTGCGCCCATGCTATGCGCACAAAAAAGACCCTTATGCGCGAACGCATAAGGGCCTTGATATATAATAATTATTTTTTACTAAATCGAGTATTAGTACTTGATACCAAGCGATTTCAAAGTTTCAAAATCAAGGCTACCAACTGGCAAACCTTTATCTTTCTGGTACTTTGTAAGTGCTGCTTTAGTACGAGAACCCATAATGTTATCCGTTGGTCCTGGATCGTAACCTGCTTTCAATAAAGCGGCTTGGATTTGGCGAACAGTATAACCATCTACTTTATCACCGCACAATACTTCGCGCCATGCTGTGAAACCACCTGGCTTCACCAATGTACGCTTAGTAACTGTAGCATACTCCGCAGGAATAGTCTCCGTTGTAGTCGCTTCAGCAGAAGAGATAGAACGCTTTGTTGAATTAGCATATTCCGCAGGAATAACTTCTTCACGTACAGATGCTGGGCTTACTAATACTTGCTTTGTTACAGTAGTATATTCAGGAGCAACTGCTGCTTCTGTGAAAGAAGCAGGCGATTTGATCACTTGTGTAGTTACAGTTTTGTACTCCGCAGGAATTACTTCTTCGCGAACAGTTGCAGGTGTTTTGATCATCTGCTTTGTGATCGTTTTGTATTCCGCTGGAATCATTTCTTCACGTACTGTTGCTGCCGTTTTTACTACTTGAGTAGAAACAGTAGTGTATTCAGCAGGAATCACTTCTTCGCGTGTAGTAGCAGGTGTTTTGATCACCTGAGTAGTTACTGTTTTGTATTCCGCTGGAATCACCTCTTCGCGTGTGCTTGCAGGTGTTTTGATTACTTGAGAAGTAATGTTGGTATATTCAGCAGGAATCGCTTCTTCACGTACTGAAGCAGGCGTTTTTACTACTTGAGAAGTAACCGTTTGGTATTCCGCAGGAATCACTTCTTCGCGTGTAGTAGCTGGTGTTTTAATAACACGGCTAGTTACGCTTTTGTATTCCGCAGCGATAGCCTCTTCACGTGTAGTAGCAGGTGTTTTCACAACGCGTACTGTACGAGTACCCATTTTAGCAGGAACTGGGATCGTTACTGTGCAACCTGCATCAGCAACTCCTGTACCGTTACAACCTTTGTTGACACGCTTAGTAACCGTTTGGTACTCCGCAGCAACATCCACTAAACACCATACCAAGCAATCATCTGGGTTAGCGCTCAAGCAATTTGCGTCTGCTTTCTTCTTTACCCATTTTGTGCTGGCTGGCTTTACTTCGATGCGCTCTGTAACAGTTTCGTAAGTTGGTTGCTTTACTTCAACGCGTGAAGTAGCTGGCTCCATTTCATACTGCTCTGTTTTAGTTTCATACACAGCTGGTACTTCTACCAAACGAGAAGACGCTGGCTTCACCATTACTTGCTCAGTTTTAGTTTCATACACTGCTGGTACTTCTACCAAACGCTTTGATTCTGCTTTTGCAATAACGCGCTCAGTTTTAGTTTCATACACTGCTGGTACTTCGATCATACGCTTGCTTTCGGCTTTCACCATAACGCGTTCTGTCTTAGTTTCGTAAGTAGCAGGAACAGAGATCGAGCGACGAGATTCTGGCTTTACCATTACGCGCTCTGTCTTAGTTTCGTAAGTAGCAGGAACACTAATTACGCGCTTAGACTCAGGCTTAATCATAATACGCTCTGATTTTGTTTCGTACACTGCTGGTACGCTGATCATACGCTTAGATTCTGCTTTAGCCAAAACTTGTTCAGTTTTAGTTTCGTAAACAGCAGGCACAGAGATCGAACGACGAGATTCTGGCTTTACCATTACGCGCTCCGTCTTAGTTTCGTAAGTAGCGGGAACTGTAGTGATGCGCTTGCTACCAGCTTTTACCAAAACTTGCTCCGTTTTAGTTTCGTACTTTGCTGGTACTGGGATAAGACGCTTGCTTTCTGCTTTTACCAATACTTTCTCAGAAGCACTTGAATAAGTAGCAGGTTTAACAATAGTCCTAGTGCTGGCTGGTTTTACAACTACTTGTTCAGTAGTTTCTTTGTATTCATCAGGGATAAGACATTTGGCATAACATTTGCCGGGTTGAGCATTCGGTATTTGCTCGCTTGGTTGTGCAAAAGCAGCAAACGATACGCTCAAGAAAAGGGGAAGTAAAAACTTGGATTTTCCCATAAGAACTAAATTTCGGTTTAGTAAAATAATGATGTTTTGTTAGATATTAACCTGTAAAGGACGCGCAAAAGTAACGCAAGTAACCGTTACAAAAGATAAAAAATTGAGTTTTTTTTGTAAATTTTTAAGGTTTTATTTTGGATAGGCCAAATAATACTTGGTAACCTCCTGTGTATAGAGCGGTACATCAGAGCATTCACTGACGGGTTTTACCACTCCAGTATTAAATAATATTTTAATGGGTTCTTTTGCCTCGCTGTACGCTTGGTTGCTTTCTTTACCTTCCAATAACAAGTAACTATCTGGAAATTCAGCATCGAATTTTGCCCGTATGCGTAGCCGCGTTTCCGCTACATACTCGGGTGTAAAAGGCTGCTGGCTCCACTCCAATCTATATAACCGCCTATTCAATAATCCCGAGGCTAAAAAACGCAATACGGGGTCTTTTTCCTCCGACCATTCTTTAAGCGCCATTGCAATATCGGTATCGTCCAAGTGCGCAAACCGTTGGAGCACTTCTTCTTGGTTGTGCAGTTGACCTGGTTTTTGTTGCAAAAACCAAGTTAAATGGCGTGAAGCAGGTATTTTTTCGCCTTTTAGCGTCAATTCTTTGGCGCGTCGAAGCGTACTGGTCAACATTTGTTCGGCAGCAACATTGGTTTTATGGAGATAAACTTGCCAGTACATGAGTCGGCGCGCAATCAAAAATTTTTCCACGCTATAAATACCTTTTTCTTCCACCACCAATTCGCCCTCATGCACGTCCAGCATTTTGATGATCCGATCGTAGCCAATTACACCCTCGCTCACACCTGTAAAAAAACTATCGCGATTGAGGTAATCCATCCGATCCATGTCTAATTGCCCAGAGACCAATTGGTGCAAAAATCGTTTGTGGTATTGATCGGAAAAAATAGCAAGCGCCAACGTTAATTTACCTGTAAACGCACTGTTAAGCGCCTCCATAAATAACACCGATAAATTTTCGTGGTGCAGGTCAATAATCGTGTGTTCCAAGGCATGCGAATAGGGCCCGTGGCCAATATCGTGCAATAAAATGGCGATACAAACGGCTTCCGCTTCTTCGTCGGTGATGACAACATCCTTGGAACGAAGCACTAAAATAGTCTCCTGCATCAAGTGCAGCGCGCCTAAAGCATGGTGAAATCGAGTATGCAATGCGCCCGGATATACATAGTGTGCCAAGCCCGTTTGGCGGATCCGTCGCAAACGCTGAAAAAAAGGATGGTCGATCAGATCCAACAATATACCCTTGGGCACTGCTGTAAATCCGTAAACCGGATCGTTGAATATTTTTTGCTTTACCATTACACGCAAAGATAAGGCGATTATTAGACCTTATACCGAATTAGTTTCGTATGCTGATAATGGTTAATTTTCGCCAAATATTCGTTAAATTTTTCGCCGAAAATCGCCCATTTCGACTGCAAAATTTGCCTTGATCTGACAAAAATTTCCTCATTTCAGCATTACGACGCTAAATTCGGTATAAGGTCTAGTGCTATTATTTCGATTTGTTACCATACGGAAAAATCTATACCCGAATTGTTCAGTGTTACACCGTATTAACATTGGCCAAATCGGATTTTTTATTGGCAATGAGTCAAATTTGGGGAATTTTTATCGTCTTGACATGCTTATAAACAATCTTTTTATACATTTGCTCCACGATAATTTCATAATTAATTTATCAACGAAAGCGTCAACTTTATAGCAAACAACACTAACTCTGTACATGCGTAACCTATTTCTTTTACTCCTCGCCCTTCTTGGCTTACTTTGGTATTTTGCTGGCCGTAATACCACCGCTCCGCCCGATGACAATGCTAGCCGCCCAAATGATCCTTGGGTGTTCCGGTCTGTTATGGACAAACAAGCCCGAATGATTACGTTCGCGCTCGACGACCGGATGTGGGTTTCTTATTCCACCGACTCTTGCGCTTTGTACAAAGTATGGTCGGGTGGTGTGGATTTTTCTGGTGCCGTGTATAATATGCGACACGGGCCTCAACCGATGTCTGTTGGTAATGCTTGGATCGAAAACAAATACCACCAACCTTGGCGTGTTGCGGTGGGCGGTGCCGTACAAAATCCGCGCACCGATTATAAAGGACACCGATATACAAAGGATGGACACGCCGAAATCATGTACGATCTAGTGCTTACCGATGGCCGCCGCATCCGTATCAATGAACGCCCGGAGTACGTAGAACAAGACCGACAAGCGGGTTTTGAGCGCACTTACACTGTTGAAGATTGTCCTGCTGATGTGGAAATTAAACTACAAACCAATGTCGCATCCGTGGCGCATCCTACCAATATAAAAACTGTGGGTGGCGCACTCACGACCACCCATTCAACAACCAACATGGTGGGCAATACGGAAGTATTAGAAATGGAGGGCGATTTGGTATTTCAAGATAAAAAACACGTCACGCTGACCACCATGTTTGTCAGTACACCACAAATTGAAAATAAAAACAAACCCGAATCCAGCGAAGAAAGCACCACTGGCGAAAACATAGCGGTACACCCAGGCGTAAAACTAATGGCGAAAAGCGATTGCAGTACTTGTCACAATGCGGCTGTAAAAACAGTTGGGCCTGCTTACGTTGACATTGCTAATAAATACAAAAATACACCTGATAATATAGAAAAACTAGCAAACAAAGTGATTAACGGTGGTGCTGGTGTTTGGGGTATTGCAGCAATGAGCGCGCATCCAACTATTTCTATTGAAGCAGCAAAAGGGATGGTCAGTTACGTCCTTAGCCTCGATGAAGGCAAAGACGATGGCGAAGGCGGTGAGAAAAAAATGGCCACTGCTGCAAATGCTATCCCTGATAGCAAATGGCTAAAGCCCGATAATTCAGTAGTAGAAAAAGATATGGTGCAGGGATTGAAAGTAAATGTCACTCAGTTGACTTTTTCACCCCAAAAATTGGCCGAAATTAATTTTGGTGCCAAGCCTACGCTCAACGCTGTTATCAATGATGTGGATGCCAATGGCGCAGATTTTGGCCAATTTGTCGATAATTTTGCGGTACTCGCTACGGGTTTTTTGTTTTTGGAAAAAGATGAAAACATGGTGCTCCAATTGGGTTCTGATGATGGTTCCAAATTATACATTGATGGTACCTTGCTCGTGGACCACGATGGTCCGCACGGCATGGAACCTAAGGAAGTTGAAATAGCATTGCGAAAGGGCTTCCATCCTATTCGTATCGAATATTTTCAAGGGGGAGGCGGCAGAGGCATTGCCCTCAAATGGATGCGTGCCGGCGACCCCGAACTTCAGGTAATCGGCGCTACCAATTTATACCACCAACGGGTAGAAGGAGAAGACCTCCCTGTTTTGGGCGGTGCGCAGCGGTTTATTCCCGGCGACGGTGCACCACTGAAAGACGTACATCCTTCCTACACGCTCTCGCAGGCGCGACCCGAAACATTTTTGCCCAAAGTGGCAGGTATGGACTTTTTACCCGATGGCCGTCTTGTCGTATCGACTTGGGATGCTATGGGCGGGGTTTATATCCTCGATAATGTGCAATCGGGCGATCCTAAAAAAATTACGGTAAAGCAATTTGCACGTGGGTTGGCCGAGCCATTGGGTTTAAAAGTAGTAGATGGCGTAATTTATGTCCTTCAAAAACAAGAATTGACCAAACTGGTGGACACCGACAACGATGGTGTGGCCGATGAATACCATTGCTTTGCCAAAGGCTGGCGGGCATCTTCCAATTTCCATGAATTTGCATTCGGACTAGCGTACAAACCCGAAGAAGATGCTTTTTATGCGGCATTGGCTACAGCGATTATGCCAGGCGGTGCCAGTGGAAGACCACAGATACCCGACCGCGGTAAAGTGGTTAAAATCAATAGAAAAGATGGCAGTATTGAGTTTGTCGCTCGTGGCTTACGCACTCCCGATGGCGTAGGTATTGGCCCTGATAATCAAGTGTTTATAGCGGATAACCAAGGTGATTGGTTACCTGCTTCCAAAATATTGCATGTAAAACCAGGCGCGTTTTATAATTCCTATACCGTGGATTCGCTGGGTGTGGCAGGTCTGCCCGTACAGTCTCCGGTGGTATGGTTGCCGCAGGATGAAATTGGTAATTCGCCCACCCAACCTATTTTGTTGGACGAAGGCCCTTACCGCAATCAACTCCTGCATGGCGATGTTTGCTATGGTGGTTTGCAACGCGTATTTATGGAGCAAGTGGATGGGAATTACCAAGGTACTGTATTTCCATTTACGCAAGGTTTGGAAGGTGCTACCCACCGCATTGTGCGCGGCCCCGATGATGCGTTTTATATCGGTATGATTGGTGCGCCGGGTAACTGGGGACAAGAAGGCAAACTTTGGTATGGCCTACAACGTATGAAGTACAATGGCAATTCGGCTTTTGAAATGCTGGCCGTTCGTGCTAAAACGAATGGAATGGAAGTCGAATTTACAGAACCTTTGCGCGAAGGAGATGGCTGGAATCCGGCACAATTTGCCGTAGATCAATGGTATTATAAACCCACCATTAACTACGGCGGCCCTAAAATGGATCTCACCACCTTGCCTGTTAAATCCGCTTCTGTTTCGCCAGACCGTAAAAAGGTATTTTTGGAAATACCGGGTATCAAAGCAGGACACGTGGTGCATATTCGCTTGAAAAACATACCGCTGAGCGATCTTGGGCATGAAATATGGACTACCGAAACGTGGTACACCATGAATGCTATTCCGCAAAATAACGCTGGAACAGTAACCCAAGTACCAGCATTTACCGCAACTGCCGATAATACGTTGACACCACAAGAAAAGGCAGCCGGTTGGCAATTACTTTTTGATGGCGCATCAATGGCGCAGTTCCATAATTGGGGCAAAACTTCTCTTGGAAAATCGTGGGTGATTGACCAAAATGCCATTCACCTCGATGCCAAACCCAATCCAAAAGGCCATTGGCAAGCAGCAGATGGCGGCGATATTATCACAGGCGAGGAATACCAAGATTTTGAATTGGAACTGGACTGGAAAATTGGCAATTGCGGCAATTCCGGTATCATTTATTATATTGTGGAAGACACTGCCAAATACGATTATGTATGGCATACGGGCCCAGAAATGCAAGTTTTGGACAATAGTTGCCACCCCGACAGTAAATTTCCCAAACACCGCGCTGGCGATTTATACGATTTGATCGCGTGCAAATACGAAACGGTTAAAGCGGCTGGCGAGTGGAACCACGTGCGCCTCATCAGTAAAGATGGCAAAGTGGAGCATTGGTTAAACAACCGAAAACTCGTGGCCTTCCAAATGCACAACAGCGATTGGGATAAATTGGTATCGGGTAGTAAATTCAAGGATATGCCCGATTTTGGCAAAGCGAAAAAAGGAAAAATCGCGCTACAAGACCATGGTGATCCTGTTTGGTATAAAAATTTGAAGATTCGGAGGTTGTAGGATTTGTGTTGAATGTTAGTTTGTTTTAATTTGGCGGTATCTATGTTTAAAGGTGTAGATACCGCCAAATTGAAATAGGGGTTGGGAACACGTTCCTTAATCAGGCTGCGCCTGCATAAAATCATTGTATTCCTTTATATCATGCCGTATGTATTCCGATTTGGAATTCGATAAACTATTATATGCCGACCGTATCATTGCTTTGACGGCTGGGGGGACTTTGTAGCCATAA
Source organism: Chitinophagales bacterium (assembly GCA_043764095.1). Taxonomy (GTDB): domain Bacteria; phylum Bacteroidota; class Bacteroidia; order Chitinophagales; family Saprospiraceae; genus M3007. The sequence goes on from JAYUKX010000060.1 coordinate 14,283, forward strand.
TCAATAGGTTCTGATAACGACTCTGCATCGGGTCTTATCATCAATAGCCTTGCTAATTCTGATAAGAATGAATTGGGAAAAGCATTTTTAATATGAATTAGTTGATCATATTCTTCATAATTAGTGCTTGGGTACATATTAGTTATCTCCAATAATGTAAGGTTTTCAGAGTTCTTAAGATAAACAGATCCTTCTACATCGTGTTCTTTAGCACGCGGAATAATGAGCGTATCTATATTGGAATAATATGTGCTGATTTCACCTCTATATAACACTTCATATTTATACCTGACCTGTAATGGGATGTCACCATTTTTCCATAAAGTAGTTAATGTGTCATTCGTCAAGGTAAAGTGTGCAAAACTGACAAATGAATGCATTGATCCACTATAAAGTGTTGAATACTTCATAAATGAATTTCGCTTTTGAAATGGCCTCCAACCAAAACCTGGGAATTTTACTTCAAAATAGCTGTTCCTATCGTTTCTTTTTAGGTATTCATCTGCTAACTTTACAGAATGGCTAAAACCTATAATGTACTTTGAAAAATCATATATTGACACTGCTGTATCATTTGAAATGTCGATATGGCAATTAATACTTAATTGCGCGGATATTGAGTTGACGTTCAATACCGATAATACCATAAAAATTAGGCATAAATGTATTTTTCTTATACTAAAATAAGCTTTGAAAACTAAGAATTGTATCATAATTAAATAAATTTGTCCAATTATAGTACAAATATAAATGAATACCAATAAATAATTTTTTAATTTATCATTTTTTATACAAAAAGGAAGATTCACCCTTTCTTTCCCATATATTTATGCTAAACATATTTCAATATGACAATTGAGCGCACAGCAGATGCAATCATCGTGAGACTGCCAACAAATATAAACATGGAGGAAATTCAAAGATTTTTGAACTACCTTCGTTACAAAGAAATCGTTGCTAAGAGTAAAGCAATACAAGAAGATGTGGATCAACTTGCCCACGAGGTTAATAAAAGTTGGTGGGAAAACAATAAACACCGCTTTCTACCAGGAGAATGAACGTAATAGTAGATACTCACAAGCGCGTACTCAACACCACCATCCGAGCATCGGCCATAGATTGTGGGTGGTACTCAGCCTCTGGTTTTCCCTTTGCATATTTTGCCAAATCTGCGTTGCGCAACAAGAGCGTAAGAGCAGCCTCCTGCGCGTAATCCAAACCAATTTTTTTTATTTGCGCCACCGCATCTTCCGCGCCACTTTTGTGGGTTTTCGTTTGGTAACGGTCGTCGATATAAGCGCGCATAATAGCGGAAAGTGCCGTGTAATAAGATTTTACTTCGCCTTTTTGCCACAGTTGTTGTTGTTCCAATTGCTCCAATTTACGTATCGCCAAATCAAAACCAGATAGTTGTTGGCTGCGGAACAAGGTGTTTTTTTGTTTTTTGCGCCTAGAAATCCAGTACAGCAATAAGGCCAATACGGCCAATCCGCCTAAAATCCAGGCTATCCAAATATAATCCGTCCAATTGGATGCTTCGCGGTGAATACCTTTTACATCGGCCATATCATTGAGATCGGTAGAAGGCACAGGTGTGGCGATGATTTGAATCCGCAAAGAATCGGATTGTAAAGTGTTACCATCGCGCAGTACCACTGTTAAAGGAGGCAGCACCATGGTATCGTTGGCCTCGAAGGCGATCAATTGTACGTCGTTTCGCCAACTATCTTGTTCTTTTCTCCAACCAGATCGAGCCAGTATGTTTTCGGGCGGTAGTAGTGCTTGCCAGGCAGACAGATCCAGTGTATCGGGTTCGCCACCTACGACTTCCACCCGCAACATAAATGGCTCGCCTGTTTCCACCATAGCACTATCAAACCGTGCGGTGACGGTGGATTGTGCTTGGGTAACAGAAGCGCAACAGATGAGTATGAGGCAAATGAATGGGCGCATTACTATTGGCTATGGCAGTAATTTTAGATAGTTATGTCGTCGGGATTCTAGGTCTAATGTCGTCAACTTAACGATGTAATTATTCTTCGCATCATTAGGTTGCGAGCAAGTATTTAACTATTCCAAAGTTGCCCAATAACAGAATGAGCCTATTGTCGGGGCGATACCCCCAGCCCCGACAATAGGCCAATTCTGTTACGGGAACACTTTGGAACACTGAATAAGTGATAAGTGCTTACTTTATCACCCGAATCTTCATTTTCACATCCGAAACCGGACGGTCTTGAGCACCCGTGCGTACCGCAGCAATTTTATCAATAATATCCAAACCCTCTATCACGCGACCAAAAACGGTATAATCGCGGTCGAGCATTGGTGTTCCACCTAGTGCTTTATAAGCGGCGCGTTGCTCTGATGAGTAACGGAAACCACTTTTTTGTGCTTCCAGTTGGTTCAGCATATTACCCTCAATTGGGCCATTGCCTTGTACAATATAAAACTGCGAACCGCTGGATGCCTTTTGCGGATTGCCATCGCGGGCAGCAGCGAGCGAACCCTTAACGTGTACCAACGAATCTACAAATTCGGCGGGTACTTTGTAGGAGGGACCACCGAAACCAAGCGATTGGCCTGGTTTTGCATCGCGGGAATTGGGGTCGCCACCTTGAATCATAAACCCAGCAATAACGCGGTGAAACAACAGATCGTTGTAATAACCTTCATCGGCAAGTTTCACAAAATTATCGCGGTGCTGCGGCGTAGAAGCGAACAATTCAGCGATCATTGTGCCTTCTGTAGTTTCAATTTCGACCAGACAACGCTCCGGTGCAGTGACTTGAATCACTTGTTTGCGGGTTACGGTTTTAGAACCAGCGGTTGCTTTGAGTACGACCGTAAAATTGCCAGAGCGCATATAACGGTGCGTAGGGCTTACTTCGGTGGAAGCAGGTGTTCCGTCACCAAAATCCCATTCGTACTTATCGGCTTTTACCGTAGTATTGGTGAATGCGACCTTAGCCGGAGCGGTTACTTTTTGAGTAAGTGTGGTAAATCCTGCTTTCGGCTTAGCCGCACAGGAAGTAAGCATCAAAGCGATATAAAGGACAGATGCAAATGTCAATAGTTGTTTCATGTTAATAGATATATATTTAATTGATTCTACAATCCTAAAAGATGCCCCATCAAGTCCTGCTTCGTCCGCAAATAACCTTGATTTTCAGCATGTGGCGCAATAACAATAGGAATACGCCCCACAATTTCAATCTCTGATTTTTTGAGCGCATTCACTTTATCGGGGTTATTGGTAATGAGTTCTATTTGCCGGATACCCAAGTCATTGAGCATGGCAATAGCGGCTTCGTACTGCCGGGTATCGGCTTCAAAACCGAGGTGCGTATTGGCATCAATGGTATTCAGCCCCTCGTCTTGAAGGTTATATGCTTTGAGTTTATTGATCAAGCCAATGCCACGTCCTTCTTGCCGGAGGTAAATCACCACACCACCTTGTGCGGCTGCAATTTGCATAGCGGCATCCAATTGTTCTCCGCAGTCGCAGCGGCGCGAACCAAACACATCGCCCGTCATACATTCAGAGTGAATACGCACCGCCACAGGCAATGCGGGGTTGAATCCTTCGCCCACAAAAGCGATATGCGGCATAGGATCGTTGGCATCCTCCGAGTATGCGTACATGTCAAAGTGGCCATATTGGGTAGGAATGCGTGCGCTTGCCTGCTGCCTCAATGTGGCGCGTAACCTTATATCAGACTTGATTTTTTCTGGCACTGTGTAGATCAAAATGGCGTACTCACTTCCTGTATTTGGGAAATGAGCCGCAAAAGTACGCAATTCTAACAAATTTGTAAGAAAGTGGTTCTAAACACTCAAGAATTATCGCCTACAATGGAAAAAGAACAATCAAAAATACAGATATTTGTCGTTCGTTTTGATCAAACATACACTATCTATTATTATGCGTATTACTCACCTGCTTTTTATTCTTTTTGTGGCACTTAATGCCCATGCACAAACCAATTTTTACCTCAGCCATCCGGCAGCCGTAAATATCCTAAAAGGTAATTACAACCCCGCCGATTATGCCGCATCTCAGGCCGTTACTGATCCACTGCTCATTGCCTCGGAGATACAGGCGCGTATCTCGCCCGATAGTTTGAAGGCGTATATCACGCGTTTGAGCCAGTTTGGTACGCGTAATTCAGGTGCAGATACCGTTTCCACTGCAACGGGCATAGGCGCGTCGCGCCGATGGATCGAAAGCAAATTCCAGCAGTTTGGTATGGAAAATGAAGATCGTTTGTTGGTCGGCATGTTTCAGTTTGACCAAGCCATTTGCAATATGGGCCGACATAGTAATGTAATGGCCATATTGCCCGGTACCAACCCTGCAGCCAACGGAATTATCCTCGTAGAAGGCCATTTTGATAGCCGTTGCGATGTACTTTGCGATGTCAATTGCCCCGCAGAAGGTGTGGAAGACAACGCCACAGGCACTGCTTTGGTGATGGAATTGGCGCGTGTAATGTCCAAATACTCTTTTCCCAACACACTGGTATTTATGGCAACTACTGCCGAAGAGCAGGGGCTTTATGGGGCAGCAGCCTTTGCGCAATATGCCAAAACAAACACCCTACCCATTCGTGCGGTATTGAATAACGACGTAATTGGAGGTGTTATTTGCGGCTTAACCTCCTCGCCACCATCTTGTCCGGGTGTCAATGATGTGGACTCTACTTCGGTACGGCTGTTCTCCTCGGGTGGATTTAATTCGCCGCACAAACAATTGTCGCGCTATATCAAATTGCAGTACAAAGAGCACCTTTTGGCCACAGCACCTGTGCCTATGTTGATCCGTATTATGTCGCCCGAAGACCGTACAGGTCGTGGTGGCGATCATATTCCATTCCGAGAACGCGGTTATCCTGCTATGCGTTTTACCGCCGCCAATGAACACGGCGATGCTAGTAATGGCCCAAATTACACGGATCGGCAACACACCTCTGATGATGTTTTGGGTTTAGATACCGATGGCGACCAGGTGGTAGATTCGTTTTTTGTGCAGTTTAATTATTTGGCACGCAATGCCATTATTAATGGTAATGCCGCCGCTTCTATTGCTCGGGGCGTACCCGCGCCAGCCAGTTTTAGCGCTACTCGTTCGGGCAGTACCGTTACGGTGGATATTGCCAACCCGATAGATACGGGCACCTATCGCATTGCTTTGCGCAGTACGACCAATGATTGGGACACTGTTTATACTTTAACAAATTCGACCTTAGGTTCTTTTCCGTGCAATGCCACTGGAGGATTATATGTTAGCATTGCCACAGTGGATAATAAAGGAGTGGAGAGTTTATTTAGTATCGAAAAAATAGCCACCACTTCTGGTAGCACCGAACTAGGGATAGGCGATGAACAACCTAATTTCAAGTTATTACCGAACCGTCCTAATCCTTTTGACGAGGCCACTTGGATTTCTTTTTTAGTAGAACAAAAAAGGGATCATAAAACGGCCATCGTGCGCGTGAGCGACCGCGAGGGTAAGATTTTGATGGATACTCCTGTTAATATTCAACAAGGAATGAATGAGGTACTTTATACCCACGGCTACGGAGCAACCGGGTTATTGACCTGTACTTTGATGATTGATGGGAAGGTGGTAGATGCGATAACTATGGTTTTTGCGATGTAGCATAGGGCATTACGAGGGAGTATCATAAATATGGTATGATGTCATCAGCTTAGGCATTTTTTGCGCATAAGTTTTGGCATTATAGAGACCTTCAAGTTCGTGGGGGCACTGTATTTGGGCTATTGTCGGGGCGGTACCCCCAGCCCCGACAATAGGCTAATTTCGTTATTGGATCACTTGGAAATAGTTGAATATTTGCAAAACCTAATGACGAAAGGCATAATCACTTCGCTTAATATGACGACATTAGATTGCGAGTCACGCCGATACTACGCTCAATCAAAATATTATTTTTGGGTGTTTTTGAACACGTATCGTATAAGACATCTTTGTTCGCAGGTATTCATAAAAACCCAACCCATTATTTGCATCAGTTATTTAAAAATATCAATACCCACAATGGGCTGCTTGCGATAATATGCTTCACCGTTGACCCCTTTGGGCTTCACATTTACGTCTTTTTGTACTTTAAATCTTATTCCTTGGGCTGAATACTCCACCATCCAATACGCGCCATTTTGAGTAGTCGTAAATTTTAAAGCGCCATATACTTTTTCAACATCGGATAATTTGCTTGCTCCAAGCACAATGCCCTCTGGGGTTTTTCCTTTAAATGGAGGTGTTAGTGAGATAGAAGTAAAATATTTCTTATTGTCGGGTTTTATAGCATTATAATCTTCATAATCAAAATAGAAACTAATACCCTTTAATGGGCAGGTCATTTCTACGCTAAAAGTACCATGATTAATGATGGAGCAATCTTTACTTAAACGATTGCGGATCTCTTCCAAATTCGTTTTGCCAATGACTATCTCGTCAAAACCTTTACCGGGATAAATGGTACTCACTACTCCCAAGGCCGTTGGAGGCGTAAAAACGGGCGTATCTGGCTCCGGTCGATCTTTTTTTACCAGTTTGGGCAACAAAAAATACAAGAGCAAGGAAAATACCAAAATACCGCCACCGATATAAAACCAATTGGTTGCCGATGAAGCACTACTCGTTATAGGTTCGGGTAAAGGTGTAGTTACCGTTTTTTCAATGGTTTTTCGGGTCGTACGCGTACGTACAGGCATATCAGTTGTGCTTGCAGGCGCGGGAGAGGGTATTGCTTCTACCGGACTTTGGTTGCCTTGAGGAGCAATAATCGGTTTATTTTTGACCTGATTCTTTTGGATGGCCGCTTTTAAGCCATCAAAAACACTTTTATAGGCTTGGTCGCGGTTTTCCCATAAAGTAATCGCCATTCCATCTTTGGGCAATGCTTGCAGACTAGCCAATTCTGTGTCTTCCCATCCACAAGGTTTTAAGATCACCGGAATGACCGTGCAAGTATGCGCTTGGTGCCGCTCCATGGCCTCTTTTACCTCTTTGCCGTAAAAATAATCGGAGGCCAGCGAATTGGCACTCACCAAAAGCAAAATAATATCCGCGCCATGCAGGGCGCGTTTGATGCTGTCTTCCCAAACCTCACCACCTACGATTTCACCATCGTACCAAATTTCCACACCCTTGTTTTGCTCCAAGGGGCGCAAAAAAGTACGCAATTCCGTCAAAAAGTCTATATCTTTTCGGGAATATGCAATAAATACGCTGGTTGTCTTTTCTTGATCCATATTAATGTAATTACTTCGGCTCTATAGGTTTTGTGCATAAAAATCGTATAGCGTCTCATAAATCTATGCACAAAACCTACCGACGCTCAGTATAAATGCCGGAGCATTATTGAGCAGGTGTCTCGACCCACCATTCTTTACCATCCCAAAAATTATCCCAACCCAAGTGACGGTATTTTTTATTAATTTCTACTTCCCGTTCGCCATAAGAGAAATCAGTCAGTATATCATTGGCAATGGCAAAAAGATCGCGGGCAAAAAGCACCGGTTTGGTCGTTGTTTTGTTTTTGTAACCCACCCAATTGCCATCAAAAACATATCCGGCGGCTTTGGTTGGCGTATCGGATGAATAATACCAAGATTCTACCTCTCCTTTATCATTGATCGAAAAATCCAATTTAAACGTACCCAAAAATGCACCACTGGTATTGAGTGTGCTATCTTCATCAAAACGGAATGTACCAGAAAGGGTATAAGCATTTTTCACACCCATATTAGCCAGATCCAACGAGTCGAGATTGGGATCGCTAAACTCAGATACTCCCGTTATTTCGATCAATCCCGCAAAATCAGATACCGTATTTTTATACCTATTTTTACCTTTTATACGATACACCGATGGGTCGTTTATGGTGCGTTCGGCATCGGTAAAAATGAATTCAATACGGTAGCGATCCGTGCCATAAAAACCATTATCGGGCCATTCCTTTACCAAAAGGGTTTTAATATCGTAGTTAGAAAGTAGGGTTTGTGCTGCTGTTTTGTCCAGTGGTTTTATAACCAATGGTTGCAAAGGCGCATTGGTATCGGCTCGAAGGGTATCAATGGCTTCTTTATGGGTTTGGCGCGCCATGGCCACTACATCGGTACTCGCAGTAGCGGTTTGGGTTTTAGGTGCACTTTGGCAATGCCAAAATAATACGGCTGCAAGGATAATAGTAATGAATTGCTGCATAATTATTTTTTGTTTTTAAATGTTATTTGTAATTTAAGTATTTGATTTTCAATATTTTAAAATTTCCGGCCTTGGGTATAAGCCGGCAATTATCTATTAATTTGCGCCAAGATACGTTTTCCCAAGCCAATATAAACTAACATTTCCGCAATTAAAAAATTACCTACCCATGACAGCCAAGTTACAGTAACATACGTCTCGATGGGTTTGGTGTGAAAAAAGTAGTACATCGCATAACTTTCGGTACGCAAACTCATAGCAGCCAAGGTGACCGCAAAACTACGGATCATCATGTCGGTATGCGCTAACCAACGCTGTTTTTTTATCTCCCACCACGCCAAAAAAGTAAGTACCCACCACAAGATACTTTGTAGCATAAAACCCGTTTTTGCTGGTAGCCCAGCGTTGGCATAATAACCCAATACTAATCCCGATGGCGCGGCAAGCAAAAGAATGGCAAGTATATACGTTTTTCCAAGTTGTCGGTGCAATTTTGGGTATTTTCGGTGCAAAACTGGCCAAAACTGCCACAATCCAGCAAAAATAGCCACTAAACTACTAGAAATATGGATATAGAACGCCCACTGGAAATCCACCTTTTGCAATACACTATCGGGTTTAGTACCCAAAAAACCATCGGCATATTCAAATTTAAAATAGGGCAACACCTCGCCTGTCATAACGCCTGTAAAAAACAGTACGGCTAGGATAAAGAGGAGGGCTGGGAGGGTTTTTAAGCGCATATTGGTGTGGGTAATATCGGGAATGGATCTACAATAAACGATTCAGAAAAGGACACAAAAGTAAGAAGAAGTACGAATATCCCTGAAATAAAAACACCCCATCAAGTACAAGTTGATTGGGGTGTTTTTGTTTAATTTTTTGAGGCATCATCCATATTTCGTATTGGAATATGCCTATCAAATTAGTTTTGTAGGCTATTATGTGGCCTCATTTCTTCACCAAGCCAATTGATATTCCAGTCTTCCTTTGGGAGTAATTGTTTGGCTTTTTTTGTAAATCGGCGATAAATAGCGACTACTGCAAATCGTGGAGATTTTTTCCACAAACGGACAAATTTAGATTTTTGTGTTTGCATGATTAAAAAAAATTAAAATACGATGAATAATAATGGTACAATAACTGTACTAAATGTTTGATTTTCATAGTATTAACGTATTCTGTTTTAAAAAAGTTTCAATGAAATGTTAAATTACAGAGTTTTAACACTATTTTTTTCAATATACCCAATATCAGAACAATGAGTTACCTTTGCGCCTCAATTGCGCTTATTTAATCAATATGACTCAAACGCTATCCATTGTCATCCCCGCATACAACGAGGAACGTACCATTCACCGCATCTTGGATAAGGTGAAATCGGTAGAATTAATAGGTGGGATGAAAAAGGAAATTATTATCACTAATGATTGCTCCAAGGACGATACCGAAGGCGCAATCAAACGCTATATGGATGCCAATCCTGAATTGAACATCCAATACCGCAAACACGAACAAAACAAAGGTAAAGGTGCTGCGTTACATACTGGTATCCGCGAGGCTACCGGCGATTATATCATTGTACAAGACGCAGATTTGGAATACGACCCAGAGGAATACAATATTCTGCTCCGACCAATACTCAATGGTTTTGCAGATGTAGTGTATGGTTCCCGCTTTATGGGTGGCCGCCCACACCGAATTTTGTTTTTTTGGCATAGCATAGGCAACAAGTTCCTTACTTCTTTGTCTAATGTAATGACCAACCTGAACCTGACCGATATGGAGACTTGTTACAAATTGTTCAAGTCCGATATTGTAAAAGGCTTAACATTACAGGAAAATCGTTTTGGTTTTGAACCCGAAATAACAGCCAAAATTAGCCGAATCAAAGAAATTCGTATTTATGAAGTGGGTATTTCCTATTACGGACGTTCTTATGCAGAAGGTAAAAAAATAAGCTGGAAAGACGGTTTTCGAGCCATTTATTGTATTTTGAAATACAATATTTGGAGTAAATAAATTTCAATTAACATAAAATAACATACAAACTATATATGCAATCAGATGTAGCAGCAGTGGATGCACTCGCAAAAACATACAAAGACTTATCTGCCGAAATTGGTAAAGTGATTGTCGGACAGGATGAAGTGGTTCGTGCCGTAATTATTTCATTGTTTTCTAATGGACACTCCCTGTTGGTTGGTGTTCCTGGGCTTGCAAAAACGCTTTTGGTGAGTACCATCGCAGAAGTACTGGATCTTGATTTCAAACGGATTCAGTTTACACCAGACTTAATGCCTTCGGATATTACAGGTTCTGAAATATTAGATGAGACCCGTAAATTCCAATTTGTACGTGGTCCCATTTTTGCCAATATTGTTTTGGCCGACGAAATTAACCGTACGCCACCAAAAACACAAGCAGCATTATTGGAAGCCATGCAAGAGCGTTCGGTCACAGTGGGTGGCCATCGTCACGCACTTCCAGCACCATTTTTTGTACTGGCAACACAAAACCCCATTGAACAAGAAGGTACTTACCCGCTTCCCGAAGCACAATTAGACCGTTTTATGTTCAATATTCCTTTAACCTATCCTACCTACGAACAAGAAGTAGAGGTGGTAAAAAATACGACTTCTTCAAGAAGTGTGACCTTGAACCATATCCTCAATTCGGGACAAATTTTGGCTTATCAGCAATTGATTCGTAAAATTCCAGTAAGCGATAACGTATTGGAATATGCCGTCAATCTTGTATCCAAAACCCGTCCAGGTAGTACTCGTGCTACCAAAGAAGCCAATAATTACCTTAGTTGGGGTGCAGGGCCACGCGCAAGCCAGTATCTTGTATTGGGTGCAAAATGCCACGCAGCCATCAATGGAAAGTACGCACCAGATATTGAAGACGTAAAAGCGATTGCCAATTTGGTTTTGCGTCATCGTATTGTGCGCAACTATAAAGCAGAAGCAGAAGGCGTTACCGAAGAAAATATCATCGAAACGATGATGTAAGGGGTATAGAGATAAAAATTGACATTAAACGTTGAACATTTTAAATTTAAAATGTTCAACGTTCAATGTGCAACGTTAAAGCCCCAAAAATCCCAATAGTACCGATTATATGGCAAACACACATCAAGATACAGATCCCACCGCTAAATCGCGCAAAAGCGATCATATTGAACTGGCTTTTAATAGTCAGGTACAGCCTAATGCGGTAGATCACCGGTTCTATTACGAGCCGATGCTTTCTGGGCACCCCAAACCGGGGTCATTGCCAACTTCTCCTTTCCTTCAAAAGACGCTTCATGCCCCAATTTGGGTATCTTCCATGACCGGAGGTACAGAATTGGCCACGATTATTAATCAAAATCTTGCGCGAGCGTGTGCAGAATTTGGCATGGGCATGGGTTTGGGTTCTTGTAGGCAGTTGTTGTATAGTAATGAGCGTTTAGCCGATTTTGATGTGCGCGATATTATGGGCAGCGATTTGCCTTTGTATGCCAATTTAGGGGTAGCGCAGATCGAGCAATTGATCGAAACAGGTGCCACCGAACGAATCCCGGATATGCTCTCCAAATTAAGGGCAGATGGCTTAATTATCCATGTAAATCCATTACAAGAGGCCATGCAGCCCGAAGGCGACCATTTTAACCGACCTCCTGTTGAGATCGTACAGGAAATATTGGAACGTTTTGATTGTCCGATCATTGTAAAAGAAGTGGGTCAAGGTTTTGGCCCCGAAAGCCTGAAGGCATTGCTACAATTGCCTTTGGCGGCTGTAGAATTTGGAGCGGCAGGTGGTACTAATTTTGCTAAACTGGAACTCTTGCGCAGCGATGCTGCCAAACAAGAAATTTTTGGCCAAATTGCGCTGGTAGGTCACACTGCCGAAGCGATGTTAAACTGGACGAATGCTATTGTAGATGAATGGGGCATCCACGAAATAAAAACAAAACACTTGATTATTTCGGGGGGAATTAATAACTTTTTGGACGGTTTTTACCTCACCCAAAAATCAAAAATACCAGCAGTGTATGGACAAGCAAGTAGTTTTTTGCGCCATGCACGGGGCGAGTATGATGTTTTACAAAAATTTGTCAAAGCACAAATTGAAGGACTTTCGTTGGCACATGCCCTGCTGAAAGTACGTTAAGGAAAGAGATGTAATTTACAGTGTATTAAATATGAAATTAAAGAAAATTCACTTGCTTTTTCCTATTCTTTTTTTAGTTCCTTGTTTGTCTTTCTTTGGACCACAGCAACTTCAAGATGATCCGAATATGGCTGATCCGATAGCAGTAGCGGCATCTTATCCAAAAGATTATTTTATGGCTCCTATCAATGATCCGCTCTTGGTAACGGGTACATTCTGTGAACTACGACCTGGTCACTTCCATTCGGGCTTAGATCTAAAAAGTAAAACTGGTGCGGTGGGTCAGCCTGTTTTTGCGGCAGCAGAAGGTTATATCGATCAAATAAAGGTACAAGCAAGCGGTTATGGCAATGTATTGTACATCAAACACCCCAATGGCTATACCACTGTGTATGCTCACTTGGACAAATTCAGTAGTGCTATCGCCGCTGTCGTTAAAGAAACACAATACAAACGCGAGCGATTCGAGGTAATCATCGACCTCCCTGCCGGTAAATATAAAGTTGGGAAAGGCGAAGAAATTGGAAAAATGGGCAATAGCGGCGGCAGTACTGGGCCACATTTGCATTTCGAAATCAGACAAAATGGTAAAGCACTCAATCCTTTGCTTTTTGGTCTGCCTATTCCGGATTCCCGCAAACCCGAAATTAGAGATATGAAAATCTATCACCTCAATGAAAACCGCGAGGTGATACGATCTGCACCTTTTCCTATTGAAAAAAGATCAGATGGTGTCTATGGCATCAAAGGTGGGGTAGATACCTATATTGCAGGTGCTTGGCGGGTAGGGCTTGGTATAAAAACGTATGACCAAAGTGATGCCCTGCGCAATGATAATGGCGTGTATGCAATATCGGTATATGCTAATGGTACGCTTATTTACGGTTGGACTGCCAATACCCTTAGTTTTGACGAGACACGATATATAAATGCACTCTGCGATTATACTGCTAATAAAAAATACGGTGCTTGGTTTTATGAACTCTTTGTTTCCCCGGGCGATAAATTATCCATGTACGATCAAACGAGTACGATGGGGGCTATTCCTATAAGTGTCACACAAAATACAGATGTAGAAATTAAGGTAATGGATACTGCTGGCAATATTTCTTCGGTGAAATTTGGTTTGCGACGCAGCGAAAACATGGAGGCATTGCCTGATGAACCATATCAATATTTGTTCCCGTGGGCAGAAGAGAATAGTTTTGTCAATGGCGACTTTTCAATGTCCATGCTCAAAGGTTCTTTATACGAGAATCTTAAACTCCGCTACCATACCACACCCGATGAAAGTCAAGGTGTGTATTCTGCTATTCACCATATCCACGACGACAAAACACCGATACATAAATACTACGATATTGGTATCATTCCTAGCAATATACCTGTTGAACTACGCTCAAAAGCAGTAATTGCGCGCTGCAATAATAAAAGACCAGACAATTGTGGCGGCACTTGGAAAGGGAATAAATTGACCACTCAAGTCCGGTCTTTTGGTGACTATTGCGTCATGTTGGATCAAGTACCGCCTACGATTACACCTGTTGTTTTTGACGATGATATGCGCCGAAAAACGGCCATGTCGTTCCGAATTAGTGACAATTTTGATGCCACCGATCGCGCTGATGACCTCAACTGGCGCGGTACTATTGATGGGACATGGGTACTTTTTGAATTTGATGCGAAACGTAATCGCCTCACACACACTTTCGATGGTCGTATTGGCCCCGGAGAGCATACTTTGAGGCTGCTGGTAAAGGATGATAGGGGGAATGAAACTGTTTTGGAACGGGTTTTCAAAAAGTAAACGTAGGTTTTGATCGCTTTTTCTGTTTTTTTATCAATATCGTAAATATTGCCCATCATCGTATAGGCTTCACAAATTCCATCTTTTTTGTTTTTAACGGTCTTTTCAGCCCATTTGAATGCCTGCTCGTTATCGCCTAAGGCTAAGTAAGAATTGGCCAGTTCATACATAGCCATACCAAATTTAGGATCAATGGCCAAAGCCGCCTCGTATTTTTCGATAGCACCTTTATACTTTTGGTTATCGTGCAAGGCTATGCCGTCTTGTACCAATTGGATTTCGGGCGTTGTTTTTTCTGTTTGGGCATAAAGCCGAATACTTGTAATCAATACAAAGCATAAAAGAGTTTTATAAAGTTATTGCGTTCCTTTTTAAAACCATTTTGCTAGTTTATAAAAAAAGCATACAAACCTTTTTACCTTTGCTGATACAACAATACGAACACTATGCCAACATATTACAAAGCAATAATCTGCGCCCTGTTTACGACTATTTTTTTCAACCTCGGCAGGGCTAATAATACGGAACCAATCCCATTTAAGGATGCTTCTACCCTAGTCATTGCTCCTGATATGGCTGGCAAAGTAACCTTTCGAGTGGATATGCGGAATGAAACCGTCGCTCCCGACGGTGTTTTTTTTGCTGCCAATTTCTTTTATACGATTGGTTTTTCTAATTGGACATTCTTGCCTATGTGCGATCTTGGACAAGGGATTTGGGCTATTTCATTTGTCAATGTTCCGCCCGGATTATACCAATATAAGTATGTAAATGGTATTTCCCCCTCAGCAGGTTGGGAGTTTCAAGCCTCGGGTGGGCCGTGTACCAATCCTGCTGACAATAATAATCGCTTTGTTACCATCACCGGAGGCGTACAGACGGAAGGCCCTTTTTGTTTTGAAAGCTGTGATATGGTATGTGCTGGCAATGTCGCAGTAACGCCTAATGATATGACACCGCCTACCATAGATATGCCTGTACCAGATGACGTAACCTTGGAATGCGACGATATTATTCCACCACTCGCTGCGCTAGATGCTTCCGATGCATGCGATGCCAATGCCACTACAACGACAGGATTACCCACCCAAACATCAGTACTGATGGGTTGCGCCGGAAGAATTCTAACGCGGAGATGGACAGTAACCGATTGCGCAGGCAATACAACCACGGCCCTACAAAAAATTACCATAGCAGATACCACACCACCCACCATTAACGCCAATCCGCCGGCTACGATCACCGCGCAATGTGGTAACGTACCAGCACCTGCGGCTTTGGCGGCCAGCGACAATTGTGATGCCAGCATTACCTCTACCGGTTTACCTACTGATATGGCATCGGGTGGCGGCGGACCTTGTGGGGCTTTAACGATCATTCGGAGATGGACGGTTACCGATTGTTCGGGTAACTCGCGCACACGTACGCAGGTAATCACATTAACAGACAATACGGCACCAGTATTTTCAGCACCACTGCCCGCTAATATTACAATAAGTTGTGGTAGTGTACCCGCCGCACTGCCTATTCCCGCTACGGATGCTTGTGATCCATTGGTAACCATGTCGGCGGCGCCTATTGATAATACTGCAGGTTTAAACGCCTGTGGTATTGGCCAAATTATACGCCGTTGGACCGTAACAGATTGCTCTGGAAATACGGCCTCGCGCACGCAGCAAATTACAGTTACAGACAATGTTTTCCCGACAATTACAGGAGCAATTCCTCCGGGTATCACCCTGCAATGTGGCACTCCCTTACCTATTGGCGTACCTTTAGCCGCCACAGATAACTGCACCACAACAATTACACAAACTAATCCGCCAATAGACAATACCAGTGGCTTGTCGGCCTGTGGCTTGGGGCTAATTGTGCGTACCTGGACTATCTCCGATTGTACTGGCAATGCTGCAACGGCTACACAACCCATCACTATAGTGGACAATACGCCTCCCGTAATTACGCAAGCCGTACCACCAGATATTACCATTTCTTGTGAAGATCTGTTTCCTTATACACAGCCACTTACCGCATCGGACAATTGTACATCAACCATTACAGTAACCAATATTCCAACTGATAATATTCAAGGGTTTAGTATCTGTGGTACAGGACAAGTGATACGCACATGGAAAGTAACCGATTGTGCTGGCAATAGTGCCACCGCTTCCCAAATTATTACGGTCACCGATTTTAAGCCACCCGTTTTTGTAGGTACTTTGCCTACTACTATTTTATTGTCTTGCGAGGCTACTTTACCGCCGTTACAGCCATTATCTGTGACAGAAAACTGTACGGGATCTATTGTCAATTCTAATTTACCTACCGATAATACGACAGGGATCAATACTTGCGGAACTGGTCAAATTATCAGGACTTGGACTGCTGTGGATTGTTCGGGTAACTCAGCCTCTTATACTCAAATCATCAATATTATTGACAATACACCACCAACAATTACAGGTACATTTCCCCCTGATACTACACTTAATTGTGGGGCTCCAATACCACTGGGACTGCCATTGTCGGCAATGGACAATTGCTTGTCTGCACCAACCCTTACTTCCACGCCGCAGGATAATACATCCGGACTAAATGCTTGCGGAACGGGTCAAATCATACGCTCTTGGTCTGTCACAGATTGTGCCGGAAACACATCGGTTCGAAGCCAAATTATTACAATTATAGACAATTTAGCCCCTGCTTTTGCCAATATACCTAGTAATATCAGTTTATGCCCTGGCAGTCCTGTACCGCCTATGGCAGTCCTGAATTGGACAGATAATTGTAGCAATGTAACGGGCACAACAATAGGTATTGAAACCACCAATGGTAATAATATAACCCGAACATGGACACAAACGGATGCCTGTGGGAATACCGCAACCGCAACCCAAACAATTCAATTGGTGAATGCTGCTACCGCTAATATTGGCAACGACAAGACTATTTGTGCGGGCCAAAACATTACGCTTAACCCTAATTTCACTACAGGTTTAACCAGTTTTCAATGGAGCAGCAACGGTAATGGCACCTTTTCCAATCCTACTATTGCCAGTCCAACCTATACACCGGGCAGCACCGATTTGGCAAATGGCAGCACCCAATTGATCTTCGCGGCAACAGGAACCGGTGGCACATGTAGCCAAGCCGCCGATACCATTTTATTTACTTATGCAACCACACCAACAGCCAATGCAGGTACCACACAAACACGCACTTGCAACAATCCAACTGTCACCTTAGGTAATATTGGTGGTGCTACTGCGGGTCTGTCCTTTCTTTGGGCCGGTAATGGTATCAATACCAGCAATAGTACTACCGCTACTCCTGCGGTAAACCAAGCAGGTACCTATACAGTAACGGTGACAGAAACTACAAGTGGCGCAGGTTGTTCTGCTACGGCCACTGTTATCGTATCTAATAACACCACGAACCCAATCGCCAATGCAGGCATCGATAAAACCATCACCTGTACCCAAAATAGCGTTACATTGGATGGTAGTGGCAGTAGTACTGGGGCTAATATCACCTATCAATGGAGTTCGGGTGACCAAGTGCAAAACCCTCAAGTAAGTGCGGCTGGTACATACACAGTTACCGTTACCAATACCCAAAATGGTTGCACAGCAGCCGATCAAGTAATCGTTACCGCTGATGCTGGTTTACCCATCGCCAATGCTGGGACGAATAAAACACTTACCTGTACCGTAAATTCAGTTGTATTAAACGGCCAAAATTCCTCACAGGGCACGGGTATTCAACTCACTTGGACGAATGCACTAGGTACACCCATTGGAACAAACAACACAGTAACCGTCAATACGCCTGGCACTTATACGCTACGAGTTTCTAATAACACGAACGGCTGTACCGCATTCGATGATGTACTCGTTACTATTGATACAATAAAACCCAACGCCAATGCTGGCCCAGATGTACAATTAACCTGTGCACAAACCAATACGACCCTCAATGGCAATAATTCCAGTCCAGGTGTGCAATACAGTTGGACGGGCCCAGGAATTGTAGGTACAGTAAACCAGCCCACCGTACTTGCCAGTATTCCCGGACAATATTTGCTTACTGTTACCAATCCCACCAACCGGTGCTCGGATACCGATCAAGTTACTATTAGCCCAAACGCTAATATACCCCTTGCAACTATTGCCCCGCCACAAGCCATTACCTGCCTCAATTCAACCGTTACACTTCAAGGCAGCAGCTCTATTTTGGGCGGCAATTTCTTATGGACAGGCCCAGGTATTAACCCCACCAACCAAACGATACCCAATCCAACAATAAACCAACCCGGCAACTATACCCTCGTGGTAACAATTCCTACGACTGGTTGTAGTTCGTCTGCTGTAATGGCAACCGTTACAGATAATCGTATTTTACCCAATTTTACGGCGGCGGCTAATGGGCAATTAAATTGTATTAATACGCAAATCAACCTAATAGGTACAAATAGTACCAATAACGTCGGACCATTTGCCTATCGGTGGTTTAGGAATGGCCAACTGATCTCAGGAATTAGTGACAGCACTTTAACCATTTCTGTTGCCGGCATTTATAGACTAGAAATTACCAATACATCCAATGGCTGCACCAGTTCCGCACCACTTGTTGTCCCTCCCCCACCAGCCCCCCCTTTTGTTTCTATTCAGCCCTCTACAACCAATACGATAACCTGCAAAACACCATCTATTTTTCTTGGGAGCGTAATAGGAGGCGGCGGACCCAATACGATCATTTGGACGACTACAGATGGTAATATTTTGCCGCCAGCCAATTTCGATATTGTGAGTGTAAATAAAGCAGGCACGTATATAATTGCTGTGACAAATATAAATACAGGTTGTATTGGCAGGGATACTATTCAGATTTTAGACGATAAAATACCACCAACGGTCGTTGCTGGCGCAAATCCTGTTTTAGGGTGTTTGAACAATCCAGTCCTATTATCCACTACCGTAAATGGTACAGCACCTTTTACTTATGAGTGGACCGGCCCTAACTTTCAAAGCACACTGCCACAACCAAGTGCTACAACCGTAGGCATGTATAAGTTAACTGTTACCCAAACATCAAATGGGTGTACCGCCGAAACAACCTTACAAGTAACACAGAGCGATGGCAATATCGCCGCTAGTTTTGCTACCCAATCCCCCGCATGTGTAGGCGATATAAATGGTGTATTAATCGTAGAAAACACCACAGGTACTAATCCGCCTTTCCTGTATAGCGTTGACGGAGGAGCATGGCAAGATAGCACTCGTTTTGATGGATTGAAAACAGGTAACCATACCTTAACAATCCAAGATAAAGAAGGGTGTTCCTCCGATACCTCGTTTACAATACCTCCTGCTAAGGCATTTACGGTGGATTTACCAGATCAAATTATCATTACTTTGGGCGATAGTGTACAACTTATACCAGTGCTTTCAGATCCGGGATCAACATATATTTGGTCTAATCCCACATCACTCAGTTGCTCCGATTGCTTTTCGCCCTTTGCGCTGCCTTTAAAAAATACAGCTTACGCCATTACCGTAACCAATAATAATGGTTGTACGGCTACAGCATCGGTACAAGTGATTGTGCGAATTGAAAATAACGAATACGCGCCCAATGTGTTTGATCCCAATAGCGATCAACCCAACAACAGCTTTGTTATTTACACAGGCAACCATGTACGCAATATTAAATCCTTAGAAATCTTCGACCGTTGGGGTGAATTGGTATTTAGAAGCAACAACTATCCACCCAACGACCCTGCTGGAGGATGGGATGGGACTACTCGATCAAAAAAATGTGAATCGGGTATTTACGTTTTTGTTGCACGTTTAGAACTCATCAATGGAACGGAAAAGGTACTCAGTGGCGATGTACTGCTGGTGCGGTAACTAATCTAATATTTGCAACAATGGCACTACATTGCTCAACACTGCTCCATTTTTGCTCCGCAAGTGAATTTCGAGAAAAAGCATCGTTTTTGCAGGTGTATCTAATGTAATTTGTTGCACAAACCGGCCGGTTGGTACATTTTCTTGGATAATACGCTGCAACTCTTTACCATCAACGGAGCGAATAACACATACTAAATCTCCTGAAAATGGTATATCCACGTTCAATTGTGTGCTGCCTTGAAAAGGTTGTGGCGCAACTTTTATCGATAAACGCGGCAGTACTTTTTCATCTGCACTCAACAGGCAATTGGGTGGATTATTAGGGCAATACACACGGTAAGCCATGGTGCAATCTACAATAAATGGATTCGGCTTTTTTTCCTGATAAGGTGCAATACGCCACGTTTTGATCATTTCGGTGGCATCTACAGGGTCTTGGTTGTTCCATTGGCACAGCGTAGGGCGTTGTAATTCAAAAAAGTTTGGATCAGCCAAATCAGCTTGTGCCTTGTACATCGTATAAAAATAAAATATAGCCCTCGCCATATCTCCTTTTGAGGCTTCGCGCGGCTCAAATGTAGTTGCTCTAGATTCCGAATACGCATCTTTATTGACGGTTGGAATAGTAGTCATTACGGCTGCTTTGTAAAACCATTTTTGCGTTTGTGCATCGGGAATATCGCCTAATGGTAAACTAGCCCGTGCTTCGTTGACAGGTATGCGCGCAGGAAACAAATGGTGCATATCGCTTCTGGCATTACCATCGGCGGCACCTTTTGCTTGTGGATAGGCATGTTCGGCATTCATACCTAATGTCGAACCATTTAGATAAACATATTGAGTAGGGTCGGTATTAGGCGCCAAATAAAGCGCGTGCCCTGAGTAAATACACCGCAGCGTATCGTCGTCTTTGGCCAATACTTTTGAATAAAGTGTATCGCGTGCATTGGCATAATCCAGTACTGTATTCGGTCGATACCGTGTTGTCAAACTGTCCAATAACGCCCCACCAGAGGTACTACCAAATAGCACTTGATGCGATTGAGCGCTTACCACTTGCGCCGACAAAAGACCAATAAACAATAAAAAACGAATAACCATGATTTGAATACAGAATTAGAAATACAATAAATACAAGCACAAAGGTACATTCAATCTTTCGGTTCGTCTGGTTCGTCTAAAAATATACATATCCTAACATCAATACTACCAATCAAACAACAACAAAAGGTATAAATGCGTTTAGAAAGATTCCAATACTTTAAGTCATAATTTGTTAGCATCAGACAATCCGCATGAATAATCACATTAAGTTAGTGGCCATTGCCATGTTGAGTTCACTTTTTACCGTCGTAATCTATCGCTGGATTACTCCTACCCGCGTTGTTTGGGAAGACAAAGAAGGCGAAGGGCGTTATGCCAGTTTAGTGGACAAATTATATAATGCCCGCTCCAACGGCGATTTTCATTCCTCTGCACCCACTACATTTACCATAGCAGCCGAAATGGCAACCCCCGCAGTAGTCAATATTAAAGCATTGCTGGAAGTAAATGGAGGATTGTTCAAAGGTGGATCCATGACGGGTTCTTCTGGCTCTGGCGTTATTACCTCACCAGATGGCTACATTGTAACCAATCACCATGTTGTGGAACGTAGCACCGATATCAAAGTTACCCTTGCCGATAAGCGCGAGTACAAAGCAAAACTCATTGGTTCTGATCCTTCTACGGATGTTGCTTTGCTCAAAATTATGGCTAATGACCTCCCTTTTGTCGTATTTGGTAATAGCGATTCGGTAAAAGTAGGCGAATGGGTACTCGCAGTAGGCAATCCATTTAACCTTACCAGTACCGTAACCGCAGGTATCATCAGCGCCAAAGGCCGTAATATCAATATACTGGGCGGTGGAGCAAGTATTGAATCTTTTTTACAAACCGACGCTGCTGTTAACCCCGGTAATAGCGGTGGCGCATTGGTCAATTCCGTCGGTGAATTGGTTGGGATCAATACCGCAATTATCACAGAATCGGGCAATTATGAAGGATATTCTTTTGCCGTTCCTTCCAATTTGGTACAAAAAGTAGTACGCGATCTCCGCGAATTCGGTGGCGTTCAACGTGCGTACCTCGGTGTAAATATCGAGGATGTGGCCAATGAAACCGCCCAAGAACTCGGATTACCTAATGCCCAAGGCGTTTACGTTACCCGTGTAAGTACCGATGGTGCCGCCGATGAAGCCGGCCTCAAAGTAGGCGATGTTATTATCGGTATCAATAATTCATCTACCAAAAGTACCCCCGAACTACAGGAAATAGTGGGCCGTTTTCGCCCTGGCGAACAAGTTTCCCTCGATTACTGGCGCGATGGTAAAAAATCACGTACCCAAATAACCCTTAAAGACAGTGCTAACTCTTCAAAAGTAGCGCGGTACAAAGGCAATGAATTCCTCGATGACCTCGGATTTGAACTTCGCGCTATGACCCGTGCTGAACAAACACGGTTGGGGCTGCAAGGTGCCATAATAAGTAGTGTAGTACGTGGAAGCCTCGTTTATTCTACCAATATGCAACCCGGATTTATCCTCACCCGCGTCAATGGCGGCAGAGTAAATGATATCAACGAAGCAATAGATGCTGTGAAAAATGCTTATAAAAATATTGTACTCGATGGCTATTACGAAGGCGAGGAAGACTTGTACTCTTACCGGTTTAAGAAGCGATAATTAAATAATCCCCATTTTACCCATCAAAAAACTAGCACTTTTATTTTGGCAAATGCCATCGCGTAAGCGGTAATCAAAATGTAATTCATTGCCCACCATCTCTACCTCAAAGCACTTGTTCATTAAGTCTTTGGGGTATTCATCTGTGGTATTACATACTTCTATGTCATGGGTGGCAATGGCTCCAATGGCCTGTTTTGCTACCATTTTCTTCAAAACACCAACGGTTCCCATTCGTTTGTCATCGGAATTCGTTCCCCGCAAAATTTCATCCAAAAGCACAAATGCACGTTTTTGACCTAAAAAATCCATGATTTCCTTCAGCCTTTTTACTTCGGCAAAGAAATAAGATTCGCTATCCGATAAAGAATCAGACAAACGCATAGAAACGATAACAGGCAGTGGGTGTACCACCGCTCGCGTTGCGCACACGGGGGCACCTATACCTGTAAGTACCATATTTATACCCAAACTACGCAAGAATGTACTTTTGCCCGACATGTTGGATCCCGTCAATACGATAAATTTTTGTTCCGTAAAACGCACCGTATTACATATCCGCTTTTCCGAACGAATCAAAGGATGACCTAATTCCTCAAAGTGGACTTTATAGTCGGTATTCATTTCTGGATATGCAAAACTGGGGTTATTATGAGCAAAATTGGCCAAACTACTCCAAGATTCCATTGTTCCAATCACTTCCAACCACCCAGGAATACGAGTTGCATACTTTTTTTTCCAGTCCAACAAAGACTTGAGCGTGTGAACATGGTAAAGAAACAAACCATCAAATAACAACACTACCATCATGTTTGCCATAGTGTCCAATCGGCCAAACAATTCGGACAGACGTGTTATTTGTACGCTAGCCATGCCATCAGTATTTTTTAACTTTGCGGTCAAATCAACTGTTTTTTTGCTTATAAACACCTCGTTTTCAATGTTTTCGGCTAATAATCCATATTGCCTTAGGTATTCATGCACTCGATCAAAATCAGCAATTTCTTGTTGGATACGTTTAAAGAATAATCCAAAAACCAACAGATTAAGGCTAAAAATAGCCGATGATATACTCAACAAAAATTGCTCCGGCTGAAAACAATATACCACAATAGCACCAATCAATATTATAGGCAGCAGCCACATCAAAATAATAGACCAAATAGGTAAATCAGGGCTGGGTTGTGCTACCCAACGGTGTAATTGATCCACGGTCTGCTGGTTATCTTTTTTGGTCGCAGCCAAGGCTTGCAACGATTGACGCCAATTCAATTTCGGTGCCAATTCTTGAATAGCCGCTTGTTGGTCGGGTATCTGTTCTTGCGGCAAAAGACTAAGCAAATGTTGCCCCAACTGCACTTTCCCTAATTGTGTGGAGGTGCGATTGAGGTGTTGAAACAAAGAATTAGGCCCAAAAAAATCAAGATCGTAGGCATAAGCATGTATTGGGGGCATCAGTTCTGATCCATGATCATAAGGAATAGCAGCACCAGATAAATAGGTCATTTCATCCTCGTTTACTTTGACTAATGCCGTCGTAATCGTCGCTATTCGTGTTAATTTTTGGTATTGGCGTACCAGAAAAAAGAATGCCACCATACCCGCTAATGCCAGTAATAACAGCCAACTTAGATCCAGTTGAATAGAAAAATACAAACACACAATTGTGATAATAGCAATAATCAAACGCATCCAAACGATACGATTCAATCGCCCTGACAGGATTGCTAATTGGCTAGTATATTGTTGGAGTAAATCTTGGTACAATGTATAAGAATGTAAAGTGGCGAAAAATAAGGAAACAGACTGTTGTGGCTAATTATTGGCCGCTACTTGGTTCTTTCCGTTACAAAAATAACTAAATCGCGTAGGGATTGTCGTGCTGGAGAGTCTTCTGCTACCTCTTCTAATAAATCAAACGCTTCTTGTCGGTATCGCATCATAGCGGCGTGTGCGTATTCAATTCCACCGCTTTTGCGGACAATTTCAATCACCTCATTTACTTTTTCTCGTTTATCACTCTCGTTTTTTACGATATTAAGGATCATGCGGCGTGTAGGTTTATCACAATTATTGATGGTATAAATTAAAGGCAAGGTCATCTTCTTTTCTTTAATATCAATACCAAGTGGTTTTCCCACGTCATCGGTACCAAAGTCAAAAAGATCATCTCTTATTTGGAATGCGATACCTGTTTTTTCACCAAATAACCTTATTTTTTCTATTTGTTCGGGATTATTGGTCGTACTAGCAGCACCTGCACTACAAGCAGCGGCAATCAGTGAAGCTGTTTTTTGGCGAATAATATCAAAATATACCGATTCTTTAATATCCAATCGGCGCGCTTTTTCCATTTGTAGTAATTCTCCTTCGGCCATTTCGGTCACTGCCCTGCTAACAATGCCCAGCATGCCAAATTGTTGATGCCTTACGCTGAGTAATAATCCCTGCGACAATAAATAATCGCCAACCAGTACTGCTATCTTATTTTTCCATAGCGCATTAACAGAGAAAAAACCACGACGCTCATTGGAATCATCCACTACATCATCATGCACCAATGTAGCGGTATGTAGTAGTTCGACCATAGAGGCTGCTACGTGAGAGGCATCATTCACTGGTCCAAATAATTTTGCGCTCAACATCACAAGCATTGGGCGAATTTGTTTCCCTTTACGCTGAACAATATACCACATAATTTTGTCCAAAAGAGGTACACTACTCTTCATGGACTCCCTAAAGCGTTGTTCAAAAACGTCTAAATCTGCTGAAACAGGCTGTTTAATGGTGTCTAACGACATGCTGTATTTTCAAAAATAATTGAAAGTTCTGAATTCAAAACAGAATTAAAGATATAAAAGTTGTGGAAAACTATACTAAAAACAAAAAATCAAGCACCTTTTCTGTTCATTTGTAAAGTAAAAAAATCCATCCCTAGCAACAATGGGAAAGGAGCAAGGAGGTTACGCCCATATTCCGATTCTCCATCGGGATTTACATAGTCTTTTACGGCTTGAAAATTATCTTTGTCCATTGGTCGGAATGCCATTGCCCACCGATGAAAAAGCCGTTGCTCTATCTTCCCCTCCCGAAGCACCTTAAGATCTTGATGACTGGCATTTGATGCAATCCGTCGATAATAAAGAGACAGAACCACATCATCATCACCTTCCAACAATTGGATAAAATAGCCATTACCATACAATAGTAATCCTGTTATGCCTGCTTGTGCATTAAAGTCACGTGCTTTTTCCAACAGCAGTTTTAATTCAACATCAGAAAAAGGTCGCGTTGCTTTGCTCTGATAGATCAGATGATATAGCGCCATAATCAGATAACGTGGTTTGTGCCTGTGCATATACCTGTAATATTACGATACTTAGGCACGACGGGCAAATGTAGTTCAAAAGTTTGTTCTTTTTAGCATTCTTGCTTAATTTTAATAAAGTTACTGATAAATACAAAAAATATTTGGCTTATCAATAAAAACCTTAACTTTGCATCTGAATTTTTGCGGGCATAGCTCAGTCGGTAGAGCGTTAGCTTCCCAAGCTGAAAGTCGCGAGTTCGAGTCTCGTTGCCCGCTCACAGTAAAGTAATAGACTATTCTTCTGTTTTTACATGGAGGGGTAAATCGTCTTACTTTTATACCAAATAGTCAGATTTTAGTTTAGGTAGTGCCAATCCGCCCCAAACTATCGTTGCTACAATAAAACTCACCCCAATTTTCATGTTTTCATATACTTTCGATACAAAACCAGCTGCCCACCCACTCAATTGATATACGCCAATGGGGTTCATCGTGTATTGATCCAATGTATAGCAAAGTAATTTTAGGATAAAAAATAAAAGTAGGATACCCGTACCAGCACAAGAAAGTTTTAATTTCAATTTCCATTTCAGCGGCGTTGCCAGCATTAATGCCCAAAAAAAACACAGCGGAAAAAGTATAAATTCTTTATATTTTACCTTAAATTCTTTTAATGGCACCGTGGTTTTCACTTTGCCGTCCCGTTGTGCAGCTGCTTTATACTCCTGAATCACTTGGGCATTGCCAAATAGAATTCGTACTGTCTGTTCCGTTGCTATTTCTTCTTTAGGGCTATGCTCTACCACAATAAAGCCTTGGGGCAAAAAGGCACTTATCAGCATATCCGCAGGTTTACTAAATACCGCAATGCCAGCGTTTTGTATTGGACCAGGGCTCAAACATCCGATTAGGCCAAAATAAGCCACCATAAAAATAAAGAAACGGCGCCCTATAAATTTAATTGGAAACATTCGATTGTCTTTGTTTTTCGGTGCGCATTGCCCAATTTACCCAAGTCATCCAAAGCAATAATGCCACTATGGTAAAGAGCGCAAACCCGCCGTGTAAGTGTAAAAAATCAAAAGAAGATGGCCAATAATTTTGAACCCAATAAAGCCCCGTTATCCGAATCAAATTCAGCAAAACTAAAACAGAAAAACCGACTCCAAACCCAATCAATTTACTCCGCCTCGAAAATGGCATCAACAATACACCTGTTAAGTAAAGTGCAGTTACTTCAATACCGTCACAACCTTTGGCTACATTCAGCGATGCTGCTGATCCTACCAAATGAGTACCATCAGCAGTAGTTTGTTCGCCCAATAAACGAAGAAAACGACTCGCCACCTGCGTTTGCCAGCCAATAAATGGTTTTAATACATTTTCATCAAAACGATCATTAACATAGACGATATAAAAAATGATCATAATGCTGATAAAACCGAGTATATATCGACGTTTATGCCTTGAAGTAGCCTTTGGTATTTCGTTGCTTTGAATTTTATTTGGGTTGCTCATTGCCGCAAAATTAGTAAAATTTACTAAAAAAGCCACTCCGGGGATTTTCCGAAGTGGCTTTAATCTATACTGAGATACGCTCTGGGTATCGGTATTTAGAAAATACGGTTATATTTGATGAAGAAACCACCCGTATAACTAGAATTCAGACCAAGATACGGAGCAAGTTGATCGGGTGTTGTACCCGCAGGCACTTCTCTTACGATAGCTTTAGAAAAGTGATCATAAAACAATTCACCAAATACGTTTAAAGACAAGCCTTTAAACAATTGTACGTCCATTGAGTTCTGCCACAATACATTGCCATTCAAGTTTTTACGATAGTCGGCAAACCAACCTACGCGAGACACGAAAGCAATTTTATCGCTAAAGAATTTATTGTTGTACTCTGCTTTAGCCAAATAGCCTAATTGGAATCGGTGGTTCAGAATAGTACCATCGCTCTTTACTTCATTACCAAGTGGTTGACCCGCTAATTGCGCCAATTTGTCGTCACCTACATAAATAAAGTTAATTCCTACTGGTGCAAAGAAAAACTTCAGGTGCGTATTTGGACGAAAATCAATACCTGGTGCTACAGAAATACGTGCAGGTGACAAAAACTTTGACAATAAAGCATCATCGGTGCCATTCAATAAATTACCTGTATAGGTAGGTAACAATTGGGACTCTGCTGCTGCATCGACCGCCAAGAATAATTTATCTTTAATAAGATTATATCCATAGCGCGAATTAAGACGCAAAATATCATTACTTTTTTGAAATGGTTGGTCTTTACCGCCTATGCGTAATGCAGAAAGCAACATAGAGAAACTGTTATCCCAAAAAATCTTTTCTCCTTTATTGGTTGCAAAAAGGTTTAAGACACCGCCATAGCCAAACTTGTTAAGACCGGCGCCTAATCGCGGATTTTTTAATCCTAAACCTGACAGATCAAGACCCAAACTTCCACCTCTCTTCCAACCCAATGCTGCCTTTGCAGCAGCTTCTTTGGCTGCCATAGTTTTCTTTTCCTCATCCGATTGAGCTGAAATTACTGTACCTGCCAATAAGAAAGCCAAAAGTAAAAGTAAATTAATGTGCTTCATAAAAAATTAAATTTGTTTTATTGTAATATTGTGTTATTTTGAAACAGTGGTCCATGTAAGGTCACATCAGTTTTATTAAGCCTGACAAAATCTATTTGCAACATGAATAGTACACTGTTTTAGTGTAAAAACTATTATAAGTATTTGGACATAATTAATTGGTAGAAATGAACGCAGGTATTTTTCGGCTAGACGAACCATTTTTAATGGCAGATAGGCGGTGCTATCTAACGAAAAAATGGCGTATTATAGGCGGAAAAGACCAAGTTCAAAATGGTAATTAATTGTGTCCAAGTAATTAAATGATGGATAAATCCTAAATCATCATTGATACGAAAAATTATACAAAAGTTTCAAGGACATGACCAAAGTTTAGATAAAAGTAAAACGACCGTGGTTTTACAAGATCCTGTTTTTATCTCTAAACCCATAAAGCAATGATGATAATCTCCTCTAAATTTAAAGCAATACTTAATACTTAATCAAGGTAGTTTGTAAACATAATAAGTATCTGGACATAATTAGTTGGTAGGAATGAACGCAGGCATTTTTAGTCTTTATGATCCATTTTAAGGCAAATAGCAGCTCAGTCTGCTCAAAAATGGCTAGTTTTCGGGAAGGCACTCAAAGCGGTATAGACGGAAAAGACCCCGTTCAAAATGGCGATGAATTGAGTCCTGACACTTAAGAATGAAGAGTAATATTTTAAAAGTAAAAAAACAGCATTATTTTCCTCCTTCAACTTGTTTTTGTCCTTCTTGCACAGGAGGATAAAAAACTTGAATGGCTGTATTGGTAAGCTTGCTCAATGGCACAATGATAGCCCGATCATTGGTTTGCAAAATAAGGGAAGTATTATCAATCAAAACCACTTTCCCTTTATAGTTATCAACAATAATTTCGTCGCCTACACGGATTTTACTTTTATTGTAATAACTTGCTAAGTAATTGGCCGCCAGCTCCTTAGCCGCTAAGCCATATCCAATTGCAAAAGCCAAAGCACCGGCACCTATAATTGCTGTTAAATTGGTTGCAATAAATGATGTCTCTATTTTGGCCTGTGAAAGGGCACTTACTGCTATCGAAATAAATAAAAAATAAAAGACAACTCCCCCAATTACTTTTGCCGATGGAATACCTAAGGACTGACATGCAGCAACAGTAATACCTTTTAATAGATCGGAGATAAAAAGCCCCAACATCAAGATGACACCTGCGGTAAGCAAAGATGGTAAATAATCAAAAGCATCTTTCATTAACTGAGAGATTGCCGTAATATTTAACACATCTACCGTCATCATCGTAAACATGAATACGATAAAAAAATGTACAATACGGGCAACAAGATCGGACAACTGTACTTCTACCCCTGTTCCTTTTACTAAATCAATTTCGTTAATACGTTTTGCAAAACGATCAATACCTATTGAATTTAATAGTTTCGCAACCACTTTTTTTACCGTTTTTGCAATGGCTAAACCAATAACAAAAATAATAATTGCGGAAAGCAACTTAGGAATACCTGTAGAGATCCCATTGATAAACTGGCTCATCAAACCTTTATAGATAGGCTCAATCACATCAGTCCAAATTGAAAATAGCAGTAGCATAAAAATATTATTAAAAAAAAATTAAATACACTGTTTTTAAGTTTACAGCATATTAAAAAAAACAATTCAAATATCCATTATTTGGGCAATAGATATTTGAACTGTCTCTTTTTGCTAACTAATCAAACTTAGTTAACGAATTAATGAGATTGTGGTACGACCCATTTACGGGTACCGTACGCTTCGGGCAATGGTTCATCGCCCATATTTGGTTGCCTCCACAATCGCTCGTCCATTTCGGCAGCTATACGCTGCCGTTTGTCATGTAAGCATTTTGGCTCTTCGCCGCCTGTTACAATATGGACTACAGTAGCCATTGTATTGAGCACAAAAAGACTTACCATATCACCAAAATGTCCCATAGTAGATGCTTGGCGCATCACTTGATACTCTAATTCGGGTGGACATAAATCTTCTCGTTCCTGAATCAGTTTTTGAAAATTATTCATTTCCATACGCATGACTAGTTAAATGTTATAAATCGGTTTCTTCTATTGCATCCTTACCATAAATTTCATCATGCAGATTTTGCGCTTTTATTTTAGCCCGCATGATCTGCATTTTGATGGCACTTTCTGTTTTGTCTAATGATTCTGCTATATCTTTGATTTGCAAGTCATCAATATACTTCATCAATAATATGGCCTTATCTCCGGGGGGAAGTAAATCCATGACAGTAGCCAATCGTTCTTGCTTCATCTCTAATAGTACACTATCGGAGATATTATCATCCGCATCGTTTTTGATACGGCTTACATCTTCTGTATATAGAATTTGTAATTTTTTCTTTTTCCGGATAATATCTATACAAAAATTATAGGTAATCGAATATATCCATGTAGAAAAAGAGGACTGCTCGTTAAACTTAGAGAGGTTCATTAGGATTTTAATAAAAATCTCCTGTGTTGCGTCTCTGGCCATACCGTCATCAGAGAGCATAGAGTAGCATTTGGCAAATACCTTAGATGCATACCTTCGGTAAAGAATGGTATAATAGGCTTGATCCTGCGCCAAACGAAACCGTGCTATAACCTCACTGTCCGTTAATTCCGTTATTTTCTTTGTTGAGCTAACCAAAAACTTTAAAATTTTAAAATCAGCTGCAAAGAGACGGGAATTTTATGATATTACCCAATTTTTAAACTAAAACCTAATAAATTCTATTAAAAACATGATGTTACCGTCTTTTCGCGGTTCTTATTCTTTTAAATAGGCTTTAGGTGCTAGTTGTCCATTTTTGAGTGAAATGATTGATTTCATTTTTATAAATCGTTAATGTGACGTTAAACTTACGCTTAGTCACATCAGAATAGGTGCTTTCGTCCAATTATTTCAGAATTTTGCACAAAAAATATTGTTATTTTATGCGCTATTTGATCCTTGTTTTTATTGTTATCGCAGTTGCCTCTGCCGTTTTTTCTCAATCGACTACCGTTGAGCAACCCACTGAGCCGTTCCCTTTTAACCTTTCTTTGTACAAGCCAGACAGCACAGTAGTGGAAAGCACTGAAATTTTTTCAAAAAAAAATAATGCAACACTTGTTGCTTTTTGGTTGACTACCTGCTTTCCTTGCGCGAACGAATTAGACGCCTATAATTTAAATTACGAAACTTGGAAAAAAGAATATGGTCTCGAAATCGTAGCAGTCTCTATGGATTTAGCGGAACGCTTTCGCAAAATTGACGAACGCCTCGTGACTAAAAAATATGCATTCCCAGTAGTCTGGGATCGGATTCGCGCCTTCAGAAGTATAATGCCCGGAGGATTGAATGGATATCCACAAGTTTTTTTATTTGACAAAAAAGGCCAATTGGTATGGAGAAAAAAAGGATATTTACAAGGAGACGAACTAAAAATGTTGGAGGAATTAAAAAAACTCAACTAATTCAGTATAATATCTAAAATAGGTCTATTTTATCCATTACCGATAGGCAGGGTCAAATCGTTTTAAACTCACCAAAATGGCTAAAAATATATTGTATATAACGTTCATAGGCAATTGTAAAATCGCTTCCTGCGCGTAACAAGCCACAGCTAGCATAAAACACCATGTAGAAATACCTGCATAAATGGCTTTAATCATCGGGTCTTCGCACCTAATATAATAGTATAACCCTGTTCGGAGTACAAAATAATGGAGTAAGGTATAAAGTATTAGCCCAATCCATCCGAGCTCTACGCCCATCCGCACAAAAGAGGAATCATGTGGAAAATGGGAAAGTTCGCTATCTGGATTAAAACGCTCACCCCATATCCCGCAACTACCCAATCCGCCCCCCATTGCATGCCCCTGTATATAAGGTTGTATCTTTTTCTGATTGGCCAAGCGTAGGTTCATAGAATCATCCTCTTTCGGCTTAAATGCCGATTGTATGCGGTAAACGACCCCGCTAGAACTAGATTTCATGATAAATCCAGCACCTAAAACAGCAAAAAACAAACTAACAATCAGTACATTTCGATTGAGCGTCATTGCGGCATAAAATACAGCACCAATAGGGACTAATACAAATGCAGTTCTTGTACCAGTATAGCCCATTACCCACATAGAGCAAATAAAACCAATACCCAGCAATATTTTTTGCCATACCCGTGTGGGGGCAACCAACAATACAACGCACATCATTGCAAAGCAAGCCATCAATATACCAAATGTAGTAGGATCGTAACAGTAAGAAGGAATACGCATCATATTCCATTGGTAATACAATTCAAAACGTTTAGGATCAGCATATATCCAAGCCTCTTCTGCTGCGCTAAATCCAAAATATTGTTGTTTAAGACCGTATATCGCACCTAAAAAACAAAGGCCAAGTATCAATTTCAACAAAAATAATAACGCCTTTAAATTATCCTTAAACGCATAAGCCCCTATGAAAAACACGATTTGCTGAATCGCCACACTCCGTACTGTATATAACCACGCCATTTTGGATTCCGCACCGGGGTTGAGTATTTGCAAAATATTATAATACAACCACACCATAATCATTACGGAGAGTGGGCTTTTCACAAAACTCCAATCTCGCTCCCTGATTTGCCGCAATAATATCCCTACTGCGCTAACCAAAATCAGTAAATCCAATAACGTTCCAATAGGAGCACCAGTAAACTTGGCTCCAAAAACAACCAATACTGCCGTAAACAACATCATCCCTAATCCAACCGACGGCAGAACCAAGCACATGAATACCAAAGGAAGCCCTACCAATATACCAAAGATAAGGGCACTCACTTTTAGATCAAATTGTGCCAATAAATAGGCAATAGGTACAGACAACAGTAAAATTAATCCAAGCCCAAATGGATTGTTCAGTTTCTGAACCAAAAGCATACGCATGACCCAAGCACGCAAAACACTCAAATGCGTTTGGCCTTTATCGAACATCTTCCCTGTGAACATAAATGCGTGTTTTTGATAAAATACTGGGATTGAATACGCACAAAGGTAGGGAAAAACGTACATTTTTGATAATTTTCGTGGTGTCTTAATAAAGGAATACTACTTTTAGCCCAATTTTCATCAAACTACGTCTCCACATGAAGGAAAAAATACTACGCCTAAATGCCAAATACACCTCAAATATACAAAACCTGCTCAAGGATCTATCCCGATTCGATGATGCAGCATTGAACCGGCCTTCCAAAACAGGCGGATGGAGTGCCTTCCAAAATATATACCATTTGATTTATATCGAAGAGAAAGCATTAGTGTATCTGAAAAAAAAGATGTCATTTGATACCGAATTTCCAAAAACTGGTATTAAAGAGGCATTTCGATACAATTTAATGATTGCAGTACTGGCTACACCGCTCAAATTCAAAGCCCCCCCACAAACCTCCGAAGACTTACCTACAGATGCAACGATGGCCGAAACCCAACAACGCTGGCTGGAATCGCGGAAAAAATGGGATGATTTTTTCCGCGAATTATCACCAGATATTGCTACTCGTTCCGTTTTTAAACACCCCAGAGCAGGGATTATTGGCTGGACGCACATGCTTCGTTTTTTTATTTATCATCTCGGACGACACAAGCACCAAATACAAAAAACAATAAATTCCTAAAAAGTGTCGTAATTTGGCATATACTTAGCGTAATTTATCTCAACTTTGCATCTCTAAATTTAATTGATAATCGTGCTGACTAAAAACTACTATTTCACTGCTTTACTCCTGCTGTCACTACGGATACTTTCCGCACAGCAAATTAACCCCACTATTCCACAAGATTGGTGTGGGACACATGGTTATTCTCCTTGGCTTACGTGGTACCATGACCATAAAGCAGAGATTTCTAGTTTACGTAATGATGACTCTACGATGCTTTATGTGCCTGTGACAATGCATTTGGTAGGCCCCGATAACGCCACTAGTTTCTATGAGGAAAAGGATTGTTTCCGAATTCTTTGCGAACTTAACGAGCAATATGCACCAGCAAGGATCTATTTTTACTTTTCGCCTGGTGAGCCGTTTGTTTACCACGCCAAGTCTTTGTGGTACAACCATGATTGGGACGGAGGACAAGATATGATTGAATCTACACGTATCCCCGATCGGTTGAACTGTTATATTGTAGCCGATCCGGCTGGCAATTGTGGCTATTCTTGGTTGGACGCTATAGTGATGGGTACAGGATGCTCCAACCCAGGCAATTCAACATGGGCACACGAAGCAGGTCACCATTTTTCCCTACCGCATCCTTTTTTTGGATGGGAAGGACATAATTGGACTTTTAACCAGCCTGCTCCCTTAGAATGGGATGGGTATCCCGTAGAAAAAATGGATAGCTCTAATTGTTATGATTCCGGTGATCGTTTCTGTGACACACGTCCTGATTACCTTAACTATAGGTGGAACTGCGATGCGCAACAATTAAGCACAGTTACTCAAAAAGATCCTGACGGCGTCGTATTTCGCTCGGATGCGTCTTTATACATGAGTTACTCACTAGACGCATGCACCAGCCGATTCACAGAAGAGCAAATTGAAGCCATGCGCACCAACCTATTTACGGAGCATATCAGCTATCTACAAACGTTTGATTTTGGCGGTTTAGTGGCAGATGATGCCAAGGTAACCTATCTTACCCCAATAGACTCCTCCATCCAACAGTATAATAATATCGTATTGGAGTGGGCTCCAGTGGATAATGCTACTTTCTATTATGTGGAAGTCTCTACTTCTCCTTATTTTTCAGTAGTATTCTCTTCTGCTTTTGTTTACGACAATATTACTTCGCTAAAGATTACTAAGAATATCCCTAATAACAAAACGATGTACTGGCGGGTAACGCCTTACAGTGAGTGGGACGTTTGTAAGTCGATCGCTTCTTTGCCACCTGCTGTATTTAAGACAAAGAACCTTTCTGCGACCAATGAACTGGAGCGCGTAGCCGATATATCACTAACACCAAACCCTGTTGCTGGTGGTAATTCAGTTATTTTAGGTGTAAATAGCAGCGAATCTATTGATATGATGCTTACTATCAACGATGCCTCTGGTCGCCTTTGTTTTCAGAAATTTGTAGAAATGTATTCTGGCGATAATCAAATGAATGTGTCTACTGATAGACTTGAAGCAGGATTGTATTTCGTAACGATACAAACTTCAAAAGGTACACTTGTAAAAAGACTGGTAGTGACCAAATAGGTAGTTTATAGATTCTTTATTTTACATTTAAAAAGCCGCTTTGAACTTGAAGTTCAAAGCGGCTTTTTAAATGTAAAATTTCAAAAAAAGTAGTGCTTTTAGTCTTTTACACACGAACAATAAACTATAAGACAGCCCTCTATTACAAAACCCCTACTCTTTGTGAAAAAAAAATCATTAACTGTCTTGGATCGTCAAAAGCGGAAAAATATATCCAAAAACAGCGTATCATTTCCATGCTCTACATGTAAATTTGTGACGTAATCGGTTTTTTGGGATGGCCCTCGCCGCAGTAATGCTGGGAGGGCTTTTTTTATGCCCCATCAAAACCTACTCTTTTTCCCACAGATTTTTCTTCCGGTACGCCACTCCCCTAAAAAAGGCCACTGCACTTCCATCCCCCTTTGTCACCTTAATAGAGTAATTGGAAATAGTGTTACCCACTTGTTCTTCGGTAGCGACCGCGGTAAGCACATCTCCCAATTGCACTGCTGTAACGTGTTCAATAGTGCAGTGTATAGACACCGTGTGCCTTCCGCGCGAGTTACAGGCAAAAGCGAAAGCACTATCGGCCAAAGAAAAACTAATGCCGCCATGGGCAATACCAAAACCATTCAACATTTCACGACGAACTGTCATGGCTAAAGTACAGGTACCCTCATCAACAGACACCAACGATATACCCAGCCATTGACTAAAGTGATCGTTGGCGAACATAGCATTAAAAATTTCTTTGGCCGACATGATCATTAGTATGCTTTGGCGAATAATACACGACGAGTACTTGATTTACCCGACATGATACAAACACCATCTTCAGTATCATTGTCCAATGGAATACAACGGATCGTTGCCTTGGTCTTTTCTTTAATCGCTAATTCTGTTTCCGTAGTGCCATCCCAATGCGCATAGGCGAACCCACCCTTCACTTCAAGCACTTCTACAAAAGCATCCCAGTTGTCCACCTTAGTGATATGTTCATCGCGGTATTGTTTAGCACGATTAAACAAGTTTTGCTGAATATCTTCCAATAATTGCTCAATATGGACATCAATGCCGTCCAAAGAAACACTTTGCTTTTCTTTAGTATCACGACGCGCCACCTCTACTTGATTGGCAGCGATATCGCGCGCGCCCAAGCCTAGCCGAACAGGTACACCGATCATTTCATATTCCGCAAACTTAAAACCTGGACGATTTTGGTCGTCATTGTCAATTTTTACGGAGATACCACGCTTACGCAAAGAAAGTGCTATTTTATCGGCGACTTCGCTCAATTCGGGGCTTGGTTTTGGAATGGGTACGATCACTACTTGGATCGGCGCAAGACGCGGAGGCAACACTAAGCCACTATCATCGGAGTGGGTCATAATGAGGCCACCAACCAACCGGGTGGAAACACCCCATGAAGTTGCCCAAACGTGTTCTTTCTGGTTGTCTTTATTTAAAAAGAGTACATCAAACGCTTTGGCAAAATTTTGACCTAAAAAATGAGAAGTTCCTGCTTGTAACGCTTTGCCGTCTTGCATCATTGCTTCGATACAAAAGGTCTCTTCCGCACCAGCAAATCGTTCGTTTTCAGTTTTTATGCCTTTAATAACAGGCATTGCCATAAACTCCTCTGCAAACTTTGCATATACATCCAACATTTGACGGGTTTCAAACATCGCTTCGTCAGCGGTTGAGTGTGCTGTATGTCCTTCTTGCCACAAAAACTCTGCTGTGCGTAAAAATGGTCGCGTACGCATTTCCCAACGCACCACATTAGCCCATTGATTAATCAAGAGTGGCAAATCGCGGTAGCTCTGGATCCAATCTCGGTATGTATTCCAAATAATGGTTTCAGAAGTAGGCCGAACAATCAGTTCTTCTTCTAATTTAGCCTCAGGATCTACTACGACCTGCCGATTTTCTCCTTCCCCAATCGTTTTTAAACGGTAGTGTGTCACTACGGCACATTCCTGTGCAAAGCCATCTACATGCTTGGCCTCCTTACTTAAAAAACTCTTTGGAATAAATAATGGGAAATACGCATTGACGTGTCCTGTTTCCTTAAACATAGCATCCAGCGCATCACGCATTTTCTCCCAAATAGCGTAACCATGAGGCTTAATCACCATGCATCCCCTTACTGGTGAGTTATCTGCAAGGTGTGCTTTTTGGACAATATCCAAGTACCATTGTGAGTAGTTTTCCGATCGAGGTGTTATCTCCTTTGCCATCTTATAAATTATTTGATAAAATTGTATATCTTTTGCAAAAAATTAAGAATTAATGATGTAACTTTATGGTGTCAAATCCATCTAATAAGTGATAATTAGTTATTCTTGGATTAAGTTCCGAAAGCATTTTTGAAAAGCAAAAAAGAACTTGAAAAGCGTATTTTTCTAGCAATAAATTAAAACGAATTAACAATTTAACATAAATGGCTTTTAAAAATACCGTTTTGACAAACTTTAACTATAAAATCATACCTAATTAAATAGGTTTTAACCAAAAATTCGGGTGCAAAGGTAATAAATTTGCCTCGGAAACAGGCTATAGCCAAAACTTGTTACTTTTACAATTAAAAATTTTGTTGCCATGAGAAGCATACTCAAATTTTCCCTCGGTATCTGGATGGTCATTCTTGCAGTTTTTTCAGCAAGCCCAGTAGCAGCGCAGGACGATCTTTACTACGATCCTTCTGCCCCACGCCCAAAAGTGACCCAGTCAACTACGACTACCACCACCACTACAACTACCACCGAAACATACGCTGATGAGTATGACAACAACGGTAGTGTAACAAGTGTAGCCAATGACGATGGTTACTACGACGACGAAGACGAATACGCTTATGAGTATTCATCTCGTATCCGCCGATTCCACAACCGCCGCAATGTGGTAGTGGATTATTATGATCCATTTTATGTAGATATGTACCACTATGATCCATATTATCTTCCGGGTTCATCCATTTATGTATCTGGCTTCGATGATTATTGGTCTTATCGCCGCTGGCGCAGGCGTAGTGCGTTCAACGTAGGTTGGGGCTGGGGCAATCCTTATGCTTTCAACTCTTGGGGCGGCGGCGGCTGGGGCTGGGGCGGTGGAGGCTACTACAACTCTTGGAACAACCCTTGGAATAATCCATGGAATAACCCATGTGTCGCAAATAATTACTTCTACGATCCATATTGGACTTGGAATGGTTACAATCCATATTATAGTAACTATAACAACAATAATAATTGGTACAGTTCTAATAATGGGAGTTCTAATGGTAATTCTGGTGGATATCAGCCAAAAACCTATACAGGCCCTCGTCGTGGAGGTACCAGTGTTGAAGGTTTTACCCGTATTAAAGATACAAATGGTCGTTTAGCCACTAACCAAACCAATGTACCATCCGTCGAACTTGCTCGCCCAAATGGCCGTGTAGTTCGTGATGCTGAACCAGGTAGTCAAGTAGAGCGCAAAAACAATACCGGTCGTACTACTGTACCCCCCACCCCCGTAGGTGTGAGCGAACGAGGAAAAACGACTGAGCCTACCCGCACAGGACGCAATACTGCTCCAGTGGAAGCCAATCCAAGCCGCGAAACACGCACTGAACGTGCTCCGGTTGAAACACGAACTTCTCGCGAGACGCGTCCAGCAGAAACACGCCCAAATCGCGAAGTACGCACCGAACGCGCACCTGCTGAAACACGTCCAGCAGAAACACGCCCTACAAGGGAAGCACGTACAGAACGTACTCCAGCAGAAACACGCCCGAGTCGTAGTGAGTCCAGCCAAAAGGAATCTCGCCCAACACGCAGCGAAACACGTCCAACAGAAACGCGCCGCAGCG
The DNA here is from genome assembly GCA_043764095.1 of Chitinophagales bacterium. Taxonomy (GTDB): domain Bacteria; phylum Bacteroidota; class Bacteroidia; order Chitinophagales; family Saprospiraceae; genus M3007. The sequence continues at coordinate 54,130 of JAYUKX010000060.1, forward strand.
AGCCTACACCAAGCAAAAGCGAATCTCGCCCAAGCCGTAGTGAACCATCTCCAAGTCGCGGTGGCGGTGGAAGTGATAGTTCTAAAGGCAGTAGCAGCGGTGGAAGTAGCAAACGCGGCGGCGGTAGAGGATAAATAAGCAATGACGTAGTATCTATTATTTATAGTGCTACAATCAAATATTAGGGTGGGAAACCGGTGATACACGCCATTTTCCACCCTTTTCATTTATAAAGCCCCAAAAAACTTCAAACAATATCAGACAATGTCAAATCATCATAACAAACAATACTGGAGATTTCTCCTGTTTTCGGTCTTAATTTTGACCCTTTCCCAAAGCACCTTTGCCCAAAACGTTGGCGATGCGATACGTTATGCCCGAATTCAAAACTATGGTACAGCTCGTATGTCGGGGGTTGGTGGCGCATTTACAGCCCTTGGCGCCGATTTCGGGGCAGTAAGCCTTAATCCCGCCGGATTAGCCATGTTCCGCAGCGATGAATTCATGTTCACACCTGGCTTTTATTTTTCCTCAACCAATGCACAATTGAACGTGGATGGAGCCTCTTCTTTTAACGACCAAGCGAGTAAATTGCGCTTTGCCAATATTGGAATGGTATTCAATACTAACCACAACGAAAAAAGCAAATGGAGGACAGTGAATGTAGGCTTAGGCTACAACCAACTCAGCAATTTTGCCCAAAAAACCTATTACGAAGGCTCAGCAAATGGGACTATCCTAAATAATTGGTTCGATATTGCCAGTCCTTTCCTAGCAGGTGGCGGTAATCCGGAAGACTTATATCCATTGGGCGAAGGACTGGCCTATAATGCAGGAGCGATTTATTTCCAAGATGGTGTACCCTCTTATGATTTTATCAATAGCCCCGCAGCAGCATCCGACCGCACCCACGCGGTGAGTACACGCGGTACGAATAGTGAAATGACCCTCTCCTTAGCGGGCAACTATATGGAAAAATTGATGATCGGTGGTTCTATTGGTATTCCTATTGTCAATTATCGACAAGATGCTACTTATACAGAACGCGATCCAAATGGTGGTTATGAGGGTAATGTGGCCTATTTCGACAACCTTACTTACACCGATTTTGTCAAGACAAATGGTATTGGCTTTAATGCAAAATTAGGTGCTACGTTTAGGGTAAGTCAGGCGTTTCGGATTGGGGGTGCTATTCACTCCCCTTCTTTCCTCAATTTAACGGACAATTTTAGTGCTACTTTTGAATACCAGTACCAAGATCAGACGGAATTGGGGAACATTACGGATTATTCCAATAGTGATGAAGGAACAGCAGAACCATTTAATTACAGTATGCGTACACCTTGGCGTGGCGTATTTGGCGGTGCTGTTCTCCTCAAAAACAAAGGATTTATTTCTGCCGATATTGAATATATTGATTACTCTGCTAGCCGTTTCAATCTGACCAAAAATTTTAATGACGCAGGAACACAAAAAATGGAACGCGATCTCAACGCCGATATTCAACGAACGTTGCAGCCCACACTGAACTATAAACTTGGTGCTGAAATCGTATTGGATGTATTTCGTTTGAGGGCGGGTTATAATTTATTGGGCAAACCTAGAGTGACAGACACTGGTTTTAATTCTGCCATTTCCTTTGGCGCAGGTCTTCGTAAAGAAGCATTTTATTTGGACGTGGCGGTTCGTCGTAGTACTGCAAGCGGCTCCATTTCGCCTTATGCTGGCTCGGATACCCCCAAAGGGCTAACAGATAGTAAGAACACTGATGTTTTGATGACCGTTGGTTTTAAGTTTTAGTACTTAAGTATTTGGACACAATTAATTAGCATTTTGAACTTGGTCTTTTCCGCCTATACATCCCCATTTTTTCGTTAGATAGTACCGCTATCTGCCTTAAAAATGGCTCATCTAGCCGAAAAATACCTGCGTTCAATTATACAATTAATTA
>JAYUKX010000061.1:0-15590 GCA_043764095.1 Chitinophagales bacterium
TATATCTGCGATCGAATCAGCAGAAATTACCAAATGGATTCTTTGGCCTCAATCATTGCTAAAAGAAACTAATATACCCTCACTTTTTGACCGCATACCGTAAAAATACATAAAATATCAATATTGTTCAAAAAAAGGTAAATTTTGTGGTAACCCATCCGATTTAAATATAGATACCTTTGTCCATCATTTCACAGCAATAAATTATTCAATCATGGAAAATAACATGCAAACCATGGCCGCTACCATGGTACCTAACAATGCCCATAAAGATATTCCGGGCAACCCATCTACCGCTACAAGTAGCAAAATTCGTTTGAGAACTTCCCTGGCTGAAGGCGCGCCTTTACGTGTGTTAAGCGAAGATGATTGGCACTTTTGGGTCAATAATGGTTATGTCATTATCAAAAATGCAGTGCCACGCGAGCAAGCCTTAAAGACAGCGCAATTTCTTTGGGAATTTGATGAAAAAGACCCGAGTAACCCCGAAACTTGGTACGCGCCTCCACGCGCCGAAATGCAAATGAAAGAACTCACCAATACTGGTATGGTAGAAGTGTATAACAATCAACACCTATGGAACAACCGCCAAATGCAGCGACTTTACGATGCTTTTGTGGATATTTGGGGCACTGAAAAACTATGGGTGACGATTGATCGCGCTAATTTGAATTTCCCTTTGCGCCTAGGGCACGAATACAAAGCATTTATCCATTGGGATTACGACCCAGAAACCAAACCGCAAAATGTGCAGGGCGTATTGGCGCTTGCCGATCAGTTGGATGAGGAAATGGGTGGTTTTCAGTGTATTCCTGAACTTTTTCGCACTTATGACACTTGGAAATTGACGCAACCGGAAGATAGAAACCGTTTCAAACCCGATACCACCGGATTTGAGCAGCACTTTGTAAAAGCTAAATTAGAAGCAGGCGATTTATTGATCTTTAATAGCAGCCAACCACATGGCATACGCGCCAATAATTCAAAAGACAAGGTTCGGATTGCCCAATATATTTCGATGATGCCAGCCGAAGAAGACAATGATGAATTACGAAATTGGCGTGTCAATTCATGGAAAAATCGAGTTGCACCTGAAGGTTATGCTTTCCCCGGCGACCCTCGCAAATGGGAGCAAACCCGTTACGAAACCGCTGTATTGAATGACTTGGGCGAGCGATTATTGGGTTTGAAAAAATGGTAATGGAGTGATTTATAATTTAGTGTCGGCGTGACTCGAAGCCTAATGTCGTCAGATTAAGAATATCCTAACGACAAAGTAGCTAAACTTTTTATCGTATTGAGCAAATAATTAGTAATCCGAAGCGTCCCATAAACCAAATGTGCCTATTGTCGGGGTCGGGGGTATCGCCCCGACAATAGGCCAATTCTGTTATTGGGTCACTTGGAGATAGTTGAATGTTTGCACAAAACCTAATCCCATTTAAGTATTAGCCTTTTCTTGCTGGGCATCATAGTCCTCTTTGGTGCGTACATATTTAATTACATTGCCATTTTCGTGGTGTTTGGTCATGCTGTTTTTGACTAAAACCTGTACTGATGCTCCATTTTCAGCGTGAACAGTTGCAAAAATGATCGAAAGATGTAGTTTTTCAAAACCAAATTTTAAAATGGACTGCACCGCTTCCGTCCCAATACCTTGATTCCAAAACGGTTCACCGATCCAATAACCCAATTGAGCCACTTGTTTATCATGATCGAAATGCAGGCTGATTTCACCTATAAACTCCGCTGTTTCTTTTAGGATAATGGCAAACACATAACGTAATTTATTTTTAAAACCTTGTACCACATAACTTATCCTAAACACCGCGTCTGGTTCGCGATAAGGATATGGGATATTGACAATATGATCCGATATTTTTTTATTGTTGGCGTATTTGACCAATGCATCAATATCTTCGATTTGAATTTTTCTTAACTTTAATCTAGGTGTATATAATTCAGGGAAAACTTCCATTTTTTAGTGTGAATTAAGCGTATATTGGTAAACAATTGCCTGTTTTTATAGTTTTGGGTTTAAATAATATTTGTCTCTCAAATCATCCCCGTCATTTTAGCCAATTGCACCAACGCCGTAGTATCTCTGACTCCCAATCTTTCCAACATTTTGCTGCGGTGGTTTCCAATCGTATTCACACTAATAAACAACTGCTGCGCAATCTCCTTGGTATCTAAATCCTCTGCAATCAGTCGTAAGATTTCTTTTTCTCTATCGGATAATAAATCGCGTTTGCTCGATTTTTTTGTATCAGAATGGTAGGTTTGTACTAATTCATGCTGTTTTCCGTACGAGAGCCTGATCCAGAAAAAAGTAAAATCTTTTTTGATCAGGTGCTGGATATTTTGCACGTAATTCAGGGTGTATCTAAAATTTCGGTTTTCATCCACTTGTACCGGAATACCTTGCGAAAACAATCGTATCTGAGTACCATTTGTGCGTACAAAGCGCATACAGCAATGGTGGATCTTCATATTTACCCGTTCTTCAAAAGGGATTTTGGGAAAAATACCGGTCAACCAATCCACCGATTCGTAGGGAAATGTAGCATAATCTTTATGGAGGATGCTCAGTATGTTTTTCATCCTTTGGTCTTTCGTTTCATTGGGCAATGCACCCCAAAACTCTTCCACTCCCACTTCCAATTCCGGCAAGTAAGTTTTATGATTAAATATCGTAAGTATGGTATCTGTTCCTTTCACACCATGAAGTAAAAACGCCAATTCTTGCAAGTGTTCTTCCTTATTGGCCAATGCTTCGTCTCGGAAAATATAATCTGATAATTGCACAACACGGTCGTAAATGGATGCTGCTTTACGAAGCCCAAGTAAACTTTGAGACAGTGTGGACTGATCCATATTGGCGGTATTTTGAATTAAAGTGCGAATTTAGTAAAATTTATCCTAATCCAAAAGAAAATAACATATAATAATAGCGATTGTCACTATTGCCCACCGTTTTACCTGCCGATACCTTTGCAGTGTTATTTAGGAACGAGCAACCAATTATGTTTTATCTTCAAATTCTATGCTAAATGACACAATGAATTATGCATTATTATAGCAAAATGGATATCAACCAATTGATCTGCGGATTAAAAAATAAGGACATCGCAGCATTTTCAGTTTTGTACGATGATTATGCTGGATCACTATTAGGTGTTGCCTTCAAAATAGTGAACAATAAAGTAGTATCTGAGGAGATATTACAAGATGTTTTTATCAAAATATGGAAGCATATCGACTCCTATGATGCAACAAAAGGTGCCCTGTTTACGTGGATGCTCAATATCACGCGCAATACCTGTAAAGATTATTTTAGGAGTAAACATTATCAGTATCAAGCAAGGATTTCAGAAGAGGAATTGGATCGTATTCCAAGTGAATATGTGCCTCAAATAACCAATAGCCCAGAGGATCGCCTCGATTTAGCCTTACTTATGGGCACACTTGAACCTAAATATAAAGAGATTATTGACCTCGTTTATATTTATGGTTACAGTCAGGAGCAAGTATCCGAAAAATTGAATTTACCCCTAGGGACGGTTAAAACAAGAAACCGTACTGCTTTGAAGCAGTTGAGGTATAGTTATATGTTGTAGTGTTTATATGAATTGTTACTGCACATTGAAGATCTATATTGGCACCTTTATACAACTATTCAAACCAAACTTCAGTAGCACCATATCCATATTTATGATGGAATTCATTCTTGAATTTCCTTACAAAAGGCATATTTTTAAGTCGGTAAGCCACTTCTTCTTTCAATTTGCCTTCTCCAATACCGTGAATAATAAATACCTTTGGAACACCTAAACGTAGTGCTTTATCCATAAAACCTTCAAAATGCTTCATTTGAATACGCAGTATTTCGCTTTTGTCTAAGCGAGCGTAACCCGCAGAGAGTGCTTGGATATGTAAATCAATTTCGGTTTCAAAAGTAGCAAAAGCCTCTACGCTGTACAACTCGTATTTCACCGAATTGCTCTTTGGTGCAGGTTTGTTTTGGCTCTTTTTCTGCTTGTTATAATCCTTTAAATCTTGGCTTTCGGCGGCTTTGCTTTGGGCCGGATCAAACTTGTCAAAGAGCAGAAAACTATGTGCAGGAACAATAATAATAGGTGTATAATCAAAGTTTTTAAAAAACTGTTTTGGTCTAATTTTTAGTACTTTGAACAATTCATCCTCGGTACCAGCAGTAGTAACTCGGCGGATACTTAATTCGGCCTCGGGGCTATCATTCAAGTCATCCGAAGCGAGGTCACCTACTTCATAAATGGTTTGTGCTTCCAGTTTTCCGTCTAAACCGAGGATATGATCGTCCTCGATAAAAATATGGAGGTCAAACAAAAACTCGTGCAACGTATCGTTGAGCAGCCATGTCTTATAGCGCGTTACTAGATCATCTTTACTAGGCATGGGCTCAAACACAAGTTGTACACCCTTAGGCGATTCGATCGGTGTTTTGCTTTTGAGTACCTTCAAAGGAGGTGGTTGGGGTGCCGATTTTGGGGCTACTGCAAATTTATTATAAACAGAAACCTCTTGCAAATCCTCTTCAAAAGCAGGGATAAGAGAGGTCGGGTCGTCGTCCAAGCGCACTTGCACCATGCCATCGCCCAATGGAGCAATCACCGTGGCCGTTTCCCCTGTAAAACGAAGCCTTACTTTGGTACCATGTGGAAAAATCATGCACAAAGATACTGTGAATAATAGATACATTATGTCTATTGTAATAAAGTACTTTGACGGGCTATTCACACAGTGGAATATTTATTCAATGATTTCTAGGATAACCCGGAACTCAAAGTTGGTTTTTTTTAAAAATAAATTACCTTTGCGCGTTCGCAAAACGAGTAACTCAACCAAGTTTAAAAAATAAATACGTGGATTTTAAAAAAATACTCCCGCACTTGATCTCGGCTGTCCTTTTATTGGCAGTTTCTATGGCTTTTTTCGCCCCAAATGCTTTCAATGGCAAAGTATTGCCCCAATCGGATAACGATAAGGCTGCAGGGATGCAAACAGAAATTATGAAGTATTATAAAACAGAAGGATCTACTCCGCTGTGGACAAATAGTGCTTTTGGCGGTATGCCCTCGTACCAGATTTATACACGACCGGAGACTGATTTGATTCGGCCAGCGGCTAAGGCTCCTTTCCTTTTTCAAGGTATTTCATCCTTATGGTCGCAAGTTTTTGCAGCCATGATCATGATGTATCTTTTTTTGACGGTACTTAGAATGGATTGGCGGGTAGCACTTGTAGGTGCATTAGGTTATGGTATCACTTCCTATAATATTGACATTCTGGAAGCAGGCCACTCTACCAAAATGATGGCTTTGGCCTTTATGCCCGGTATGTTTGCCGCCATAGTGCTGATTACTCGAGGGTCTTATTTCTTGGGTGGTGGGATGCTGGCATTGCTCACCGCGATGCAATTATATGTTAATCACGTGCAAATCACGTATTATGCCTTATTGTTAATGGGTATTTATTTTTTGGTGGATCTTGTTTATTCCATTAAAGATAAAAACATGCTTAATTGGACCAAAGGCGCAGCCGTTGCAGGACTTTCGTTGTTGTTGGGTTTTTCTACCAGCGCATCTCGTATGTTGTCCACTTGGGAATATGGCAAAGAAACTATTCGTGGCGCATCAGAATTGTCGGAAAAAGCCTCAAAAGGCGATGGTTTGGATAAGGATTATTTGTTTGGCTGGAGCTATGGCGTTGGTGAAAGTATGACCCTTTTAGTACCGCATTTTGAAGGCGGCGGCGCCAACGAAACCTTTAAGGATTCTAAATTATATCGCGCGCTTCCGCCTGAAAGCCGTCGCGGTATTAGCAGTGTGTTTTATATGGGCGACCAGCCGTTTGTAGGTACAGCGATCTATTTTGGTGCTATTATCTGCTTTTTGGCCTTTTTAGGTGCTTTTTTAGTGAACGACCGTATCAAATGGTGGTTATTGACAGGTGGTATTTTCGCATTGAGTTTGGCTTGGGGTAAAAACTTTTTCCTCAACCATATTTTCTACGATTACCTACCCATGTTTAATAAGTTCAGGGCAGTAAGTATGGCTTTGGGCGTTAGCCAGTTGTGTTTTGCTGCATTGGCGGCAGTGGGTCTGCAAGGCTTTTTGTCAGATAAATATACGGCAGAAAAAAAGAAAAAAACATTGTTTATCGCTGCTGGTATCACGATTGGTTTATGCGCATTTGCAATGGCATTTGCCGGTGATTCAGGCCCCAACGATGAGAAAATATTTGCGCAACAGCCGCAACTCATAAAAATGTTGGCTGCCGATCGCGCCGATTTAGTCTCCTCTGATGCTATGCGCTCTATTGGTTTTATTGCCTTGAGTGCTTTGCTCCTGTTTTTATACTTGAGGGGTACTTTAAAGGCTGCTCTTGTGGCCTTGGCTATCGCTGCTTTGGCTTTGATCGATCATTGGGGCGTGTGCATAAGAACGATTAGTGCAGATAAATACGTAACGGCTAAAAGCGCAACGGCGGCACCTAAGCCAGAAGCATTTGATACCGAAATACTTAAAGACACAGATATTCATTACCGTGTGCTCGATTTGGCGCGTGGCAGTATTACGGGTAATGGTGTCAATTCATTTTTCCATAAAAGTATCAATGGTTACCATGCTGCCAAACTACAACGTTTCCAAGAAGTGGTGGATCGGTACCTCGACGGTGATAAATTGAATAAATCACTCCATATTTTGGGTATGATGAACACCAAGTATATCATTACGCCAGATGGAAAAGTAATTCCCAATCCAATGGCTTATGGCCACGCTTGGTTTGTGAAAAACTATCAAATTGTGAAAGATGGTAATGAGGAATTGGCGGGTTTAGGTGACCTGAATCCACGCGATACGGCTTTAGTACAGGCCTCTTTTGCCAGTGCTTTGGAGGGTTTGAACATTACAACTGACTCAACCGCCAAGATTGATTTGGTGGCTTATCACCCCGAAAAAATGCAGTATGAGTATTCTGCTGCTACCGAGCAACTGGCAGTATTCCCAGAGCAATATTACCCAGCATCAAAAGGGTGGAAATGCTACTTAAATGGTCAACCATACAACGATATTATCAAGGCTGATTATATGCTTCGTGCCTTGCGCGTACCAGCAGGACAAAATATGAAACTAGAAATGCGTTTTGAGCCAGCCTCTTGGCGGATAGGTAGTACTTTGTCGTTAATCGGTTCTTTACTTACCTTCTTGTTAATTGGTTTGGGCTTGTTCTTTAAGTTCAAATCAGGTACAAGTTCCAGTACCGAACCACTCGTAGATACGGTGGTGGAAGCCCCTAGTGCTGCCGTTGTTACACCAAAGAAAAAATAAGAATCTTGGCCAAATAAAATATCAAAAAAGCCTTGGTAGCGTGTTAGCGTGACTCGCACTCTAATGTTGGCAACTTAGCAATAATCCAACCACGTAGTGGTTAAACTTGAGTAGCCCTGAATGAAATTCGGGGATTAAGGGGGCGTTTTACAACCCTAGAAGGGTTGAACTTAATGAAACGCGCACAATACATTGACGTTCAAACACTCCGTGGTTGGTATATTGCTCAGATAACGATGGGTCAAGACAAGCGTTTTGCTGCCATCTCAAACATTGAAGAAGGGGCAGAATCGCTACAAGCCTAGTGCAATTTTGATTATTTGTACTTCATCATCACCCGATTATTCCAGTGTTGGTTTTCGGGTATTTCCTTGCCACTGAGGTCTTTATTCGGAAAGAGTGGATCTGCTTCTCCATATACTTCTACAAAAAGGCGGATTGCTTTTATTCCCTTGTTAATGAAATAGTTGCGTACATTTTTGGCGCGTTCTGCGGCCAATACCTGATTGTCTTCCGCGCTGCCTTTATTATCCGTAAAGCCCATAATACGGAGTTCTTTTTTAGGGTCTGCCTTGAGGAGGTTGTATATTTTATCCAGTTTTGTCAAGGCTTCATTGTCAAGATTAGATTTTCCATCTGCAAAATAAACCGAGCGTACCGGATTCGGCACCGATTCGTCGTCAACTGGTTTTACACGCCCAGAGTTATAAGCACAATTGCCTTCGGAAAGCACTTTTTCAACTTCGTTATCAATAATTACAGGGTTGGAAAAACCACGGTCTTTGAGTTGAGATTGGATGTCTTCCGCTTCTAGTCGTGTTTTATAACCATCCAACATGTATTTCCAAAGTCCTCCCGAACTACGTACAACCGTTACGCCTTCTACACCGCGATCCGTAAAGTAGGAATTACTTACGGTATCGGAGAAAGCAGCGATTTGAATACGAAAATTTTGAGCCTGAATGATACAGGAGTACAAACCAAAAATGCAAAGTAAAACGATGCGCATAATGCAATAAGACTTGGTATTTATCGTAAAGAAAGCGCAAATATACAGTATTTTTTGATAAATTTGACGACCTTTGCACACAAACAATACAATTAAAGTAGATATTATGCCTAAAACCGCGATTATTATTGGTGCAACCGGCCTTACAGGCACGGCATTGTTAAACCAATTACTGGAGCATCCAGCCTATAGCCAAGTGACCATTTTGGTGCGTCGGGAAATGCCCTTGCAACACCCGAAATTAAAGCAGATCATTTTTGATTACGATGCACCCAACGCAAGTTTGATCCAAGGAGACGACTTGTTTTGCGCTATGGGTACTACATTAGCCAAAGCGGGAAGTAAAGAGGCTCAATATAAAATTGATTGTACTTATCCCGCCGAAATAGGGCGTTTGGCCAAAGCAAATGGCGTTAAACGCTATTTACTCGTCTCTTCGGTAGGGGCAGATGGCAATTCTAGCAACTTTTACCTTAAAACCAAAGGCGAATTGGAGCAAAAAATCCAGGCCCTCGGTTTTGATCGATTTGTGGCGGCGCGTCCCTCTTTTTTGCTAGGAGATCGAGCAGAATTTCGTTTAGGCGAGCGCGTCGGTATCGTCATTGCTAAAATGATTAGCCCATTGTTGATGGGTGGATTACGCAAGTACAAGGGAATAGCAGTAAGCGATCTCGCCAGCGCGCTCATCCGAATGGCCAATGATGGTAAAACTGGCATCGATTTTCCAGAATTTGATGCATTAATGGGGCATTAAGTATTTCCAAATACTTAATACCTCTAAACCAATTTTTATGAATTATGGCACAAAGATTTCTCTTCTTGCTTCTGTTGTTAGCAACCTTAGGTGTACAAGCCCAACAAGCCCCGCGCCTTTCACAATTTAACTTTGCAACAGCATTGTATAACCCGTCGGCTGTGGGTGCTACGGATCAGTTAACAATTGGTGGTGCTTTTCGCGGCCAATGGCTAGGAATCGACGGCGCACCCAACACGCAGGTTTTGTTTATCGATAAGTCAACTGATCGCGTTGGGCTAGGTTTTCAAATGCGCAATGACAAAGCGGGAAGTCTAGGTATCTCCGATTTTAATGCGGCTTATGCTTATAAATTACCGCTGACCAGTACATTAGTATTGCGCGGTGGTATTGCGGCAAGTGTGGCCAATTGGCGAAATAATTTTTCCAATTTGCTTTTGGATGATGCTGACGACCCGCAGTTTTTAAACAATTATAACCGTTGGTTGCCCAATTTTGGCGCGGGTATTCAATTACAAAATGCCAAATGGCAAATCGGATTTGGGGTACCGCAACTATTTGAACATAACCTAAACGAAACAAATAATGCCATCGCCGCACATACCTTTAGGCATTATTTTATCCATGCAAATGCCAATATCGCATTGAATGACAATCAGTTGCAAATTCAACCGCAAATTGTATTGGTCAATTCAACATGGTTCAACAAGAAGCAAGAAGGTGCCCAATATAAAATTGGATCGCCCACTACTGCCGATTTTGGCGTAACAGCAATTGTACAAGAGCAATGGAAACTTGGAATGATGTGGCGTTCCGCTTTGCAACGTACGTTAACCTCCGATCATGCTTTGGGTTTTCAGGCAGGCTGGATAAGCCCCAAAGGATTTACCGTATCCGCTGTATATGAAGTGCCGTTAAATGCGATTCGGAAAGTAAGTAATGGCTCTTTTGAGATGATGATGACGTACCCCCTTACCCCCCAGCCTTCAAAGCAGGTACAACCACCAACCCCAAAACTGGAAATACCAATTGTTCCACCACCAGCCGCCGTCGCACCACCACCAGCCGCCGTCGCACCGCCATCTATTTATCAAGTGCAAGGTATCGTTTTTGATATGACCACTGGCTTACCCACCGAAGGCGCAAGGATAACATTGGCCAATACTTGTGGAAGCCCAATTCCCGATGCTTTTATCACCACCGCCGACGGCCGATACCACTTTGATCTCGAAGTAGGGTGTTGTTACACGGTCACTGCGCAAAAAGATGGAAGAAAAACCGCAAATTCTGCGCAACTTTGTGCAATGAAGTCCGCCGAAGGTCAGATATTGCGCGCTGATTTAGATTTACAGCAACCATGAAGAAATACGTACTCTCCATCGATCAAGGCACTACAAGTAGTCGTGCTATATTATTCGATAAAAAAGGCAATATTGTTAAAGTTGCCCAACAAGAATTTACCCAATATTTTCCGCAACCGGGCTGGGTAGAACACGATGCCAACGAAATTTGGGAATCGGTGCAATCCGTTGTGCGCGAGGTAGTTAAAACTGTTCCGCATACAGATATTGCAGCAATAGGCATCACCAATCAACGCGAAACGACCGTTGTTTGGGACAAGCGTACGGGCAAACCCGTTTATAACGCTATCGTGTGGCAAAGTCGACAAACCATGTCCATCTGTGATGACCTAAAAAGTCACGGTCTTGAGCCAGAGATCCGTTACAAAACGGGTTTAGTGGTGGATGCGTATTTTTCCGGTTCAAAAGTGAAATGGATACTCGACAATGTACAAGGTGCGCGCAAAGATGCCGAAGCAGGTCATCTACTATTTGGTACCATTGATACTTGGTTGATATGGAACCTCACCAAAGGTAAAGCACACGTGACGGATATGACCAATGCGTCGCGTACGATGTTGTTCAATATCCGCGACCTCAAATGGGACGATGGACTGCTCAAAGCCTTAACAGTGCCTGCAAGTATGTTGCCCACAGTCATGGACAGCAGTACGATATATGGCCATGCCCGCCAAGATTTGATGGGGGCGGGTGATATTCCTATTTCGGGTATTGCAGGTGACCAACAAGCGGCGCTCTTTGGACAAGCCTGTTTTGCCCCCGGCGATGCGAAAAACACCTACGGAACGGGCTGTTTTATGTTGATGAATACAGGTACAGAAGCGTGTGCATCTAATAATGGCTTATTGACGACCATTGCTTGGTGTATCAATGGCAAGGTAGAATACGCCTTAGAAGGCTCTATTTTTGTAGCAGGTTCTGCGGTGAAATGGCTACGTGATTCGGTAGAAATGTTTAAAGATGCAGCAGAAACCGAAAACTATGCCAAAGGGATTGATAGTTCGGATGGCGTGTATGTAGTACCTGCATTTGTAGGACTAGGTACGCCATATTGGGATTCAGAAGTGCGTGGTGCTATCTTTGGCCTAACGCGTGGTTCTGGCAAGGCGCAAATCATACGCGCTACATTAGAAAGCATTGCCTACCAAACGAAAGATGTATTATCCGTAATGGAAAAAGATTCAGGGATAAAACTCCGTACATTACGTGTGGACGGCGGCGCAGTGTCCAATAATTTTTTGATGCAATTCCAAGCAGATATACTAGGTGTAAAAGTAGATCGGCCCAAAGTACAAGAAACAACAGCATTAGGTGCCGCCTACCTTGCAGGTATGGCAGTTGGTTTTTGGGAAGGCCGATCCGCCATTGCCCAATATTGGCAATTAGACAAAGCATTTAGACCCAAAATGCTACGAAAAACAGCAAATATGCTCTACAAAGGCTGGAAAATAGCCGTAAAAGCAGCACGAGTATTCAAATTAAAATAAACAAAACGCTTTGGATAGCGATAGCAATAAACCCACTATCGCCCTCCAAAGCCCCAAACCAAGCCCCAAAGGGGCGACATATCCAACATCGGGCAACGCCCGATGGTCAACGTAACACCATATCCACCACCACCACAGTTCCATCCATCAATTCCACCTTCGCCCAGTACAAAGCAGCGGGCAACCCAACCGTATCAAAATATTGCAGCAACCCACCATTTCCCAACATCACTTTTTGGTGCTGCCCTAAAGCATTTATTAAAGTAATCTTCTGCATTGGTATGCCCGATTGCACCCAAAATCCATTTTGTGCAGGATTAGGAAATAAAACCACCTGCTCTGTTTTTGCAGGCGTTTCCACCGCCACACTTTCATCATTTACATTAACGGGTTGCTCCAAAATAGAAGCGCCGCATTCATTTTGTACCAGTAATCGGACGATATAATCTTCATCGCCCGGCGGGAAAGTATGCAAAGGACTTTGGTCCGAAGTAGCAGGCGACCCATCCCCAAAAGTCCAAGTATAATACAGCGCATCACTCCCCGTAAAATTGAACTGCACCTGAGTGCCACCCGGAACGTCAATTGTGACAAAACTAGCCACCGGAAAACTCAAAATTTGAACATAAAAAGATTGCTCAATAGTATCATTGCCTGCGGCATTAGTTGCAATAAGTGTTGCCGTATAATTACCTGAATTAGAGTAAGTTGCACTAGGCTGAAAGGCGGTAGAAGTACTGGGGCTGCCACCTAAAAATGTCCAGTTGTAACTCACCGCGCCATTTGTAGTATTGGTAAATAAGACCTCCGCTACATTACATTTAGTAGTTGTATCCGGCACAATAAATGCCGCATTAGGTGGCAACAAAAGGTTAATATTTTGGGTAACTGATACAGTGTCGCAAGCATTCCAAACGGTGAGTGTTACCGTATAATTGCCATTGTCCACATACGAATGGACAGGTGCTATATCGGTAGAGGAAAAGCCATCACCAAAATCCCAAAAAGCACTACCATTTGTATTTTGGCTTTGATTACTGAATTGATAAGTACCTGGCGTAATAGCCACACCCGTAAATTGCGCCACAGGTTCAGGCGTTATTTGTAAGTAAGCAATATCAGAACTAAAGAAAAAGCAACCGCCGCCATCTACAATACAACGGTATTGGGCTGGTGTATTGGCTTGTACATTATTGATAGTTAAGGAATTTGTTGTTGCGCCAGCAATATTATCCCAGCCTGTTGTGCCCAATCCTTGCCATTGCAAACCATTGGGATTTAAAGGGTTGGTAACAATAGAAAACACGGCATTGCCTCCAGCGCAGACACTAACGGATAAAGGCTGGTTAATGACGGTTGGGGCGGAACTAGGAAAAGTACCAGTAGGGATAGCCGAAAAAGACTGTACCGAGCCATCTTGGCCATTAACTGCCCCATTTGTAGTGCCATTACAACTATTCGTTGAAGCCACTACAGTCCCTGCAATACCACCTTGTACCAGTAAATTACCCGATGTTTGATTCGTGATAATACGTCCGCCACCGCCACCGCCACCGGGGCCGAAACACCTATTGCTATTTTGTCCGGTTGCGGTACCGCCGTTACCGCCGTTGGCACGTACAATTGCATTGGGAGATAAAAAACTAGTTTTCAACCAAATAGATCCACCTGCGCCACCGCCACCCGCGCCATCACCGCCGGAATTCACACCATTTTGGCCATTGGCCGAAATCTTTGGATTATTACCAGCAATATTATTGGCCTCAATAAACACGATACCACCACCTGTGCCACCATCGCTAGTGAGTAGGTTGTTCGTATGTCCTGCGCCGCCGCCGCCGCCTAGGAAAAAACGACCAGTTGAGTTCGATATGGCTTTTGCGCCCAAGCCTGGATATTGCCCGTCGCAGCCAAAAGTAGAAGGCTCGTTATTGTTGCCACCTTGTCCACCGTTAGCCGTATTAGATCCGCCGCCGCCGCCCGAATTATGGTCGTTGCCGCCACCACCGCCATTGGCACGTGGGCCACGCCCGAGTTCTTGTCCTGTTTGGCCGGTGACAATACCTTCCCCTTTTACACCACCACGCCAATTACCTAGGGCGTAGAGATAGCCAGTTTCGGCGATTAACCAAGAGCAATTGTTTGTTGGGGCAACATAAGAATAGCCGCCCCTAAAGCCTGCGCCATCGGCCAGTATCGGAGCGTTGATGGTGAGCGATCCTGTACATTTAAAAGCGATAATGCCTCCTAAAATACCATTCCAAGGCAAGGGGCGCAAGGTATCGGATACAATAGCATTTCCGTATTCGGGGAAAGAGATAATTTGAGCAGATTCATCGTCGAGTAAAGGATAAACCAGTCTATTTTTTAGCGTTAAAGTGTTTATCGTGCGGGTCACAATTTCACCTATTTCATACCTGCCTGCATTTTGAATATTGGTGATTGTACCAAATTGGGCGGTATTGGTGGTATTAATGGTGCCGCCTTGCGTGTGATAGAGTAGTATTTTAGAACCTGGCGAAAAACCTACGGTATCTACGACAATAAGTGTTGCCGAACAAGAATCATACGCAACCCATTGGGTATAATGATTGATGGTTGCACTTAAGTTTGTAGCAGATTGACCTGCTAAAAAAGTAGCAGTTAGCAGTAACAAAAAGGTAAAATTAAGTCTCATATTGAATATCGTTTTATCTCAAACAACATTAAGTTCAAGAATATTGTTTGGTGTTAAATTTAGAGGAGTAATGATGAATAATTTGAACCAAACCGTAAATAATTTGGTTTAATACTGAAATAAACTGCAAAAACAATAAATTTTATTAGGCCACATTTTCAAAATTACGCTTATCAAAAGGAATATTATGCTTACTGGTGCCTTATTTTACTTGTTTTACAAAATTTACAAAGGTTTTGTAAAAAAAAAGTTGCGCAATATTTTTTGACATTGTATCTTTGCGTAAAATTTACTAAACAAAATAAAATTTCATAAACATTAAAATAGTTATGTCGGAGAAACTTGATAAGATTGATTTAAAAATCCTAAGGATTCTACAAGAGAACAGCAAAATTACCAATCTTGACCTATCCAAGAAAATTGGGCTGTCACCAGCACCAACCCTTGAGCGTGTAAAGAAATTAGAGCAGAGTGACATCATCCAGAGTTATCATGCTAACGTAAACCCGATTCAAATGGGCTTGAACGTTAAAACGTTTGTATTGGTTACTTTAGCATGGAAGCAAGAAGATGCTTTGAATCGTTTCCTCGCTAAGATCGAGAAAATAGACGAAGTAACAGAATGTTATATCATCACCGGCGAGGCCGATCTATTAATCAAAGTGATTTGCAAAGATATTCCTTCTTACGAGCAGTTGTTGTTCAAAACATTGAGCCAAATTGAAGAAATCGAGCGTCTCAAAACGTTGATGACACTTTCTACTGCAAAGGACGCAAAGATTTTGCCTTTCATCTACGATTAGTTCTGTTATTCTTTTTAATGATGTAAATACTTAGCCCACTCCCATTTCGGCCAAAAAAGGTCAATTTTTAGCCATACTTCGCCATTTTTTTCGTCCGATGCGCTGCATCGAACTCAAAAAAGTGGC
>JAYUKX010000062.1:0-4309 GCA_043764095.1 Chitinophagales bacterium
TTTCGGCCAAAAAAGGTCAGATTTTGCCCAGCCATCGCCGTTTTTTTCGTCCGATGCGCTGCATCGAACTCAAAAAAGCGGCTTGTCTGACCAAAATCTGCCTTCTTTTTTGATCCGAAACCGCAGGCTAAGTATTTACTTATTTTAAAGTGTAATTTTATACTGTGTAATTTTCCTTACGCTCCAATATGCTTTCTAAAGCATTATGGAGGTGTTCAATAGCACCTGAAACGGCTGCTTCAATGGTATCGGCCTGATCTGACACCGCAATAGGTTGCCGACCTTCCAGCCTTGCTTCTATTAAACAGCGAATGTCATTCATACCTTCTTTTTTACCATTTTGGTCTGTTATGTGCACTTCTAATCGCGTGATATGAGACTGGTATTGATCCATTTCTTCTGCGATTTGATCCGCAAAAAAATCGCGATGCCTTTCATCCGCATGGATGGTTTTGTCTGTATTAAATATAATTTTCATTCTAAGAATAATTTAAATGTTTTATTGTTATGTACTAATATTTATTTCAACCATCATCTTCATCCAAGTCATTATGGTTATCGCCCCCTAAACTGTAGTAGTTATTTTCTTCGTCCTCGCTACCGATACGCTCCTGTTCATCATCCAATTCTGATCCTGGAACATCTAAATCATCGCCTGACATGTCTTCATTAAAGTCTTTTTCATTCATTAATCCTACTACTTCATTGGGGGCAGAGGGTTCTTGCTTTCCTTGGCTATAAATATCCTCAGATGGTGGATATAATGGGTAACTTGAAATATTACTTCTCTTTGTTTTATTCTTTTCTTTGCTATTGATATGCGGTTTTGAATGTTCCTCATACATATCTACTAAAGCATTGTAGTGTTCCTCCAGATGTTGCACATTGATTAGATCTATATTTGTATCATTTACAGGCATTTCCTGGATGGATTTAGATAGTTCAGGAAATTCTTGATCTATCGTTAGGGTGATATTTTGAATATCTTGTTGTAATTCGGCTATTGTTTTCATGCGTTGGGTAATTTAGGGTGATTAATTTGATCAACAGACAATTGTTTTGTACAGAAGAACCAATCATAACAGGTAACGTCGTCTGCTTTGTTATCCATTCTGTCTTTAGCAACGCCACAAGATCCGGCAGTTGGCACAATGACATCGTCGCCAGGTTGCCAATCGGCAGGTGTAGCAATATCATACGCATCGGCGGTTTGCAGGGTTCTCAGCCAAGCAATATGGCTGTATAAACCATCAATGGACAAGCCCACCAATTGGCAGTTGAGCGCATTGAACTCTGGTTCTCGTTTTGCAAACGTCATAAACTCTGAAGTACAAACGGGTGTAAAATCGGCAGGATGGCTAAAAAAGATGATCCATTTTCCTTTATAATCAAAGGGGAAATCAATGTTACCTTGTGTGGTTATTGCCTTAAACTCGGGTGCATAATCCCCAATTTGAGGCATCGAAATTGTTATTTCTGGTATTTCCATTTTACTATATTTTAATTTTTAGCGCAGATACATATATTCGCGTATTTTCATTAATGTACATAAGCCGTTTTAGAAAATAGTGTACGTATTATTACTGCTTGAATTGGTCTTCATTCAAGGCAACAACGACTTCATTTTTCCTGCCAAATAATTGATAAGGAGGGTTATAACCCAGATAGCGGAAGTTACCATAATAGGTGAGTCCTTTTTCCTTTAAAGCATTTTCAAGTATAGCCTTATGTTTATCAATGCTTGCTGTATTGGAAAAACCACCAAATTGAATCACCGCTAGATATTCAGGTTTCGAGGTTTCAATGGCGATATCAGCGTTGTTTGGTTTGGGTAAATCACCCATTTTATAATTAGAAGGCATAACAAACGCCATGGTTGATATAGAATCGCCAATGTCCATGTGCACCGGCGAAGTCATCGCTATTTGTTTGTTTTCACTGTTTCCGCCAAAAATATATTTTGCCAATTTGCTAAAACCAGAATTGCCTAAATCACGATACGATTTTGATGTGGACGAAATTTTGGCCATAATTGCGGAAGGATAGTACCTAATTTCAAATAGTTTTTCTACTCGAATTATATTGAACCCTTGCGTTTCTGATTTATTAGTTGCCATAGTGGTATAGACTTGAAATACTCCGAATAATCCTAATAGTATAATGCTTATCATGATGTATATTTTCATGGTGCTAATGTTTGGGGTTCAGCGGGTAGGTTGGCTACGTCGTTTCCTTTCATTACTGGAGCATATAGCAAAATATTCAAACCTATCATCATGAATAATATCCCAAAGCATTCGAGATCCATTTTTGGAAAGTTCATAGCGATGATCGTTCCAAAACCTGTCGCTAACCCTAAAAGCAAGCGAACAATTACTATTTTAAGGACAATTCTTCGCTTCAAATTGTAAAGCCAGATGCAAAAGGTGATCTCCGAGAAAAAATAGAAAATAAATAGAAACGAAGTAAAGGAAACTAATTTTTCAAATGTATTACAGAATGCCAAGACAGAGATCCCATACACCAACATAGCCAAAGCGTGCATTTCGTGGTAGGCAAATTGGACGTGATTCTTTTGTCGCGTAATGGCAGCATAAAAGGCAATAATAGCCCCTATTGTTAAGGTAACACCAGTCGTCATTTTAATTAAATTGAACGAACTATCCCTTGAAAACAATAGAAAAATACCTTCCAAAATGGTGACGGCACCGTAGAGGTAAATTGGAGTATATTTTTTCATATATTAAATTTGTTATTTATTTGCTATCGTGATGGTATAATAATGTCCTTTATGTCAAAAACCATTGCTTGTTTTAGTCCTCTGTTTAGATTTGTCAATGAAGCATTTTGTAACAGTATTCTAAGAACAGCACAAAGGTGCATGCTATTGTCACCTAAACCATTACACAATTATTGGCTTAAGTTACATCATTCACATACTACTAATTTAAGTGCTTAATTAATTTGTAGTACTAATGGCGCCTTATAATTAGGATAATCCGTGTAGCCATGTTCATCAGACGTATAGAATAATTCCATTTTGAGGTTTTGCGATAATTCATGATTGTATTCTAATCGCTCTACCAAATCAGGGTTATTAATAAATGGCCGACCGAATCCGACAAGGTCGCACAGTCCACTTTCAATATCCGCCTCAGCACTGTCTTTGTCATAACCACCACAAATAATAAGGGTGTTTTTAAAGTTATTACGTATGAGTCGTTTTATTTCAATAGGTACTGTGGGAGCCCCCATTGCAGAATGGTCAACAAGATGGATATAAGCAATCCCCAATTTATTAAGTGCTTTAGAGAGGTAATCATAAGTTGCATCAATTTCAGGGTAATTGGGCATGTCGCCCGCTACGCCATAAGGCGACAAACGAATACCTGTTTTTCCTTTGCCAATAGCGGCTGCGACTTCAGTAGCCACTTCTATCACAAATCGACACCGATTTTCAATAGTACCATCATACTCGTCTGTACGGATATTGGTAACGGGCGATAAAAATTCTTCCAGCAAATAACCATTTGCCCCGTGTAGTTCAACGCCATCAAATCCTGCTCTTATCGCATTTTTTGCGGCTGTTACATATTCGGCCTTAGTCAGCACAATATCTTCGGTGGTCATTGCTTTGGGCGTTGGGTAATCTTGCAATCCTTTGGCATCTGTCCACATTTGCCCCGCGGCTTTTACGGCTGAAGGCGCAACTATATGCGTACCGTGTGCCATATTCAGGAGGTGGCTTATTCTTCCTGTGTGCATTAATTGGACAATTATTTTTCCACCGCTTTTATGCACTGCTGTTGTGGTTTTTTTCCAACCGAATATTTGTTCTTCATTAAAAATACCTGGAATACGGGCATAGCCCAAACCATTGGGGGAGGGCGAAGTGCCTTCGGTGATGATGAGGCCAGCGGTAGCACGTTGTTGGTAATAACTTGCCATTAAGTCATTTGGAACATTATCAATGGCCCGGCATCGTGTTAAGGGTGCCATAACGATGCGATTTTTCAATGTTATGTCACCAACATTTGTTGCGGCAAATAGTTTATATTTTTTCATTATATTTACGGTTAATAAAGTATTAGTTTTGATTTGCAAACAGTACACATTTTCTCTAGAAAAAAAGTCTTACCCATTTGCAAATGTCAAAAAGTTAAAAATCAGTTCAGCAATGCTTACTTCCTACTTTTTTTCGCCAAAAAAAGAAGTAGGCAAAAAAGGCTTCGGCTGACGAAAAATGCTGCGCTTTTGCTTTCGAGTTCCGGCGGCGCCAAAAAAAACTCGCCGCACTATCGAGCGGGGA
>JAYUKX010000063.1:0-55510 GCA_043764095.1 Chitinophagales bacterium
CCGCCGCCACCGCCGCCGCCGCCGCCAATGATGGATGCAAGATCAGTCCAACCAATAAATGGTAATTTAATGTCCAAACCCGTGGTGGTATATTCATTGCGTTCTACACGCAACACATCAAAGGGCTGAGCAAAACCGGGGAGCGTTACTTTTCCATAAGCGTTAGTGATTTCGGTACGATCTGTACTAATTTTTACCCGAATTGAATCCAGCGAGAACGGTAATCCGCTAAACAATGAATCTGGCAATTGATCTGTACCAAAAGGCAAAGAAAGATCAGTAGAGGTACTACCAAAATCAAAAAGATTCAATGGCGCTTTGCGTTCAGTGACAAAAGGGTCAAAACGAGCAATAATATTAAGCCCAAAATTGCCGGGATCTGCGCCAGCATAGCCCATTGCCTGTACCAATGTATTGGTTTTATTGTAATAGGTTTCGCCCTGTGTACCTGATACCATAATATCGGCACCCGGGAAATCGGCAAAATGAACACCAGTAGATGCGTTCAAATAAACCGTTGTGGCATAATTGTCGGCGCTAACATTGGACAAATCCCAATTAAAGGGGCCATTATTGCCGGTGATAAGGCTATTAAAGCCCGCATCAGGCTGTTGGACGATAGCAGAGCGAAGTGTATCGCCCGCTGCCGGGAAATAAGAGCTAGTGATCGTCGGCTGGGCAGTAGCGCTGATGCAAATGAAAGATAGTGCTGCAAGTAGCATCTGTTTCATGGAAAATTAATGTGTTAAAAAAGCGGTTTGATTTGGATTAAAATAAAAACGTACGACCTTTCTTTGTTTTAAAAATAGTATTCATAACAGAACAATATCACCAAACCATTGAAATGCCGCTCCAAAGGTAACGATTTTCATGGAATATTTAAAAGATAAATTCTTATTTGGTAATATTATGTCTTTATTCGTTCCTTTGAGGCTTACACTAACGTATTTTTAAATGGATTTTGGTGCACTTTGTCTTATTCCCCCCTTGGTTGTCATCGTTTTGGCTGTTGCTTTTCGACGGGCCTTTGAGCCATTATTGGTGGGTTGTTTGGTTGGTTTTTTGATTATCAATTTTAAAGAATTTCCCAATAACTTTATTACCGCCCTCACCGATACCCTCAAACATGCCGATATGGTATGGGTCATTTTGGTTTGTGGATTTTACGGCTCTTTGATCCACTTGATTATTGAATCCGGAGGGGTATTTGCATTTGGCAATTTGGTATTAAAAAGGGTAAAATCGCGCCAAAGTGCTTTGGTTATGTCTTGGTTTATGGGTTTATTTGTATTTATTGACGATTATATGAGCGCATTGGCCACGGGTGTTACGATGCGCAAAATAACCGATCAGTTTAATATTTCTCGCGAAATGCTGGCCTATATGGTAAATGCGATGGCTGCACCCGTTTGTGTATTGATTCCGATGAGCACTTGGTCTATTTATGTGGGCAAGTTATTGGAAGATAATAAAGTAGTGGGTCAAAATGGCGGTTTTGATGGTTTTTTAGCCACTATTCCTTATATGTTTTACCCTTGGCTGGTAGTGATAATGGCGTTGCTCGTGGCTTTAGGCAAATTACCGCTAGTGGGCAAAATGCGTTTGGCTGAAGAACGCGCTCAAAACCAACCTGCCGCTACCACCCCCGCTACAATAGATATGACCAGCAAATTATCCAAAGCAAAACCGATTTATTTCTTTTTGCCCTTGGTCGTTTTAATTGTAGCAACATTACTCTTAGAGAAGGACGCTTTAAAAGGTGTTATGGCTGCTTTGGTTTTTACTTTTTTATTTTATGGCTCTTTTGGCGTAATGAAATTCACCGAAGTTACCGATGGTATTTTTGAAGGGTTTAAAAGTATGGTATTTGCATTGGCGATCCTGACCATGTCGTATGTATTGAAAATGGTGGGCGATAAAATGGGTTTAACCCCCTTTGTGATCAATAGTGTTCAGCCCGTTTTATCCAAAGAATTGTTGGCAGCTGCCATCTTTGCATCACTTAGTTTTATCTCTTATACCACAGCCTCCTCTTGGGGAATGTACGCAGTAGCGATACCAATTGTTGTACCTTTGGCCAATGTTATGGGGGCTAATGTTTGGCTCGCATTGGCGGCGGTAGTATCTTCAGGAGCATTTGGATCGCAGGCCAGTTTCTTTTCGGATGTTACTGTGCTCACCGCCACAAGTACCGAATGCAATAATATGGAATTGTCTTATGCACAGTTCCCTTATAATATGGTGGCTTGGGGATTGAGTGTGTTGCTGTTTTTGGCCTGCGGCTATTTTTAAGGAATTTTGTAATATGTCTAATTACTATAAAGAACTACCACAAGGTTACGTACTTCGGAACACGGATCAAACGCATATCAGCGCATTAGCCGCCTTGCAGGATACGATTTTTCCTACCCTCTCGCCCGATGAAAGGATGGGGATAAAGCACTATGAAGCGCATATTCGTATTTTCCCAGAAGGGCAATTCGTTATACTCGACGGCGATAAAGCGATTGCAATGAGTACCACTATGCGCCACGCATTGACACTGGAAGACCATACTTTTTTGGAAATATCGGGGAATATGCTGCTCACTACCCACGACCCAGATGGGGATTGGTTGTATGGCCTCGATGTAGGCGTGCTGCCTGAATACAGGGGACAAGGTTTGGCAAAAGCCATTTATCAAGCCCGACACGAAACGTGTATCGCGCTGGGGCTAAAAGGTCAGGTTACAGTGGGTATGCCCAATGGATACTTGAATTACGCCGATAAAATGGACTTGGATACTTATTTTGAAGCCATTGTGGCGGGTACAATAAAAGACCCAACTGTGAGCGCACAACAAAAAATAGGTTTTGAAATCATACGACTCATCCACCATTACCTCGACGATCCACAGTGCGGACATGGCGGGGTTTTGATGATAAATAAAATATAAAAACTTAGCCCACTCCCATTTCGGCCAAAAAAGGTCAACTTTTAGCCATCCTACTTCGGCAGGCTCAGCATGAATTCGCCATTTTTTTCGCCCGATGCGCTGCATCGAACTCAAAAAAGTGGCTTGTCTGACCAAAAATTGCCTACTTTTTTGACTCGAAACCGTTGGGCTAAGTTTTTACATAAAATATAAAAAATAAAACATACAATGAAGCCCACCATTCACTTAGTCACCCCACTTCCGGGGCCCAAAAGCAAAGAAATTATCGCCCGTCGTGCAGCAGCGATGCCCACAGGAGCAGCCAAATCGACAGAAATCGCCGTGGAATCTGGTCATGGTGCTGTCGTACACGATGTGGACGGCAATACTCTCCTCGATTTTGCAGGCGGTATTGGCATGATGAACGTAGGACACACACCGCAAAGCGTAGTGCGCGCCGTGAAAAAGCAGATGGACAAAATTGTGCATGCCTGCAATATTGTGGCCACCCATGAACCCGCTGTGGCTTTGGCCGAAATGCTCAATAGGGTAACACCTGGCGATTTTCAGAAGAAAACCATGCTCGCCAATTCCGGTTCCGAAGCCGTAGAAATCGCCGTAAACGTAGCCAAATACTATACCCAACGCCCCGGTATTATTGTATTTGAAGGCGGCTACCACGGACGCACACTGCTCACGATGAGCCTCACGAGTAAATACGCCTTGTTCAAAAAAGGGTATGGCACTTCTTTTCCCGATATCTATCGCTTACACGCCCCCAATATGTACCGCGTCCCCGATGGTATGACGGCTGCAAAATACTTAGATTATTGCCTCAATCGCTTGGACGACGCCCTTATTTCGCAGGTAGATCCTTCTGCGGTAGCGGCTATTCTGATTGAACCTATTTTGGGCGAAGGCGGATTTGTACCAGTACCTGCACCATTTTTACAACGCCTGCGGGAGATTGCAGACCAGCACGGTATTGTCCTTATTTTTGATGAAATACAGTGTGGTATGGCGCGCACAGGAAAACTATTTGCCTGCGAACACGCGGGCGTTGCGCCAGATTTGATTACTTGTGCTAAAAGCCTCGGCGCGGGTTTGCCCATTGCAGCGGTAACTGGTCGGGCCGAAATATTGGACAAACCGCATTTGGGCGCAGTAGGTGGCACTTACTCGGGTAGTCCTGTGGCATCGGCTGGTGCGTTGGAAGCGTTGAAAATTTTGTCCAGCCCTGCTTTTTTGGCAAAATCGGAGAAAGTAGGCCGCCAAATGAGCCGAACACTGGCGCAATGGAAGAAAAAATACCCACTCTTGGGCGATGCTCGCGGGGTTGGCGCAATGCAGGTGGTGGAATTTGTAAAAGACCGCACCTCCAAGACACCCGATCCCGATCTAACATTAGAAATTATCAAAGATGCCGTTTCTAATGGTATTTTGCTGATCCGTGCTGGCCTATATTCCAATTGTATCCGCTTGTTGCCGCCTTTGGTCATTACACCCAATCAACTGAATGAAGGTTTGGAAGTGTTGGAAGGCGCGATTCGACGGGCGCACGAAAAACGGGGTTTTATGTAATTATCCATTCTATTTAATTAACAAATTTACGTATAAAGTATTATGAATCAAAGTTTTACACTTAAAATATGTTTGTTTTTTTGCTTGCTTGGCACTTCGAGCATTTTTGCCCAAAAAGCAACCATCACCGGTAAAGTCACCGATGCAAGTACCGGTGAAACATTAATCGGGGCAACAATTATTGTTAAAAATACCCGTTCCGGCACGGTCACCGATGTAGATGGAAACTATACCATTCCTGTCGAAAAAAATGATATTTTGGTTTGTACTTATACGGGTTATGTAGAACAATCCATTACCATAGATAACCGTACCACGATTGATATTGCAATGGCACAAACCGAATCGCAATTGCAAGAATTGGTGGTAGTTGGTTATGGTGTTCAACGCAAAAGCCAACTCACAGGTGCTATTGCCAGTATTAGTAATAAAGATTTTAAAGACCAACCCGTGTCCAATTTGGCCAATAGCGTACAAGGACGCGTTACGGGCCTCAATGTTTCCACGCCTTCTGGTACGCCCGGAGCGGGTTTGTTGGTGAGTATCCGAGGCAATAATGCGCCTTTGTACGTCGTGGATGGGATTCCCCTGATTGCAGAAAGTAATTCCGCGCTTTCTACGTCGTTCAATACCTCTGGTGAAACGGTGGGACAAGGCCAAACCCTGAGTTCGGTATCCGATATTAACCCCAATGATATAGAGTCAATCGAAATATTAAAAGACGCTTCTGCGGCGGCCATTTACGGTGCTCGTGCTGCCAATGGTGTCATCCTCATTACGACAAAACGGGGCAAATCTGGTGCATCAGAAGTGAGTTTGAACTATTACACAGGTGTGCAACGCGTGGCGCGTCCGATCAAATTTATGTCATCTGATGAGTGGGTATCGCTCATTGAAGAAGGACGCAAAAATGATTTGGATAAGTACAATCAAGATCCAGCCTATTTTGGCGACGATTTTGATCCTGCGTTATTGACCGATCCATTGGTGGGTTTTGACCAAACGGGCGTGAATACCAATTGGCTCAATGAAGTAACCCGTGCAGCACCCATTAGCAATTACGAAATGTCGATGCGGGGTGGCAACGACAAAACGCGTTTTTTTACCAGCGCAGGTTTTTACGACCAAAAAGGGATTGTCATCGAAAATTTCTACAAGCGTTTTACTTATCGCCTCAATCTCGACCACAAAATCAACGAAAAATTGAATATTGGTACCACGATCAATACTTCGTTTTCGCGCAACCGTCGCAGTTTCAACGACGATACTTATACAGGAATTATTACCAATGCCTTGGGCGCGTCGCCGTTGATGCCCGTGTATGAACAAGATGGTTCTTATGCCAATTTTGCGAATTACCAAGTGAGTTGGTTGTCGGATAATCCCGTTAAATCGGCCAAAGAAATCCGCGCTTATACCAATGTTTACCGCGTATTAGGTTCCGTTTTTGGCGATTATAGCATTTTGCCTGCTTTGAAATTTCGTAGCACGTTCTCCACAGATGCTTCGTTTTTGTTTGATACGCAATTCAAATCGCCCATTACTACCGATGGCGAGGCCGTTGGTGGTGAAGCATTTGAATCCAATTTTAGGAATATTACTTGGTTGAATGAAAATACCTTGAATTTTCACAAAGAATTGGGCAAAAACAGCCTCGATCTTTTGGGTGGTGTATCTTTTCAAAATACCGATATTCAATTGGCAACAGCCACCGGGCAAGGTTTTCCGCCGGGCGGTTTGGAGCGCGTTTCTAGTGCCGCCAATATCGTTAATGCGACCTCTGCGGGTGGTGGTTTTGGGTTGGTATCGTTTATTGGTCGTGTCAATTATGGTTTCAAAGACCGCTATTTGCTCACGGGTAGTTTTCGTTCGGATGGTTCTTCGCGTTTTTCACAAAACAATCGTTTTGGGGTGTTTCCATCGGCGGCTTTGGCTTGGCGTTTGAGTAGCGAGCCATTTATGCAAAGTAATAAGTTGTTCTCCGACCTTAAATTGCGGGTGAGTTATGGCTTAACTGGCGACCAAGAAATCGGTGATTTTCAAAATGTTACGTTCTATTCTGCATCGCGGTACGATGGTTTGCCGGGTTTGCAATTGCGTAATTTGGCCGATCCCAACTTGTCGTGGCAGAGCAATCGTTCCTTTAATACCGGGATTGATTACGAAATAAAAGGTGGCCGTTTTGCAGGGGCATTGGAGTTTTTTCAGGCCACCAAAACGCGTTTATTGAGCGAAGATATTATCCAAGGCACTACAGGTTTTTCTACCGTAACACGCAACAGCGGTGAAGTACAAAATATGGGTGTGGAATTTAATATTCGTGCAGTAGCGGTGCGCAAAAAAGACTTCCGTTGGGATGTAAATTTTAATACCACTTGGATCAAAAACGAGATCAAAAAACTCAGTTCGGATGGCGTTTACCTCAATGCGTATAGCGATTTGGAATCGACGCATATCCTGAAAGTTGGCCAACCGCTCGGTTCTTTTATTGGTCTTAAATTTACAGGTATTGACCCACAAACCGGTGATGCCACTTATGAGGACACCAATGGCGACGGCCTGATTGATTACGATGATGCACAAATTATTGGGAAAGCAACGCCCGATTTTTTTGGTGGTATTACTAATAGTTTTACTTGGAAAAATATCGATTTAGCCATATTTACCCGATTTACACAGGGCAATGACGTGTATAACCTGATCCGTTCAACGACCGAAACACTGGGCTATGGCAACGATGGTGGCCTGAGTTCGGTCTATGCAAATAACACGGTGCATGTGCGCAATCGGTGGAAAAAACCAGGCGATGTAGCGGAATACGGCCGCGCATCGTTTATCTATCCCAACTACTATCAAAACTCCTCGCAATTGCTGGAAGATGGTTCGTTTATTCGCATCCAAAATGTCACTTTGGGTTATACGCTTCCGGGCAAACGCATGAATGGTTCAAGGATTTATTTTGAAGGCCAAAACCTATATTTGTTCTCGAAATACAAGGGTTTTGACCCAGAAGTGTCTTCTAATGGCGGTTTGTCGGATCGTACGGCGGGCGTGGATTATGGTGCGTACCCGCAGGCGAGGACTTTGTTGGTGGGGTTTAATGTGAAGTTTTGATGAATAGGTAGGGGGCAGGGGGCTATCAATTGGAGAAAACTAAAACAACGCCTTAAAGAAGAAGGAAATGAAACCGTGACGAATTGTCACGGTTTCAAAATAGTTGTGCCCGATGGCAAAATGCGTTTGACCGATGTTGCCGACACCGAGCAACTTTTCCGCCTCATTCAGTCCATTCCTTCGCCCAAGGCAGAGCCTTTCAAACTTTGGCTGGCACAGCACCGAAAAACTTTGAGGAAAGTAAAAAAGTAGCCAAGCAAGGCGGTAATGTAGCCAAAGTAGCACTCAAAGAACTCGAAGCCAAAACCGGCAAAAAAGTAGTGAGCGCATTAAATGCGAAAAACGCTTTACCTCTTAAACAAATTAAACCCGAAAACAAAATTTCAAAAAAGAAGAAATAATTTATGGTACAAGGTTTTACAGCAGCATCATTAATTTTTGGCAGAAATAAAGTACTAAACGCATGACAACACAAGCATACATAAAACTCGGACGACAAACAGCAGTGATTTCATTCTTGCTGGGGACAGGTATTTTCGGGCTTTATTTCCTGACTTCTTTCGCTGCCTTCCTTTTTTTGGGCTATTGTTTCATTGTATTGGCCGGGCTTGTAAATATTGTAATTTTAATCTCCATTTTATTTAAAGCCGATAAGGACAGAGCGCATAGAACAACACTTTTGAAGACTTGTGGAATTATGTTATTAAACATTCCCGCTATGCTTTTTTATTGTTGGGCTGGATTTATTTTGCTCGACACCATGAGAATTACTTTTACCAACTCAACACAGTTCACTTTGACAGATATAAACATAGTGGGTTGTGACAACAAACATATTGACAAATTGGAGAAAGGATGCAGTAAAACAGTTTGGGTTAATATACCGGGTGACTGCTCCATCAGTATCAACTATTTGTCCAATGGACAACGAAAAGTAGAAATGGTTGAGGGTTATGTATCGAATAGTTTTGGAGAGAAAACGAACCATAATATACTAGGAAATTGAGCAATAAGTAAAAACTCGTACGCACAATGGCACATTACAACATAAAATGGTTGACAGAAAGATTTGAAAGTGGAGACACGTTGAAATATATTTTCTTTTGGGGACATACAAACAAAAATAAGGAAGCAGTTGGTAAGTTTTGTTTTAGCCAGTGGTTTGAAAGTCCGTTCACGGTTGATAACATTACTTTCAAAACGGCAGAACATTGGATGATGGCTCAAAAAGCATTGCTGTTCGGTGACAAAAAAACATTTGAGCAAATAATAAGTTGTGACAAGCCAGCAGCAGCAAAAGAACTCGGACGACAAATTATTAATTATGACGAGCAGACCTGGAACGAGCAGAAATTTGAAATTGTAAAACTTGGTAATATTCATAAGTTCAACCAACATCCAAATTTTGCAGAATATCTTTTGAAGACAGAAAACCGCGTTTTAGTGGAGGCTAGTCCGCAAGACAATATTTGGGGCATTGGACTTTCACAAGACAGCAACGATATAGAGGACATTTACGCTTGGCGTGGACAAAATTTGCTCGGTTTTGCTCTAATGGAGGCTCGAGACTTTTTAAAAATGTTCGGACATTTTAAACCGCTTGACGATGCAATGCAGCCGCCTTGGACAAAATTTCCTAATATTGAAAGCATGGGTATGTTTTGGAATATGGGAAAAGGGGAAGGTTATTTAACGGAATTTAGTAACTATTATCAACGTTTAACCGACAGAGAGCAGATGATTTACAAACTGACAAATCCTTCACCGTATGACTGGAAAGCATTTTATGACTGAATAAATATTTGGAGGATATGGCATGTTATTCTTCCCTTTAATTAAGGATACCATAAAAATGAAAAGCATTAACCAAGTAAATTGAAAATTGTATTTTCAATTTACTTGGTTAATTGTATATTTGCACCATGATAGAACGATTAATAACGCAAAAAGTCCTTCGGGATTTGGACTGGTCACCGATCGTTGGTTTAATTGGGCCACGTCAAGTTGGAAAAACCACGCTTGCCCGTTATTTGCAAACGCAAATAGCAAAACCAACTATTTATCTTGATTTAGAACTACAAGAGGATTGGTTCAAATTAGAAGATGCGCAATCTTATCTTATAGGGCATGAGGACAAATGTGTCGTAATTGATGAAATTCAAATTCGTCCAGAAATTTTTGCGTTATTACGTGCTTTGACGGATCAAAAGCGCGTTCCTGCCCGTTTTATTTTATTGGGTTCGGCTTCACCGCATATCGTAAAACTCAATACGGAAACTTTGGCGGGGCGTATCGCTTACCACGAACTAACGCCCTTTTCTTATAGCGAAATTAAAAATCTTTATACACAAGAAACACATTGGATCAAAGGCGGATTTCCGGGGGCTTTATTGCCTACTGAATCCTTTATTAGTCGCAAATGGTTGGATGATTTCGTAGAAACCTTTATACACAGAGATTTAGTCCGGCTGGGGTTCAGCGTTTCGGCAATAACGGTGCGTAACCTACTTTCCATGATTGCCCATTTGCATGGAGGCCAACTCAATTCAAGTGCTTTAGCCAATTCACTGGGCGTGACACACCCTACTGTCAATAAGTATTTAGAACTGCTAGAGGGTAGTTTTTTAATTCGACGTTTGCCCCCATATTTTAAAAACATAGGTAAGCGACTGGTCAAATCGCCTAAATTATACATTCGCGACAGTGGATTATTGCATTTTTTGTTACGGGTTTTTACAACAGAACAATTATTGGGCAATCCTGCAATCGGAGCCTCGTGGGAAGGTTATGTGATCGAGCAAATTATGCGGGAAGCACCCGAATTTTCTGATTTCTACTATTATCGCACACAAAACGGTGCAGAAGTTGACTTATTGATGATTACTCCAAATGGTAAAATGGTTTGTATTGAAATAAAATTCTCCGTAGCACCCAATATTTCAAAAGGTTTTTACCAATCTGTTGAAGACCTTCAACCCGATTTTAAATACGTGATAACACCTTCGGGTGAACGATTTGACAGGGACGGTGGTTTGCGTATTTGTCCTTTGAATATTTTTTTAGAAGAGGAATTGCATACGCTTGACTAATATTGCGCCCCTATTTTCCCCAATAACCATCCCTTTTCCGCCAACGCCTTTGTCTCCTCTATATCACCCTTCAATTTTTGACGCGCCTTGGTATCCAAAGTCGGCAAGGTCAATAATCGTCGTGTAAAACGGATCAAATTCAAGTAATTCCACTTTTGGTAACCTGTGTTTTTCTGCCGCCGGAGATAGACCGAAAAGCTATCCAACAGCGACTCCAAAGTATCCAAATAGTTCTTTTCAAAGTAAATACGCAGCAGCATAGAGCGGGCATTCATTTGGGTCAATGGATCGTTGCCAAAATCCGCTTCACTCAGCAATGACAGCGCGGCATCATAATCGGGCAGCCGGAAATAATAGACCGCCAAGTTGTAATTGTAAATCGCATTGCGCTCTCTTTCGGGCAAAAAAGGGCGATAATCTTCCAAAAACTGCTTCACCCATTGGAAATTGCCCAATCCCATACCGAGATTGACGGCATTTTTGTAGGAAAACTTAGACAATACGCCGTTTTCGAACAAACTCCTGTTTTCAAGCCCAATATTGTACAGATCAAATGCCTCTTTTATAAATTGTGCCTCACCGGTATTGAGTTGTCGGATGCAGTAATTGATGGCCAAAAGATAGGCTTCGCGGCGTTCATTTTCGCGGAGCAGGTGGCCAAATTGTTGTAGATCGGCCTTTACTTTAAAATAACTTTCCTGTTGTTGTGGGTCTTGAAGGCATTTGTTGAGGTGAAAATAGAGGTGTACCAAGGGTTGTTCCAAGTGCTGTTCGGAAATATGGTCAATCACTTGGTGGACAAAGGGTTTTTGCGGTTGCGCCTTCATAATATTCCTAAAATTTTGAGTGGCGCAGGACGAGCGGAGTACATGGAGCATAAAACCCGTTTCCAACGCCTCACTTTGCAGCGCAAATGCCACAGAAGAATCTCGTTTGAGGAGCGTTGTGTGTTCCATTTTTTCGCGTTGCAACACCATATTTTGGAAATGGTATTGTGCATCGCGGTAAGGATTTTTTTCTAGAATTTCGACCCCGGTTTCCAATTCTTTTTCGAGCATTTCGGGTAGGGCGTTGTAGTTACGCAGTCCTTGGCAGAGGCGAATTTGAGTGTCAACGGTATCGTTTTGCCATTCTGTGTAAGCAATATAGTGCTTCAATTGTTTGAGCAGGTGCCACATGAGGTGGTTCATGGTGCTTTCGTTGTAGGGTTTTTGAGGGTTGATATAAGCCCAAGCCTTTTCTTTTTCGAGCGCGGCAGGTTTGTTTGCGTTGATTTCCAAAAACTTAAACAAGCGTATGGCCTCTTCGCGGGGATTGAAAAAGGGAGAAATCAGCCATTTCCGTATTTTTCGGCGGTCGTGTTCCGAAAATTGTATAAAAAGGTTGTATAAAATGCTCTGTTCCATTAGAATTGGTTAAATAAAAAATAACGATAAAAAATTGATTATCAATTTTTTATAAAAAATTATTGATCTAAAATTTTAAAAAACAAAGGTAAACTGTTTTTTTTATAACTCATAATCGGCTGCACCTTTGTGTCAATATTAATCATCATCATTAAATAATCGTTGAACCATGAATAAGAAATCTTTTTTTACAATTTTAATTTTGCTTGTCGCGCAGTCTTGTCTGTTGGCGCAGGTGGTGGATATTCCGGATGTGAATTTTAAAAATGCGCTATTGAATACGCTTTGTGTGGATACGGATGGAAACTTTGCTATGGATTCAGATGCAGATTTCAATAATGATGGGGAGATACAGGTAAGCGAGGCAGAGATCGTCAGAGGGATGGATATTAGAAATAATTCTATTCAATCTTTGCAAGGTATTGAATATTTTAATCAATTGAAAAGACTGGATTGCTCTTTTAATCAATTAAATTCATTAAATTTACAAAGTTTAAGCGATTTGAATTCTTTAGATTGCTCTAAGAATCAATTGACTTCATTAAATTTAAAAGACCTAGTCGATTTGCAATATATGAATTGCTCTCTAAATCAATTAGATTCATTAAATTTACAAAGCCTAAGCGCATTGAAGTCTTTAGATTGCTCTGGCAATCAATTGATTTCATTAAATTTACAAGACCTGATCGATTTGCAATCTATGAATTGCTTATCTAATCAATTGGCTAGTTTGGATGTGCAAGGGTTGATTAATCTTAGATATTTGTTGTGTGGCTTTAATCAATTGACTACAATTAAGGTAAACGGTCTGAGTAATTTAGAGACTTTGTATTGCAATAATAATCAATTGATTTCCTTAGATTTGCTAGGGCTAATTAGTTTAAAAAATTTGAATTGCTACGTTAATCAACTGACTACCTTAGATATGAAAGAATCTAAAAAGTTAGTATATTTAGAATGTTCAGGTAATCGATTGACAACTTTAGATGTTCACGTTTTGAGTGATTTGAAACATTTATCTTGTAGTGCTAATAAATTAGAAGTCTTAGATGTCAAAGCATTGAGTAGTTTAGTAGAATTAAATTGCCATTATAACAAATTGACTACCTTAGACTTAGAAGGTCTGAATAATTTGCAAAATCTATTTTGCACAGTTAATCAATTGACTACCTTGAATATTCAGGGTTTGGGCAACTTGACTGATATGGATTGCAGTAACAATCAATTAACTAATTTAGATTTGAGTGGGTTGAGTAATTTAAGAACGTTGTATTGTTATCAAAATCAATTGATTACTTTGAATGTTCAAGATTTAAATAATTTGCAACTTTTGAGTTGCTTTTGCAATCAAATAACTTCGTTCTTCATAAAAAACAATAAAATTGAATCCATTTTAGATTTTTCCGACAATCCCAACCTCTCCTACATCTGCTGCGACCCCGCCCAAATCACCTCCGTTTACAACCAAACCTTACAAAACGGCCAAACCTGCATCGTAAACACCGCCTGTTCTTACGTCAATACCTTTCTAACCGGCACCATCCTCCTCGATCAAAACATCACCTGCCAAAAAGACACCCAAGAAATCGGCCTAGAAAAAAGAATCGTAAAAGCCGAAAAAAACGGACAAGACCCTTTGTTTTCCATTTCCAATAACCAAGGCCAATATCAAATGGACTTGGATACAGGTTTGTACAAAATCACTACCTACCTTCTCAATAATTATTCAGAACCCTGCGAAGATTCCATTTGGGTCAATTTGCCCCAAGTCAACGATTCTGCTACGGTAGATTTGCTGCTGCAACCCGTTATTTCGTGTCCGCTCATGGAGGTGAATATCGCTTCTAATTTTATCAGGCGTTGTTTTGATAACCAATATATCATCCAATATTGCAACGCCGGTACAGCACCCGCGCCCAATGCGCAAGTCACCATCAATCTTTCCGATGATGTGGCATTTGTGAGCAGCACCATTCCGGGCAGTAATGTGGGGGGCAATAATTGGCAGTTTTCGGTGGGCGAAGTACAACCCGATGATTGTGGTTCATTTTCGTTGATATTTCACGTTATTTGCGATTCCACGGTGCTGGGACAGTCGATTTGTGCCACGGCGCATATCACTCCCGATAGTATATGCACGCCTGCCAGCACCAGTTGGTCGGGCGCGCAGGTGATGGTGGATGGTTTTTGTGAAGGCGATTCGGTGCGTTTTACGATCCAAAACATTGGATTTGGCGATATGACCGAAGAACAGGAATATATTGTAATTGAAGATGATGTGATTTTATTCCAAAGTCCGTTTATTTTGGACGCGCTGGAATCCATTGTATTTCGAGTACCCGCCAATGGCAGCACATGGCTACTGCAAGCGGGGCAGGAACCTACTTTCCCATTTGTATCGATGCCTTTTGCGAGTGTGGAAGGTTGTGGCTTGAACCTGGGCGGGTTGTTTAGTTTGGGTTTTGTCACGCAATTTAGTGAACAGGACGGCAACCCATTTTTTTCCAGAGAATGCCGCGAAGTAGTTGGTTCTTATGATCCCAATGAAAAACTGGCGCAGCCAAAAGGTGTTTACGACAAGCATTTTATCTATCCAAACACGGAAATTGAGTACCAAATTAATTTCCAAAATACCGGTACCGACACGGCATTTACGGTTGTTATTCGGGATACATTATCGTATGGTTTGGATGTGGCGACCTTTAGAGCAGGTATTTCGAGTCATCCGTATCAAGTGGATGTAACAGGATATGGGGTCTTGAAATTTACTTTTGACGATATTTTACTGCCCGATAGCAACGTAAATGAGGCGGCTTCACATGGTTTTGTGCGGTTCCGAATCACGCCAAAAGACACGTTACAACTGGGCACACGCGTCGAAAACCGCGCAGGTATTTATTTTGATTTTAATCCGCCGATTATTACCAATACGGTGTTTTATACGGTAGATACTGGCTTTTTGGAGCGAAAATTGGTCGCGGTACATGGCTTACCTGATGCCGAAAATGGGCGTATTTTCCCCAATCCTGTTCGAGCAGGCGCGTACCTGTTTTTTGAAGATATGAGCGCGGCACATCGCATTGTGCTGATGGATCCTTATGGTAAAGTCGTGCTGCAAGTGGATGGTAAGGGCAGCCACAAAATTAGGATTCCGGATGGGCTTGCTGGTGGGGTGTATTTTTTGGAATGGCAGGGGAAACAAGGGGCGCGTTTTTGGGGGAAATTGGTGGTGTCGGAGTGAGGTAATTGGACTTCCTCATCAATGTTGAGACTCAAATTAGATTAAGCAGCCTTCTTCAATGCTTTGACTCTATTTTGTCGGGTACTAAAATAACAATATATGATCCGCGACTTCGGAGAAGTCCAACATTTGTTGTAAAATAGTCACCCCCACATTTTGTGCGATACGAGCCGCTCAGACTAAAGCCCTTACAAAGGTTGGACTTCTCCGAAGTCTTTTGAGGCATTCGATTTTTTTACAAATGTTGGACTTCTCCGAAGTCATGGATTTTATTATTAGTGTGCATGACAAAATCGGATCATGACATTTTCTCCATTCTAAATTAATGCTGGACAAAGAGGTTGATTCTCCCAGTTTCAATGTATTCAATGCTTACAAAGCACTTATAGCCGTTAATCGGGTATCGAATTTGGCTATAAGTTGATTTAGGTGGCCTTGGTGCAAAATAATTTGACCATGGATGTATTATTCGACGAATAAGAACTGGCGTATATCTTTTACCTTCTTAGAAGTTTTAAACTTTCAAGAAGGTAAAAGATTAAACCTGCGTTTCGTAATAATGCTCGGCCAAGCCAAAACGGCGTTCCGGCGCACGACTTTCCAAAAGATGAAAATCAGTGGGTTTTAACCCCGTAAAGGCTTGGTAATCGCGCACCAAATGCTGGTAATCGTAATAGTTACAATCAAACGCTATGCTTTGCCAATCGCGTTCGGGGCGGAGGTTTTTCTCTCGGAATGCTTTGTCAAACCGTACCAATCGCGCAAAAACCTTAGGATTTACGCCAGTACGTTCCACAAATTTTCGTTCAAATTGCTTGTTACTCAAATACGACAGGCGTGCCAGTTGGTCGAGCGAAGCCACCGGATTGCTCAACATTTTTTGGCAAACCAAATCTATCGGGTGGGCATCAATAGCGGTGCGCTGGGCCAGTTGAAGCACAAAGCCATCGGCTATTTCTACCAATTCCCGATAGTTTTGGGCGTGGAAAAAAGCCTCATTCACCCAGTGCACTTCCTTGCCAAAGACCGCATCGGCTTCCATATAGGTATCCGTTATTTCGAGGCTCGGTACTTTGGTCAGCCGAAACAACGCGCCTGGCTGAAACAAGATTTGAATCACCATAAAATTACCGTGAATATATCGGTTGGTCACCGACAATGCCTGCCCAATCAAAGCCACTGAAACATTCGTCACAGTCTTGTTTTGAGTTGTTAGATCCACTTTTTCGCGGTCATAAGGATAAAAAGCCAAACATTGCTCCGGTCTTGGTGTGTAGGGTTTGAACGGCGGCGGGTTGCCGTGTTCAAAACGCATGTGCACAATACGGTAGCAGCGCACATAGGCGCGTAGCAATTCGTTGGGCAAAAAATCCTTTAAAACCATCTATTTTAGACCATATTTTTTAACAATGGCTTGTCGTTGTTCAAATGCATCGGCCTCATACACCAACCCAAATTGCTCGTTCAACCGGTCGTGCTCTTTTTTGAGCTGTTCCGAGCCTTGCGGGAAACCTTTTTCGGGCGTTAATTCAAAAAATATACGCTCCAAAAACTGTTCAAAAGGTTGGTTGAAGTACATGTCCACAAAACGAAGCGGCTGCTCGGAGGCATTCCAGAACGTGTGTTTCAGGTTGCGCGGCCTAAAATGCCAGCCACCTGCTGCAATTTCTACCACTTCGTTGTCCACCACCACACTTGCTGTGCCTTCTAGTACAAACATCAACTCGTCCAAGGCTTTGTGTAAGTGCGGCGGCGGCCCCATTACTTTGGGTGCAACTGCGCATTCGACGCACGAATATACGCCGCCTGTGCTTTCCGAACGCACCCAAACACGAATATCCATATTATTTTTGTGCGATAGTGGCTCCATTGGAGGCAAGTAGAAGGGTTTGAGTGGGTCACTTACACCCATATTGGGCGCGGATTGTAGGGCAGCATTAGGCAACATGCCCAAAGCGGTTAATAACCCAGTTGTTTGAATAAAATTGCGTCTTTCCATTATTTAAATATAATTTTTCACAAAATTATAGATGTTGTTGCGACGCGTACTGGTAAAAAATAGACATTTATTTGCCGAGCGTATTAAGGTAGGAGATTCAGCGGTAAGTAAAAGGTAATTTTCAGTGATGAAATAGATGTGTACGGCCTAAGCGATACAACCACGTATGGAGATAGTATCCTTCCCCAAACGCTCAAAATCACATTTATTTTAAACCAATATATTTTATCCTTGTTTAAATCCAAACAAACACAATATGAGATATTGCTTAACCTATTTAATAGCATTTTTTATTGCTAATGCTGCAAAAGCGCAATTTGTCTATTTTTCAGGAGGTGCTCCAATTACAGGCAACCAATATGTTTGGAAAATAAATCCTGCCACATGCGAAATATGTCCAGTACTCAATTTCAATTTTGGATCAAATTTTCCATTAGAAACCTTGATTTTACCCAATGGTGATCTGCTTGTTTCTACAATTAACGGTATTTATCGCTTTGACCCACCGAGTAATACGCCCATTGCTACAATCTCAGGGTTATTCAATGGCGCATACGTTCACCCCAATGGTACGATATATACTGTTAACCTAAATTCACTTTCAACATTTAACCCTGCTAC
Organism: Chitinophagales bacterium; assembly: GCA_043764095.1. GTDB lineage: Bacteria > Bacteroidota > Bacteroidia > Chitinophagales > Saprospiraceae > M3007. The sequence goes on from JAYUKX010000063.1 coordinate 17,966, forward strand.
CAATACGATTACTACAATTGGCAATTTTCCAGCAGGATTTTCGATATACGAATTGTTTTTCTTCAATGGTCAATTGTATGGAATGGGCGATGTGCCACCAAATAATTCTGCGGGCATTGTTCAGATAAATATAACAAACCCATCTGCTTCCATCATTCTACAAACACCGCCACAGTTTTTTATTGGTGCTACTTCTGCTCCCAATGGAGGGCCGATTTATGTAACCGATTCGTTTGGAGGAACGGATTTATCTACTTATGACTTCAACACCAATGTAGTTACGCCCGGCTGTCCGATCCCTTTGATTTTTGTCCGATCATTTTCGGTAGCCCCGCCAGGAGTTGCCGATCTACCTTGCGTATGTCTCGGTAGTGCAGGCACACCAACGATAACCGCTGTTACGGCTTGTTTACCCAACTCCATATCGGTGCCATTTACGGCGGCACAACCTGATTTTAATGATATTGTGCGTTATATCATATACAGCAATCCGGCATCGCCACTCACAAGTATCATCCAAACAAGTACGACACCAAATTTTAATTTCAATCCACCCTTTGTAGCCGGAACCACTTATTATGTAGCACAATTGGTCGGAAATAACCTGAATGGCATGGTTGATTTAGCAGACCCATGTCTCCAAATATCAACGGCGGCTACAGTTGTTTGGCGGCCTAAACCTACCGTTGTATCCCTCTCACAAAGCGGTGATCTTTGTCCAGGTGCTTGTACGAATGTAACCATTACATTAAGTGGTACTCCGCCTTTTACTTATTATTGGGCCATGCAGCAGGGTGGTAATTTTATCACCCCACAATATACCGTTTTTAATACCAATACGAATCCGAGTGTATTTCAAGCCTGTGTACCGGCCAGCGCGCTACCAGGAGCCGTTTCTCTTCAAATTTGTGGTATCGCGGATGCTTATTGTACCAATCCGTAGGATCAAAATTATAATGTTTTTGGAGCAAACTCTATTTACCGAATATAAAAGAGCAGTTAGTTAATTAATATATTGTATTTAAATTTAAACTAACTGCTCTTCCAATATTTATCCCTTAGCCAAAACAAATCTTCCCGTGTCCAATAAGCACTCCGCCTTCTGTATGAATTTCATAAAAATAAAGTCCACTGGCAAAACTGCCGCGTTCTAGTGCATAGTTGCTGCCCGACATTGTGACACGCCAGCATTGGCTTACAAAGATTGGTTATTGGGGAAATTAGGGGAATAATAAGGGGGATAGTCGTATCTTTGTCCAAACGCTGCTAAATCAGCACTATCTATGAAAAAATTTACCCTTACCGTACTGCTTCTACTGGTCATTTCCGTAGGATTTGCCCAAGTAACCAATTACAATTTCACGTTTGAACCCGGTACAACACTCGGCGCATGGAATTATTTTGACAATGGAACCAATACTACAGGACTCACTTTTGTGGCCAATCCATTCCCCGGCGGCGCGAACACCTCTGCAACAGTAGCAAAATTCACCGCCAATGACGATGGTGGCGAATGGGCCGGTTGCGAATCATTATACGGCACTTTAGGAAAATGGAAATTTGATGGCGCAAACCCGACGACAGTGACGATGAATGTCTATAAAACGACTTTTAGCCCCGTTTATATTAAATTTACAAGCACCAATGCTGCCGGACAAGGCACCACTTTTATCGGAAACAAAGTGCCATCCGCCATTAATCAATGGATAACACTGACGTTTATTGTCGATTTTTCAGTCGCGCTTATTAATACAGGTAACGGCACAGGCGGAGGCGGCGTAAATAATGCCGATAATAATATTGGGAATAATCAATTGGTGATACACGCCGATAAAGATGCAAATAGAACCGCCGATCACGATGTCTATTTTGATAATATTCAATTCACCGCCACCAAATTGGCCGATCCGATTGCACCTCCTACCCCTGTATCTGCCCCTCAGGTACACGCACCCACACCGCCCGCGAGAAATACGACCGATGTGGTATCGATTTACTCCGGCGCCTATACCGATCTTGCGGGTACGAAAATTGGAAAAAACTGGGGCGAGGCCACCATTGCCAGCGATATTACAGTGGATGGCGATCTTACCAAGCAATTATTGCAATTCAATTACCAAGGTATTGTATTGGACGCGCCCGTTAATTTGGTTGGATTTGAAAAATTACATATCGATCTATTTCAAACGGATCAAGCCCAAATAAAACTTTCGCTCATCCACCAAGGCGGTGCTGATATTACCAAACTATTGGTCATTGCAAACCCGGGTTGGAATAGTTTTGATCTTCCATTGTCCAGTTTTGCAGGACTCAATTTGTCCACTGTGTATCAATTAAAACTAGAAGGCGCACCGACACAAGGCAATACCACGGTATTTTTTGATAACCTATATTTCCACAAAGGCACCAGTTCAACTACGGACAACCAAACCGCTGCCAACCTCCGTGTTTATCCCAATCCTTTTAAAAACGATCTAACAATAGATGCCACGGGTACGATCTCCAAAGTCGCTGTTTTTAATGTTTTTGGTCAGGCGATGCTGTCTTTTTGGCCTAATACGGTTTCGGCTACTTTGCCTTTGGATGTGCTGCCGGTTGGGGTGTATTTTGTTGAGGTTTTGGTGGATGGTAGGGTAGGGGTGGTTCGGGTTTTTAGGGGATAAAGGGGCTTCATAATTTGATCGTTTTTCCGGTCTTCGCAGATAATTTTGCGGCATCCAGAATTTCCATCACCATCATATTGTTCTCTAAAGAACTAAGATCGAAAGGTGCTAATGTTATTTCTTTTTTGATAACCGCAGCAAATAGAGAGAAAGGGTCATTATAAGGAGACGGTTGTTCTTCTAATTTGAAAGTTGTTTCTTTAAACCCATCGTATCCTTCGGCAATACGCATTCTTAAAGTGTTTCTATTGTCAGCGTAAATAGCGCCTGTTATGCCATATACCTCCATATCTTTTCTTCCTATTGGCCAATTCCAGGAAGCCTGTATAGTGGCCTTCGCGTTATCATAAGTGAGTATAATAGTAGATTCATCATCTACATTCGGATTGTTTTCTTTTTGCAGTTGTTGTGTTACTGCTGTAACTGAAATTGGTTTTTTTCCATGCATCATCCACGTTGTAATATTGGCGCCATAGCAACCAAAATCGGTAATGGCACCGCCGCCGTTTTTAACTGGATCAGTCAACCAATCTAAAAATTCTTTATTAACACCGATCTTTTTGGGGCCTCTATGGCCGTCTCGAACGATGAGTTGACTAACCCTTCCTATACTATCTTTGTTAACCAGTTCGTACGTTTTGTGTACGGTTGGGTACCAAGTTGTTTCATAATTAGTAAGCAATTCAATCTTATATTTCTTCGCCAATGCTTTCATTTTTTTAGCATGCTTCATACTTACTGCCAATGGTTTTTCTACCATAACATGAATACCCAATGGTGCACATTTTTTTACTATTTCTAAATGCTCGTAAATAGTACCAAAGGCCGTAACCGCTTCGGGTTTGGTTTTGGCAATCATTTCTTCTAATGTAGAAAAAACTAAATCCATAGAATAACCATGTTGCTGTGTGTAGCGAAGCGCTAGGTCTTTATTGGGCTCAACAATACCAACGATGGCAATCTTATCGTCTTTCGGTCTTCCTAAAATCCAATGTACATGGGTGTGCGTTAATCCGACAACACCCACTTTTAAGGGTGTGTTTTGGCAGAAACCAAGATTGGAAAACCAAATGGTAATAAATGCAATAAAGAGAACATGTTTGATCATTAGTATGGACTATTTTTGTTGAGTTTTTTATTTTAAATAGGCTCTCACTTCACCGAATCAACAGTTTTTCAACAAACTGCCCTTCCTGCGTTTTTACCCGAAGAAAATACAAGCCTGGCAGCAAATCTTCCACGAAAACCTCCTGTTGGCCAGGAACGATCTGAAAATCCCGTACCAACTGCCCATGAAGACCCAACAAAGCCGCCGTCGCTGGACCGTCACCTGAATACGATAGGGTAAACCGCCCGCTTGCAGGGTTTGGAAAGATTTTCACGACATCCTCGAGACTATTTTCAGCACCGTTGTTTTCTACCCGTTTCTCTTCCCGGTCATCGGATGCGGCGGCCATCAGCGCGACTTGTACGGTGTAATCCTCCGTTTCGCCGTAATGGAGCGATCCGCAGGGCACGACAGTTGCGTAATGCGCCAGCCTAACCCGCATCCGGGTTGCACCGAGGACTGCATTGGTAGGCACCGTGACCATCGCCGTATAAGGAGAAGTGGCACCTGCCCCACTTAGTACTTGCTCGTTTGCGTCATTGAAATCGCCGTTGTCGTTCCAGTCAATATAGACTTTTGCGGAATTACCTGACCATCCTGGATCAAAATGTACTTCTATCGGATAAGTGGCCCCAGTCATGGCGGTGGTACTCAAGTTGGTGTAGTCGGAATAACCGGTAGTGGTGTTGCCAAGCGTGGACGTTTTGTCGATGCTGCCAAAGACCACTTTTTTGATGTAATAATAGGTCAAAATGGTCTCTGTCGTCGCGGCACAATACGGAACGGTCTGCGCGGCTACGATGTTGACCGAATAATCCTCGACTTCCCCATAATCGAACGCCTCGCAGGAATTGGCCGCGTTGTTGTATTTCATGATCACCCGCATTCGGGTCGTTCGCAAAGCGGTGCCGGTCGGGATAGTCAGGGTGCCATTGATGGCTGTTTTGCTCGTCGCGCTGGGGTCGAACAACAGTTCGCTGGCAGAGAACACGCCGTCGCCGTTCAGGTCAATCCAAATTTTCCAATATTCATAGTAAGAGGAGCCGGAAAAACCGGGCGTTAGCGTCAGGTTGTAGGATTTTCCCACTTCCATGACAATCGTCTGGGCAGTGAAATCGGAATACCCCGCCGCTCCAGAAGTATTTGTAAAACTCCCGACATCCACCTTCGATATCCATTCGTAGGTTGCGTTGTCTCCTTCCGAAGCGCAATAGGGAGTGAACGTCAAGGTTGTGAATGTGGCAAGAGCCGAAAAAACGCTGGAACCTGCCGCGTTGTTCGCTTTCACTTGCCACTCATAAATGGTATTGGCGGTGAGGCTCGTGGCATTGAGCACGTTGTTTGTGCTGGTGAAAGTACTCCACGCGCCGCTAGGCGTGCGCACCTGAACGGTGTAACTCGTTGCACCGCTCGAAGCCGTCCAATTCAAGGTCACGCTGTTGACCGCAATGGCCGTCTCTGACAATCCGCTGGGCGCGGCGGGTGGGTTAACTACGGGCGCTGTGATGTTCACCGTGTAATCTTCGACTTCACCGTAACTAAAAATAGAACAGGCTGTCGGCGCACCGTTGTATTTCATGCTCACGCGCATCCGGGTCGTTTTCGGGGTCACATTGGCCGGAATGGCAACCGTTGCCGATAAAAGTACATTGCTCGTGGAGCCGGGGTCGAACAACAATTCGTCCGCACCAAAACTGCCGTTGCCGTTGTAGTCCACCCAAACCCGCCAATATTCATTGTACGAGGAGCCGGAAAAACCGGGCGTGAGATTCAGTGCATAGTTGTTCCCTGCCTGCATCGTAATCGTGCTGCTGGTAAAATTACTGTACCCCGCGGCCCCAGAACTGTTGATGAACGTTCCAACCTTCACTTCTGCAATCCATTCATACGTTGCATTGTCGCCCGAAGCAGCGCAATAAGTCACACCCGTCAGTGGGGTCGTAAAAGCAACAATGGCTGCGTAAGCACTGGTATCGGTCGTATTATAAGCGCGAACCCGCCATTCGTAGGATGCGCCCGCATCGAGGTTGGTCGTGGCAAAATTGGTGGTCACTGTGCTGAACGCCGTCCATGCGCCGTTAAACAAACGAATTTGTCCTTGATAACCGAGCGCACCAGCCGATGCCGTCCAAGTGAGCGTCGCGCTGTTGCTGGTAATGCTGGTAGTCGTCAGGCTGGTGGGCGCGGTGGGCGGAGTCGTGCCGAGTATGTTGAGGGTGTAATCTTCCACTTCGCCCCAATAATCGCCGCAGGGCAAGGGGCCATCATTTCCATAAATATTCCGAATGCGCAACCGGACATTGCCGTTGGCTGCCGAAACAGGCACGTTGAGCGTGCCTGTGCTTTGGTGGCTGGCGTTGAGGGCGGACATTGATATTAATTCGTCGTTTTCAAACACGAAATTGTTGTTCCAATCGACCCACGCATACACGTAATCCAATGGAAACGAGTAATTCAAGGTCACCGTAATCGGGTACGCGTTGTTCTTGACGACGTTGCTCACTACGTTTGAAAAATTGGAATAACTCGTTTGTACCGAAGTATTGCCGATTGAGCCGACCATGACGTTGGTAATGTAGTCTCCTCCTGTCCCCGCTTTTCCCGTCCCGTCACAATAGCCAACGGTGATGAAATCGGTTTTTACCAAAGTATTGCTGCCTGACGCATTGCTGACGAGCAAGGAAACGTCGTGAATACCAGGCGTGTTGTACGTGACGGAGGGCGTGGCCGCCGTGCTTGTGGCTGGAATACCGTTTTCGAAAGTCCATTGGTGCGAAATGCCCAACCCCGTGGAGGTAGAGGTAAATTGCACGTTCCCACCTGGAGAAACGGCTGTCGCGTTGGCCGTAAAATTGGCGATTGGAGCACCGTTTGTGTTATAAGTGACAAAAAGTTTCGGGACTTTCACCGTCGAACCTTCATAGGCGTATGCCGTGCGCGTTCCCGAACCCGTAGTGATAAAAACCATTGCGTTATTTGCTGCCCAATCGGGCCGGGAGACGATTGCCTGCACTATGTTGCTCAAATCGGGTGTTTGTTGGTTTGCGCCTGCTTCGTTCACGACCATCCAGACGGCGGGAGTCCAAGAAACAGAAGCGGTGGTTTTGACCCGGCTCGAAATATTGCTTGTCGTTGAGGTGAACGTGCCAGGGTTGCCGAGGTTTTCTCCAAAAATAGTCAAACCTGCTGTGCTCGTACTCGTTTCGTCCACCGTAAATTGGATATATGCGTTCGCGATGGTTGCGCCCGGTGGGATGTTGAGGTTTTTGAAGCGCATCCCGACCTGCTGCTGCACAGTGCCGTCGTAGGTCAGTTCCAAATCCGTACTCGTGAGGTACATGACCCCGTTGCTCACTTGTTGCTCCGCGTCGTCGCTCCCAGCGGTTATTTGGGAAGTGACCGTGATGCTGGTGCTGTTTTGCACGGCGATGCCGATTTGTTTGGCGGTCGTGTTGTTCAAATTATCAGTAGCAACGGCTTTAATCACATAACTAGCAAAAGCGGGCGGTGTCCAAGTCAGGGCATAAGGCGCGTCATTGTCCACGCCAACCGAGACATTGTTGACAAAAAATGCCACCTGTGTGATGCTGCCATCCCCCGAGGCGGTCGCGGCAAAATTGATTGGGTTCAAATTGTTAAAAACCTGTCCTTCCGTCGGATTCGTCCAAGCAACCACCAAATCGTTGCAATTCGTTTGACAGGTAGTGAAAAAGGCCAAATTTGCATAAGTGCTCGTCTCAGCCGTATTAAAGGCACGCACTTGCCACTCGTAATTGGTACCAGCGGAGAGGCCCGTGGCGTTAAAACTCGTGTCGGTGGCTTGAAAAAGGCTCCAATTGCCGCCAGGAATCCGGAATTGCAGGTCATAGCCCGTTGCCCCAGCGGAAGTGTGCCAACGCATCGTGGCACTGTTGTTTGTAATATTGAGCGATTGCAGGACGGTCGGGACGTTTGGTGCAACCAATTCCGTGACTGTCAGCGTGTAATCCTCGACTTCTCCCTCGTAATCACCGCAAGGTTGTGCCCCGGCGGTGTCATGGATGTTCCGAACCCGCAAGCGGACATTACCCAAAACGGAGGTGGCAGGCACCGAAATATTTCCCGTGCTTTCGTTCGCCCCATTGAGCGCCGACATCGGAATAGCCTCGTTGCTTTCAAAGACTTTGTTGTTGTTCCAATCTGCCCACACATATATATGGTCTGTGGCACTGGAAGTTTGGAGCGTAACTTTTATCGGGTAACTGTTGTTTTTGAAAACAGTAGTCGTCAAATCAGTGCATCCGGAATAGCGGCTTTTGCCCGAAGTTTTGTTGATACTGCCGCTTAACACGTTGATGATATACTCGTTGCTGGTCGTCGTGCTGCCCGTTGCAAAGCAAAAAGGGTCAATGATGATGTAATCCGTTTTGACCATTGTGTTGCTCCCGCCGTTGTTGCTGACGGTCAAAGTCACGTTGAAAGTACCCAATGAACTGTAAGTGACGGCAGGATTGGCAGCAGTACTCGTCGCCGGGCTGCCGCCCTCGAACGTCCATTGATGCACCAAATTCGGCCCGGACGAGTTGGACGAAAACTGAACGCTCGACCCCGGTGCCGCCATGGTTTCGCTGACGCTAAACGCGGCAACTGGCGGCGGGGACAAACTGTAAAAAACCTTCAAAATAGGTGCTTCCGCTGGTGAACCGTCGAAACATTCCGTCGTGCGTGTGCCCGTGCCTGTGACAAAGAAAGCCATGGCGTTGTTCGCCGCCCAATCTGGTCGGTTGACGATTTCCTGAACAATGGTTTTCAAGTTCGGGGTGCGCTGTTTGACCGTCGCTTCTTGTAACACAGTCCACGCGACGGGCGACCACACGACGGAAGCAGTGGTTTTTGCCCGGCTTGAAATATTGGCGTTTGTCGAAGTAAAAGTAGATGGGTTGCCGAGGTTTTGGCCTTTCACGGTGAGGGTGGCTGTAGCGGAATTGAGTTCGTCTGCCGCAAATTGGATATAAGCGTTCGTGATGTTCGCGCCGGGCGGGAGGTTGAGGTTGGTGAAACGAATACCGACTTGTTGTGGCGTCGTGATGTCCACGGCCAATTCCAAATCCGAACTATTCAAATCCATGCTCCCGGTTGCCACATTTTCTTCCGCATCGTCGCTCGTGACGTTTACTTGGGCAGAAATACTGATTACGGTGGGGTCATTGACCGTGATTGATATTTGTTTGAAAGAAGATGCGCCCAAAACATCTGTCGCAACGACTTTCAGGACATAACTCGTGTAGTTGGGCGGTGTCCAAGTATAGGTATATGGACTGGTGTTATCTGTGCCAACAAGGGTGTCATTGACCAAAAACTGCACCGACGCAATGTTGGCCGTTCCAGAGGCGGTAGCGGCAAAAGGAATGGCGGCGAGTCCCGAAAAAACCTGGCCATTCGTCGGGCTTGTCCAGTTCACGAGGAGGTCGCTGCAATTGGGCAGACAAGCATTGAAAGTCGTGTTGACATTCGTGCTGATGACGCTGAATGCCGTTGCGTCCCACTGCAAAGTCCCATTATAAATGCTCGGACTCATAATAAGCGTGGAAGACTGACCCGAATGGTTGGCACCCCAAAGGTGGCCGAGTTCGTGTGTTGTGAGATTTGCCCGGTGCGTGATGGGCTGCGAATATTGGTAATCAATTTCCCCGAAACGCGAGTTGTCGCTTGGACACATGTGGCTGATGTAGGCATACCCGATCCCGTTCATGTTCGTGCCGGTGAACAAAAGACTGCAATTGTAATTGTTCGGCATTAAATTAGGAAAAGCCCAAGTGGCATAATTGGAGACCAGCGTAATTTGTTGCCCAGGTGCATCCGTCCAGGGATTGGGCGAAGCAGCGATAACAAAAACGGGGTTCAACTCAAATTGCACACTGAAATCGTCGTAATAGCCGTTCACGACATTGACAATTGTCTGCAAATCGGCGTTGAAATTGGCAACCGAGCCTGCTTTTACCAACCCTTGCCAATCCAAAGTGACACCCAATTTTGGGCAATAGGAATTGACGAGCATTTGTTGGTTAATGGCGGCTGCCGTTTCCGAAGGTATCGTTTTTGGTTGAAAAATCTCTGGCATTGTTCCTGGTTCGTTTGGCAAAACATCTGGCAGATGCCCACAAACGGAGCCATCTGCGCCTCCATTGTTTTTATAAACCACCACCAAGTCGCTTGCCGTGCGCTGCGGTGTTCGTTCGACGGTTTCAAACGCTTCTAGTTCCGCACCCAAAAACACGCCGGACACATATTGGTCGCAGATGGTCATGCGCACGGCCGTGGCGGGGTCGTTTTTCAAATAGCCGCGATAGGTGATGTTTTTTTCTACCTCGACGGTTTCGCCGGTACTCAGCACGAATTTGAAATCGGGGCCGTGTACTTTGGCAGATTGGAGTACCACTTCCCAGTCGTGGACGGCATCGAAGCGGAGATGCAGTTCGAAGGGTTGGTCTGCTTTATTTTTGGCAAAATCACAAAGTGCCTTGGCATCGAGTTGGAACAGGTCGTATTGGGTCAGTTTTTCAAGTACGCCGGTTTTGGGAGCGGCTTGGACAGGAGATGCTTGAATGGTGAGGTTTTTTTGGGCGGCAGCTGGCAGACTAACGAACAGCAGCACCGCGACGAAGGCGGACAAAGCGGATTTTTGTATTCTGCTAATATTTGTAGTGCGCATAAGTTGGACAAAAAAATGAGAAGAACAAGTTGGATAGATTTTATTTGCTAAGGCAAAAATAAAGTGCTAAGGTAATGAAAAAATGGAAGATGTTTAGAAAAGTGTGTTAAAAGGTAAATTTAATAAAAAATATATTTTTTAATTCCATCTCTAAAAACATTTGTCGCCAAATAGGAAAATATCCAACCTACAAAAAATGAAAACACAGTGCATCATTTTTTTTGAAATTTGAACGGCCTCTACCACACAAGATCGCGGTAGAGCCGCCTTCATTCAATCCCGATTCATCAAGACCTAAGGTGGATGGTAGGGTAGGGGGTAGGGAGCTATTCTTGAACAATTGTCTTCACCGTTGCTGTTTCACTGGCCGTTTGAAGCGTCACGAAATAAGTAGTACCTAGGGCGATATTTTTCAATTGCCTTGTCACGATATTTTCTCCCAGAGGAAGGTTTCTCAACACCTCACGGTCAATAATTTTGCCATTCAAATCGGTAATACTCAAGGTGACCTGTTCTGCCTTGAGTAGGTTGAATTTCAGACCAAAAACACCATTGTTTGGGTTGGGGAAAACTTGCATCTTCAGGATTCCGATACTTTGCTTATTGAGTTCATGGGTAGCAGATGAGGCGTTTTTTACAACAAAAACTTTAAAAATCTGCTTACTCGCACTGCTCTCCACGCCTGTATTGATCCAAAAAACATTGCGTGCTGTACTTGCAATACCGCCGTAAATATACCCGACAAATGTAGTATCTTCGGTCAAATCATCCAATTTGATGACCTCGTTGGAAAAGACCGGAAGTGTTTCTACTGGAATAAACTCCGCACCTGCACCTAATAAATTGGGCATCTCGATGGGTAATTTATACTCCGCCATCACGCCATCGGCACGGCGTGTAACACGGGCAATTGTTCGTACAAAAGGTACATTGTTGTCTTGTACCAACACTCCAAGACTATCGTAAAACTGTGCAATGCCGCCAAAGAAAACGGTGTGCATCTCATGGGTAGCGGCAGAATAAAGGGGGATAAAAGCGCAATGGTAATGATTGTAATATTGCGCAAATGCATTATTGACCGCATATCCACCGCTATCAATGTTGACACAATTGAGGTAAGGAAGATCCACCGTTTTTTGAAAAACCCCGGAAAAAGCCGTAATACCTTCTTGGCCATCAGGCATGATTTGCGGTACAACATTGTAATCCCTGCGGTGCAACTGATCGGTATCTGTAATGGCCGTAAGATGGGTCACCGTTAATGTCGTTCCATCATCGTTAATGTTAAATTTTCTGATTTGATCGGTATATTCCTGCACAAATCCAGAACCGTGCGTGGGCCCCATAGGATTGTAACGCCCAATAAATTTTTGACCGCCCACTAAATAATAGGTATTGTAAATTTTTGCCAAATGTCCGCCAGTGACGGCAAACTGTGGATCCGTAATCTGCCTAAAAAACGTAGAAAATGCAGTCCCATTCACCACCGCAGCCACTACCGCAGACACCTTTACGGCCGTTAGGTGATTAAACGTGAGATGATCGCCAGCGGTTGCACTGTACCCATAACCTCCTGTGAGGTACAGTAAATCGCCGTCCTGAAAGAATTGCATATTGGTAGAACTCAACTGTTCTTGCAAAGCCACCGGCAAAGACGTTAAGGGGGCAACCCATTTTTGTTGTGCAACGGGGTCAATGACGATAAGTTGGGTATTGTGCCCTGCAAGGTCAAATGCAGCAAAAGGTTGACGGCGGTGCAGCCCATCGAGTCGGCCTCCTATAATGAGCCATTTTCCGTCGTGCTGACCAAAAGCGTAGGCTTGAAGTCCGCCTACATTGGGGATGGATATGGGTTCAATGTAGATATTGAATGGGCTGGTTTGGGCATTGATTTGTAGCACAAAACCAGCGAGGAGTAAAGAGAAAATGAATCTTTTCATGATAAAAAGGTAAAAATTTATTGAATTAATAGGCAATATGCGTCTGTTTCAGCAGTCACTTCATGGATCGTATCTGGTGGAATATCGGTATATTCCAACCGGCCAAGGGGTCGGGTGATACCTTCGCTCGGTTGTTCGTATTGCACAATACCATCTACAACCAGCAGCATGGCTGGTACCGGGCTTTTGTGTTCTTTGATAACCTCACCCGCTCGCAGTCGGATGGCGGTCACGCGACCATTTTGAGCCTTAAAAAGTGGGCGGAATACGGGTCCCATTTGTTCCGATGTGAGCAATTCTGTTAGTGTCATTTTTAATCTTTTTTTAGGAGTAAAAGGAGATAATCTAAGTTTTGCCAAGTTTTTTGTAGTGAAATCCTCTATGCCCTCTTCATTCAAGAGGGCACAGGGGACTTCTGAAATTTCTGATTGACGTGCTTGGTGGAGTTCCAAAATATCCAATAATGACCTTTTCTTACTAATGAATTGGTGGATTTTGTACTTGTTCTAAAGATAATTTTTTAGTGCAAAAAAACCAGTCATAACATTTTACATTGTCATCCTTACTATCCATTCGCTCTTTTGCTACGCCACAAGAACCCGCCGTAGGGACAATCACATCATCGCCCGGCTGCCAATTGGCTGGTGTAGCAACGCTGTAAGCATCGGCTGTTTGTAAAGCAATAATTACCCGTTTTAGTTCATCAAAATTTCTACCTAAGGAAAGTGGGTAATATATCAACGCTCTGATGATACTTTTTGGATCGATAAAAAATACCGCCCGCACCGCTTTGGTATTGCTCTCTCCGGGTTGAATCATACCGTATTTTTTGGCCACATCCATCGAAATATCCTCGATCAGTGGAAATGTAACTTCTATGTTTTTCATTCCATTGAATTCAATTTTTTCTTTGATCGTTCGAAGCCACGCAATATGGCTGTACAGTCCATCTATCGACAAGCCTACTAACTGTGTATTTAAGGCTTCAAATTCACTCTGCATACTTGCAAATGTCATAAACTCTGAGGTGCATACAGGCGTAAAATCTGCGGGGTGACTGAATAATATGACCCATTTCCCTCTATAATCCGAAGGGAAAATAATATTACCCTGTGTAGTTACGGCCTCAAAACTTGGTGCCATATCGCCTATTCGAGGTAAGAAACTGCTATTTTCTGTGTATTCCATAGTGTTGTTTATTTGAATTATGATTTGTTTGGTGTTGCTTCAAAATAATTTTATGATTTTAAATTATTGAAAAATAACAAATGTGTGAATGTTTAGACACAAAGATCACGTCATAAACATGCTGCTTTGGGTGACGGTTGTCAATAGGCTGAATGATACTCCTCTGTGACTTTTATCACGTTGTGCAACTTACGCATCCCGTACTTTTGACCTCGATTTTTGATCTTGGTCGAAACCGTTGACCTAAGCTGCAAAAATTTAGATACTCCAAACACCTTGCTGATGCAAGTGGGCGGCGTAGTATATAATTTCAAATAAATTATGACTTACTGGCAAACCTTCTCTCAAAGTTTCGGCGGCTATGCAACGTACTTGGCTAATGAAGTGCTGAATCCGAACTGGGGCAACTACTTTTACTGGCTTATTGCTATTTCACTATTGGTATATGCCTTGGAATTGCTATTCCCCTGGCGGAAAAACCAACCAAAAGTCCGGGAGGATTTTTGGCTGGATACCTTTTACATGTTTTTCAATTTCTTTTTGTTCAGTCTGGTAGGCTACGCGGCGGTATCCAATGTCATTTCGCAGGCTTTCAATGATTTTTTAGCCCATATTTTTGGCATTCGAAATCTGGTAGCCATCAATGTCGCGGAACTGCCACGCTGGGGGCAATTGCTCATTTTGTTTTTGGTGCGCGACTTTGTTCAGTGGAACACACATCGTCTCCTGCATAAAGTTCCATTCCTGTGGGAGGTACACAAAGTGCACCATTCCATTCGTGAAATGGGCTATGCTGCTCATCTACGCTACCATTTTGGAGAAACAATCGTATATCGAACCATTGAATATTTGCCATTGGCGATGATTGGTTTTGGTATTCAGGATTTTTTGCTGGTGCATTTGTTCACCATCTTCATCGGGCACCTTAATCATGCCAATATTTATCTGCCACTTGGGCCGCTGAAATACATTTTGAATAACCCGCAGATGCACATTTGGCACCATGTCAAAGACCTGCCAAAAGGCATTTCTGGCGTTAATTACGGCATCTCACTTTCTGTTTGGGATTACCTTTTCGGTACTGCTTGGATTCCCCGCGACGGGCGCGACATCAAACTCGGTTTTGATGAAGTAGATACCTACCCACACGGATTTTTTAGTCAAATGCTTAAACCTTTTCAGCGAAAATGAACTCCTTGAACGATTGGAAATTCGTGCTTATGGCTTGTCTAACCTTAGGACTCGCCCCTTTTTTCCCCGAACCTCACCTGCTGGGCAAACTTCGATGGGTAGTTGGTGGCGCAATCGGAATGAAACCGCTGGATTGGTTCGACTTGGTTTGGCATGGCTTACCGTGGCTGTTGCTGTTGCGTATCTTTTTTATCAAAATCTTCAAATTTATTAAAAAATCATAGGTTTTAATGGGTAGAAACGGAGTATGGACTGAGCCAATGCACTTCTAGGAAGATCGCTGGTTATAAGATTTGCACCAATTCATGGTCTAAAAAATCTTGCAGACTACAAACTTTTAATCGATCATTAAAAAAATAAGGACTACCCGAAGGCACAATAATGTATTGATACGCAGGTTTTAAATCTTCCATACTTTGGTAAAAACCTTTTGCAATAGAAGGCGCAGTAGCGTATTTTATTTCAATACAAGTCATTATGCCATTTGGACTAATCAGCGGGGTTTTTAGCCAATGTTGCTTTACCAACCTGCCTTGGCCCTATAATTCCTATTGCCGGAAAATATGCAATATTTTCCATGATTTCGGTCGTTATTTTTCTAATAATCATAATTGTCCTTGTAAATTTAAAAACAGTTTTTAAATATACAAGGATAAGTGTAAGGGGTTTGGGGTAAATATTGATTGGTTTTTAACCTTTTTTATCAATCTTATCTTGGGCGGGAATATGAGCATCGTCCGCGAGTACTTCGCGTCAGCGGGACGGAGACCCCGCACGAACGAGCTGCGAGCCTCATATTTGGCTCGCTGTTTTTATCTTTTCTATCAAATCTTTAATGATGGGTCGCACTATATTTTGTATTTCTTCCTGTGTGAGCGGCTGACCATAAGGGTATGGTTTATCGAGTATTTCATAATTGTACTCATTGAATTTTACATGAACATTGGCCTGAAATCGTGGTGCATTTATATTACTTTTTAACCCTTTTAAATTATAGGAGTGGTGAATACCAGCAATTTTAGTTTTTTGAATACCAATTTCTTCATTTAACCACACTTTTAGGTTTTTCCAATCATCGTCATTTTGCTTTGTATTAAATGTATTATGCTCATTTGTCAATTCTGGACTCAACCTTCTTTCTACTTCAAAAAAAGAAGGCACAATCGTTTGTAATTTAGTTTCTACCAATTGAAACATTTCGATCAAGCCTCCTTCAAAAGCAGCGATCACATTTTCAGGTGTTTTTTGCTCTTGTAATGAATTTTGGCCGCTGAGTTGCTTTTGTAGCAAAACCAGTTCTTTATCAATATCATCGGGTTCTTCAATACTTGCTCCGTTGGCGGCTTTGATACTCAGTTCCAGACTCCATACCAGTTGCTCGCCAATATAGCGCACAAACGCTTCGGTATCGCCCGTATCGGCTAAGTTAAGGGCGCGGAGGTAATTGGCCTTATCGGAGGATTTGATAATTACTGGTGGGAAACCATGCCGAAACAACACGTAATTCATCAATAAACGCGATACACGCCCATTGCCATCGTCGAATGGATGAATACATACAAAGCGGTAGTGTAACAAGGCCGCCAATAGGAGCGGGTGTGCCGTTTTGTTGGCTTCTTGGGTACTGAGCCATTCGACCAATTCCTGCATTTTAGCGGGTGTTTCTAGTGGAGTGGCGTATTCAAATATTTCGCCGTTGGGGAGGCGCACGGAGTTGGGTTGTTGCTTATACTCGCCCACCAAAATTTGGCGTCGGGTATTTTGTCCGTCTGGCGTAATCGCATTTTTCCAATAAGGCCGCACCAATAATACTTTGTTCAAGTTTTTAATATCTGCTTCCGCCAAAGGTCGGTTGTCCTGTGTCCATTGGCGAATGAGTTGAAATGCGGCATCGTGTGCTTTCATTTCTTCGTATTCGCGCATGGTGTGGCTACCTTTGGTATCGTCGAAAAAGAGTAAAAGTTCTGTTTCGCTGTAAGTAAGGGTATTACCTTCGAGATGATTGGAATTGAAATTAAACTCCAATCGGAATTTTTTATCCAATTTTGACTGGAATTCAGGAGACATCGGCATTAATGCGTCGTATTCCTTTTTCAAACGGTCTATTTTTTCGAGAATTTGTTCCATAATTACAGGCTGTTTGAATTTGTCTCAATGGGCTTAAGTTTTTATAAAAAAAGAAAACCCGCCCGGTTGCGCTTGCAAGCAGAGGCGTGGCTGGTCTTATTCATTGCAAAAGTAGTTGCTTTGGGGTATATTGCCAAATGTCAATCAAAATTCCCTCTGTTCACGGACTTTAAAATCCTAGATTTGGCAATGGTTTTAACACCTGCACTGTCTCCAACAAACTCGGTGCGTCGTCACGGCGTAGTGTTCTGTTATTGACTATTTCCTTCCACATTGACAATTTTTTTTAAAAATGTTTTAGTATTGCAAAAATATCTGTATCTTTGTAGTACCCAAACGTTTTGGACGTATCGAATAGGATGCTTCGCGCATTATGATTCATGGGTATTTTGGAGTCAGCAAGTGGGGGATCTACTTGCTGACTTTTATTTTATACATGGTATGGAATACCAACCTGCTGATTTTTTGCTTTTTGGTGCTGACAATTGTACGTACTTCCTTGATAACAAATTTTTTGTCGTCCATTACCTTCATAAATTGCAGCAATGGAAGATTGGTACGTTTCGTTTTGCCTGATAATTGTATCTCATCTGGATGAAGAAAAACATCCAAATACTTCACGAAATCTTCTTTTTCAACCGCAATCTGCCCTCTTCGAGCCTCCGAAAGCGGGTTGCCATGTTGTTCCAATGTGTGGAAGATGCCAAAATTATCAATACAAACCCAGTGGCCGAGTACATTAACTCCAGTGTTTTCTAGAACCCTTTGAGCAAGTGCATCGGGTATAATAAAAAGGTCTAATTTTCGATGAAATGGCTTGCGCGTATTCAGGCACTCCTCAAATAGCGCATATATCGCGTCTTTAATGTCATCTAAATTTAAAGGGATTGCGGGTAAATTTTCCATTTTGTATGTTTATTTTAAATCTTTCATTTTCGGCTCCGAATACACACAAGGGCAAAAGTGAGTATTTTTCGAGCGAGTAATATAGATCATAGATCTGCCGACAGCGCGTTCGGGTCTAAGACCGCTCACGATCAAGTATTGTTTGGCGGCTTTGCCGTTTCTTTTCATTTTATTTGTTTCCTTTGTTGAATAATAGAGATTATGTAATTTTATTTTTGCATAACAATCATTAGAGGTTTTGTTTCCACAAATACGCTTTTTGAAGCCATAATGGGGTAGTTATGGCGAAAAAAGACAGGGGCAAAAAAGATCAATTCCCTCTTCAAAATAAAGTTTTATAATCTCTAATTATAGTTAATAACTCCAAGTCTTTTTAGGGTTCTGCCCTAATTTTTACACTTCTTGTTACAAGGAAAATACTATCAATTTCGGTTCCTTCCATTACAATATTAGAATGAGAGATATTCTCAGAAGCGAGTGTGATATTTTGTGTATTTATATCTTTAATATATTTTAGCAGTGTGCCTTGTCTTTTCGTTCGAATGACATAAGTTCGTTTTTTACTTTCTTTCGCTGCCAAAATATCTTCAAGATCAATTGGTAAGCAAATAACAAAATCTCCATCCTTAAACCGTGGGCTCATGCTGTCGCCTTGAATCAGCACTAATATTTCATTGTGTTTTAAAGTGTCCCTATAATTCTTGTGAGTATTCATTGCTATTACTGTCGGCTCTCGCAACCATTAATGGCATATAGTGACTCCCAAAATTGGCAGTATCACCAAGAACAGATTTTACATCATTTACAATTTTGAAAAGCAAATCTTCGCCAAACGGTATATTTTTAAACTGAGATGCTCTAGGCAATGGCATTATATCAGGGAAAGCGTCGTTCCAAAGACTGTTCGGAAAAGGAATCGGAAGTACTTTTTGTTTTTTGTAAGACGGTGAATTTTTGATCCATAAAATTTCATCTTTACATTTAGCCAAATAGGTACTTGAAGGCAATACGATAATCAAATCGGCCTTTTTGATTTTGTCAAAAATATCATCATTAATATGGCTCCCGGGTAGAATTGTTTCCAAATAGTTGACACATTCCTCACAAATATACCCTATTTGGAGCAACGCATTTGCAATTTCCTTTGCCTTCTCAACATCTAAAGAGTGATGAGAAATATATATGGTCGGGGAATGATTCACTTATTTAAAATAATTTCAGCGCAAAGATAATGATTAAATAATTTAAAACAAAATGTTTTTTTGTGAAAATTAAATTGTTTTATTCCATTCTCAAATTGCTATTCCTTTATATCTGTCTGAAACCTTTTACATAAAATATTTGATTGCGCTGTTTAATCTTATTTGGGTGTCAATTTTAATGAGGAAGTCCATTATTTGAAGTTCTTGGCATGGTAGTTATCTTTATTATTTTACAGTTGAGAACCTTTAATCCTTTTCTATTGTTTAGTGTTAAATGTATTATACTTTATGAGTGAATTATTGAAGAAAATTAAAGATAATTATCTAGATAGCAGAATTGATAATGAAAAACTGATTAAAACATTGGAAGTCTTAAATGATAATCAACTAGACGTAGTCATCAAACGTATAAAAGAAGTAGAAGATGTATTAGGAAAGTGTAACCTTCGTCTTGTTAATTTGAAGTCGAGAGATCTAGCAGTATTTACTGATCACACTGAAGACAAAGGTGTTACGTTTTTTAATATTTAGTGATATTGAAATTTTATCAATGTTTTTTTTCCCTATCTTGTAGGAGCAGCATTTTTGTATAGCATCATGTAAAAAAATATAAATTTAATATTACATATAGCAATTTTTTGTAGAGCAATTTCTATAATTTTTCGCATATATATTTCTATTTTTCTTTTCGGTGAGTATCTAATTCCTATCGGGACAGAATCATCGCTATATTCAATTAACACTTCGGCTGCCAATTTATTGACAACTTTTTTAGATGGAATTTTGTTGAAAATTTTTTGCCACACACTCAATATATCTTTTTTTGTTTCTAGGAACTCTGATTCCACAGCGAAACAGGCAAGTTTTCTTAATAATACATTTTTCCGAAAAGGCTCTGATATAACAGATATTTTAAATTTACTATTACCTTTATTCACAATATCAGTATGTTTATTAAATAATCTCATCCCAAAAAGTTTATGTTGATGACAAAGCACTGATTGGTTTTTAAAAAAAAGTTGAATGGAAATATCACCAATCAAGAAAAAGTATGGGCAATTAGATTTAGCAATAAAAATAAAATTTTCAGAAGCATCTTGTGTTGTTGTTAAATAGGAAACTATCATCGGAAAGCGATTGATGAAGCCTCGGTTTTGATTAGCATTTTGAATCGCAGTATTAATATCTAAGTGTAAATTTTCATCCAAGATATTTCGTAATACCTCTTTGTGCCATTTTGGAGAATAGCACAAACTAATTTTTGATTCCAATCCTCTCCAGACAAGAGAATAAATATACAATCGCGCTAATTCTAGATTTACAGTATCAAAAGTTACTACATCTAAATCTTGCATAATTGACTTAGCTGTGAATGTACCTTCTTTTATTTTAGTATACACATTATTCATAAAGTATCTTTCAACCCTTTCTAGGCGGTTTTCACAATTTACACATAAAAAATATTTTTTTACATAGGTATGTTGGGTTTTGTTCGTTTCTATTTCATCATCAGTCATTTCTCTTCCAAGAATTTTTTCAACTTTGTCATTGCCAATTTTTCGGCCAAAGAATGTTGAAGTTCCTTGCCCCGGCCTAATAGTAAATAAAGCCTCATTATCTGTTTTATTTGAAGTACCATCGGAATTAATCGTCCAGTTAATCAACTCTCGATTGAATATGTGTGACCCAATGGACGAGGCATCGTTATTTTTGCAAAGTCTGCATTTAAGTGGATTCATTATATTTAATTTTTATTTAGTTTATGATAAAAGATATTTGGTTGGTGTATCTAGCCGACTTTTGTTACTCCATTTTGTTTTTGTAGTACAGTCTGTCACGACTTTTTTTCACATGCAGGCAAATGTTAGAGTGAATGAAGTTCACAACAGAAATAAAGCACCTATCTTTTCTAATTGGTAGATGACGAAAGCGAGCAAAGATGATTCTGAGCAACTTCCAGAATTTCGTAGGTATAAACAGGTGTTCGCCTATCTGCAATGTCCGAAATCAGTTACGTCATCCATCTCTGAATCTTTTGTTAAGTTGTATTTAAACTCTTCTAAAGCTCATTCTTCTATCTCTTTGAGCGTTTTCCGCATGGCTGAAAGGAAACAAAATAAAAAAGAAAAAACGTACCGAAGGGTGCGCTACTAACATAAAACAAAGGTACTATAAAAATAGCCTAATCCTTTCTGTGTTTACCCAAGAAAAAATTGGAAATTCTACTTTCAATAAAGGCCACCACTTCCTCTCTCTTAAAGAACAAGGCTAATAATCCACCGAAACCTAAAAAGCCGAAAATTGCTTCTGAAGACGAAATGAATTTTTCTATGAATTCAAATTTATGGTATAGGAAGTAAACAAGTCCAAGCCACATGGCATAAAGAATGGCATAAATGATTAAAGCGACTTGCTTACTTCTTTTTTCAAAATTTTCAATTTTTAATCTAACCTCTTGATATTTGCTGTCCCCTCCAATTAATTGCTCGTTAATCAATAAATCATATGAACGCAGTTCGATTATATTCAAAAAATCTGATTTCTTTGATGGAAATATCGAAGATGTAATTCCTGTGAATAAAATTGCCTTATTAACAGGGGTAAGCAAATCCTCTTTCAAAATGCTCTGATACATAAGAACAATCCCAAAATGGTTATCAAGACTATTGTGATTCTCAATCAGAATATTTTTAAATGTCGTGAGGCATTGGTTACAATCATTACTTGAACATTTACGAGTCTGCAATACTTTTTCTATCCATTCTTTAGGTATATTAAATTTTTCCACACCTATAACTAATGAAAAAAGAAGGAAATCGTCATTCACAAAAGGGGAAGTTGGAGATGGTGTTCTTGAAGAATATTGGGAATAATTGGTTTGGAAATCTTGGACATTTGAGCTACAAAGTGCACCTAAAATATCCTTGAAATCATCATCAATCACATCTGCCGAAGGGGTACTTTCACCAATGACAGTTATACCATTTGAGACAAGAAAATTGTAAAATATTAGGAACTTTTCATTCTCTAATATCCCTTTCAAGTATTCCCCTCTTTGCTCTAAAGAAACCATTTTTTAAATTTCAAATGAAAATTTACTGACTCCGGTTGCCAACCTGAAACCTTCCTTAGTTTGCCCAATAAATTGGAAATAAGAAATGAATAGAGCATTGTTGCTGGTTTTAAATTTGGCATGAATCCTCTCCAAGACAAGTATGTGAACTTGTAAATCTGGTTAGAGATATAATGCAAATCCGCAAAAAGCAAGTTTTCTACTTCATCAAAAATTTCATTGTTTTGATTAGGTTGACGTATTTTGATTAATAAAGGTGAACTGCTTCCAAATTTGCTGGTTCTCATCTGTTCAACTCCTAATGTTTGGATTAAGCAGGATGATTTATCCAAAACTATATTCGCACCTCTATACGGAACATACAGCCCGATTTTGTCATTCGCATTATATTTATTGGGCTTTCCTTGCTGGTTTTCATCAATCATAACGAATGGATGAAATTCACTTATAGTTACAAATGCAAACTGAATATTAAATCTACTAAATTGCTTAATAAGTTCCTTTACAACGAGAAATTCAACTTCTTTAATCGGCTTAAAAATGTGAAATATTAGTCTAATGGTATCACCTGATTTCCAACCATTGTCTTGTTCCAGTTTCTCAATAGACTCTTTAAGGCTGCTTAGTAGTTCTGTAAAATAATCTTCAAACGGCACATCTTTTACCTTGTTACCCAAAAGATATTGCCCATCAGAAGAAAAGAATGTTGTTATGCCAACAACCCTCTCTTGGTAATTACCAGAAAATTGATTTTGTCGAATGATAGAATGCCCAATACCAATAACCAACTCTTTATCAAAGGATTGTTTTGCCAATATTGTCCAGGGAATACCACCCAATTTTGCATAACATTGTAATGCAATGGCATTTAATTTGTATTCGTCATATTTTTTTAAATTCCCAACAGTCACAAATTGCAATGGAATTCCTATCCTAAGAAAATGAGATTTAAGCTGGTAATACAAACTAAGTGAAGGGTCTTTTGTTTCTTTGAACTCTTCGGGAATACTAATAATCAATAAGTCAGGAGCTTCAACTAAAGCCTTACTTATAGCTTCGTATTGATTTAGAGCATAACTGGCTACCTCCTTAAATTTCAAATCAATACTCTGTAAATCGTATTTTTTGAGAAGTCCTTTTTTGAAATAGTCTGAATTCGGAATACCTTCAATCAATTCTTTTGCAAAAGAAGTAGCATGGCCACGATTTTCAGAGTGACATATAAATATTACTTTGGGTGTTTTCGGAGAAAAGGTATTTGAATCATAGGCTCCATAGTTTATCAATCCAATATCAGGACTTTTACTGGTTTTTGTACGAGAAGGGTCAAAAACGAAAACTGGCTCTTCAAAATTAATAGAATTGTAATTGAGTTTAGGGCTTACATTAACCTTAAAACAAAATCCATCCTTGTTCATAAAAAGAGTTTTGCTATTGTCTCTTTCATGAAACAATATTTTTGCAGCATATTGAATTTCTTTGTCTTTTGCTGGAAGCTTGAAGGCACTACTTCGTTTAACCTTCAATTTTTCAAATATATTTATTGCTAGATTTTTTCCTATTTTAAAAGAAAGATAATTCAGGACATTCTTATTTGATTTACGCAAATACAATTCACTGAGATTGTACAATTGCTCATCATCATTTGTCTGTACAACTGCTTGATTTTCTCTTATTTCTGTCACTACGCCAACTAACGTTTCGTCAGGAAGTAATATCCCTTCCAAACCTTGAATTGGCACAGAATGAATTACTTCTGCACCTACTAATGAAAACCCTTCGGCATGAAGAATTGAAGAAGGTATCTGGAACTTCCAGTTTCTTTCTATATTTATTGTAAATCCAAAAACATTCTGCCCCCCAATCTCTATTTCTCTAAGCTGTACTACTATATATTTTACATAACCTATTTTACCTTTTAAATCTATTGGAAGCAAGTCAAATAACAGATCACTCTCATTTTTTGAAGCCTGAATAATAAAGGGATAAAAATCAACTGGTCTTAGTGAGGGGTATTTTTCAAGCATTGTTTTAAAGAAAACATGCTTAATTAAAGATGATGTAATCTCATTGTTTGACAATTGGATCACTTCAATTTCTCCCACTCCAAGGTCTTCGCCGCTTTTATTTGAAATGTATATCTTATTACCTCTTTTAAAGAAAGAATGCGTCGCATTATACTTGTTCCTCAATTCGTTGAGTAGCCCCTCTTGTTCCTCAATAGCAAGGATTTGGAATTCTTTGAGGTCAAATTCGATTGGAAAGAAATTTAAGTACATAGTAATTGGGTTCAATAAAGATTAGTTTATAATTTTCAACTCCCCCACACTCCCCACCGCCTGAAACCTAACATCCGAAAATTCAGCGAAGTGTTTTTCACCGCACTTGATTTTCATACGTTCCGATTCACGCAACAAAGTCATGTCCTGGGCTGCTTTTGCATCCTTCGTTTCAGCAACGAAGTAGATTTTGGTCTCGTCGCCCTCCTCTCTTTTTATCAATGCCCAATCGGGATTATAGTTTCCGATAGGGGTTTTGATAACGAACCATGAGGGTAGTTTGATGTAGAAAAGAATGTCGTCCCTGGACTCACACTCCTCTGCAAACTTCCTTTCAGGTGAAGAAAGAGAGTCAATCAAAATGTAGTTGTAAAGGGTTTTCTCCTGGTTTTGAACGGCAATCAAGTTCTCGATGTAAGATTCAATTTCCACACTCTCAAAGAGCTTCATTTCGTAACTCAGACCTGCTATTTTTTCGTACTTGATACCGTTGATTTTCAGTCTGTCAAATTCAACTTTGATAGCCCTCACTACTGCATCCATGAACATCTGAGGGTTATTGAAAATATCACCCAAGCGACCGGAATTCAAGATAATTTTGGTAATAGTATCCCTGGTTAGTTCCGTTTTTGACTGGATATAGCCTACAAAGTCGGGTATGTCAAACTTGGTATCACTGATAACCCGGTCTTTAGAGCTTTTTACATTGCCGCCCACTTCAAGCAATCTGCCACCGTCATCCCTAACAAAGGTGGTTTCCGTTTTGATGCGTTGAATCTGAGGCTTTGGAACGGAAGGCATATTCTTGACTCCCACACAGGCATTGCCGATGAGTTCCTGGGTATCGTAATTGACGCTGTACTCCGTTTTATGCTTGATTCTCTCCCATAAATCCATGAAATTTTGGTCAAGTTGCCAACTCTTTTTGAGTTCTACTTTGGTACGGGAACGGGCATTTTTGATTCTACCCTCGAATTTCACACCGCAATCCTGCTCTATCTCATTTTGCAGGGCTTTGGCAAAATCCTCATAACTCTCATTGGCAATTACTGTTAAACGGTTGATGCTCCTTTCCCAGTTTCTTTCACCTGTTTGGTCAACGCATAAGCGCAAACCACGACCGATTTCCTGACGCTTTTTGATTTCAGATTTGGTCTCATTCAAGGTGCAAATCTGGAACACGTTCGGGTTGTCCCACCCCTCTCTAAGTGCCGAGTGACTGAAGATGAAACGCAATGGCGTATTCATATCCAAAAGCCTTTCCTTGTCCTTCATTATTAATTGGTAGGCTTCGTCATCGGATTTATTGCCCTTACCCTCTTTACTGTCTTTAAACTTGCCTTTGTCCTGGGAGAAATACCCATCGTGCATATCCGAAACGGCGTGTGGATAGAGGTTTTTGTATTTAGGGTTCTTGGATATTTCGGCAAACAACTCTTCAAACCAAATAGCAAATTGCCCTGCTTTAGGATTTCCGGCAGCATCGTAAGAGCGGTAATTTGCGACCTTATCAATGAAGAAGACAGAAAGTACCTTGATACCCAACTCATTCAGTTGGAGTTCCTTTTTGAAGTGGTTTTCAATGGTCGCCCTAATCATTTCCTTCTGCACCTCATCGGTCAAACCGCCTTGTGGTTGGCCTTTGTAAAGTAAGTTTCCACTGGAAAACTCGACCAACTCTTCTTCGGAGTCAATAAAGTTAATTACATAGCCATTGTTATATGCTTCTACTCCTCCCGAAAGAAGATAAAGGTTATCTCCATTTTTAGCCGTAACGCTTTTTTTAGCAACGCCTCCTGCCTCACTTTTTAAGATTGTAAGTGAAACAGAAGTTGACTTTTTAGCCAAATTGAACCCGTCGAGACTGACAAATGCACCGCCACTATCAAACTGAGAAAGTACGGAATCTACCTCGATCTGTTTTACCAAACCCAAGTCGTATGCTTTTACAGGGTCAAGTTTGTAAAGCAGGTTGTACAAATTCGTGTGGGTAGCGGAATAGCGCATGGTGAACAAGGGATTCAGGTTCGCAATTGCTTTTTTACGAATATCTGTTTCCATGTTTTGCGGCTCATCCACTATTACAACCGGATTAGTCGCTTGCAAATGCTCGATAGGCTTGACACCTCTTTCTCTGACCTGGTTGATGATATTTTGGTCTTTGGTGAAGCTATCAATATTGATTACCATGATTTGAATGGTATTGCTGCGGGCAAAGTTGGCCAGACTGACCAATTTCTTGGAGTCATACAATTCAAAATTAGCTGGTATGTTTTCATAAATTTCCTGAAAATGCTCGAAGGTGATTTGAAGGTTTTTGATTACACCTTCACGGATAGCGACCGACGGAACAACAATGATGAACTTTTTGAATCCATACACCTTGTTGAGTTCATAAATACAACGAATATAAACGTAAGTTTTTCCTGTACCCGTCTCCATTTCGATGGAGTAGTTTCCAAACTCAGCGTACACTTTTTTGCCGTCATCGTCTTTATAGGTCAATAGTTCCAGTTCTTCTGATTTTTCGATGCTATTTTTATACTGGAGTTTATGAAGATTTTCCAGCACTTGCGCAGGCGCAACGGTCAATTTATTTCCAACACCTGCTTCGGAGAACTGCAAACTCCCCGCTGCATTATCGGAAAGACTGAACTCAAAATCCGATGTATTCAGGTCTTGACCTTCAAAAAGGTCAATCACTGCCTGGATTGCATCCAACTGATACTGCTGATTTTTATCAAATTGTAGTTTCATGCCTTACACCGTCTTAAAAGTAATATCGTTGTCCTGGAATTTCAGTTGTGCATTAGTCTTAACCTTATCCTCATTATGGAAAAGGCTATCCAGACAGATAACTGTCCTGGGCTTGATCTTCAATACTTCAGTTTGCACCTCCTGCGTGTACTTGTCGAGAACAAAAGCCAGTCTTTTATCTACCGTATGGTAAATTGTTTCTCCACCTGGTAAAACAATCAACTCAATTTTTTCAGTAAGTGGTACTGCATTTTTGATAAGTAATTCCCAAAGAATATTTTCCGTTTGAGTGTTTGCCCTTTGCGGAGTGACAAAAAGAGATAGTTGTTTTTTTAAATCTTCCTCACTTTCAAATACATCACCACGCCAAATTTTGAAGTTTGAAGGAGAAAGAGCATATTTACGAAATCCAAGTATTTGAGAATTTTCAAACGCAATTTTACCATTGCGTTCTTTGATAATTTTCTCTATTGATTTTCTTATTCTTGCTTCTGATACATCGGAAATTGTTTTATACCCAGTATCAAAAGACTCGTCGCTGTCGTCTATTTTTTCTGGCAACTGAACACATATATATTTTCTATCTCCACCATCTTCTTCATTCAGATCATAAACTGCTTGAGCAGTAGTTCCACTTCCTGCAAAAAAATCAAGTATTATATCAGAAGCACCATTGCTTGTAGAAAGCTGAAGCATACGTTTTATTAAACGAGTAGGTTTTGGAGTGTCAAATGGAGGATTTCCAAACAACTCTCTTAGTTCTTTTGCGGCTTCTTGATTATCTCCGACATCTGTTCTAAACCAAATAGTCGAAGGAGTAACACCATTTTTCACTTCGGTCAAGAATTTTTTTAGCGCAGGCACATTATCACCATTTGAACCAAACCATATTCTGTTTTCTTTACATAATTTATTAAAGTTCTCCTTTGATGTTACCCAACAACGACTTGGAGGAGGATTAATAATTCTTCCTGATGGAGTGGTTATTGGATAGTCGTAATCCTTAGAATACGTTTTTACTGAAAAGTCAGTTGACTTCCAATCACCCCTTAGATCATTATCTGGATTTGAATAACGTGCATTCTGCTCCTCAGTTCTATCCAACAGATATGGCCTCCATATTTCTTTATTCTTCGCATAAACTAAAATATGATCGTGCATACTGGAAAACCATTTTGCATCATTTTGAGGGCTATATTTCTTTTGCCAAATCACATTCGCTACGAAATTCTCTTCACCAAAAATTTCATCCATTAAAAGTTTGAGGTTTGACTGTTCATTATCATCAATGGAAATGAATATTACCCCATCGTCTTTTAAAAGATTTCTTGCTAAGAATAAACGGGGCAACATCATATTCAACCAGTTGCTATGAAACTGACCATTTTCTTTACTGTTCTTACGGAATAATCCTTCCTTCATCATATACCCTTCTTCGTCTTTTTCGCCAATACGCTTCAAGTACTCCTCTTTTGTTTCTGAGAACTTGTCAGGGTATATGAACGAATCGCTCCCCGTGTTGTAAGGAGGGTCTATGTAAATCATCTTAACCTTCGAATAGTACGACTTTTGCAATACTTTCAGTACCTCCAAATTTTCGCCCTCAATGAACACATTTTCGGCCTCATCCCAATTGACGGATTGTTCCAGTTGCGGAATCAGTGTTGCAGTGGTCGGCATCTGCAAAACCTTGTATGCCTCTGACTTGCCAGCCCAGGAAAGTTGATAACGTTCCGGGTCGGTATTCACTGCTTCGCCCAAAAGTGTTTGCAACTTTTGAATGTCTAATTTCTCCTCAGAGAACGCCTGCGGGACAAGTGTTTTCAGGCTTTCAAGGAGTTCATTTGTAATGTCTAAAGAGTTACCGTCCATTAATAGATATTAATTGAAAAAATATAGGGCAAAGATAGTTTTTTTATTTATAGGAAGCCACCTCTAATGTCATTAAAATTTAAAAATGTTTAAAAATCAACATGCACTAGGCAAGAAACATTTATTTGATATACTTATTTTTTGTATAAATCTTCTCCTACACTAAATTTTCCAAACAAAACCACTCCCCAAAAACAAAAAAAGGAGTCACGCTCCCGCGTAACTCCTCTAAAACAAAAAACAGTCGGGATGACAGGATTCGAACCTGCGACCACACGCCCCCCAGACGTGTACTCTACCGGGCTGAGCTACATCCCGCTCATTACTTTAACATTTAAAATTTAAAATTCAACATTTAAAATTAAAAAAATTACAATGTTTAATTTAAAATTAAACATTTAAAATTAAAAACATATTAAATATCCAACGTTAAATTTTAAATGTTTATTCCTACGACTTACTCCGATACATCCCCAACAACATCTTCGACAACTGCTCGTATCGGTTATAAAAATCTTGATAAATACTTCCGTCCAACAAACCCAAATCTGATACCAAGTGCAAAATCGCAACGCATTCGTACACCGCACTTCGGGCAAACGTAAACGACGTACGCTTATCTGCATCCGTCATTCTGCCGACCCCTTCGGCCAATAAAAGCACAGAATTCATACTGCTGCGCTTCCACTGCTCCTTGATCTGTAAATCAATTACGGTGTTTTCAAATATGAACCTTAATACGTCCTTATTTAAACTACGGGCAACCTGATATACTTCCAGTTTCTCGAAATCGAACATAATAAGTCGGGCCTACTGGATTCGAACCAGTGACCTCTTCCATGTCAAGGAAGCACTCTAACCAACTGAGCTAAGGTCCGATCCAAAAGGAAGCGCAAAGGTAATCTGAACCTTGATATAATCCAAAACTGTGGAAAAAAAAATTAAAATAGCGCTTTTCATCGTACATTTGCGTCGCTTTGAGAAAACTGGCGATCGATATTGGCAATACCCGAACCAAAATTGGGATTTTTGAACACAAAAACCTCCTCGAAAAGGTGGCAAAAGGACAGTTTTCTACCGCAGAAATCATTGACCTAGCCAACCATTTTGATGCAAAATACCTCATTATATCGTCAGTAGCAGCACCAGATCCCGTTTTTGTGGCCACTTTAAGCCATCATTTTCACCTGGTCGAACTCTCCGCCGATACTCCTCTGCCTTTTATTAACACTTACCGCACGCCGCAAACACTCGGTAAAGATCGTTTAGCAGCAGTGGCTGGTGCAATGGCGTTGTTTCCACAACAAAATTGCCTCGTCGTGGATGGCGGTACTTGTATCAAATACGAATTGCTCTCCGCTGATGGCCGATTCTTAGGCGGTAATATTGCTCCAGGGCTGCTCATGCGCACTAAAGCAATGGCGCATTTTACGGCCCGATTGCCCGAAGTGGATTTGGATATACCGGTGAATGCAGTAGGCGATAGCACCGAAACTGCGCTACAAAATGGTGCTTTTCGGGGTGCAATCCTTGAAATACAGGGCTTTTATGCGCTGTATGCCTCGGAATTGGGCAGTGAATTGTCCGTAATACTAACTGGCGGCGACGCCGAATTTTTAAATAAATACCTTTCTTTTACACCTCAGGTCGTTCAAAACGACTTGACTTTAATTGGTTTAAACGAAATATTAGACCTAAACATTAAGGAACGATGAAACAATAACTTACCCCTTTTGGCTGATTCCTTTCCGCCCATCCCGCCTATCTTTTCGTTTAAATAGCCCCACTATTCGCACAAAAAGATACTTGTCTGAGCAAAAACTAATCTACCCAAATGGAGCAAGTTATTATTTCATCGTTCCTAAGCACTTTAATAACACTTAAAATAATGATAAGAAACTGTTTTTCAGTCCTTTTTTGCCTATTCTCCTGTGCATTGCTGGCACAACCTAAATTGAACTCGCCCTATACACTGTATGGCTTGGGCAATATTGCGCCGCGCTATTTCACAGTACAAGCAGGTCAAGGGGGCCTCACTACCGCTTTTAATGATCCTTACCACCTCAATTTGGCGAATCCTGCCTCGTTTGCTTCTTTGCGCTCTACTGCGCTGGAAACGGGCTTGTTTGCACAAAATAGCAAGTTTAAAAGTGGTACATCTACTTTGGACACTTGGAGCGGTAATTTAGGGTATTTCGCTTTGGGATTTACGCTAAAAAGCCCGATCAACGAGGCTTTAGACCGTAAAAAATCCAACTGGCGTCGTGGTATGGGCTTTTCGCTTACACCTTATAGTTTAGTAGGCTATACCGTGGAAACAAGGGATACCGTGGACAGAGATAATCTTGGTATTATTAATAGCCAGTTTGAAGGAACGGGTGGTACTTATCGCTTGGCTTGGCATGGCGGGGCTAAGTATAAAAATACTTCTTTTGGCCTCACTGCTGGTTGGATGTTTGGCCGTTCAAAATACGAAAACACGACCACTTTTGTGGATTCGTTGCCTACGTTTGAAGATAATTTCTTTAACCAATACGCGGTGGGTGGCTTTGTGTATAATACGGGTGTGCAACACGAAATTATTTTAAAAAGATCGGAAAATGATAAGGATGTTGCTACAAAATGGATCACGTTAGGTTTAACTGCCGAGGGTAACCACAAATTAAAAGCAACCGTGGATGAAGTGCGTTTGCGTAGTAGGGGCAAAAACATACAAAATGGTCAGTATATCGATCCAGATACACTGAGTATTACAGAAGGGGTGCGTAAAACGGTAAAATTGCCTTCCTCTTTTAGCCTTGGTATTGAGTATGTGAAGGCCGATAAGTTTAAGATTGGTGCGCAGGGTACTTTGGAAAACTGGGACAGTTATGACAACGAGGCGTATCCCGGCAAACTCAAAACGACTTTTGCCGCAGCCGCTGGTATGGAATATATTCCCGATAATTTGTCGTATAACCGCTACTTGAAGCGCGTGCGTTACCGTGTTGGTGGCTATTACCGCCAAGATCCACGCTCTTTGAATGGCAAACAATTGACGGATATTGGTGCTACTTTTGGCTTAGGATTTCCGTTAATTTTGCCGCGCCAGCAAACTTCTTTTGTAAATTTAAGTTTAGAAGCAGGGAAAATGGGTGGAGGCTCTGCCATTTCCGAGAACTATATTCGTATGACCCTTGGATTTACGTTTAACGACAATTCTTGGTTCTTCAAACGCCGTTTCGAGTAGAATACTCAAAAACGCGTATCTTTGGGCTGCATTTTGCAAATTGATCTACTTATATGAAAAAAACGATTCTACTTTTTCTGCTTTTTACCTACTGCGTCCACATTTTGCAAGCTCAAATCGTCGTTGGGCAAGATACCTTGTACGGCAACGAATGGATTGATTATAGTAAAACGTATTACAAGATAAGGGTTAATGAAGATGGCGTATATCGTATTGGTTATGATGCACTTATATCGGCTGGAATCCCTGCGGGAAGTATCTCTGGTATGGATTGGCGTTTGTACCGAAATGGCCAACAAACCGCTATATTTACCTCCACCAATGGTAGTTTTACAACCACTGATTTTATAGAGTTTTGGGGCGAAAAAAATAGATCAGAAGTAGATCGACACCTTTTTGAAAATCCAAATGAGGATATCGTAAATCCGTGGTATAGCTTGTATAGCGATACCACGGCTTATTTTTTAGTACAAGAAACCAATACCACGGCTGTTCGGTACAGTAACTTGGCCAATAACCTGAGTAACTTGCCTGCACCGGAAGCATACTGTTGGCGCACCAGCCTCAATTTATTTACCAATGTATTTACCAAAAGGGAAATAGCCTCCAATGTGACCTATTCTTGGTACAATGGCGATGGTTTTAGCAGCCCATCTGTGGTCAGTTCCGATTTTACGTTTACACCTGTTGAATTATATAGCAGCGGCCCTACGGAGGTGAGTTGCCGGATTCGATATGGTGCCAATCAAAATTTACACTATTTACAATTATTGCTCAATGGCACCGAAGCGGCCTTGGATAGTTTTAATGGCTGGAAAATCTTTGATCGGACCTTTCAATTGCCTATATCTGCTCTTTCGCCTACACTCAATATCAAATTGAATGGTTTAGCCAGTCCTATTGACCGCAATTTTTTATCGGGTTATGAAGTGCGCTACCCAGGGACATTTAATTTTCCGGGTAATGTAGCGCGGTTTTTCATTGAATCTTCTACGCAAGATAAGTATTTGGAAATCAACAATTTCAATACCAGCGGAGGCAACCCTATTTTGTATGATTTGGCCAATCGTGCGCGTTTGGTTTGTACTATTCAAAATGGTCAGGTACAGGCGCGTTTATCTGCTAGTACTATCGAGCGTCAATTGGTTTTGGTGGCACCGAGCCAAGGTATTAAAGCGATTACAGGTTTAAAATCGGTACAATTCCGTAATTACGCCGAAGAGCAGGCCGCCGATTTTATCATTATTTCTCATCCAAAACTGTACAAAGATCCACTCAATAACGGCGCTAACCATGTGGAAGATTATGCCAATTACCGCAGCAGTTTTGTGGGCGGCAGCCATCAGGTCGCCATTGTAGATGTCACCGAACTTTACGAACAATTTGGATTTGGTGTGTTTAGTCACCCGCTCGCCATCCAGAATTTTACCCATTATATCAAGCGGGAGTGGCCGATCGCAAAATCGTTGATGATGATTGGTAAAGGCTTGGATTACAATAGTTTACGCCAATTTAATGCGCTAAGTACCTTTGCCGATTCCTTGCATTATGTACCCATGTTTGGTTATCCATCGGTTGATTTATGTTACCTGATGCCGCATGGGAAAGTGGCAAAACCTATTCTGACGGTCGGACGTATTGCGGTGACTAAGCCAGTGGAAATAAAATATTATTTGGATAAAGTCAAAGATTTTGAATCGGGTCGCCAACAAAGTGGCCAAACGCTGGCCGAGCGCGCATGGATGAAACGCGTTATCCACGCTACTGGAGGAACACCCAATGAAGCGGCTACCATCAAATATTATGCTGATGATTTAGGTAGTGTGCTACAGAACAATCGATTTGGTGCTGATTTACGCAAATTTGCAAAAAAATCGACTGATCCAGTACAAACCTCTGCTTTTGACGAACTAAAATCATTGGTCAATGATGGTGTAGCACTGTGGATGGTGTATGGCCACTCTGGACCTAATATTGTCGATTATGATATTGGAGAGCCTGGCAACTATCAAAACCGTCCTAAATATCCGTATTTAATGATTTTGGGTTGCTTTACGGGTACTTGTTCTTTGCCCACCAAAAGTATAGGCGAAGATTACATCCTTACGCCCAACCGCGGAGCAATTGCGTATTCAGCCGCTATCAATTATGGCTTTATTCACGCCTTACACAGCTATAGCAAATCTTTTTATACCCAATTGGGGGGCGGTAGTTATGGAAAATCAATTGGTGAAGCCACCCAAGCTACCCTAGAAGCACTTAAAAACAATAGCGATCCAGCGGTAATTACGTTGTTACAGCAATACACTTTGCAAGGCGACCCAAGCATCAATATTACACCTTCTATCGGGCCTGATTATGTATTGGATGCCCCAACAGTTGCATTCGATCCCAATCCAATCCCCACAGATGCCCCCAATTATGATTTTTCCTTTGATGTAGTAAATATTGGCGAAAATATTCCGACCCAAATGACCGTCAAAGTAGAGGAAAAGCAAGCAGATAATACCCTAAAAACTATATTACGGGATACTATTGACGCTCCTGGACTTCGTTCTACTTTAAAATATACGCTCCCAAGCGTTGATGCCGCAACGGGTTACCACCGATATTTTTTAACGGTCGATAGCGACAATTCAGTGACAGAAACGCCCGCAGCCGCCGAACTGAACAATAAATTGATCAGTGGCAACGGCGAAGAAGGCACAGAAGTTTATTTCTATTCCAATGATATTCAACCTGTTTTTCCGCCGGAATACGCCATTGTTGGCAAAAAAAATATTTCCCTTTATGGCTCTGTAAATGTTGGCCAATCAAATGCCATTTCGACGCGTTATTTGTTTGAATTGGACACTTTGGAGTCCTTTAATTCGCCGTTTAAAAAGAGTAAGGTGTTCCTACAATCGGGTGGATTAATGGAGTGGAAACTCGATCTTGGAGTAGCAGATAGCACGGTATTGTATTGGCGTGTGGCCCGTGACAGTAGCGTTAACGGAAAAATTCCTTGGAAATCCAGTTCTTTTGTTTATTTGGAAGGAAGCAAATCGGGCTGGAACCAATCCGATTATGGCCAATACAAAATGAACTTGCGCGAGAATATTAGTACCAATGATGCTACACGAGAAATACGCTTTTCGGACAATTCCAATTACCTATTGGTTCGGATCAGTTACCGCGATGGCGGTACGTTTCCGGGTTTTTTAAATAGTTTTGGGGAAGGTCTTTTAACTAATTTCCAATTGAGTTTTATTCATGGTTTTTCTAAAGGTATTGGTTTGATGGTGCATAATCCTGCAACAGGTCGGGTAATTCTGAATCCAGCAGGTGGGCCGCATAATCCGGTTCCTAATAATTTTGCTAAATTTTTCTTCCATTTCGACCCAACCGATTCCCTCCAACGTATTGGTTTGATGGAATTTATCAAAAACGATATTCCCGATAATGCAGTAGTAGGCGTTTTGATGGGTAATGCCAGTGGTGATGGCTATGGTATTGCACCCGAACTCTGGGCCAACGATTCCATTACTTATGGCAAAAATTTGTTCCAAACCTTCGAAGATCTTGGTGCAAAACATATCCGACGTTTGGCCAATTACCCCGATGTACCGCCTGCTTATGGTATGATTTTTAAAAAAAATAACGCCAGTTTTGTACCCATAGATACCATTTTGGATGTACCGGGAACAGATATTGAAATCCGAAGAAATTATGAAGCACCGTGGTACACAGGAAAGATGGAATCTCGAAAAATTGGGCCTACCAAAGCCTGGAACAGCCTGCATTACCATCCTGCGCCAGAATTTGACCCACGGAATGAAACATCGCTCACGGTTTATGGCCTTCGCCAAAACGAACCTGACACGGTTTTAATGACCTTATCAGCTCCTACGGATACTTCAATTAACTGGATTGATGCAAAAATATTCCCCCATTTGCGGCTTTCGTACCATCTTTACGATACGGTGAACCACAAAACAACCCCGCTTGATTATATTCGTGTTTTGTACGAACCCATCCCAGAAGGCGCATTACATCCATTGGCCAAATTTGAGTTTCATGCTGATACCCTCGAACGGGGCGACCCTATGACGGCTCGTATTGCTTTTGCAAATATTTCTAATGCTAATTTTGATACACTGACCGTCAAATACCGCGTTGAAAACCAAGGGGGTAATAACCAAGTCATTGTACAAAAAGTAAAACCATTGGCGCAAGGTGATACCTTAAATGCTTACATAAAAATTGATACCAAAACCCTCAATGGCGATCAAAGGCTACTCATTGATGTCAATCCCGACAATGATCAACCCGAACTGACGCACTCCAATAATGTGGCCATTCAGCCGTTTTTTGTGCGTAAAGACGACCGAAATCCATTGCTCAATGTCACTTTTGATGGTACACGCCTTTTGGATGGTGATATTATATCGCCTAAACCCGAAATTGTAATTGCTATAAAAGACGATAACAAATTCCTTTTGATGGACGATACCAGTTCATTTGAAATAAAAGTAATAACACCCGCAGGGAAGTCGATTAAGTTGCCGCTCAACGATCCGAGTATCGTATTTGTGCCAGCCAATATCGCTAATTTAGACAAAAAGAACGAAGCAAGAATAGAATGGCGGCCCTATTTTGAAGAAGATGGCACTTACGAACTGATGATTCAGGGGCGCGATATTACGGGCAATGTATCGGGATCGGTGGCTTATTCGGTTACATTTAGGGTGTTTAATAAGTCTTCTATTTCCAATATCCTCAATTATCCAAATCCATTTTCTACCTCGACTTGTTTCTATTATACCATGACTGGTCTTGAAACGCCAACGCAATTCAAAATACTCATTATGACCGTATCTGGTAAAATAGTGCGCGAAGTAACCGAGCAAGAATTTGGGCCATTGCAGGCTGGTACGCACCAAAGCCAATTTTGCTGGAATGGAAAAGATGAATTTGGTGACCAATTGGCCAATGGCGTTTATCTTTACAAAATAAGTGCGCGGAAAGCCGATGGTACGCCGTTCGAGTTTTTTGAAACAACCGCAGTGGATGGATTCTTTAAAAATGGAATTGGTAAAATGGTGTTGATGAGGTAATCGTTTTCGTAAACCTTCGTCGGTTATGCCTAAAAAAGCGGATTAAAGTTTTCTATGGGTACACTTTTTCTTTAAAAAAAGTATTGGTCACTTACAAATTTCAAAAAGTTGAAAATTCGTGTCCAAAGCCTACTTCTTACTTTTTTTAGCGAAAAAAAGTAAGCAAAAAACGCTTCGGCTGACGAAAAATGCGGTGCTTTTGCTTCCTCGCTCCGGCGGCGCC
>JAYUKX010000064.1:0-1282 GCA_043764095.1 Chitinophagales bacterium
TAAAAGTAGAGATAGAAACCTTGCAAATGGACAATTTGGCAAGTGAAGATGGACGGCAAAATTATATGAAACTCTACGAGACAAATAGGGTTTTCGCCGCTTTTGATGAAAACAATCCCGATGAAACGATTACCCTACCGATTACCTACATTGATGAGCCTGTTCTCGAATGGACAACAGGTATGCCTTTTTCTAATCCTGCAAATAACGCTTGTATTGCTGCTGAATCAGGTGAAATAGTGCTACCTACTTCAAGGAATATCAGAATCACGTTAACACCTATTGGCACAGCACAAGCAAATTATTGGGGTAGACGGGCAAACTACGCGGTCTGGCAAAAAAACAATGCTGACACTTAGAAAAGAATCAGCAGCAGAGCCTGAATTATTTACAGGATTGACAAATCCTCAATTGACTCAAGGCATATACATGCAGCCAGAGCCATTGCTGTCAAGAGAAGAAGCCATGAAATATAGGCGTTTTGATGGCAATACCCAGCAAAATAAACCCAATGCAATACAAAGGCTTGCCGACGAACTCAATATCACCGCCAACGAAAGCACCCTGTACGCGCCCAATGGCGAGCGTATCCATTTTTGGTGCAGCAGCAGACTACGCCACAATATGGCACCAGATAACAGCAGTCTTACTTTTGCCAATAGAAACGAATTGCAACAACATTGGTTGGTCTGTACCACCATTACCCTCAATCGAGATTGGACTTGGGACAATCTCGACCCTTTGAGTTTTACCATTCAACGCAAATTTAGGTTCGGCAAGGATGCTATTGCATTAGCAGATATGCCTTACGATAAAAAAAATGACAACCATATTGAAATTAAAAGAACCGCCTCTTTTCAAGCGATACAGCAGGGAAGGGACGGTAAAATACACCGCGATTACACCAAAATCATCTTAATTGATGTGGTGGATGATACGGTCGTGAATGATGTCCTAAAATTCCCAGACATCACGCAAGTCCAGTATAAAATTACCCCGAATTTCAAGGATGGGCAAATCCCTGATGTGACGGCTATCCTTGAAACCAAACCACTTACGTTGCCGACGACGATACAACCACATCAAGCACCTGTGCTTATTGGTTCGGGCATCGCCCTGTCGCCATATATCCGAAACGACAAATACTCTTACACCGAAGCCCGTAAAAGGTTCTTATGGTTAGAATTTGACAAAGCACCCGAAGACCCTAACGATGGTTTGTTTGCCCGAGTGTTGGCTTACGCACCCGACCAACTGTTGAGCAATAACAGCACGCAACTCA
>JAYUKX010000065.1:0-55203 GCA_043764095.1 Chitinophagales bacterium
GAAGAGGGCGTTTAGTGGCGCTAAATAACCGATGAATAACGAAGAGAGGGGCAAAATGAAGCCGCCAAATCTGTACCTTTATTTGAATCTCATTCCTTAGACCAACTTGCCTTCAAAAAATCAATGCAACCCGACAAAACGGATGCTAATTATCTCCTATTCATGTTGAGTAATAAAATATAGCCATACGACCGAGTCAATTCCTACCCAATTTGGGTAATACGCGTACCAAAAATAACGCCTTTTTGAAGGTCTACGGATCCTGATTTTGGTGCGCATTATAGCGTGAGGAAAACTTTCACCTCCTAAGTTTTGCTCATTCTTTACAAATTAGGTTGATTTAGGTCGATTGCTGAGTTTGCCAAAGTACATTTACGCCGAACTTCGCTCAAAACACCATTCCAAACACACATAATGCACTCTCGCCAACGGCTGCAAAACCCAACCCGCAAGCCCAACGCAGGCGGCGGTATGCAGGAGTCCACCATTATCTTCAATTAAAAAAAATTTTACAATGCGTTTCCTTAACATTATTATCATTTCCCTTGTTTGCGCACAGGCTTATGGCCAGCCGTGGATTCAAAAAGCCTCTTTGCCAGGTATTGCCTCTCCCCGAAATCACCCAGTAACATTTGCCATTGGCCAATTTGGCTATCTGTTAACGGGCAATGGGAACAATGGACCCGACAATGACTTTTATCGATACAATACCCTAACGAATCAATGGACAACGCTTCCCGACTTTCCTGGAGAAAAAAGGGGCTTCGCGTATGGTACTGCTTACGACGGGAAAGGGTATATCGGCTTTGGTTTGGGCGATTCTATTTACAATGATTTGTGGAGTTACGATCCAGTACAAGCAACATGGAAGGAGCTAACACCCTGTCCATGTTTAGGTAGAAGGCATCCCGCATTTGTGGAAGCAGGTGGTAAAATTTACGTAGGCTTAGGTGATATTTTATCCAGCAACCTGAATGATTTTTGGGCTTATGACATCGCGACAGACACTTGGCAGGAACTAACGGTTTTCCCCTCTGACAATAGACACCATCCTTTTTATTTTTCTATTGGAAAAGATGTATATGTTGGAATGGGCCACGGGAGTGTTTTTGTAGATGGCTGGAATGTGTATAGAGATTTTTACAAATACGACACAGCAACCGATACCTGGATTCGTATGAATGATTTTCCTGGAGAAGCCAGGGTGGCTGGCACTCAGTTTACCAATAATGGGAAAGGCTATGTGTTGCATGGAGAAGGCGAGGACCACGATTTAATGGATGATGGTGAATTTTGGGAGTACGATCCTAGCACCGATAGCTGGCAGCAACTCACATCCGTACCTGGCGGCAGCCGCTGGGCACCGGGCACTTTTGTGGTGGATAATACAGTATATACAGTGGCTGGCAGCACCTTTAATTATGTTGATCGAAAAGATATGTGGTCTTATCAGTTTGCGCCCATTTCTTCCACTGCGAACATACCGAAGCATCTCGGCATATCCATCAGCCCCAATCCGGTAAGCGACTGCATTACATTGAACCTGCCAACATCAGGGCTGGATGCAAACGAGCCTGTCCAGTATGAAATCTGGACCTCGGAAGGCAAACTTTGCCATTCCGGAAACACGCAATCGAACATGATTTGTTTGGACTTTTTAAAAGAAGGCGCCTATTGGTTGCAACTGACCAACGATCGCGCTACCCAGACATTGCGCTTTGTTAAAATGTAGGGATTTTATTCAGACAATTTTAAGCGAAAGGTCTTGACGACTATGCTCGGTAACGCCTTTGCGGCTTACTACACGCCACATTGCCTAAGCGTGAGGGAGAAACTTTCACATCACAAATTTTTATAATTCGTTACAAATGAATTAGGTTACTGAGTTTACCGAAGTATATTTGTGCCGAACTTCACTCGAAACACCTTTCCCCTCCGTCTTTAAAATCTTTTACTGCTCATTCAGTTTACCGGAAATACATTTACTAAGTTTCCCAAAGTATATTTGCACCAAAATTGACCAAAGCAGCATTCCGAACACATACAATGGATTACTGCTCTTGCGCCCGAAAGCCAGCACGCAAAATCTAGCGGTACGGTAGCAAGCCTTTTATTCAATTAAAGTCAACTTTAATAATGAAAAAAATTTTATTAATCAGTTACCTTCTAACGCTTTGTATCGGTTACACCTTCGCTCAATGTGGTGTAGATGAAGTAAAAGTAAAAGTAGATATTCTCACCGATAATTGGGGCGAAGAGACGTACTGGATCCTCTCTAATCTCGCGGGTAATGTCATACTTCAAGGCGGCCAGGGTGGTATTTACGAAGACAACTTTATCTATGCCGACAGCGTGTGCATTGCATCGAGCGATTGTTTGTTTTTCGAGATTTACGATACGTGGGGAGATGGTATTCTTTCTCCTAATGGGTGTATGCTTTATCTGGATGGAACGCTTGTTTATAGCGGTGCCAACGACATTGGATCATTCGCCATGACCTCTGTGAATTGTTCGGACTCTTGCGGTTTGGTGCTTGGTGGACTCAATGATCTTAAAGCCCATATTAATTCCAATAGCATACTCAACGCTGACGAACTGACAGTACTCAGCACTGTTTTTAAGCTATTCCCGAAATGTTTGGCCAATAGTGAGTCTAATATATTGCTATCAAAAAGTGTGGTTGAAGATTATGATAACACAATTGGGGCGCTTTTTACAACTCCTAACACCAAAAACGGCTTTTCTAAAAATCCTGCGGCTGCACCGGGCATGGAACTGGAACGGGCAATGATTGCCCTTCAGCAAGGGATATTCGATCATGTTTTTACTTCGGATGTTCATAATAACTTTCCACAACATATCAATGGTTGGCAATATAAGGCATGTACTAATTTCCCCGGATACGTTGCCCCGCCAGCAGATTCATCTTTAAGTAAATCGGTGCAAATCCGGGCTAATTTTGCAGACCCCGATGGGAAGAACCCCTATTACGATATTAATTTTGAAAGAATGGCGCATGCGCTTCGCCCAACTGGCCTGTATTTATCGCCCGGTAGTGTCGCCAGCGTTACGATGCCCGATAGTTTGGTTGGCCAAGATTATTGGATCAGGGTGGGTTCACATGATTGGGATTTGACCGAGCGTCCCGATTTTAGACGATTTGACAGAATATCCAAGAGATTCGCTATCAATTCAAATACTATTGAGGTATTCAATCCCTTTGGAGGAGCAATTTCTATCCTTGTCCCTTATGGTGCCAATGATGGCATTGTCGAGGTGAGTGTAAACAATGGCGTAGAATCTCCCTTCTTTTCCTTAAAATCATTTTATGAAACCCCTAATTTCAACACAGAACTGAGCAAGCCTGGCCCTTGGGCTATTTTTGAATCAGACAATGTGATGTTTACCATTCCTAAGCATTCCATTGTGCCCGGTCAATACGATCTGAAGCAGGCATTGCAAGACTGGGAAACGGCTGTAAGGGGGGTCAATTCCATTTTAGCCAGACAAATCATTCCCGACAAACACAATATGTACATGATTACAGATGTAGATATACGAACAGGCGTTTATTCTATCGGCTACCCCATGTCGAACACACCGCTCAACTATACCAATGTACCAGGCCCCACTTATTTTCTAAACGGTCCGGGATCTGATGACGAGGTGAACTTTCATGAAGCAGGGCATGCATTGGCGTTTTCCAAATTTGCAGGTGAAGAGGAGGCTTTGGTCAATTTTCCATATATCATGGCATTGAATCATGGCTTGGGCGTGGACTTGAATGAGGCCGTCAATTACAGTTTTGTTCCTAATACATTTGATATAGACAAGACCGCTACACACCGAATGGTCTCAAATACATTTGGTTCGAAAAGAGATATTTCAAATACGACAACCGACGAAGTGCGTTACCAGCATAGGGGATATGGGCACTATTTTGAAATCGTCAATAT
Source organism: Chitinophagales bacterium (assembly GCA_043764095.1). Taxonomy (GTDB): domain Bacteria; phylum Bacteroidota; class Bacteroidia; order Chitinophagales; family Saprospiraceae; genus M3007. Next base: position 3,957 of record JAYUKX010000065.1, read on the forward strand.
ACTAGGATGGTGTCCTCTTAGAAATTTCTGGAGACAAGAATCTATTGACTTCGATAATGGGATTGACCATGGCATCAATGAACAGGATAATGACATGAGGATACTCCGAATGTCCGTTGCTGCACAGGCAGATTTGCGCCCTTTATTCCATGTTTTTGGAATTCTTCCGCAAGATTCAATTGCGCTGCAAGACACATTTACGCTGTTAGGCGTTCTGCCCTCGCTCGCGATCTACGATAGACTGCAAGATTATTTGGACTTAATTCCAAAAGACAACGCGGGATTTGTCAATTATGCCCTGTCTGTATATCCTAATCTTTACTCGGAGGGGCCAACAGCCGATCCTGATTATGGAGTGGGTTGGCATTACTTAAAATCATTAAATTATGATGCCGCCAAAGCCCAAGACCTGACGGCTATCCTACAATCCATCATAGCACTCTATTATCCAAATGGTAAACCTACCGACAATGGTATTCCAGACGTTTGTTGCTTGCTCGACACCATGCAGATCAGCCTAGCGAGCGAAGCAGTTGTCGTAACAGGTGGCGTGCGACCTTATGAGATTTCTACAGACACAACTGGGAATATTATGATGGTAACAGTGGTAGATTTCGATGGATGTACCTCTACAACTGAATTCACACTAAGTAGTTCGACAGTAGAAGTACCAGATGGCATAAAAATATACCCCAATCCTAGTTCTACTCAAATCTATATTGATTTTACAGGAAGTGATAGCAGTAGCCAAATGGAGGGATTACAAATCGTTTCAATAAATGGTCAGTTGTTACAAGTTTATGGAAAAAATAATCGAATCATAGATATATCTGCCCTAAACGAAGGCGTGTATATACTACAAATCGAATTGGCTGGTGGAGCGCAAATAAATAAGCGAGTTTTGATTTTGAGGTAGAACTGACCAATAGAATAAGAACATCATAGAACGTTACCCAATAATTGCATTTAAATGCTATTCGGGTAACGTAACGTTCCATCTAAACAAGAAACAAACAGGCCTGGAATAATTTCATTCCTAAAGGAGGAATACGTTCAATAATTGCGCTCGTAGGACATGAAGTCTTTCCTAAAATTATTACTCTAATGAAGAAAAATTACACGAATGCTTATCTCAAAGTTTTATTGCTCGTTTTCATGCCTGCAATGACTTTTGCTCAAATATTCCAGTGCGATGGTACTACACTCCCCGAATTTTATTCGATGTATGGAGGAAGCAACCAATTTACCCAACATACAAATGCTGCCATCACTACCTTTATTGGCGCGGAAGATGCGGTTGCAGCAGGCGATTATACCACTGCTCAAAATCTTATCAACACCTTATTTGCCACTTATCCTAAGGGTAATAATATTTGGTGGAATGTATTTAACGACCCAAAAGGAGCGAATTTAGGGACACCCCATGCTTACTATGGCGTGCGGATGTTAGAAGATATTGTCAAATACCAACTCAATCCGGCCGTAAACCCCGAAGTAAAAACTGCTCATATGAAAGTAGTATTGGTAGGCGGCTCGAAAGGTATCCTGCCCAGTACAGATGCTCAGTTGCAGAATGGCACAGGCACATTCGTTACCCACGCGTTGGATAGCAGTTTGATAAAAGACGATTATTGTCTGGTAGAACAGTCATTAGACCTATTTTTAAAGTACATCACAGCCATTACAAATGGAACATTGAAAGTAAATGTGGAGTACATTGAGTTACCGGACTTAAGTATGGATGTAAACGTGACGAGTTCGCAACCTTATATCGCTTCGGGTAGTATTGGCCCCATTTGGGATGCGCTGGATGATACGATCAAAAACAAAACGGATTGGTTTTGGATGCTTTACCCCTCTCACGTGCCTGAGTTCCCCGATTTTGATGATGATTCCTTTATAACGGGTGGCATGGGATCGGACTCCAAAGGTGGCCCCGTTTTTATTATTGACGATAAATGGTTGGTGCGGAAGCCAGCCCATTTGGGTAGTGGCGTTTACAACGATATTGAGCGAAGAATTTACCTGCCACAGTGGTTGCAACACGAATTTTACCACCATTTATACCGTATTTATCCCGAATTCAGTTTGGAAGTAAATGGTCACGATTGGTTTAATCAGTCGTTTTGGCCAAATGATTTCAATGGCCAATTTGAAGCGGATTTTTACGCTGAATCGCTACATAAACGGCTGCAAAGTGCTTGTGTACCGTTGTCCAGGAAATTAATCACCCGAATTGAAACGGAACAATTAGACTTGTCCACCACGCTTGTGATGACCGAATTACTGGGCGCGTATTCGCTAGATAATATTGGCAATCCATGGCACGAAGCAACGATTATACAGGTAAATGACAAATATTTTTGGCGAAATAGTGCTAATGTGCAATGGCAGGTTTTCCCCAACCTAGCGGAAGGCATTCTTGAAACAGGCCCCGATTGTCCTTACCCCGGCCAAAATTTCAAACTGGAACTCTACTGCACACCCGACGGGGCATTGATCCCCGGAACAATAGGGCTTGTTTTTCAGGGTGAACTTTACCGTAAGCGGTTTGATTTGCTGCGTGAAATTGCGCCGTTTGAACTCACCTTGGATAATTACATCAGCGTATGCGAAGGGACGACCGCAGGTGAAGGTGCCATTGTAAAAGAAAATGGACAGTTTTACTGGAAATCAAATATCAATGAGATGTGGTCGCTAAAGATCGACGCGGATAACGAGGCTTTTCTATTGGGTGCGGACAGTCCTACTCCGGGCGCTGCTCTAAAATTGGTGATATTGGAAGAGTCCTGTGGACTACACATCCCTGGCTTTTACTATCAAAACAAATACTACTGGCGCCCTAAGCGCAATCCTGATACTCCTTCTCCTGTTCTGGCAAATCCAGTTGCTGATCTGGTATTTCAAGAAAACTTTAATACACAAACGACTAATGTTTCCAACGTGTTTTCGGGTGCAGCGGGAGCACCATTGTATTTATACGCAACCAGTAGTGCACCAGCGCTATTGGCGGTCAATGTTAATGGCAATGAACTAAATTTTTCGGGTGGTACTATGGGCAACTACGACATTTGCCTAACGGCCTTGGATAAAAATGGAGGCGTAGCAACCAACGCTTTTACCGTAAAGGTGGGCAACCCATTGGCTACCGATAACCAATGGCACTCTGCTTTAGTTATTTACCCTAATCCAGTAGAAGACATATTGCATATTCGTAATGCCCCTTCTGCTTTTGATGTGACAATTTATAGCGTGTATGCTGCTGTGCATAAATCTTATACGAATCTAGCGAATTCGGCTTCCATAGATTTAAGCGATTTGCCCGTTGGAGTATATTTTATGAAAATTAAAGATCCAATTAGTGGTGCTTTTTTGGTGGAAAAAATATTTCGGATGTAAAGGCTTAAGTAACATGATTTAAAAAACATATAGTATGGAAATTATTCAAAGGATATTCATATGCTTGATTGTATGCGCAGGCTCAATGCATGGCGTCATCGCGCAGCAACTCATCACCTACGGCGATATTCCCGGTCGAACCCCTTCCGATAAATATGTCTGTCGCGTGCGTATGGCTTGCAGTCCTGACTGGCAAAATGCTTTTGTAGGGCAAACCTACAGTCAAGCGCCCTCCCAAAGTGGAAACGGCTATATATCGCATCTGAAAGATTGGTCTGCCTCTTGGATTTCCTTTGAGTTTGACAACACTGAGGTGGTAGTGGAAATCGCCAAAGCGGATGGCACTCCCATTCTTTCTGCCATGACCCGACCCGAAGGTGCTGCGTCGCTGGCGCTCATCGAAAACGGTAAAGTTTATGTCTCGTTCAATGCCCACAAAAATGTGAATGTCGATATTGATGGGCAATTGGAGGATCAATATACGGGCATGTTCTATGCTGGGCCGCCAGTGCATACGATATCCTTATTTGGCAATCCCATTTTTAAAGTGCCGAATACGGCCAACAACAAGGTGCATTACCTGCAACCCGGCCAGACCATACCCTCGGATTTCAGCACTTGGGACACTGTCTATTTTGCGCCAGGTATTCACCATATCGGCACACCTTTTAAAATCCAGTCGAACAAAACGTTGTTTATCCCCCGTAATGCTATTGTGCACGGCACCATTCATCCACCCGATGGATGGGGTGCTGGACACAATTGGTCGGTGTATGGTTCTGGCACCATCAGTGGTGAAGAAATTCCTCATTGGAGTATTGGTACATTGGACGGAAACTTGAGTAAAGCCTTTACCGGTGCGACATATAGTGCGCATCTGGAAGGTTTCGTGGTGGTAGATCCAGCGCACCATACCTTTAACATGATCAATTCAGATTTTGAGGATACCACCAAAGCCAATATCTACAAAAACCTTAAAATTTTGGGTTGGCGCCTCAACAGCGATGGCCTGAATGCTTTTACCAATTCTGAAATTTCCGATTGTTTCTTCCGTTGTCAAGACGACCTATTCTACTATGGTGGAGGTAAGGTTAAAATTCGAGACTGCGTAACCTGGGCAGATTACAACGGGCATGTAGTCAAAATCATTTGGGGAGGTTCTTCAGGTGGATCGAGTTATTTTAAAAATATTAGTAGTATCTACCACAGGGCCGGATGGCATTATTGGGGTGGCGGCAGGGTGGTAGCATTCAATGATCTTGAAGCAGGCGGAAACTACCAAAACATATTCATCAGCAATGTATTGGTGGAAGATCCACATCCTTCGCTGCCCGCATTCAATTTCAATATTACCAATCCCAACAATACGGCTGTACCGACTATTTTTGAAAATGTTGTTATCGAAAAAGTGATTCAATTGCACCGAGGCGAACCCAACTCCTGGGGCGATGCGACCTTCGGAACACCACAAAATCAAATGTACGGAAGCGATAGTACGGGTATGTTCTCCAATATTGTATTTAAGAATTGCTATTACGATGGCAAATGGCTCGGGAGTTTTGACGACGGCCAGTTTTTGACCAACGCATTTGTGGAAAATATTCCATTCGTGCTTGATGATACCCTTTCGGTGAGTCCTCCTGCATATACAGGATGGACACCTGCATTTACGCCCGCTATTCCTGCCGTTCCTGTTATTGCCCCCAACAAATCGGTCACCATTTGCGAGGGCAACAGCATGGTGCTTACGGCTTCGGAAGCACCGACCTACAGTTGGTCAACAGGCGCAACGAGTCCTTCCATCACGGTGCAGGAGAGCGGTATCTATTGGGTGACTGTTTCGAACGGTCTGTGTTCGGCAACATCCGATTCGACGATGGTGGCATTGGTCAACCTATCCTCATTTTTGGTTGAACCGCCGGAAACCATTGCCAATGTAGAGGAGACCGTATCCTTTTATGCTACGCCAAATATACCCAATGCAACCTATCAATGGCAGATAGACCAAGGGATGGGCTTCACGAATATTGTGGATGGAGCACCATTCACAGGCGCAACCAACGACACACTCCGTATTGCGGATATTGAACTATCTTTTAACAATTCGCAATTGCGATGCATTGTGACCTCGGGTCTTTGTTCAGATACAGCGGCTGCGGTTCTACTCTTGGTTTTGGATGTTTCATCGGTATCGGATCAGCCTAGTTCGTCCCTGCTTGTTTATCCCAATCCCGCCCGTGATGTTATTTTTGTCAAAGACATTGGGGGCACCAAAATTTATAATACCAATGGCGCATTGGTCTTTGAAAGCACGGAGTACATACAACGGATAGATGTATCCAATTGGCCGGCTGGGCTCTATTTTATATGGTCAACACGGGGAGTGGGGAGATTTATAAAAGAATGATGTAAAGTTTATCTCATGCGCTAGGAATGGTGGAAGCGCAGCATACTGCACTTATTTCGATATCGTTCCTTATAAAAGTTCCCTATACAACATTAGATCTCAAATACTTATAACCTAATTTCTATGCTCAAATACATCTCCATTACACTTTTTTCACTATTTACATACTGCGCAATGGCGCAAGTTGCCGATCTAAAACACATACGTGTCGATGGCAATAGATTCGTTACCGAAAACGATAGTACGTTCATTTTCAGGGGTTTAAATGCCAGCGATCCAGAACGATTAATGCGTATTGGACATTGGAACAAAGCCTATTTTGAGGAAATGAAAAACTGGGGTGCCAATATTGCACGATTCCCTGTGCATCCCGCCGCTTGGCGAAGACTGGGTAAAGAAAAATACCTAAAAATACTCGACGATGGCGTGCTATGGGCGCGGTCGCAGGGCATTTATGTCATTATTGATTGGCACAGTATCGGTAATTTGCGGACAGAAATGTACCAAAACGACGATTACGACACCACCAAAAAAGAAACGTTCGACTTTTGGCGCACCATTGCACAGCATTTTAAAGGTAATAATACGGTAGCATTTTTAGAACTTTTCAATGAACCTACTACAATACGGGGCGAATTGGGCACGTGTACTTGGGACGACTGGAAAGCCCTCAACGAAGAAATGATCGGTATTATCCGTGCCAATGGCAACACATCTATTCCGCTAGTAGCGGGTTTTGATTGGGCTTATGATCTCACTGAAATTGCTAAAAAACCGATCAACGCCGAAGGTATTGGCTATGTTTCTCACCCTTATCCCATGAAAAGACAAAAACCGTGGGAAGCACAATGGACCAAAGATTGGGGTTATGTAAAAGAAAAATACCCGGTACTCCTTACCGAAATCGGTTTTAGTGGCCCGGAAGAATCTGGCGCGCATATTCCCGTTATCAGTGACGAATCCTATGGCGATGCGATTACAAAATACTGCGACGAAAAAGAAATTTCATGGGTGGTTTGGGTTTTTGACCCTATCTGGGCACCTCGATTGTTTACTGATTGGAATTATACACCTACAAGACATGGCGTGTATTTTAAAAAGGCGTTGAAAGATAGGAGCAAGTAATCAACTATTGGATTGATCTTACTTATACTCGAATTGAGTACCTTTGTCCCAATTAAAAACATAACACATTATGGCTACAACAAAATTGACAGTAAACCCCAACGGATCGCTCAAAATAGAGGGCGATTTTGAACTGGTGGACACACAAGGCAACCAATACGACCTCGGAGGCCGTACGGCATTGGGATTGTGCCGGTGCGGATTATCCAAAAACAAACCGTTTTGCGATGGTTCACACAACGGAACATTTGAGCACGAAGCAGTTGCTTTTGCTTTGCCGCCTAAAAAGGTGTAAGTTTTTGGGAGCGCACTATTCGTAGTGTAGGCATGACTCGAGTCTAATGTAGTCAACTTAAGCGCATACTGACCCTGCAAGGGTCAAACCTGAATAGCCCTGAATGAAATTCAGGGTTGTGGTATGTGGCAATGTTTTAACAACCACGGAGTGGTTGAACGTCACGTTTTATGCGCGTTTTATTAAGTTCAACCCTTTCAGGGTTGCTAAACGCACACTTCTACATCGAACCCTGAATTTCATTCAGGGCTATTCACGTTCAACCACTCCGTGGTTGGTAAATCGTTCGGTTGACGACATTAAACTCGAGACGCTGGTGCTAAACAACCAATGAATAACGAAAAGAGCAGCAAAATAAGGCCACCAAATTTGTACTCATGCGACAGCCGCTCTACCTTTCCAACTGATCAAAAATACACCCGCCAAAACAATAGCTGTACCGAACAATTGCAAACCAGTAATAGGTTCTTGCAATAGCCAATTGGCCAAAAATATTGTCCATACTGGCCCAACAAATCCAATGATCCCCGAATTGCCCGCGCCAACCATACTTATCCCTTTCACAATCATAAATGTTGGAATTACAGTAGCCACTACCGCCAGCCACGCAGATAGGATATATACTTCTTTGGAAAAATGAAAAATATCCATCCCATCATGGACATAACTTTGCACTAATGCCGGAACTGTGGCTGCTAATACGGCATAACATGTAAATTTCATAGAGCCAAAACGCTTGGCCAATTCGCCCGTGCCAATCACAAAAAAAGAATAGGTAAAGGCACAACAAAAAATCAGGGTAGCGCCCAAAACGAGGTTCTTTTGGTCGCCCAATCCCTTCTCCGCCACAAAAGCAATCGCCACACCAATATAGGTCAATACCGTGGCCACAACCTGTACCATGGTTATCTTTTTCTTAAAAAATAAGGCCGATAAAATGAGCACCATAGTAGGATAGGTAAACAAAATGAGCCGCTCTACGCCCGCAGAAACATATTGAAGTCCTAGAAAATCGAGCATACTAGAAATATAATAACTCACAATGCCTAAACCACCAATAGCCAATAACTCTTTCATTGTCAATTGGTTATTACTCTTCCTAAAAGCCAATGCTACCGCTACACATATATACACGGGCGCGGACAAGAGCATACGCAAAGCGATTACGGCATAAGTATCCACGTGATGTACGTACATGAGTTTGATGATCACCGCTTTGGTAGAAAAGCACATATTGGCAATGACCAAAAGGACAAAGCCAAGGACAAACTGTGTCCGGGCGGGACGATTATCCATAATTTATACTTTTGGATTGGTCGCAAACACTGTCGCTTCGGTCACAAAGCCGCGGTCGTCCATTTCTAAAAGTCCTTTGATAACTTGCGCAATTTCTTCGCCGCGTAATTTAGTGGCTTGCTCATTTTCGGTATATACCTTTGGTGTTTTACCCGAATTGGATAAGAGATTTTCGGCAAATGAGGTCATTACTTCACTCGGATTCACGAGCATTACCCGAATATTATGCGGACGCAATTCGCCCCTCCAAGCCTCGGTCATACCGCGCACGGCAAATTTTGTGGCATTGTAGGGCGATATGTTTGCACCACCATTCAAGGCTGCTGTAGAGGCGATATTAACGATATTACCGTGTTTTTGGGCGATAAATACACGCGAAGCGGCTTGTGCGGTGAGCATAAGACCATAGACATTGGTGCGCCATACCTCTTCAAATTCTTTTGGATTAATATCAACCAAAGGTGCCATATAGCCGTAACCTGCATTGTTGATCAAGACATTGAGCCCGCCCAATTTTTCAACAGCGGTTTGTACCATATTGGTTACATCGGCTTCATTATTGACATCGGCTTGGATGGCTACTGCGCCTATTTTTGCCGCGACTGCCTCCAATTTCTCAAGGTTTCTACCCGAAATAGCCACTTTTGCACCTGATGCGATCAATATTTCGGCTACTGCCGCTCCTATTCCCGAGTTTCCGCCTGTAATCAGGACTTTTGCGTTCTGTAAATTCATAATATGCTTTTTGCTTCGAAGGTTCATGCACCGATACTACACCGGACTGCCAACGATACATTCAAACAACGAATAGGTGGAATAGTTGGTGCGAATGCGATAAAAAGGGTTTGTATTCAGATGCATGCTGTGGAAACGATACAACAATTAAAGTAGAAAAGAACACTATAAACGAATGTGATACTTCTGTGATATTTGATACACATCTTTGATTTAGAAATTAGAAATATTCATATTAAACAAACAAACCTATTTAGGTTATTAAAATTAAAACAACACATAATGAAACAGATTTTTTTCATTTTTATGAGTGTACTACTCTTTAGTTCATGTATCGGCACTGATCTGATTGATGAGATAGAAGTGCCCGCACAAGTACTCATTTCAACAAATACGGCATCCATTAAAGTAGGCGACGAATTACAATTCAATGCTGTATTTAACAATAAATATGGTATAACAGAGGATAAGCCGATTGTATGGTCCACAACAACACCTGAATACATCAGTGTCACCGCCTCGGGATTAGTGAAAGCCCTAAAACAAGGCGACGCCACGCTAACAGCAACAGCAGAAGATGCAACAGCATCGCGGATGCTCAAAATAACATCTGATACGGTGCAAGATACCACGATCAGTGTAATAACCACCAGAACTGGCACATTTAAAGGCGCGGGAGCAGGTTCTTATACGGTATCAGGCGATGTTGTCGTATCTACCTCCAATGGGAAAAGTACAATTATGGTTAAAGATAACTTCAAATCAAGTGCAGGGCCAAGTCTTTATTTACTACTCACCAACCATACCAATGGCAGTTATTCCGTCGTAAATGGGAGTCCAGTTGTGAACGGAATAAGTGCGCAAATTACGCCAGACCGCTTAATTGTTTTTCAAGGTGCTCGGACTTGGGATATACCCGATGGCATTGATGTTGGAAATTATAAATATGCCTTACTGTATTGTACTTTGGGTCCATTATTTGGATATGCAGAATTAAAATAGCACCCATTTTCAAGCAATTTAAAATTAACATAAAAATGAAATATTTAAGCATTATTTTATTTGCGATATTTTTCGCGACAAATGCATCTTCACAGGCTTGGACTAAGCCCAAAGGCGAAGGTTTTTACAAATTAGACTACACCCTTATCCAAACCAATAAAGTTTTTGACCATACTGGTGAAATTGTATCTTTCAGAACCCTTGGCAACCATACCCTTGGTTTTTATGGAGAACGCGGGATAACCAATAAATTTACGGTACAGGCGTACATACCTTTTTTGGTCAGAAATGTACTCAATCAAACCAAAGGAAAACAAACAGGAAGAGTGCTGGAGCAGGGTATCGCCTCTAATAATATCGGTGATATTGATATTGCCTTCCGATATGCGCTTCCAACGGGAGGCATACCTGTAAGCGCAACGCTATTGTTGGGTTTGCCTACGGGCGACAGCAAAGAAAGTTCGGGGCTGTTTACGGGTGACGGAGAGTTCAATCAGATGCTAAAAATAAGTACAGGTGTTTCCAAATCCAAATGGTGGGCTCAAGGCGGAGTAGGATTCAATAATCGAACAAAAAACTATTCCGATGAAATACGATATGATGGCGAGTTTGGGTATAAATTATTCCATGAAAAACTGTTTACTATTTTCAAACTTGCTGGAATTGAAAGTTTGAATAATGGAACAGCAACGGCATCCTCAACAGGGCTTTTTTCAAATAACGTAGAATATATTGCCCCAGGATTGGAATTGTTGTATTTTATCAAACCTAGACTAGGGCTTTCATTCCGATCTGCTGGAGCCGTCAAAGGGCAAAGTGTATTGGCTGCACCTTCGTTTTCGATCGGTGTTTTTATGAAGTAAAAGTGTTGGTGGTTGGAGTAATTCAATCTTATTTACCCAACTCCTCATTTTTTTATCGAATATGCTATTTTTAAACAAATAGGCCACGTTAAAAAAACAACGAATTGGAGCGATATATGTTAGTGTTTTTTTAAAATACTAATTTATGCTAACAAAACAAACACAGCAATTGTTATTCGCCTTTTTACTGGGTTGTGGCTTTTTCATGCTAAAATCACTGTAATTAGCCATTATGCGATGAATAGCCAAGAACAAATCCGTTAGGTGATCAATGGATAATTCATTAAGTAAAATAAATATCGTTTAAATTTAAAATAAAAACTATGAGTCAAATAAATACTTTAGAAAATGATATTACGGGTACTATTGGTACATCTAACTATATTTGCACCATTAATTGGCGAAATGGGGTAATTATGATGGACGAACCCACTAATATTGGTGGACAAGATACTGCCCCCGACCCATATACCACTTTGCTGGCTTCGTTAGCAGGCTGTACATTGAGTACTTTGAGGATGTATATCGACCGGAAAGGCTGGGAGATTCCTGAAATTTCTGTTCAATTGAATATGTCGCAAGACCGTGAAAATGGTTTTACCACATTTATCAAAAGAGACATTTCTTTTTCAAGTGATGTCCCCACAGAACAGAAAGATAGATTGCTCGTAATTGCTGGCAAATGTCCCGTTTCAAAAATATTGGAAAATAATATAATCATAAATACAACGATATAAAATGGATGTAAAACAAAAAGATAATACCGAAAAGGGTATGTTCTATATCGAACAAGAAGGTAAATTAATGGCGGAAATGACTTATGTGTGGGCCGGCACAGACCGGATCATTATTGACCACACAGCGGTAAACGAAGCATTGAAAGGGATGGGTGCAGGCAAACAAATGGTGACTAAAGCCGTAGATTTTGCTAGAGAAAAAGGAATTAAAATCATACCTTTATGCCCCTTTGCAAAAAGTGTATTTGATAAAGTTACTGAATTTAAAGACGTACTATAAATTTACAAACTATGGATAAAAATAATTTAACAAAAGAGTATTCTAATGGCGAAGTCACTGTCGTTTGGCAATCCTCAAAATGTATCCACTCGGCCAACTGCGTGAAGCACCTCTCCGCTGTATTCCAGCCTCAATCGCATCCTTGGATTAAAATAGACAATGCCACAACTGCTGAAATAGTAGCAACTGTGGCAAAATGTCCTTCTGGTGCATTGAGCATCAAAGAAACGGTGGAATAAATTATACTTCTTTATATTGGTTTGGCCATATATTATACTGAGCGTCGTTAGGTTTTGTGCATAGATTTATGGGAAATCTATACGATTTTCATGCACAAAACCAACAGAGTCGAAGTAAAGATCAAATAAGATGGCCAAACCAATATAGGTTAAGCACCCCCAAAAGGCAGATTTTACATTATTTTGGACAAATAAGCCTTAAATTCCTGTTTTAACTCCATATACAACTTGGTGAATTGCTCCATTCGATCCCTCAATTGTGCATGATCAGCAAAACTTTGGTGATCTATTGCTATTGGTGCCGATTGTGCAGCAAATGCCAAAAACTCCTCATGCTCTCTTGAATCGTGGAGCAGTTGAACAATCTCCCGATTCTGTATGATGAACTGATTTTGGAAATGTTCCAAATGCACTAATATATCTTTATCTGTGTAATTATTAACCATTTCACCCAACCTCTTATCAAATATTACGAGTTCATCTTTGTAAAAATTGAGTTCGCTCGTCCATACCTGATGCTCAAAATGCAGCACATCAATATGCTTCTTATCTTTTTTTAATGCAGACATAATAGTGTGTCTTTTTGTGTTTTGTTAAATAATAGTGCAAAGGTAAATTTCACTGGCAACACTAATTACGACACAAATCATCGGCCGTGTTAAGTTTGCTCATGTAAAAATAAGAATAGTATTCAACACAATTTACAGGATACATTCCCCATTTCATCGAATCATATAGACCATTGGCAGTTTGTACTTGTGGTATCACCGATATAAAAAGTACTTTTGAACATCTAAAATGACATAAAGTACCGCAATGAATATTATAGAAGCAACGAATATCACCCATTATTTTTCCAAGAAAGATAAAGTACTCGACGGCATCCATCTGAGTGTAAAAGCCGGTAGTATTTACGGATTTCTAGGCCCCAATGGTGCCGGAAAAACCACTACCCTCCGCTTGATCCTCGGATTGCTCCGAAAGCAAGAAGGCGAAATCCTATTATTTGGAAAACCTTTCGCGACACACCGAACAACAACATTACGCCAAATAGGGTCACTTATCGAAAGCCCTTCCCTATACGGACAATTGACGGCAGCAGAAAACCTGCAAGTGTGGCAAAAAATCTATCAATGCCCCAAAACACGGATACAAACGGTGCTAGATTTGGTAGGACTTCCCAATACGGGTTCAAAAAAAACCAGCCAGTTTTCTTTAGGCATGAAGCAGCGGCTGGCCATTGCGGTCGCGCTTTTACATAACCCTCCCTTACTCATCCTCGACGAACCGAGCAATGGCCTCGACCCAAGTGGTATCATCGAAATGAGGGAATTACTCAAGATGCTCAATAGAGAACACGGTATTACTATATTGATTTCCAGTCACTTATTGCCCGAAATTGAAAAACTAGTCACCGATATTGGTATTATTAACCACGGTAAAATATTGTTTCAAGGCAGTCTGGACGAACTGATCCAACGACAAAGACAAGCAGCCACGCTGGTATTTGAAACGAATAACCCAACAGAGGCATTGCGTATGATACAAACCCAATACCATACCGCTAGCTTGTTGGATGGCAAAATAAAACTCCCCAACCTCGATAACACAGCGATCGCCCAACTCAACCGTCAACTTGTTACGCAAGGTATTGATGTACACGGCATTGCTATGATAGAAAATGACTTGGAAACTATTTTTATGCACCTCACCAAATAAAATAAACCATTAAAATGATATTTATACATAGTTTTCAAAGCGAATGGCTCAAAACTAGGCGCAGCTTGGCGGCTTGGCTGGTTATTATCGGCAGTTTTTTTATCCCAGCCATCATGTTTGCCGTTCGGCTGGTTTATCATGAAAAACTGCAAGGCGATAGTATCGCACCTGCTTTTTGGGAAGCACTTTTCGGGAATTGCTGGCAGACAATGGCGTTGCTTTTATTACCGATGGGCGTAATATTGTCCACCAGTTTGATTGCCCAATTGGAATACCGGAATAATACCTGGAAGCAATTACACACTACCCCTCAGTATTTTAGTACTATATTTTTGGCCAAATTTGCGGTAATTGCGACTATGATGCTTCAGTTTTTGGTGCTTTTTAATATTGGTATTCTACTTACAGGTTTTGTACCACACCTTCTTTTCGGAATTGCGTTACCACAGCAGCCTGTGCCTTGGGGATATTTCCTAACGCAGAACGCCTATTTTTTCGTGGATTGTTTGCCTATTATTGCGCTACAATACTTGATAAGTCTTCAATTCAAAAATTTTTTGGTACCACTTGGTGTTGGCTTGGGCATTATGTTGGCCTCCTTAATTAGTTTGGAATGGAAATACTGTTATTTGATGCCTTATACCCATTGTTCCCTTAATTTTTATGCGATCAAGCACATAAAAGGTGCTATTGATCCAAGTGTAAATTATCACGCTTGGGCACTCGGCTATTTTGTTTTATTCATGGTGATTAGTTTTATTTTGTACATTACACAAAAACAAAAAGGATAATGAAAAAGTCGTTCGTGGTATTTTTACACGCCAGTTATTGGTTCATGTATGCGATGGTGCTTGTTTTTATTTTTGCGGGTTTGCGTTGGCGTATAGTACCAATCCCCTCTTTGGGCAACCTATTTTATACGCATCCGCTAGGGGTTATGTCCACGGTACCCAATATTTTTGCATTTTATGGGTTTTACTTTTGGGTTTTCCCATTTTTTCTAACCTCCCGAAAACTTTGGTACGCGCTGCTAGCAGGAATTTTTGTTGCCTTTTCCGGGGCAGTAATTGGATCGGTAGTACTATATATCAGATTCACGGAATTGCGGCATATGTTCCTAAATGGGGATGAGATCTTTAATTTTCTCACTTGGATGACGCTCGTGGCCTTGGTGCATGGAGCGTTGGCTTTAATTATTCGCGGCTTTATTAGTTGGTATGAAGACCTAAAAAATAAGGAAGCGTTGACAAAAAAGAATTTTGAGGTGGAAATGGCTTTGGTAAAATCACAATTGGATCCACATTTTTTGTTCAATACCATCAATAATATCGATATTCTTATTTCACGGGATGCTACCAAAGCCTCTGCGTATTTGAACAAACTTTCGGATATTATGCGTTTTATGCTGTATGAAACAAAATCGGAGCGCATACCTTTGCAAAAAGAATGGACATACCTCGAAAAATATATTGAATTACAAAAAATAAGAACAGTACACCCCAATTTTGCAGCATATACCATAGAAGGCAATACCGATGGTGTTTTGATCGCTCCGATGACTTTTATTCCATTTGTTGAAAATGCCTTTAAACACGCAGAAGGGATGAAAATGGATCACGCCATTCAAATAAAAATCGTAGTGATGGAGCATACCATTTCATTTGAATGCCGGAACAAATATATGCAATCGGAATTGCCCATATTAGAGGCAAGTGGATTGGGTAATAATTTGATTGTTAAACGATTAGCATTACTTTATCCAAATAAACACGAACTGAATATCATCCATCAAGAAGACACATACACGGTCAATTTAAACATCAATAGATCCTAATGCTCATAAAATGTATCATTGTAGAAGACGAACCACTCGCGCAGGAGCGGGCAAAGGAGTATGTTTTGAAATTACCTTTTTTACAACTTTTGGCCACTTTCCACAATGCTTCGGATGCTTTGGTGTTCCTAAAAACCAATAAAGTAGATCTTCTTTTTTTGGATATCCATTTGGGTGCGCTTTCGGGGATTCAGTTGCTCGAAAACGCGACCATTGCGAGTCAGGTCATTCTTACTACTGCTTACCATGAATATGCTTTGAAAGGATTTGACCTAAAAGTAACCGATTATTTGCTCAAACCTTATACTTTTGAGCGTTTTGTGCAGGCTGTGGAACGGGTACAGGTACACTATAGTAAGACAGAACAAAGTGTGGAGCGTCATTTTCTTTTTGTAAAAGTAGAATATCGCCTGGAAAAAATCTTTATTGACGATATTTTGTACATCGAAGGTATGGGCGATTACCGACGTATCCATACCAAAGATAAACGTTTGATGACGCTGCAAACTTTTAACGAATTAGAGCAAGATATACCGGATCAAATGGTTTGTCGTGTACACAAATCGTTCATGGTAGCGGTGGACAAAATAGATTCCGTGGAAAAAGATCGCATTAAAATAGGAGCAGTATATATTCCTATCTCGGAGACCTATAAAACGACCTTTTTTGAGTTGATACAACCCAGAAAGTGAAGTGTTTTTTTCTTACCGCAAGCGTATAACGGCGTAGCGTACACTTTTCTACCACAAAAGCACACAAGAGAGCACAAAGACGTAACGTGTTCTTTTGATTACACATACACGTATTCTCATACATAAATACCTTGTATATGCTACGCTTTTGTGTCCTCTTGTGTGCTTTTGTGGTAAAAAAATATACGCTAAGTTGTGTAATAAAACGTAATATGGTGAACTACCCAGCAAAAGCGTACTTGAACTCGTTTTCAGCAAACCACTCCAATGTAGTAGGTGTAGTCACTTCTGGCGTACGGCTATAACCTTCTTGGTAAATTCCAGTATTTAACGCATCAAACAGTTCATTATAGCCATCTGCAATCGTCTCTGAAATGCCAGCCTGCATCATACCCGCTTTGGCAGCAGCAGGTTCAAAATAGACATAACCAAGATCAGGTTTGCCGATAGATGTCCCTAAAATGGTGGCCGCTTCTTGCATGGTTAAATCCGCAGCACCACCTAAAAACTGGTGTGTATGTCCTTGAAAATCAAGCGATAACAAATGTTGAATAGCCGCCGCCGCAATATCGCGGGTATGGATAATAGGTAAGCGAATTTCAGACTTGAGCGAATACCCAAAAATACCTGCCTGTTTAATAAGTCCAATATTTGCATACAAATTCTCCATAAAAAAGCCCGGACGAAGACTAAGACTATGCAAACCTGGTATCTGAGCCAATCCTTGCTCCAACTCGGCCAAACGGCTCACGGGCCCTGCACCTTCGATCAAATGAGCACCTTGCGAACTTAATACTACTACTTTTTGTACACCCGCTGCTGGTAATGCCTGCAAAAATGCGTTAGCAATACCGCGTTGAAAAGCAGCCCAATCAGTAGTTCCCCAATCTGGCGGAATCATCAAATAGACGGCTGTTGCGCCTTGAAAGGCATCGGTCAAAAAAGCAGCATCCGAAAGAGTGCCAATGGCTGGGACAGCACCTTTGGCTACCAAATCGGCCAAACGTTCTGCGCTACGGCCGATTACTTTTACTTGCTTGCCAGCAGCCAATAACTGCTCTGCAATAATTTTTCCGGTGTGACCGGTTGCTCCTGTGATAACGTACATGATTTATTATGTTTATATTGTTAGGTAAAAATGTAAAATTGAATAAAAACATACATACTGGTTGGTATGTTTTTGTGCAAAAAAAAGGTTACTTCCGTAACGATTCCATAAATTGGCAAAGCATGTCCATACTAGACTGGAACATAGGTACGCTTTTTAATACTTTAGCAATACCAAATGATCCTTCCAAAGATGACAAGTAAAAATTGGCTACCGCATCGGGATCTATGTTTTCTTTAACGAGACCCGCTGCTTGTCCACGGCGAAGCGCATCTGCAACGGAGCGGTACATGCCATCAATAACAGATTTGAGTTGCAGACGAAATACCTCATCAATTGGACTCATTTCTTGTATTAAATTGTTTAAAGGGCAGCCCAAAGCGATATTTTCGTCATCCATTATCCTCGATAACTCGACAATATGCGCTTTTATTTGGTCGATAGGATGGCCAATAGATTGGTTCAAAGCCCTATAAAAAGCGAGATAATTGGGTTTGATAATTTCGTCCACCACTGCAATTCCAATACTTTGTTTACTGGGAAAATAGTGGTACAAAGCACCTTTAGTAATGTCCATATCGGCCACTACTTTATCTGCCCTAAGTCCTTGAAATCCGTTCTTGTGGATATCTCCGTACATGCGGTGCAATATGCGCTCTCTTGTATCTGCGTTTTTCACGGAACAAAGGTACATACTAGTTGGTATGTGCGCAAGTTTTTTTTCACTTTTTTTTCATCACCGCAATATTTTTCTTTTTTCACCGCAATAGTGTAATGACGTAGCGTACACTTTTTTTCTACCACATAGTTCACAAGAGACCACAAAAGCGTAGCGTAAAGCGTTGCTTTTTTAGTTCACAAAAGTCGTAGCGGGTTCCTTTAATAATCCACAAATTTTAATTCCTAAAGACAATGTGTAATCTACGCTTTTGTGTACTCTTGTGAACTTTTGTGGTAGAAAAAAAGTGTAAGAAACAATCGTTTTTAAAAAAATATGATGTCGCAAATGATTGTATGACAGCAACTTATATTTTTCAACGTAAAATCACGTTATAAAACTAAAAAAATAGTTGCACAACTGAAAAACGCGCCATACCTTTGCAACATGAATTTACCAAAACTAACAAAATCAGAGGAAGAAGTGATGCAGATGATCTGGGCAACAGGCCGAGGTACGGTAAGTGATTTGCTCCAGCGCATCCCCGAAGAGGAACGCCCTCCGCACAGCTCACTATCAAGCGTTGTTCGGATTTTGGAAAAAAAAGGCTATGTTGGCTACAAAGCGTATGGAAAAACACACGAGTATTTTCCATTGATCGAAAAAGAAGCATATGGTAGCCGCACGCTCACCGATTTAATGCGCGATTACTTTGGCGGTTCCGCACAGCGACTGGTTTCTCATTTGGTAGAAAAAGACCAATTGAGCGAACAGGAAATTGCGGAGTTTTTGGAAAAACTGAAGTAGTACGTAACAATAAATCTGAAGTAGTACATAACTATAAATACTATGCTTATTTATACCATTTACCTCACCATTGGTTGGGTGGTTTTTGCATTGCTTTACCATAATTTGCTCGCACAAGAGACCTTTTTTGGCCTCAACCGCCGCTATTTATGCGCCACTCTTGCAGGTGGATTACTATTGCCTTGGTGCGGTATGCGGTGGCCCTATATCAACTGGGCTTTTGGTAGCGAGCAGATTCAAAACAGTATATTATTGCCGGAATTCTCTACAAAAATAGACCAATGGACAAGTACTTCTGAACAATTTATACTAGGACAGTCCTGCTTTGGTTGGATATGGATGCTGGGTGTCATCATTGGTATCATACGTTTTATTTATGGTTTATCTACCATTATTGACACTGCCCGACGTGCGCCCGAGCAAAAAGGGAATATTATCTATTCTGATACGATTGATATGCCATTTTCTTTTTTTCGGTGGATATTTATCCCCGCAAATTACCGCAACGAACCCCAATTGGACATGATTATTCGTCATGAACAAGCACATTGTAGCGGTTGGCATAGTATGGATATTCTGTTCAGCGAACTCGTTTCTATCTTTTTTTGGTGGCATCCATTGGCGTATTGGTACAAACGCGCGTTGCGTGTGGTACACGAGTTTATCGCCGATCAGAGTGTTACCCAATTTTTTTCACGTAAACAATATGGCCTTTTGTTAATAAAGCAAGCGCAGTCCGGACCTGTGTTTGCTTATGCAAATCACTTTTTACAATCACCACTTAAACAACGATTAAGTATGTTGACCAAACACAATTCTGCTCCCGTCCGGAGCCTCCGCTATGCACTGGTTATGCCATTTGCAGTGCTTTTATTCCTGCTTTTCCAGCAAAATACGGCTTTTGCTCAATTAAAACTGGGCAATAAAGGTGGAAAAGTATATGATATGCCAGATAAAGTGGCTGAATTTTCAGAAGGTAGTTATTCTGGCTTGAGTAAATTTTTGGCAGAAAATATAAAGTATCCTCCCGCTGCCCGAAAGGAAAACGCCGGAGGTGTTGTAGCGATCTCTTTTGTTATCAATAAATCTGGCAATGTAGAGGACGTAAAATCCTTAAAGCCCATGCGCCAGGATCTAATCGACGAAGCAATACGCGTGGTTAAACTCACCAAATGGATACCCGCTTCCAACGGCGGTAAAGTTGTCAAGAGTAGAATGACGCTGCCTATAAAATTCAAATTGGGTTAATCTATTCCTTTACAAATGGAGACTATTGCATAAGTCAAAAATTTGGGAATATGGCTAAATAGTATATTGAAGTTGAACGAATTTAGTGTCGGCGTGAGTCGAAGTCTAATGTCGTCAGACGAAGCGAATCCTGACCCTGATAGGGGTCAAACATGAGTAGCCCCGAATGCAATTCGGGTTCGATATGTAGGTGTAGGTTTAACAACCACGGAGTGGTTGAACGTAATAAAACGCTTATAACACGTTGACGTTCAACCACTCCGTGGTTGTTAATACATTGCCCCACTCCTAAACCCGAATTGCATTCGGGGCTATTTAAGTTTAACCACTCCGTGGTTGGAATATCGCTAATCTGACGATATTAGACTCGAAGTCAAGCCGACGCTATACATTTATAGCACATTATTTTTGGGCTAATTCTACGCACTTACTCCGTGGTTGTTAAAACATTGCCCCCACTCCTAAACCCGAATTGCATTCGGGGCTATTTAAGTTTATCCACTCCGTGGTTGGAATATCGCTAATCTGACGATATTAGACTCGAAGTCAAGCCGACACTATACATTTATAGCACATTATTTTTGGGCTAATTCTACTCACTTACTTAGGATACAGCCTCCTAATTCCCCTGTGCATAAATCCCCCAACATTCAATTACCTTTGCAACGTAGTAATACAGTTGCAAACACCAAGTTTTAAGTATTTAGCGACAGCACACAGGTCACTTGTGATGAATTTGTGATAATTGAATCACAACTTTGCTTCCAAATACTTAAAATCTAGCACTTCATTTATGCATATTCTTATTGTCGAAGACGACCCAAATATCGCTGAATTGATCGCCATCCACTTACGCGACTTACCTGCTTCTGTCCATATTGCCACCAATGGTTGGGACGGGATAGACGAAGCACGCAGCGGGAAATACGACTTAATGGTACTGGATCTGATGCTTCCTGGCCTGAGTGGTATGGAAATTTGCCGCCAAATTCGACAAACCAAGCAACATTTACCCATTTTAATGCTCACCGCTAAATCGGAAGAACAAGACAAAATTGCGGGACTGGAACTGGGTGCAGATGATTACCTCACCAAGCCATTTAGTACAGGCGAATTGCTCGCGCGCGTGAAAGCCATCCTGCGGCGCACCAACCGACAGGCCGTGGTGGAAGAAAAATCCCTCGTTCGCATTATTCGCGGCGGCTTAACGATGGATTTAGAAAAAAAACAAGTCCTCCGTGGTGGACATACCATTGATCTTACTGTAAAAGAGTACGATCTATTGCAATTATTTATGCAAAACCCTAACCGGAGTTATACCCGTATTGAATTATTGGACTTGATCTGGGGTGAACAATTTGAAGGATTGGAACACACCGTCAATTCCAATATCAATCGTTTAAGGGCAAAAATAGAGGAAGATCCTGCCAACCCTCAATACATCATCACGGCCTGGGGCATAGGCTACAAATTTAACGGCTAAATGCGATTCAAAAAGATTTTGTTCACCGTCATTGCAGGGTATTTGGTACTGACTGTTTACTTTTTGGTATGGTCGTATTACCACGGATTGGCGGAAGCCGAAAAAGCGGCTTTGATGCGATTACGGGGAATTACCAATGCTATTGCGCTCCAAGTTGACGGCGATCAACACGAACGCTTGTTTCAAAAAAACACCCAAAAGGATGCCATTACCCAAAATGAGCAAGACTCCAATTATGCGCATATCCAACATGTATTAGAGCAAAACTATACGGCCAATATGCTCAAATCTCCTACCTACACTTTAGTATTTGATTCATTGTCAAATAGTTATGTATTTGGGGTTACGTCCTCCATCAATCCTTATTTTAGGCATACGTACAATTCTTACCCGGAATCCATTATGTCTAAGTACAACGAAGGTGGCACCATTTCAAGGTACAAAGATGAATTTGGGATGTGGCTTACGGCTTTTTCGGTCATCAAAAATAGCCACGGCAAAGTAGTGGCTTTGGTGCTGGCAGATGAGCCTTTTGACCAGTTTTTAGCCATAAGTAGAGCATCTGTTATCAAAAACCTATTCGTCGCGCTAGGGGTAATGCTGGTGCTTTTTTTCGCGCTGTTGCGCATTTTACAACCGATGCTCCAACGGCAAAGACGCGACCAAGAAGCCATCGCCCGAGCGCATGAGCAGGTGGTGCAACTCGATCAGTTCCGCAAAGAAATGATCGCTAATGTCTCGCACGATTTACGTACGCCTATCGCCAGTATCCTCGGTTTTGCAGAAACATTGTACCAAAAAAGGGCAACACTCTCGCCCGAAGACCAAGAAAAGTACTTGCTCATTGTAAGTAAGGAAGCCAAACGGGTGAATAGCATGATCAGCGAATTATTTGACCTGAGCAAATTGGAATCGGGGCAAATAGAACTCAAAAAAGAAGATTTTAACCTCACCGAAATAGCACAAGACATCCTTTACTCCTGCTCAGAACAGGCCAAAACGCGCCAAATTCGTCTTTTAACCGATTTCCGACATCCAATTCCGCTGGTGAGTGCCGATATATATTGGATAGACCGTGTGTTGCAAAACCTCCTTGGCAATGCCCTAAAATATGTCAACGACCGCGGCTTGATCAAGTTTACTATTTTTCAAGAAGACCAACGCCTGACCATAAAAGTATGCAATAGCGGCATACCGATTGCCCCCGAGCATTTACCTTATGTATTCGACCGTTATTTCAAAGCAGGCAAGGGTAATAATGACAGTACCGGGCTGGGTTTGGCCATTACCAAAAAAATAGTAGAACTGCACGATGGCCGAATTTGGGCAGAAGTGGATGAGGATATTACTACTTTTAGGATTAGTTTGCCACTTAAATTTTGACGAATTGCCCTGCGTACACCATATTACCCACTCGTAGTGCAATACCATAAGTCCCGATAGGCAACCGAGCAACCCCTTTAATCCCTAAGTGCGGCGTGTTACTCTGCTCTATTTCGATCCATTGCGTCATTACCACCCGCCCATTGTGGTCTATTATTTCAATTTGTCCGGAGGCTGCTTTCCCTTCGTATTGGCAGTTAATCCATGCCATTTGTGTAGCAGGATTGGGATAAATGGATAAGGGCTGTACTGTTTTGGCTGGCTGTGTAGTTGCGCTGATGATTGGTTTTTTGTGTTTGCTTACGAATTGTTTGGCATAGAAAAGTGAATCAAAATTAATTCCACTGACAAAAACATTTTGCTTATCAAACTTTAGGCTTCTTGGCGAGTTCTTCAACCCCTCCATAGTAGAAATCCCTCCTGCTGCAAAACCATTTTTATTGTAATATGCCATAAAATAGGTATAATTATTTACCAACGGATCAACTCGATACGAACCCGTACAAATATAAAGACTATCGGCAAAGACACCGGCACTAATATCCGAAATAAGGTATTCGTTATTAAACAATATTTGGTGTTCCCATTGTAGTTCACCCGACTGATTTAGTTGACTTGTTAAGTGAACCCTCCCAATGATACTATCAACATAATAAACCCCACTAAAAAAAACATTACCTAATGTATCTGAATTAATGCCTTCCGACCGTGCTGTAACAAATCCTGGATCAGGGTGTGTAATATACGGTTTTGTATAAAACCAATCTAATTCCGCATTCAAATTGAACTTACTCAGTTTATACTCACCAAAGGCATCTCCTATGTATAAATTCCCAAATAGATCTACATGAAAATTATTGTCATAAAAATCAGAATACGTTACCGTAGATATAGCAGTATTATCAATTTCACCATTTTCGCTTATTTGCCAACAGATAAACCTCCCGTCTTTTATTCCCCAAATAATGGAGGCTGTGCTTGTTAGTCGCATGGTAAAAGCAGTACCTTCTGTCAGTTCCTTATTCCATAACAATGAACCATCTGGCCGAATACATACAATATAGGAACCTGATTGCGCTGCCAACGGATTATTAAATGTACCCAATACAAGTATATTTTGATTGGGTAAAACAACTATATTTGACAATGTGGTTTTGTAACCACTATTATTAGGATTGTAATTAAAAGCCCATAGTAGATTACCCTCGGGATCATAATTAAATAGTTTGCCTTCGGCTAAATAAGTCGTTGGATTGAAGGAGTTTCCGCCCACATATATATCGCCGCTAGAGGATAATTCTGCAGCAGTTATTTGATCTATATTCCACTGGTCGTATCGTTGTTCCCATAAAAAAACACCATTGGAATCATATTTCGTAGTAATAAATCCTAGAATAGGCCCCGGTTGATAGGTATCTCCACACACCATTACATGCTGCAATGAATCAACCAATATGATCGGAAGGTTGCCTGGGCCTCCACCGTTTCCGCGCGTCAATTGAAACTGTGTCCATTCTGGTGTAAGGTATTGGGCGGATAGTATATTTAGAAAAAAAAGGAAGAAAATTGTTGTGTTTAAATTCTTCATAGATTGAAAATTGTGAATAAATGGAAAATATTGTATGGTAAGTACAAAGTTGTCATTACAAATATAGCAATAAACAATATAAACGACACCAACATACTCAAAATTTAACATAAAAAAATTATTATCATCCCAATGTGATACTTTCGTGATACTCTAAAAGCATCTTTGTCCTAAATATGAATCAACGATGAAAAAAATTCAAACAACACTGGCCATTGTATTGGCATTTTACCTCGCCCCCGCTACCGCCCAACAAGCCTGGACGAAGGAAAAAGGGGCATATTATACCCAATTGGGTGGTTCGTTCCTCCGATCCAGTAGATTACTCAATGGCCTGGCCGATCCATTGCCGCTCAACCGCGATATTACCGATATTACCGTCCAATTCTATGGCGAATACGGTATTACCAATAAAATTACCGTCTCTGGTCAAATCCCTTTTAAACTTTTAAACGCCGCTAATACTGTTGGTGTAGAAGGCGTACAAGACGGTTCTTTATCGGCTTTCTCTAATATTCAGACCGCAGTAACTGCCCGTTTGTACAACAAAAACGGCTATGTTGT
The DNA here is from genome assembly GCA_043764095.1 of Chitinophagales bacterium. GTDB lineage: Bacteria > Bacteroidota > Bacteroidia > Chitinophagales > Saprospiraceae > M3007. The sequence goes on from JAYUKX010000065.1 coordinate 29,419, forward strand.
ATCCGCCAAAACAGGGCTTTCGCTACCCACCGCCAAGTTTCAGGAAAAAACGGGTTTGCGCTCGGGTTTTGATGCACTGTCGGTCAGTCCTTCTTTGCTTGCGGGTTTAGGTCACGCCAAGTTTTTTACCAGTGCGGAGGTCGGTTATGTCGTCCGCAACAATGGGTACAGCAACCGCGTATTTGCTACTTGGCAAATTGGTAAACACGTAGGCAAACAGAAAAAATTATTACCCATTCTTAGCCTCGATTATATGAAAAGCCTCAGCGGTGGTACGTTCAACGATGAATCGGGCACAACAACAGGTATGTACCTCAATGCCCAATCCTATCTGTCTCCCGGTTTAAAATTAGGTTATAAATCCACCCCAAAAATTACGCTTTGGCTCTCCATTGGCGGCGGTGTAGGCAATGTGACCAAAAACATAGCAGCCAGCCCCGGATTATCTTTTTCTATCAGTTACCAAAATAAATAAGCCCATGCAAAGTATTGATATTGAATTAAATAACGCAGCAAATGCACGCCCAACAGACACCGAAACCAACCGCCCATTGTGGTGGATCAAACTCACCCATTACGAATATTGGCCTTGGATGTTGCTCTATGCACCAATGCTGTTTGTATGGTTATGGAATGTACTCAAAACGGGTAAATGGGTTTATTTTTCAGCCGTTAATCCGAGTTTTAGCGAAGGTGGTTTTTATGGAGAAAGCAAAAAGGAAATCCTCGATCTTATTCCCGATGCGTATAAACCCGTAACGGTATTGATCGACAAAAAACTGGATCCGGCACCACAAGTTAGGCTTTTCAAATTTCCAGTCATTGCCAAACCCGATGTGGGCGAACGCGGTGACGGCGTAGCCAAAATTGAATCCATTGCCGAACTCCAACAGTACCATGCCGCCGCCGATAAAGATTATATTGTACAGGAATATGTGGACTATGCTACCGAAGTGGCGCTATTGTACAGTCGTTTGCCCAATGAACCGACAGGCGTAGTTTCATCACTTACCATTAAAGGTTTTTTAAGCGTTACGGGCGATGGTGCTTCCACCTTGGAGGCATTGGTAGAAGGGCAATCGAGGGCGCGGTTTCAAGCCGAACGCTTACGCGAAAAATATGCTGAATTATGGTATAAAATTATCCCCAAGGGTCAAAAAATAGAATTGGAAAGTATCGGAAACCATTGCCGAGGCACTCAGTTTATAAAGGCTAATCATTTGATTAACAAACAGTTAAATAGCACATTCGACCATATTTCCAAACAAATTGCTGGGTTTCAGTATGGTCGTTTCGATCTTCGTGTGGCCAGTTTGGAAGATCTTATGGTGGGCAAAAACATCCGTATTGTAGAACTCAATGGCATCAGTGCCGATCCTGCACATATCTACGACAATAGTCATGGATTGCTGCGCACTTACCGCGATTTGCTATGGCATTGGAACCGGATTGGAGATATTAGCAAGATCAACTTGAAGTTGGGAGGAGTGGCTGCTAGTCCATCATTGATCTGGGAAAAATTCAGGACTCGGAATTTGTGATACTTTTGTGATAATTAGAAACGATATTTGCTCTATCAACACAAACACACAATAAATTTTATGCAAAAACTACTCATTTTTTCGTTCAGCCTCGTGCTACTTTTTTCAGCATGTAAAAAAGATACCATCACAAATGTGGATGAACCTAACGTTATTTCCCCTACCGATTCGGTGTTGTTGACAGGGGCATTCGTCAGTAATGCGCATACAACTACTGGCAATGTCAAATTGATCCAAGACAAATCCGGTAACAAATCACTTGTTTTTGAAAACTTCAAAACCGATGCTGGCCCAGATCTTCATATCTATCTTTCCAAAGACAAGTCCGCTTCGTCCTTTACAGATTTGACGGATAAAGTAAATAATGGCAATTACACTTTATCTATTCCATCGGGTACCAATACGGATAGTCAAAAATTTGTGCTCATTTGGTGCAAGCAATTTTCGGTGCTTTTTGGCAATGCGGAGTTGAAGTAGTACCGAGAGGATATATTGTTTTAACGTTCTTTAGTTTTCGTGCATATATGGATTAGGCGGCGCACAACGAAGAGCCATTAGGCTCGAATCATATTGTAGCGGCGGATTTCAATCTGCCTTAATGTCCAATGTATTGTGGATGGAGCGGCGCGCAACAAAGAGCCATTAGGCTCGAAATCATATTGTAGCGGCGGATTTCAATCCGCATTAATGTTAAGCAACCATTGAGCGCCGTAGGCTCGGCCCATATTCCTCCATTTCAAATCTTCAAGGTGTATTGTTCATCATATGATATCTTGAATATTTGAAAAAATATGTATCGAGCCTACGGCTATCCATGACTTGTTGTGCATCTAATCAGCGGATTAAAATCCGCCGCTACAAGATGATCCGAGCCTAACGGCTCTTATATCGTACACTGGAAGATTTGAACGCGTAGCCAAGCCCAACACTAAACTCGATCATTGAAAGGGGTTGCGAAGGGCTTTAAACTAAATATACTGTAAAATGAGTTTTGTTTTACACTTTGCTTATCAAGTATTATTCAATAATTACAACATCATCAAACACGAAAAATGAACATTTCATTAGCAGTTTTATCACAACTTAGTGCGCAAATAGCGCAATTACAACCTGAACAATACGCCCAAAAACTTGAAGTGTTCAATGGTAGCAGTATTGGTGGCCATACGCGGCACGTCATCGAATTTTTTGAATGCCTCCTGAATGCACTGGAAACCCGACAAGTCAATTATGATGCCCGCCAACGCGATATTATGGTGGAACAAAACAGGGATTATGCCTTGAGTGTGATTGAACGGTGTAAACAAAAGATCAGTAATATAGAAGACAAAACGATGCGATTTACTTTAGAAGCGGAATTTGGAGCAGATCATCGTTTTGCTATTCCGACCAGTTTTGAGCGGGAGGAAATCTATTTGATTGAGCACAGTATCCATCACTTTGCACTCATTAAAATTGGTATTCAAGCCCATTTCCCAGAAGTGGATATCACGGCTGGCTTTGGTATTGCGTATTCGACTATTGCACACCAAGCAAAAAAAGAAAAAAATACAGAACAAATACATTCTTAAAACATGTGCGTCCTCACTTTTATTCCACACTCCAATGGTCAGGTAACGGTTACCCACAACCGCGATGAACATTTTCAACGAGCAGCAGCGATTGCTCCCGAATCTTACGATCTCGGTCATACCTCTGCGGTTTATCCTGTCGATCCCCAAAGTGGAGGTACTTGGTTTGCGCTGCACCGAGATTGGATTTGTTGTATGCTCAACGGCGCCTTTGAAAAGCACGAAAGCAAACCGCCTTATCGCGTGAGCAGGGGGACGGTGATCGGTGCTTTTTTACAGTATTTGGATATTGATATGTTTATGAATGCTTTTGATCCCATTGGTATGGAACCGTTTACTTTTGTGGCTATTGATGTAAAAAACAATCAATTACACCAATTGATTTGGGACGAACACGTGATTCAATACCAAAAACTACCTTTTGGTGTAGCGCATATTTGGTCGTCTTCCACTTTATACAATGCACAGGTAAAAGCAGAAAGAAAACAACTTTTTGGTCAATTGCTCTCTCCGCGATCTACGCCTGCGCAAGTCATCGAATTCCACGAGCGTTTTGATTTGACCAATTTGGGGAATAGCCTTTTTGTAAATATCGATGATAAAATTCATACCGTGGCGATTACCCAAGTGACTGGCCGATATGGTGGTATGAAACTGTTGTACAAGCCGTTTTATCAGGAAGAGGCGTTGTTTATTTAAGTATTTGGACATGATTAATTGCATAATTGAACGCAGGTATTTTTCGGCTAGATGAGCCATTTTTAAGGCAGATAGCGGTACTATCTAACGAAAAAAATGGGGATGTATAGGCGGAAAAGACCAAGTTCAAAATGCTAATTAATTGTGTCCAAATACTTAAGCATCGCTTTGTGATACTTTCGTGATGACTGAAAGGTATTTTTGCCCAATAATAAAAAAACGTAACTATCCAGTCCCCCTATATAACTCCCGTTAGGGAATATATGTTTATAGGCTGAATAAGCGCGTGCGTCCAAATCCCGTTAGGGATTTTATGTAAAAAACGCATAAAAAAACATACATTCCCTACGGGAATTGATATAGTTTTTCATTCAACCCTATAAACATACATTCTCTATGGGAATTTGGAAAGCGGCTGGATAATTACTAAAAAACACAACTCAAATACAACAATAGAACATGAGACACCTAATAATCATCGCCCTTTTAGCCCCAATTTGGCTATTTGCGCAACCAAATTACGCCCTTTACGATTCATTGCTCCAAAAATACGTATCGAGCAATGGCAATGTAAAGTATAAAGCATTGCAGGCCGAACGCGCCATTTTAGATTCTGTAGTGGCGCAGTTTCAAGCCGTTGCGCCACAGAAAGAATGGTCTAAAAACGAGCGTTTGGCCTATTGGATCAACGCTTACAACTTATTTACGGTACAATTAATCGTCAATAATTACCCCATTAAAAAAATCACTAATTTGGATGGTGGGAAAACATGGGACGTAAAGCGTATTGAAATAGATGGCAAAAAATATTCGCTCAACCAAATTGAAAATGAAATACTCCGCCCTCAATTCAAGGATGCGCGTATCCATTTTGCAATCAATTGTGCAGCAGAATCGTGTCCACCATTGCACAATCGCGCATTTACAGCCGAAAACGTGCAATCTTTACTGGACAAACGAACTCGAGAATTTATCCGCTCATCGGCCAATACCTTGACCGACAGCAATATTAAAATTTCAAAAATTTTCGACTGGTATTCCGCTGATTTTGGGGATTTAGTAACTTTTTTAAACAAATACGCATCCATCGGAATCCAAACCGATGCTAAAATCGAATATAAAGAGTACATTTGGAACATTAACGAATAACAACCGCCTTTACACTATGCGCATCGTCATTATTGGCAACGGTATTGCTGGCACCAACGCAGCCCGCCATATCCGAAAAAACTCGGAACACGAGATCGTGATGGTCTCGGAAGAAACCCTCCGACCATTCTCCCGCACGGCCCTCATGTATGTGTACATGGGGCATGTAAAACAGGAGAATACGGAAATGTACGAAGATTGGTTTTGGGAAAAAAACCGAATCAACAGGGTACAATCTAAGGTATTATCCGTTGATACAGCCGGCAAGTCGCTCCAATTGAGCAACGGCAATACCTTAACTTATGATGCCTTAGTGATTGCCACGGGTTCCAAATCCAATAAATTTGGTTGGCCCGGACAAGACGCTAAAGGGGTACAGGGTTTGTACCATTTACAAGACTTAGAAGGTATGGAACGCTATAGCCCCGGCTTACAACACGCAGTGATCGTAGGTGGTGGCTTGATTGGCATCGAAATGGCCGAAATGTTCCATTCCCGTCATATTCCGGTGACTTTTTTGGTGCGTGAAAAGAGTTTTTGGGATCTTGTGCTACCCGCAGAAGAGAGTGCCATGATCAATCGGCACATCCATGAACATGGTATTGATCTGCGTTTGGAAACCGAACTCAAAGAAATTCAAACCGATGCAGATGGCCGTGCCAATGCTGTCATTACAAATAAAGACGAAAAAATAGCCTGCGGTTTTGTGGGGCTTACCGTGGGCGTTAGTCCTAATATCGACTTTTTGAAAGATAGCGGTATCGAAATACAACGCGGCGTACTGGTAGATGAGCATTTGCGCACTTCTGTACCCGATGTTTATGCCATTGGCGATTGCGCTGAGTTGCGCCAACCGCAGCCCGGTCGTCGCCCGATTGAGGCCATTTGGTACACTGGCAGGATGATGGGGCAAACCGTAGCACGTACGATATGCGGGCAAACCACCGAATATATTCCGAGGTTATGGTTCAATTCCGCTAAGTTTTTAGACATCGAATACCAAGTGTACGGCGATATACCAGGTCGAACACCAGAAGGCATTACCAGTCTGTATTGGGAACATCCCAACGGTAAAAAAGCCATTCGGATCAATTACGAAACCGAAAGCAAAACCGTAACGGGATTCAACCTAATGGGCATCCGTTACCGCCACGAAGTATGTGAAAAATGGCTGTTGGGCAAAACTAAATTAGAAGTAGTGCTGCAAAATTTATCCTTGGCCAACTTTGACCCCGAGTTTTTTGACGAATACGAATCTGCTTTAGTACAACAATACAACCAATTTAATAACACCAATTTAACAGTAAAATCGAAACGTAACCTTAACTTAGTCACCCGTTTTCTGCAACGCACATGAATACTTCTACAACTGATACTTCTTTAGCCTTGGTGCAAACGCCATTGATGCGCACCTCGCAAAAACTGTCCATTGCCGTTGGTGGTATTGGGCTGCTTATTATTTTATTTACTTGGGTTACTAGCCATACATTTGCCAGCCCCGGTATCACGTTATCCGTTGCGCTGTTACTCATGGCTGTGGGTGTGGGTGGTTATGCGTATAGCGAATACGCGCACCTGCCCGAAGGCATCAAAAACAACGGCGTTATGTTCCGTAGCCTCAGCAATCGGGGCATAGTGGGATATTTAACAGGTATTTTGCTCACCGGTTTTTACGTTTGTCTGTATTGGTACTCGGAATATCTTACTGGATTGATACAATTATTTGATCCTTTGAGCCAGTTTATGCGCCATAAGGCAGCCGATCAGTGGTTTGTTTACGGCTCATTTTATACCTTTGGGGTGTTGGTATTGGGAGCCAAATTCATTTATAAATACCGTCATAATCGATACCAGATTATCCGAACCATTTCGGTGATGTTTTTCCAATTGATGTTTGCCTTCCTTATCCCTGCTTGGATGTTGATGATGAACCAACCGGAGTTTTACTTCACCTATTTTTGGCCATTAAAATACGACTATTTATTTCCTTCTACTATTTCATGGTTGACCAGCAGTGGCACGCATTTGGGTGTATTTCTTGTTTTTTGGGGTGTGATGATGACCCTAATAGCCACGCCGGTTTTGACCTATTTCTTTGGTAAACGTTGGTATTGCTCTTGGGTATGCGGTTGTGGGGCATTGGCCGAAACAACAGGCGATAGTTTCCGGACACTGAGCGACAAATCGTTGAAGGCTTGGAAAATAGAGCGTTATTTGATTCATAGTGTTTTGGTATTTATCACGATTACAACGATCTTGCTTTGGGTTAATTCCTATATGCAGGGCGAACTTTTAGGGGATTTTTCTCTGTCTGTCTCAAAAACATATTCATTTTTGATCGGATCTATGTTTTCTGGCGTAATTGGCACAGGTTTTTATCCTATTTTGGGTAACCGTTCTTGGTGCCGTTTTGGGTGTCCACAGGCGGCTATTTTGGGTATTATCCAAAAATATTTCTCTCGTTTCCGTATTACAACCAATGGCGGACAATGTATTGGCTGCGGCAATTGCTCTACTTATTGCGAAATGGGTATTGATGTAAAGGCGTATGCGCAACGTGGTCAGGATATTGTGCGTGCCTCTTGCGTAGGATGCGGGGTTTGCTCTGCGGTATGCCCACGCGGTGTGTTGCGTTTGGAGAATGGCTCTGCTGATATTTTTGATCGCACAACTATTACGAAATTGTAATTCCTTCCCGCTCCCGTGATAAAGGGGAAAGGGAAAATAATACGCCGGTCTTGCTACACTTGGGAACCTTGATTGAACTCAAATTCCCAAGTGTATCATTAAAATAACGTAAAAACTTAGCCCAACGGTTTCGAGTCAAAAAAGTAGGCAATTTTTGGTCAGGCGAGCCACTTTTTTGAGTTCGATGCAGCGCATCGGACGAAAAAAATGGCGAAGTATGGCAAAAAATTGACCTTTTTTGGCCGAAATGGGAGTGGGCTAAGTTTTTACATATTTTTAAAATAATATATTATGCAGAGCAAGCCTCGCAGGTTGGATCATCCAAACTGCAAATATTGCCCGGAGCAACGGGTTCTGGTACCGACATACTGATCGGAGCGGATACTTCCTGTACTGGAAGTGGCGGTAATGCACTCATTACGGGTGCTTTTGCGCTGATACTCGTCTCTGCCGCCACCGCCAAACTCGCCGAAGCAAATTTGTTCTGGTGCTTTTGGCTGAGCGTAAACTTGATCGGATCTGTTGCAGCCTTAGAACGCAGGTAGTACATACCTGTTTTCAAACCTTTTTGCCAAGCGTAGAAGTGCATAGACGACAGTTTGGAGAACGATGGCGCTTCCATAAATAGGTTCAGACTTTGGCTTTGGCAGATAAATGCACCACGGTCGGCGGCCATATCGAGTATGACTTTTTGACTCAATTCGTAAGCCGTTTTATAAATAGCACGTACTTGCTCTGGGATGGCCTCTATGCCTTGCACGGATCCGTTGGCGGCCATAATCATTTCGCGCATATCCTCGTCCCATAGTCCAAGGCGTACCAAATCGCGCATGAGGTGTTTGTTCACCACAATATGTTCGCCAGCAAGGGTACGGCGGGTGTATAAATTGGAGGTATAAGGCTCAAAACATTCGTTATTACCCAATATTTGGCTCGTGCTGGCCGTTGGCATCGGTGCAACCAAGAGCGAATTACGCACACCTACTTTCATTACTTTTTCGCGCAGCGCGTTCCAGTCCCAGCGGTCGGATGGTTTTTCGTTCCACATATCAAACTGGAAAATACCTTTGCTCAATGGCGAACCTTGGAAGGTTTCATAAGCACCTAGTTTTTCCGCCAAAACGCAACTTTCCGTCATGGCCGCAAAGTAAATCGTTTCAAAAATATCGCGGTTGAGTTGGCGTGCTTCATCGCTATCAAAAGCCATACCCATCAATATAAATACATCGGCCAAGCCCTGTACGCCTAGTCCAATCGGGCGGTGGCGCATATTGGAATTACGCGCTTCTATGATTGGGTAATAGTTAATATCGATGACCTTGTTCAGGTTGCGGGTAGCTACGCGGGTAATTTCGTAGAGGTGCTGGAAATCATATACGCCATTTTTGACGTATTTGGGTAGTGCCAAAGAAGCCAAATTACATACCGCAACTTCGTCTTTTGAAGTATATTCAATGATTTCGGTGCAAAGGTTGGAAGAGCGGATCGTACCTAAATTTTGCTGGTTGCTCTTCTTGTTGGCGTGGTCTTTATAGAGGATATAAGGTGTACCCGTTTCGGTTTGGCTTTCTAATACCGCATTCCAAAGATCGCGTGCTTTTACCGTTTTGCGGGCGCGTCCTTCTTGCTCGTATTGGTGGTAGAGGTCTTCAAATTTGCCGCCATACACATCAAATAGGCCTGGTGCTTCATTCGGATCGAACAAAGACCAATCTTGGTTATCGCGAACGCGCTCCATAAATAGATCTGGAATCCAAAGGGCATAGAACAGATCGCGGGCGCGCATTTCTTCTTTACCGTGGTTTTTCTTCAAATCGAGGAATTCATACACATCAGCGTGCCACGGCTCGATATACACCGCAAAGGCGCCTTTGCGCTTGCCACCGCCTTGGTCCACATAACGCGCCGCATCATTGAATACGCGCAACATGGGCACAATACCGTTAGAAGTACCGCCCGTGCCTTTGATATAAGAACCCGTAGCGCGTACATTATGGATGCTAAGACCAATACCGCCTGCACTTTGTGAAATGAGCGCGCAGCGTTGAAGGGTTTCAAAAATACCAGCAATACTATCCTCTGTGATGCTCAACAAGAAGCAAGACGACAATTGTGGTTTTGGTGTACCAGCATTGAATAGGGTAGGGGTGGCGTGTATAAACCAACGCTCGCTCATCAAGTTGTACGTCTCGATAGCGGCATCAATATCATCGCCATGAATACCTACTGCCACGCGCATAAAGAGGTGTTGCGGACGCTCGGCCACGTTGCCGTTCATACGCATGAGATAAGAGCGCTCGAGGGTTTTGAATCCAAAGTAATCGAACTCAAAATCGCGGTCAAAAATAAGCGCACTATCGAGCCGTTCTTTGTTTTTTTGAACGATTTTATGTATTTCGGCACTGATAAGGCCGGCGCGGTCGCCAGTTTTGGGATCCACGTATTTAAAAAGATCGTCGATGACCTTAGAGAAGGATTTTTCCGTTTCCCGGTGTAAGTTACTGACGGCGATACGCGCAGCCAGCAAAGCATAATCGGGGTGGATAGTAGCCATAGAGGCTGCAGTTTCTGCTGCCAGGTTATCAAGTTCGACGGTGGTAACGCCGTCGTAAAGACCCATAATAACCTTTTTGGACACTTCAATGATGCTCACAAAGTGCGGGTCGAGGCCATAAGACAATTTGCGGAGGCGAGCGGTGATCTTGTCAAAAGATACATCCTCTTTGCGTCCTGAGCGTTTAATTACTTGCATATTGATAATTGGTTTTTGATTAAACCCTTTTGTTTTTTTGATTTATATTTTCAATTAAAACTCCGCGTCCATAGAGAACACTTGATCTTCTCTATTATTCATCACGCCTGCTTTTTGGTAATCGCCTACGCGTTTCTCGAAGAAATTAGTTTTGCCTTGGATCGAAATCATGTCCATAAAAGGGAATGGGTTAGTGGCACCATATACCTTTTCTTGTCCAAGCGAATTCAACAGGCGGTCGGCCACAAACTCGATATATTGTTGCATCAATACGGCATTCATACCGATAAGGCTTACTGGCAAAGCGTCGGTTACAAATTCCTTTTCAAATTCAACGGCCTCGGTGATGATGGCGCGTACCTCGTCGTTGGTTGGCGGGTGTTCGAGCATAGAGAACAGTAAGCAGGCAAAATCGCAGTGCATACCCTCGTCGCGGCTGATGAGTTCGTTAGAAAACGTAAGACCCGGCATCAGTCCGCGGCTTTTGAGCCAATAAATGGAGCAGAAAGAACCAGAGAAGAAAATGCCTTCAACGGCTGCAAATGCCACCAAACGATGACCAAAAGTAGGCGCATTTTGGATCCAGCGTATGGCCCAATTTGCTTTTTTAGAAACGCAATCCAAGTTTTGAAGGGCATTGAACAAAAAGTCCTTCTCTTTGGGTTCTTTTATATAGGTGTCAATCAAGAGCGAATACACCTCGGAGTGTATGTTCTCAATAGCGATTTGAAAGCCATAAAAACAACGTGCTTCTGGTATTTGCACTTCGCTCATAAAGTTCATCACGAGGTTCTCGTTCACAATACCATCAGAAGCGGCAAAAAACGCCAATACGTGTTTAATAAAATGACGCTCATTGTCATTTAGTTTTTTGTCCCAGTCCACCATATCTTGTGCTAGGTCAATTTCTTCCGCAGTCCAAAAGGAGGCTTCTGCTTTTTTGTACCAATTCCAAATCTCAGGGTATTTAATGGGGAGCAATACAAAGCGATTGGGGTTCTCCATTAAAATTGGTTCGATGATTTCAAGTTCGTGTGTCATGTATAATATATTAGTCTCTATGCTGAGTGTATTTTTTAAATTTGAGCGAAACCCCTCTATCCCCAGTGAACCACTGTGAACGAAGGCAAGTTGAGGATTAGTTGATTGACGCGCTAAACGTCGAAATATTATGGGAAAAACCTGCAAGAAAGCGAAACAACCACTTAATTCTGTTTCACTACCGATTTATTGAATTTCGGAAGGACGAAAGTAAGAGGTATTTTCAACCTAAAGGTAATTGAGTTATCCACACGATGTTAACAATTTTCATAACTAATTGATTTTCAACACAAATTTAAAATGTTAAAATTACCAACACTGTGGATAACTCAATGTGGAAAAAAAATGTTTGAAAAAGGTGAACTTTTGTTTTAGGCAATAAGTAGGTGTAAATGAGCGAATTAGGTGGATACTATCTTCACGAGCCATAAATATCGACTCTAAATCCAACCCCATCACCAATAATTTTACGCTTAAAAAATTCAAAAGTATAAGTATTTGGGCATTTTTTGTTCTTAGGTTTCTACCTTTGCACGTTTTTGAGAATAAGTTCTTTGTTTTTTTGGTAAAACAAGGTTTTTTGTTCTAAAATCAAAATCAATTCACCATCAAATTACGCCATTAATATCTTACTGCAATTATGCTCAAACAAATTTTTATCACCTTTTCTTTTTTCCTTTGTGCTACTTTTAGCCTCGTTGCACAGCAAAATGATCCCATTTTATTTACGGTAAAAGGTACGCCCGTGCGTGTCTCTGAATTTAAAGGGATTTATACCAAAACCAACCAGGACAAAGCCGAGTTTAGCCGCGCATCTTTGGAGGAATACCTCGATTTGTATGTTAAATTCAAATTGAAAGTGCAAAAAGCACGCGATTTGTACTTGGATACAGTGCCTGCGCTTAAAACGGAATTGGACGGCTATCGCCGACAATTGGCGGCTTCTTACCTCGTGGACCGCGAAGTGACCGACAAATTGGTACAAGAAGCACACGCTCGCATGATGCAAGATGTGGAAATTAGCCATATATACCTCGCTGTGGATAAAAATGCCCCAGCTGCTGATACCTTGAAGGCTTATAACCGCATCAAGGAAATTATGCAGCAAATAAAAGGTGGCAAATCCTTTGACGCGGCTGCCGCTGAATTCTCAGACGATAAATCCGCCAAAGAATCTAAAGGCTATATTGGTTTTGTGACCGCTATGCTGCCTGATGGTTTTTATACCATGGAAAATGCCATTTACAACGCAAAACCTGGCGATATCACTGGTCCAATTCGCACCAATAGCGGTTACCATATTGTAAAGGTAATAGGATCTCGCCCTGCTCGTGGTGAAATTGAAGTATCGCAAATCCTAATCCGTAAAGGCGAAACACCAGAAAAGGCGGCTATCGCTAAAACACGGATTGATAGCGTTTATACTGCTTTGAAAGCAGGTGGCGATTGGATGAAAATGTGTGCTGCTGTTTCCGAAGACAATATGACCAAGGCAAAAGGCGGTGATATTGGCTTTTTCGGGATCAACCGCTACCAAAAAGGTTTTGAAGATGCCGCTTTTGCCCTTAAAGCCGATGGCGATATTTCTATGCCCGTCGAAACTACAATCGGGTGGCATATCATCAGACGTAAAAGCGCAAAACCTGTAGCCAGTTTTGAAACGATGAAACGTGGCCTTAGCGACCGCGTAAAAAAAGACAGCCGCAGCGAAGCCGCCAAACAAAGTATCATTGCCCGTATCCAAAAAGAGGGCAAGTTCAAGGAGTTCCCAGAGGCACTTAATAAATGGACGGCCACACAACAAGATTCTGTATTCCATACTTTCCGTTGGAAACCAGATGCTGCAAAGCCGCAAACCCCCTTGTTTAGTTTTGATGGCCAAAATTACACATTGGCCGATTTTGAAGATTTCTGCTCCCGCGCCAGCCGCGATCGGATGCGTGGAAAAGGTTACCCAGTTGAAGAAACTGTTTCAAAACTTTACAAAACTTGGAAAGACGAAACCTCGCTCCGATTTGAGGAAACCCAACTCGATAAAAAATACCCCGAGTTTTCTGCTTTGATGCGTGAATACGAAGGTGGTATGCTCCTGTTTGAAGCCGCAAAAGTGGAGGTTTGGGACCGCGCTAATACCGATACTATTGGTTTGGAAAAATTCTTCAACGAAAATTTGAAAGAAAAATTCAAATGGGACGAGCGTGCTAAAGTAAGCATCTATACGCTCAAAACCACCGATGCCAAAGTGATCGAAAAGGTACGCACCATGGCCACCAAAAAACCTTCCGCCGATGTCCTCAAAAAATTCAATAAAAAGGGCGGTGATATAGTAGCTGTAATGGAACGCGTTTACGAAAAAGGTAAAAACAAGGATGTTGACGCTATTTGGAAAGCAGGTGCGCTGACGGCTGCAAAAACAGACGAAAGTACCAAAACCACTAACTTTATGAAGGTGGAAGAAATTACACCACCTACGCCAAAGAAACTCAGTGAAGCAAAGGGTTATGCCGTTGCAGATTACCAAGATTACTTGGAGAAAAACTGGGTAGAAAAATTGCGCGCAGAATATAAAGTGGATATCGACCGCAAGGTTTTTGAAAGTTTGATTAAGAAATAAGAGATTGGTAAATTCTGTCGGCGTGACTCAAAGGTCAATGTTGACAACTTAAACAGACCTAGACCCTGATAAGGGTCAAACATGAATAGCCCTGAATGAAATTCGGGGTTCAATGTGTAAGTGTATGTTTAACAACCCTGAAAGGGTTGAACGTAATGAAACGCTCATAAAACGTTGACGTTCAACCACTTCGTGGTTGTCAAACTATTGCCGCATTCCCAATCCCCGAATTTCATTCGGGGCTATTCATGTTCGACCCCTATCGGGGTCAGGATACGATTAAATTGACGATATTTAGGTTTTGTGCAAATATTCAACTATCTCTAAGTGATCCAATAACGAAATTGGCTTATTGTCGGGGCTGGGGGTAGTCGCCCCGACAATAGGCACATTTGGTTTATGCCACACTATTTAATTACTGAATATTTGCTCAATCCGATGAAAAGTTTAACCACTCCAGGGTCAGGATACGCTTAAATTGACGACATTAGACTCGAGTCACGCCAACAATAGATAAACAGATACGATACATTAAATATTCCCCATGAATTTTGATCTGCTCCATACCGATCCCGCCTCGCGTGCGCGCGCAGGCTTGATCACGACCGATCACGGTACGATCGAGACCCCCATTTTTATGCCCGTTGGTACAGCGGCAACGGTAAAGGCTGTACACCAACACGAACTCGTGAACGATATCCAAGCGCAAATTTGTTTGGGCAATACCTATCATTTGTACTTGCGTCCGGGTTTGGAGGTATTGAAGGATGCTGGAGGAATTCATGGATTTAATGGCTGGAATAAGCCAGTATTGACCGATAGCGGTGGTTTTCAGGTGTATTCGCTGGCACATCGGCGCAAAATAAAAGAAGAAGGGGTTACTTTTCAAAGCCATATTGATGGCAGTAAGCACTTTTTTAGCCCCGAAAACGTGATGGATATCCAACGCACCATTGGCGGTGATATCATTATGGCTTTTGACGAATGTACGCCCTATCCTTGCGAGTATGCGTATGCTAAAAAATCGCTTGGGTTGACGCACCGTTGGCTACAGCGCTGTATCGATCGGTTTGATACCACCGAAGCGCATTATGGTTACAGCCAAACGCTTTTCCCCATTGTACAAGGCAGTACTTATACCGATTTGCGTATCGAATCGGCGGAAACGATTGCTGCTTTTGGGCGCGAAGGCAATGCGATTGGTGGCCTTTCGGTAGGCGAACCGGCCGAAGAAATGTACGCCATGACCGAGGTGGTGACGGATATTTTGCCCAAAGATCGTCCGCGGTACCTCATGGGCGTAGGCACACCCGAAAACTTATTGGAAGGTATTCAGCGCGGTATTGATATGTTCGATTGCGTACTCCCCACCCGCAATGCCCGCCACGGCCTGCTATATACCTCCGAGGGTATTATCAATATTAAGAATAAAAAATGGCAGCACGAATTTTCACCCATTGATGCCCATAATCCAGTGCCGACCAGCCAAACCCATTCCAAGGCATATTTGCGGCATTTGTTTATTAGTAATGAAATATTGGGTATGCAATTGGCCACTTTACAGAACCTTGGCTTTTTCTTGTGGTTGGTAAAAGAGTCGCGGAAACGGATTTTGGATGGGAGTTTTTTGACTTGGAAGGCAGGAATGGTAAAAAAAGTAAGTACACGTTTGTAATTTTATGGAAAGGAAAAAATTTATCCAAACAGTACTAGGACTCACCGCAATGGCAAATCTCAGCGTATTACAACAACTGTCCGATACCCTGCGGGAAGAGGACGAAAAGTACCCCGTTTTATTCGTCGGTCACGGTAGCCCTATGAATGCCATTGAGGACAATGAATTCACTGAACGCTGGAAGGCGATGGCCAAGGAGATTACCCGTCCCAAGGCTGTACTCTGCATTTCGGCGCATTGGCTCACCCAAGGAACAAAGGTAACTGCGATGGATGCCCCTAAGACGATCCATGATTTTGGTGGTTTCCCAAAAGAGTTATTTGCCGTGGAATATTCCGCTCCCGGCAACCCTACTTTGGCCAAGGAAACCAAAGAAATAATCAAAAGTACTACGACGACCCTCGACCACGATTGGGGACTTGACCACGGTACTTGGAGCGTCGTAAAACAAATGTACCCCGATGCCGATATTCCTGTGTTGCAATTGAGCATTGATTATAGCAGGGATGCGCAATACCACTATAATTTGGGTAAAGAATTGGCTGCTTTGCGCAAAAAAGGCGTACTGATTATCGGTAGTGGCAATATGGTGCACAACCTAGGTATGTTGGGTTTTCCAAAAGATGTAAAACCACAAGACCGTGATTTTAACGCGGAATATGGTTATGATTGGGCGCTTGAAATGAAAGACATTTTTAGGAAAAAGATCGAGGATAAAGACCATAAATCCTTGATTGATTATAAAAACCTCAGCAAATCCGCGATTTTGGCCATTCCTACGCCCGACCATTATTATCCGTTGATGTACGCGCTGGCGTTGCAAGACGAGAAAGAAACGGTTTCGTTTTTTAACGATAAAGCCGTGGCTGGGGCGATTACGATGACTTCTTTGAAGATTGGGTAGGGGCGAATAATAGCCCAATCCCTACGGTTACTAGATAGGTCAATCACCGAGGTGGTGGTTGCTTTACTTTTGTATTGTTAATTCATTTTATTAAAAATACAAAAATATGAAAAAGAAATCGCTTATTTTACTTTTTTTGTTGCTGGTTTCATTGTCTGCGTATGCTGAATTTGGCTCCGGCATCATCTACTATGCAAATTTTCACCTTAAAAACGGTACGGTCTTTAGTGGCGGATTTGGAGTGCGTAGTGAGACCGACAAGGCTTACTTAGATAATGATGGAACAAACCGATATTGTAACGACGAAGGAGTGACGATGCTTTTTAAGGAACAGTGCGGGACGTACTTTGAGCATGTATCCTATCCTCATAGTGCTTTCGTATTCAAAAAAATAAGTATTGTACAGCCTATTCCTTCGGGGGTAATTGAAGGATGTGACTTTAAAGTATATAATTTCATTTTGAAATCGGATATTGTTATTCTTGATTCAAATGATGTGCAAAAAATCACTTTCTCCAAGGTGGACAAATATGAAAGCGGTATATATTTTGGCGGAGATGTAGTAATAGGGGCAAATACCATCAAAAGAACAATTGAAAAAGAAAGATACTTTAACACCGCATTTTTTTATGAATGGGAGGATGGTGACACCTTAGTTTTTAATCAACAAAAAATAGGTTCAGGAGCCTATTTTTACAATTATAACAAAAATATATCAATCGACGAACTGCAACAATTAGTAAGGACAAAGTATGTAACTAAATGGGAAGACGAATTCAGCAAGGAGTTTGCTAAAAAACATAATATAAAAGACTACTACAACTGGCCTCCTGATTTGCTGGAAAAATTTGATCGCGAAAAACTGAAAAAGGAAACCGAACTAAAAAAATATTTTTGGAAAAAAGGAATCTTAGTTATTGAATCCTATATTGGTTGTTGATTTCCTGTTTTTGGTGCTTTTTAAGGAGCATCATTCAAGCCATGCTCCTTAAAAAGCACCAACATCAGCAAATAATCGTCCATGTCAAAATTCATTGTGCTTACTTTTTCCAACCATTGTACTTCGGAGCCTACTTTTTCGGTCTCCCAAGTGTTTGTTCGGTCGAGCCCTATTTTTCGCCATTGAATATGAGTTCCGTGGTTAATGATTTCTGCTACAACTAAGGTACAAGTAAAATCACAGTCATCCGGACACATTAAAATTGGGCAGATAGAAGGCTCCTTTTCCTTGGGCAATATGCGGTTCCAAACGAGGTTTTGCTCCTCTTTGCTGTCCAAATAGGGTAGCAATGTAGGAATAAGCCCTTTATACCCTTCATTTGGGTACAACCTTTCCAAGTGTTCATCCAGCCAAATATTGTCGATACGAAAATTTAAAAAATCATCGTATATCTCGTAGTCGCTTTTATCGAGTATGCTTTCAATTTTATTCATGCTTTTAGTTTTGAGGGTGTTAATACAACCACCATTAAAACAACTATGGATTACAAAGGCTCAAAAAGAGCGGGCATCATTATTTGATTTTGAACAGCACTCAAATAATGCTCATTCGTTTTTACCCCAAAAGTGGTCATCATGGTCAAAAAAACGCTTTTCTTGGTTTGCGTTTTCTCCATAAAAATCCATCGTTTATGGCGAAGTTCTTCTGCGTATTTTTTATCAATTGTAAAGCCCTTGACAGAAAACTTGATTTCAATCAAATTGATACATCGGTCATTTCTATCAAATAAGAGGTCAATTTGAGCGCCCCCCGTTTCTTCACCTGCTTTGGGTTTGTATCGCCATATAGAGTGTTCTGTGTAAACGGCAGCAATACCAAGTGCTTTTTTGATCTGAGGAATATGTTTTAAACAAATATTCTCAAATGCAAAACCGCACCAAACTGTATATGAGGCCGATGTGGACTTTGATAACCAAGTGCCACTGCCCATAGATTTACTGTTTTCAATGAATTTCAAGTAAAAAAGTGAATACTCGTCGCTCAATTTATAGATCACATCTCTTGATGTTTTACCAAAAGGCACATAATCCGAAATAAAGCCCGACTGCAAGAGTTCGTTTAAAACATTCGTTATTGTTCCCCCAGTTGTTGTGCTACAAGCGTCCATTATATCCGTTCGGGTCATACCGTAAGGTTTTTCACCCAATGCGCGCACCACTTCAAGGTGTTTTTCAGCATTATCGAATAGGGCAGGGTATAGGTCTTGAAATTCATGCCTTAGCCAACCTTCATTTGTAAAACACAGACGATCAATGGTTTGCATAGGGCTTTCGCCAGGTTTTACATCCATCAAGTACTGCGGAATGCCTCCCAAAGCCATATATAACTCGAGTATCTGATAACGCTCTAAAACGACACCTTGCTTTTTCAAAAAACGTTCTGTTTCGTACAAGTTGAAGGGAGATAAACGAATGCGTCGAGTCAGTCGATTGTGCAAGCCGCCTTTGTTTCGTACAATATTGTGAATCATCCACGAAGCTGCCGAACCACAAATAACAACAATTAGGTTTGGTTTACGAGAAGCCCAATTATTCCAAAAATGGTCAAATGCTTGTAAAAACCCCGATTTGGGCGTATCTAACCACGGAAACTCGTCTAAAAATATTACTTTTTTTTCCTCCCGAATATCGGCTTCAATAAAATGGATGAGTTGCCGGAATGCTTGCATCCATTTTGTTGGACGCTCCAATGGTATCGGTGGTTTGAAGGTATCTGCTAGTGTATCACTAAAATTCTCTAGTTGCGCGGTAAGATTAGCGTCTTTTAAACCAGTGAGTTCAAAAACGATACTTTGTTCATAAACGGTGCGAATAAGAAATGTTTTCCCTACCCTTCGCCGCCCATAAACGGCAATAAGTTCGGCACGTGGTGAAGTCGTCGCCTCGTTTAAGGATAAGATTTCAGGTTCTCTTCCGATCAATTCTTGGATAAACATATACTGGATTTCTAATTTTCCACACAAAGATAATACTTATGGCTGGATTTAAAAAATTATACTCAGCCATAAGTGTGTTTTAAATGGTACTTATGGCTGGATATAAAAAAACATACTCAGCCATAAGTGTATTTTAAATGGTACTTATGGCTGGATATAAAAAAACATACCCAGCCATAAGTCCTTTATGCATGCGAATTAGAAATTGATTTCCGGTCTGTGTCCTTGAAAAAGGTTAAGTCAGCACTTAAAACAACCCCTTCATCCAATCCACCCCAATCCCAACCGTCGCAGGATCTACACCCATTTTTTCCTTCAAAATAGCACCATAAATAGATCGAAAATCGTATTGGTGCTTCAAATCACCATTGACCAAATCCGACATATTGGGGTTGTGGCCAATGATGCCCCCTTTGCCCCCAATCACAAATACAGGAGCCGCCGCGCCGTGATCGGTACCCGCGCCATTTTCCTTTACCCGTCGGCCAAATTCGCTAAAAACCATCAACGTTACATTACCCAAAAGACCCGCCGCTACCATATCATCGTAAAAAGCCTTGATCGATTCGGATACTTCCGTTAAGAGTTGTTTGTGCTTGGGCAACTGGTTGGCATGGGTATCAAAACTCCCAAAACCGGTATAATAAACGCTCGTTGGTAAGTCGCCTTTGATCATCTTACTGATCCACGAGAGGTTTTGAGCGAGTTTGTGCTTTGGATAAGTGGTACCGTTTTTGGCTTTATCAAGGGCTTGTTTGATTTGGTCGGAACCTTCAAACGTACCAATCATCAATTTTCTCACAAAATCGAGGTTGGGGTTTTCGTCTATTGGGTCTGAGTTTTCGGTGTTCATACTCCGCAACATCCGCTCGAAACGCTGCGGGTCTTGCATCGTTAAAGTATGGTTTTGTTGACCCATGAGTGCTAGATTGTCAATATTATCGATATTGAGCGCGCCCAATGGATCATCATCGGGGCAATTGGCATCCAAATAACGACCCAGCCAGCCCGTGTTGAGGTAATCGTTGCTTCCTGAGGCGGTTTGCCATATTTCAATACTTCTAAAATGCGAACGATTGGGGTTGGGGTAGCCCACATTTTGTACGACCGATAAATGCCCCGCCTGCAAAATATCCGCAAAACCACTCATACTCGGATGGAAGCCCATTCCGCTGGACGCGGCTTTGAGTACCTGATCTTTGGGAATGCCAATATTGGGCCGCATCGAATAATACAGCGGATCATCAAAGGGGATAAAGGTGTTTAATCCATCATTACCGCCGTTGAGTTGCACGATGACCAGTATATTTTTGTCTTTATTAAAACTAGATTGTAGCGACTGGGTGTTGAGAGCGGTCAAGAACTTGGGCAATACCAAAAGCCCCCCGGATGTCGTACCCATTAATTTAAGAAAACTATTCCTATTCATGTTTGTGCAGTTTAGATAATTTGATATTCGGGTGATTTCATAATATGCTCCACCAAACGCAGGACAGATTGCGCCGCGTTTTCGGCTTTGGGGTCAAAATCGTATTTCAACACCTGTTCGCACTCCATTTGTAGATCAGGCGACACGGCAAATACCAGTTTGTCCATCAGTGCACCAATAATGAGTTTATTGGTCGTCAAAGACTTGTTCCAGCGCGCAACTGGTTTTTGCCCCGCTTTATTTTTGTTGGGCCTTTCTTCCATTGTTGTGGACTCCATTTCGTTTGGGTCTTCTTCCTTATTTATCTTTGCTTTGGAGCGTTCAAATGGTCTGCCGCTCAGTAGAACCGCCACTGCATTGGTTCTTTGCAGCAGTTTTTGGGCACTTAACCAAGAGCGGCCGCCATCCCAACCTTTTACATTGGGCGGAAAAAGCAGGCTCATTCCTTGCCCTTTTGAATAGGATAATAGCGCACCTGCTGGTGGCATATCCATTTGGAGTTCGTATAAAGTACCCAATAAAAAACTAATTGGGTCTTTAATCATAGCACCCTGACTTTTCAAAAAACGATCATCACGGACGAGTTTTTCCAACATTGGTTTTATCTCAAAATTGGCTTTTCGGAAGGCAGCACCATATTCTTCTACCAATGGTGTGGTTGGGGCATCCGTCATAAATGCCTTTAAAAACTTTTCCATCAACCGATTGCCCGCTTTTGGGTGTTGAAAAATAAGGTCAACCATATCGGCTGCTTTCCAATTGCCGGTTTTACCAAGGTATGTTTTGGCCTCATCATCACCTAGGCGGGGGTAATATTTGCCACCATCGTCGCCTACTGATAATCCGGCCAAAGCGCGCGCACCTGCTTTAATATCGGCTTCCGAGTAATTACCCGTGCCCAGCGTAAACAGTTCCAGTAATTCGCGGCTGAGGTTTTCATTCGGATTTTTGACCCGATTTTGGGTGTTATCCAAATACATCAACATGGCATTATCGTAGAGGATACGAAGGGTAAGTGTTTTGTAATTTCCAAAGGCAAACTCGCGGAAAAGCGTATTTTGTTGCCATATTGACCACGAAAGTTTTACTTTTTGAGCATCTGTTACAAAATGATTGTGCCAAAACAGGGTCATTTTTTCACGTAAAGGATAGGGATCGGTGTACATTTTTTCTGTCCAAAGCACTGCCAGTTTGCGCGTTCGTGCGCGTTCGGCGAGCAGTAGTGTTTTATCTGTTTCGGCCTCTTTTTTCATAGACCTAAATTCCTCCTTATTTTTAGCAGCACCCTCCATAAAGGCTGGCATTTCGATTTGGCTGGGGGTATCAAAACTGTTTTTTAAAAAGGTAGCCACGCCTGTGATTTGCAGTGTGGAGGCTTGTGCATTTGAAAAACCAAGTCGTTGACTTAGAAAAAACGCTTCTTTCATATACTTGTATGGTAAGTGGATAATCGGTTGAAGCGGCGTAATATATGGACGCGCTTTTATTGTATGCGGGTTAGAGTGTAGGATTGGAAGAAGGTTTAATTGGTGGTAGTCGGTAAAAACTTAAAGACCACATGGAATACACGGATTAGGCATGGATTTGCCTGTTTTTACTCAATAAAAATCCGATTTTTAAAGAAATCCTTTAAAATCCGTGCCTAATCAGTGTAATTCATATGTAACGCTAAGGTCTTGTCTAATAGTTGTGTTACGAAAAATCTGTTGAAAAATGCAACGTAACTGCGAACGTATGCAGTTTTTTCAGTTTGTTTATTTGAAAAAATACGTATATCTTTGTGAGGATTTTTCTATTAACCTCTCGATATTGGATTATTCAATATTGAAGGCACAAACCACCAAAACATAATACTGAAATTTTCAAAACATCTTAAAAATGACTAAGCAAATTCTATTAATTTATCTTACTTCTTGTTTCGGTTTTCTCGCTCATGCTCAGACCCGTTTGACCGTATCATTGGGCAGTGAAGTTTCAAGTTTTGGTTTTTACGAAGAAGAAGTAAACTGGTATGTTATATCTAACTCAAAATACACGCGTTTTCCAGTTTATACAGCAGGAGTAGGCATGGAAAAATACTTGGGGTATCGTTTCGGGCTTCATGTGGAAGGGCATCTTAGTGCGCAAAATAAAGTAGATTTCCATGAAATAGGAATTGCAGCATACGATTATGTAAGATTTAGGCATATTCGCCTTTTATTGCAAGGCGTATATCACTTTAATAAATCTTTAGAAATAAGATTGGGGCCTTGTTTAAATTACAACCACAAATTTTATGAAGCACAAGATAGGAAAAGAGGTGTTGTAACCAATTTTTCCCCGGGTAGGCCACAATTGGGTCTCTCCAGCGGTGTAAATTGGGTATTTGAAAAACATATTGTATTGGGAGTATATGGAATTTATGGCACGGATTGGTTATTCAAAGACCAAATCCGCGCTTCTAAAGTGGTTCCTTTTAATACTTTAGGCATGCAATTAGGATATCGCTTTTAAGTACCTTTAGGCTGATAGTAATTGAATCTATGTTAGAGGGTGGAGGGTTAACGCCCTCCCCGCCCCCTGCCCCCCACACCAGGCGGCGGCCCATTAGATCCACCACCATTATTCCCACCATTTTCCTGCTCCTGACCCGCTACATTATTATCCAAGAACCGCCAACTGATCCCAATTCGGAACGATGCACGGTTTTGTGGATGATTAGCGGTGAGGTACAGGTTACTGGTTTTGTTCCACAGCGGAGCCATATTTTCAAAACGGAAATACAGGCGGAAGGTTTGTATTTTTACACTTAGGAAAGCATCGAGCCACGGGTAGGGTTTTTGCTCAAAGGAATCCTGTAATTGGAACTGACCAATCATAGGCTGGTAAGCATCGGGTTGGAAAGCACTATTGATCCGAAAATCCACGCCCGCATTGGCCAGTAGTTGTTTTTTGAACAAACGACCTTCTACATATAAACTGTTTTTGGAAAACCAATTGGGCAGTCGAACCACCGCTTTGTTATTGATTTGCTGCAATGCAACGGTGTTTTCCGAGTGTAATCGTCCAAAATGAAACGATTGGCGAGCGGCTAATTGGCTCACCTGAATGGCTTTGTCGGATTGTACAGGGAATCCTAGTTGGTTGAAATACAAATAGTTATTAACGATATGGTTGGCCGCAGAGGCTTGGAATCCAATACTTGGAATATCATAAGTGGCGGAAATAGAATTTTCTACTACCTTGTTAAAACTATTGCTCCAAATCGGGTTGGTAGCAGAAATGAGTCGAGCATGGATCAAATCTGGTGGGCGGCGTTGGCTCAAAAGATTGGCTTTCAAAATACCTATTTTGCCTAAATCCAGCAGTAATGTCCCTTGCAAACGGTACTCTCCGGTATTGGCCAAGATGCCTAAATCGCCATCGCCCACAATCGCCATGCGTTCGGTTGGTTTAATGGCCAGTTTGCCCGTCAAAAACAGGTTATTGATGATGGAATCGGAGAGCGGTTCGCGGTACAAATTGATAAAAGAATGCCTGATACCCACAGTGATACGCCCTGCTTCGGAGTTGTTCTTTTTCTTGCGTAAGGTGCTGACGGTAACGTGGTTATTGAGCCGCTGGAGGTAGTAATAATGCCGCACACCGCGTATATCTTTCAGGTAAGGCGCGTAAAATACCTCCTCTTGTGTGGTGTCATCTACCACAGGGATATTTTTGTCGCTAAATTTCCACGACTCGGTGACGTAGTTTAGCGTATGCGCCAGTTGGAGTTGGTTTCTTGCTTTGCCAATCGTGGTATATTGCGTAAATTGTAGGTTGCCGCGTTTAAATTTGTTCTTGGCTTCATTTTCAAACAACACAGGGACACTAATGGGCTGCGTGAACAAATCGGAGGCAAAAAACGCGGTGCTGACGATACCGCCATTATTTTCCGATTGGTTGGTATTAGCGGTGTAAATTAGGAATATTTCGTAGTTTTTGCGGATGGGCCACCAAATACCTGCCGCAAATGCGCTGTGTTTGTTGCGTTGAAAGCGGTATTCGCCCAGATTATTGATCGTTTGGTATTGCAATGAAAAATTGAGGCCACCCGAAAAGGTACGCGAAAGTCGAATAAAAGATGCAGCATCGCGCTGTGTGCGTCCCCGCGAAAAACCTGCGTGGCTGTAGGTACGTGCGTGGCGGTAAAAACGAAGGTTATTTGGGTTTAACTGGTAAATATCGTAGGCGTGCATACCCGTTTCAAAACCAATTCGGGACAGTGGCGCAAAACCCAATGGTCGCGCAGCCGAGCCAAAATTGCCCAAATGTGCGTAATCAAAAATCCCTTGTTTACGGGCAGGATCGTACATCCTAAAATCGCCATCGGGCATGGTATCATTGGCAAAATGTCGTGTAGCAGGATCGATCACCAGCACGTATTGTACCGGTAGTGTATCGGCGGGGTTAATTTCGCCCGGTAATACGAGTGGCCGGGAAGTGCTGCTTGCTGCTTCCTGTGCCATTAAAAAATGATTGTTTGCACCCGTCAGGATGCAAACAATCGTAAGGTATTTTATGATATATTGAAGTTTGATCGTCAATTTTTTATGCTATTTATTTGTAACCAGCCGTACACTTTTCTTTTGAAAAAAATAATGCAAACTTGCAGATCTCAAAAATATAAAAAGTAGTGCAATAAAACCTACTTCCTACTTTTTTTCGCCAAAAAAAGGTATCCCCTCAAAAAGTGGGGGTAAATTATTTCTTTTAAAATATTGAACAAAATTTTATTCTTCACCGAGGGCAATTAAATAGGATAAAA
>JAYUKX010000066.1:0-15332 GCA_043764095.1 Chitinophagales bacterium
CAATACCGATCTCATTTACACCAGATTGGATACCGTCGTTGTTCATATCGAAGAACACCGTTGAACCTACTGATTGGTTCGGCACTAAGCCAAAGTCAATCGTTTGGTCGCCGTTGCTATCGTTCGCATCGTCTTGTGTACCACCTTGGTTAGGCTCGTTCGAGGTCTCGCTCGCGCCGTTCAGGTTGATCACACCACTCAATATCTGTGTTCCTGTGCCGCCTGGCTGATCGCCGTTGTCGTTGCCGTCAACACCGTTGTCGCCTGTTGTGCCTGTTGATGATACTGGGGCAGATCCTGGAGGTGTTACACCTACCGTATAATTGCCTTCTGGCAAGTTCGGGAAGTTGTAGTTGCCGTTTGCGTCCGTTACAGTCGTGCCTACCAAGACTGGTGGGGTCAATGGGTTGTTATCCTGATCATAATAGAGGTTCACCGTTACCCCTGCGATACCATCTTCCAACGGATTCGTCGTTTGTTGGATACCGTCGTTATTTACATCAGCAAATACTGTAGAACCAATCGACATCGTTGGTACGAAGCCGAAATCTATGGTCATGTTGCCGTTGGCATCAATGTATGGACTATTATCATCTTGAGCACCTCCTTGTGCAGATTCACCCGCACCAGTTGGCTCATTGTTACTCAAATTAAATACATTACTAACCGTTGGGTTGCCAGCACCCGTTTGCGTTCCATTGTCGTTGCCGTCCACTACATCCCCTGCATCCGCAGGTGGTGTAGAACTGACTTGCGCACTTGCATCAGGGACAGGTATCACGACCTGATAATTGCCTGTTGGCAAATTACCGAAGAAATAATTACCATTTGCATCAGTGGTAGTGGAAGCATAAGGAGTGGTTTCTGTGGCGTCTATGATGCCGTTGTTGTTCGCATCATATAATAACTGAACACCTACCCCGCTAATACCAATTTCGAGTAAACCGGATTGGATACCATCGTTGTTTGGATCAGCAAATACTGTGGAACCCACAGACATCGTTTGTGGTGTAACGGGCTCGTTGTCCGAATCGTCGTCGCCATTTGTATCTACGCTACCGTCGTTCGGGTTAGAATCAACTGTACCAATCAAACCGTCATTATCTGGGTCAACACCATTGTCTGGTGTAGAATCCGGATCATATTGATCGGAAGCTGATACCTCTGCTACGTTGTTATACGTTACACCAGCAGTAGGTACTGCAACCTTAGCCTGGAAAGTTAACATAGTGCTACCACCAGCGGCCACACTCAATCCTGACCAACTAATTGTATTGCCCGAAACAGTGCCACCGTTGGACACCGCTGTAATATTTGAATAGCCATTCGGAACGACATCCTCTACTGCTACACCAGTCGCTGCATTAGGTCCCGCATTGAAAACGGTAACCGTAAAGGTGACAAATGAACCCGCCAAAGGCGTGGCATTGCTGACTGTTTTAGACAAACTCAAATCGGCTACTTGTGGCAAAACAGGTTCGTTGTCCGAATCGTCGTCGCCATTTGTATCTACACTGCCGTCGTTCGGATTGTTATCTACCGTACCAATCAAACCATCATTATCAGGATCAGGGCCATTGTCTGGTGTGGAATCCGGGTCATATTGGTCTGAATCGGTTACTTCTGCTGTATTATTGAAGTTAACACCTACTCCTGGTGCGAGTACCGTTGCTTGGAATGTAAGTACGATGCTTCCAGCGGACGCAATATTCAAATTTGTCCAAGTCAGGGTGTTACCGACCAAAGTCCCTCCGCCTGTAATATTGGCAATATTGCTGTATCCATTTGGAACAACATCTTCGACTGCTACACCAGTAGCCGCATTTGGCCCTGCATTAAATACAGTCACGGTAAAGGTGACAACACCGCCCACATTTGGCGTTGGGTTGCTGACTGTTTTAGACAAACTCAAATCTGCCACTTGTGGCAAAACAGGTTCGTTGTCCGAATCGTCGTCGCCATTTGTATCTACACTACCATCGTTCGGATTGTTATCTACCGTACCGATCAAGCCGTCGTTATCAGGGTCTACACCATTGTCTGGTGTGGAGTCTGCATCATATTGATCTGAATCGGTTACTTCAGCCGTGTTGTTGTAATTAACACCGACACCTGGCGCGAGTACCGTGGCTTGGAAGGTAACAATCGTACTACCACCTGCTGTCACACTCAAGTTGTTCCAGGTGATGGTAGCGCCGCTTGCGGTTCCGCCATTAGAAATATTGGTAATGGTGCTGTATCCGTTTGGTACAACATCTTCAACATCTACATTAGTGGCATTATTGGGTCCAGCATTGAATACAGTCACCGTAAAGGTGACTACATCCCCCACATTTGGCGTTGGATTGCTGACCGTTTTGGCCAAACTCAAATCTGCTACTTGTGGTAAAACAGGTTCGTTGTCCGAATCGTCATCGCTGTTGGTATCTACACTTCCGTCATTTGGATTGTTATCTACTGTACCAATCAAACCATCATTATCAGGATCCGGGCCATTGTCTGGTGTGGAGTCTGGGTCATATTGATCTGAATCGGTTACTTCCGCTGTATTATTGTAGTTAACACCCACTCCTGGCGCGAGTACCGTAGCCTGGAAAGTGACCGTGGTGGTGCCACCTGCTGTTACACTCAAGTTGTTCCAAGTGATGATAGCACCGCTTGCAGTTCCGCCGTTGGAAATATTAGTAATGGTGCTGTATCCGTTTGGTACAACATCTTCAATATCCACGTTGGTAGCATTGCTCGGGCCAGCATTGGTCACCGTAATGGTAAATGTTACTACGTCGCCTACATTAGGCGTTGGGTTGCTGACTATTTTTACCAAATTCAAATCCGCAACCTGTGGAAGCACGGGTTCGTTATCAGCGTCGTCATCGTCGCCGTTTGGATCTACACTACCGTCGTTTGGATTATTGTCTATCGTACCGATCAGGCCATCCCCATCCGGGTCAGGACCATTGTCTGGCGTAGAGTCTGGGTCATAATTATCAGAATCCGTTACTTCTGCAACGTTGTTATAATTGACTCCAGCGGTAGGAACCAATACCGTAGCTTGGAAGGTCAAAATAGCACTTGCTCCATTATTGATGCTCAAGCCTGTCCAAGTAATCGTCGAACCGGACAGCGTTCCGCTGTTGGAAATAGCCGTAATAGTACTATAGCCATTTGGCACGAGGTCTTCTACGCTGACACCAGCAGCATTGCTTGGGCCATTGTTGGTGACTGTGATTGTAAATGTGACCACATCACCCACATTTGGCGTGCCATTGCTCACTGTTTTGACCAGTTGCAAATCAGACATCGGTGCAAAACCAAAGTCAATGGTCATATCCCCGTCTGCATCAAAGGTTCCATTGTCCTGTGTCCCGCCCTGGCCTGTTTCGCCGGCCACTGGCTCTGAATCAGGAATCAGCGAAAATACCGCTGAGTTGGTCACGCCGCCCGGTATTGCCTGAATACCATTGTCGTCATTGTCCTGCTGGTTATTGGCATCATTATCTGTCGGGATACTCGAAAGCGGAGTTGCCGCTGGTGGGGTAGCGATCGAAATATAATAATTACCTGGCAATAGATTGCTGAACAAGTAATTACCACCGCCAGCAGTTGATACCGTATAAGTTTGTATTCCTGCGGTAAATGGATCCTGATCGTAAGGACTGCCGTCCGCATTGAATAATTGTAAAGACACGCCGTCAATACCTGCATCGGCATTATTCAATAACCCATCATTGTTATTATCTGTAAATACCGTGCTACCCACACTCATCAATGGCACAAAACCAAAATCAATGGTCATATCGCCATCGTCGTCGAGGTTGGTATCGGTGAAGCCTGCTGGCACAGCAGCATTGTCTTGCGTGCCACCTGTACCAGTTTCAGCCGCTCCAACTGGCTCGCTATCAGGAGTGAGGGTAAAATTGGGCGATTGTACCACGGCATTATAAGCCGTTTGGTTGCCATTATCGTTATTATCTATTCCAGTATCCGTATCAGTTGGAGGTGTACTGGAAACACTATTGACCAAAGACCCTGTACCCGTAAAGTTGGAGGCTGGGAGTTGGATATAATATGTACCTACGGGCAAATTACCGAAGTAGTAATCGCCATTAGAATCGGTCACATCTGTTGCAACCAATGTCATCGTCGTGGCATTATACAACTGCACTGTCACTCCAGGAATCGGAAGTTCGGTTGCTTGGTCATAAATACCATCATTATTATTGTCAAACCAAACAGTACTACCCACACTCATACAGTCGCCCTGTGTAAATACCGCAGGACAGCATTGACCTGTAGAACAACCACCAGCACCGTCGCCAGTATAGGTATAAGTACCAGGTAATGTTACGGTATAAGTTGGTCCACTGCCCACTGCTACTGCATCGCGGTACCAAACGACATTGGTCGCAGTAGCCGGAGCACTCAGGGTATAGGTTTGGCCTGGACAAATCGTTTGTGATGTTGGGAAAGCCTGAACGGTTACAGTAAAGGTCGTCGTCGTTGCGCAACCCGCCAGTGCAGGCGATGTGCCTGTTACACTAATGGTGTGTGCCCCTACTGCCAATGGTTGTGTCACTGGGTTACCGCCTTCAGTAAATACTAAGGTGGCAGCATCAGGATTTTGTACCAAATTGGTCAGGTTGACCGTTGCGCCCGCGCCCGCTGCGGTTTCGCAGATGGTGAGGTCGTTGGCGGTGATTTCGGGTTTGTCGGTGATGGTCACCACAATTTCCTGTACCGGACGGCAGGATGTACCTGCATCAGGATTCAGGATTGCATATATATAATAGATACCGGGAGTCAGTCCACTCCATCCAGCAGTAGCATTTGTTAACGTAGCCGTATATGGCGACGCGCCGCCCGTAGGTGTGACCGTTGCCACTGCTGCACCTGCGTAAATATTAGCCGCCTCGGATGCCGTTGGGGTTGCGCCTGCCATTTGGTCGGCGGTGAAGCGCACGAAACGGATGCTGTTGGCGGTGTTGAGATTAGACTGTACTGTGATATTCGATCCGGCACTGCCTTCACAAATATTTTGGGTTGTCGATGGACTTATAATAGCCTGGCACGATATCATCCCCATGTCTAAGGTATGATTACTTTGACCTGAGCCACCGATTAACACCGAAATTGTTGGAACACCTGCTGATAGAGTAGCATCACTATCCCGTACATCAGCTTGTCCAGCCCCACCCGTATTAGCCGCTGTGAGAGAATAGCCCAACAAATCACCAAAACCTTGACCATTGGTCCAATCTGCAGCAGCTATTTGAATTAAATAACGACGATTTGGTTGCGGCCCAGCCTGATTTCCTGTGGTTTGGGAATTGCCATCCGTCACGTTAGTATTATTAAAATACCACGTACCATTAGCCGTGGTCGTGGTCATACCGATTGCAGAGCCGTCGGGAATACCGTCGTTGTCAAAGTCTTCAAATAACTCTAACTCGACATTGGCCACTGGATTTTCATTGGAGTCCTGGATACCGTCTTCGTCGGTATCAAACCAAATGCGATTGCCAATTTCTATTGGTGCAGCATCGCACAGTAGTTCCAAGTCGCCTAGACCAACGCTTTTTCCGCCATTGAATCCATTAATTGCGTAAATCTGATAGCCCACATCCGTTCTACGCCCTGACCTTGTGTCTAATTTTATAACACCGCCAGTTGCGAAGTTTGGTGCTCCTGTGACAGGATCGTAAACGGTAGTCACTACCTGATTAGAGCCGGGGAGTACTGCGAGTCCTCCGGTAACGATTTCAGGGTGACCAGGATCAAAGGATAATGGAGTTCCCCCAAAACCATTTTGGAAATCACCATCCCCGTGGAAATAATCCCCTTCGAAGTATTCGCCAAATTTAGCACTACCGTTTGGCGCATTAAACGGATATAAGTAACCAGTATTATCAGTAACGCCCACAGCGGAGCCACCGGAGTTTGTTTGTCCGGCAACTGCTTGGTTTGTACAACTGGCACCTTCATTGGTCCAAACGCCTGTACTGCTATTGTAACACGCATACAATATATCTCCTCCTGCATCGTGGTTAAACAATGTAGTACCCGTAGGGCCGTAATTGTTGATACCAAGTTGGAGACCCGTACGATCGAGATATCCCAGTATCATACCACCATTGTCAGCAAATTCAATGTCGGTGAGCAATGGGGTCTGATATACTATTAATCCTGCATCGCAAGTGGCCGGCACTACATCCGTCCAAGGTTTCCATCTTTGAAGACCGGCCTGGTTGCAGGAACCCTGATACCTTGCGGCCGCTTCTTTTCCATAATTTAAAGGAGTAGTCAAGACTAATGTAAACGTTCCGTCTGAGTTCAACCGATATACCGTTGAACTCAAATTGTTAACACCAGAATTGTCCGATAAAACTGCGGGATTGCCAGAACTACTGCCGTCACAGGTTACACCTACGTAAATTTGTTCATTATATTTACCAAGTGCCCAAGGTCTGAAGGTTCCGTTTGAACACCCGGGATTAGGAATAGCGTATGAAGTGATTAACACCTTTGTGTCAATATCTATTATGTAGATTTTTTTATCATAAAGATTAACGACATACAAAGTCTTTTCATCAGAACTAATTTCAATATCGCCAATACCTACCTTTCCTGCATCAGCATAAGCGGCAGCGTCATTACTTGGATCTGCATCAACACCTCTTGCCGCATTGGTTGCATAAGAAAAATTTGTAGCAACAGCACTCACCTGAATTCCTAAATCGTCGTATAAATTCAACCATATAGCAGGTGCGTTGGTCGCAGGATTGATCATGTATATAGCGTCCAAGCCCTGAGGGCCTAACTGAATATGACGTTTCAACATGGCAGCGGAATAAATCACATTACGCGACCTGCTGTAGGCAACACCCCACAATGAACCCACGGAATTTTTTTCAGCAAGTTTAGCGGTGCTCGAGGAAGAGGTTCCGGTATCATTGTATGACCATTTTACAAAAGTCTCGGTTGTGCCAGCCCCACTAGCATCAACATAAACGGGTACTGCAACCATAGGATTAGGTTGGCAATAACTGTCGGGGGTGCCAAAACCAACATTAGCACTACAGGTTCCTGCGTTATAAAACTGAACAGTACTCTGATTACTACTACTTGGAGTTGTAGATAAGGGGACACCTGCGTTTGCAGTGGAAAACTCTACCCGGTAGGTGCCAAAAGTCAAACCAGAAAACACGTAATTACCACTGGCATCGGTTGATGTAGTAGCAACCAACCCAGTGCTATTGTACAACATCACCGTTACTCCGGGCCAACCTGTACCGCCGTCATCTACTCCGTCAAAATTTTGATCACGGAAAGCCTTTCCTCCAATAGAGGTTGCAGGTGTTCCGGGACACTGAGCCATTGCCGTATTAAATGGCAATATCCCAAAAAATATTATTAATAGGTAAAAAGTAAAAATTGACCCTGCAAAATGGCGTAAATGATTGAACCATAACAGTCTGGTCGACATACCAACAACTTGCTTTTGCAATACCCATGTCATTTGAAAACGGGCATTTCGAGCATAATATCGCCGCATTTTCAGCAATAACCGTCGCAAAAAAGCATTGCGAAAATGTGCAGAAAGTGAAATAAAAATTGCCATAAAGACACCCACCAGCATAATTTCAGGTAGGTTTACAAAGATTCCCGTGTCCCAAATGGCCCCAACAAGCAAAGCCAAAAGTGCCATAAAAAAGGAAACAGAAAAGAACAAATTTGTATAATTATTTTTCATATATATTATTAATTAACTTATATGCGCAGCCACTAAAGGCTTTTTTAATAAAATGTGAGCCGCATTTAACCTACTGTAATCTATCGATCAAACGCGAATAGCGAACTGTGTGCAGGTTACCTGCCACAATCGTGCAAAAAAAAACAGTAAAAGTGGGAATGGTCAGAATTGACCAAAAAGGAAAGCAACTGCTCAGATGCTCTTTGTGCCACTTTTCATGTCGAGTACAAGCTATATGCTTGCATGATCAGGTGTTAAGGTATAACCCGATAGCAATGCCAAACTAGCCCGGAGCAGCGTAAAAAACAAGGATTGAGTAAAAGCACCTTTCATGAGTATGATTAATTATTAACTTGTAATATGAGTTATGGGCATTAAATACCCAAAAATATGAATGGATTAATTTGACTAATATGCTGCTTTAAAACCAGAAAAAACACGCTTGTACTTTCTGTGAAATCTTGTGCAAAAAATGATCTTGCTCCAAAGCAAAACCATGAAAGGCATTCGATATTTGTTTAAAAAACATACACACTATTTCGGGGATTAAAGGGGGGATTAAAAATACCCACAAAAGTATAGCAACAAAATTTCACTTTCCGCAATAAAAAAGTAGTTTTTGTGAAGCGGGAAAGAC
Source organism: Chitinophagales bacterium (assembly GCA_043764095.1). Taxonomy (GTDB): domain Bacteria; phylum Bacteroidota; class Bacteroidia; order Chitinophagales; family Saprospiraceae; genus M3007. Next base: position 8,388 of record JAYUKX010000066.1, read on the forward strand.
CCTTAAATAACAAAAAAACAACTCACAAATATTTGAAAATCAATTTTTTATATTTTTAATAACTTAGTTTTTGAAAAATATAAAATTATTAATTTTGGTCTTTAGGTTTACTTATTTGATTCACACGTGCATAAAAAACAATAAACAAACCTTTTTTGAGGATAACTGTAATTGCAATGTTGACATGGTCGGATGGATTACAAATTCATAAAATAGAATATTTCATTACCGTTGCTGTATAGAAAAAGCGATTCAACGTAACTGGTGCTTCGTTCCCAAAATAAAGCCTAACGATGCTCCGTATAAATAAAAATATTTAATTATCTTTGCAGTATGAAAAAGCGATTCAACGTAACTGGTGTCTGTTTTTCGGATCAACATTATGTGGCCGATACCTCGGCTAAGTTTGCGCGTATTATGGAAATGATTGAGATGCTGGGAATTAGGACATGGGCTTGGTGGATGCGTCCTCTTGAAAGTTGGGTCACAAAATCGGAATAATTGCCTACCTTTGTAATATGGAAAAAGAATTCAACGTCACAGGCAACTGCATGCAGGTCTTGACCAATTGGCCGATTATTTAGACCGCCTCGGCCTCGACGAAGGTTATTTGCTCATTTTTGACCCAAGGATAAAAAAGGAATGGAAACAGCTGGACATCGCACACCGGGACAAGCGGATCTTTGCCGTGTGGGTGTGAGGGATTATCATTTATAATTCATTGACTTATCATGCAAAGAAAATACAAAAAAATGCACCTCCTCTTTGAGGAATCCGCTAGTTGCCTATCCATCAATTTGGAAACCAATACGGTTGAAAACTGGTTGTTTGAAAGCGACATTGAAACCAACTACAAGTCCAGCGATGAATGCCTATTCAAATTTGAAACCGCCGCTGGTACCATGGAAACATACAGAGGTTACGTGCCGGATTTTTTCCCCGGCAAGCACTACGGCGACTATATTGAACTCCTCATTTCGAAAACAGGGGTGGTGCAAGAATTGAAAGTAACCGATGCCGATATAGAAAAAGCATTGGAAGAAGCAAGAGAATACGGTTTTCTACAGCGCGGTTCCAATGAATCCACAGATGATGCATTATAAGTTTTAATGATAGAACAGACGCCTTCTCTTTCCTCGAATGGCGAACCAAACCCAACGTCTGCTTTACCCGTTTCCCATAAAAACCCTTACCCTTATGCCCTGAAAAAGCGCTTCAACGTCACGGGCGACAGACGCGATGGCTGTGGCAGAATGCCTCTTTTATTATACACAAACCCTAACGACGCTACAGTATAGATGGAAACAAAAGATTACCTTTGCAGTATGGAAAAAGAGTCCAATGTTACTGGTGCCTGTTTTTCGGATCAGCACTATATGGCTGATACATCTGCCAAATTCAAAGCAATCACGCGATTGGTGGAGCAGGGAAAATATTTCACCATCAATCGTCCGAGGCAGTATGGCAAAACCACAATGCTGTTCGCATTAGCCAATGCCCTGAAACAAACAGGGGAATATGTTGTATTTCGCACAAGTTTTGAGGGCGTGGGTGATACCGTTTTTGAAAGCGAATCTACACTCGCGCCTATGTTTTTTCGTCGGCTTGCGCAATATATGCAAAACCATGACAAAAATTTAGCCGCGTACATTCAAGCGGCATCCCTTCATTTAGATGGCATGGGCACGCTTTCGCAAGCCATAACTGACCTTGTGATTTATAGCGGGAAAAAGGTGGTCGTCTTTATTGACGAAGTAGATAAAAGTAGCAATAATCAACTGTTTATCAGTTTTTTAGGCATGCTGCGCGATAAGTATTTGGAACGATTTGAGGCACCCACCTTCCACTCCGTAGTCCTCACAGGGACCAGATCACCGCTTGGATGTGCAAAAGGTCATCCTGAAATTTCAGGAAGTCATGCATACCAAATACAGCCAAAAGGAGCGAGATTTTTTGGAAAGACAAGGACGTTTGGTTTTTTTGGCTTTCCTAAAACCCATTCTTAATGGACATGGACATACTTTTAAAGAGCCTCAAATTTCGGAAGAAAAACGATTGGACGTAATTATTACCTATTACCAGCACCAATACTTGATCTAACTCAAATTGTGGCTCGGCCAACAAGCCCATGAAACAGGTCTTGACCAATTGGCCGATTATTTAGACCGCCTTGGCCTCGACGAAGGTTTTTTACTCATTTTTGACCCACGAGTAAACAAGGATTGGAAAAGCGAGGAGATGATGCATCAAGGCAAGCGGATCTTTGCAGTATGGGTGTAACATAAAATATACATATATTTTAACATGAACATATCAGAACACATTCAAACGCAAAACCCACACGATCATAACTTTCATTTTCAGTACACCGCTGAGGTACTGACTCGAAAAGGCATCAATGTTGCCGCCGTTATTGAAAAGATAAAAGCCTTTCAAATAGCCATTCCTTCTTGGGCATTGGGGACGGGAGGTACTCGTTTTGGGCGTTTCCCGGGCGGTGGCGAACCTCGAAATTTGGAAGAAAAAATAGAAGATGTAGGTTTGCTACATGCGCTTAACCGCTCGTCCAATTCTATCTCACTCCATATTCCGTGGGATATTCCACGCGACTCACTTGCCTTAAAACAGCACTTGCTTGCGCATGAATTGACGATTGACTCCGTTAATTCCAATACCTTTCAAGACCAGCCAGGTCAACCACTTTCGTATAAATTTGGGTCGCTTTGTCATACCGATGCGGCAACGCGGGCGCAAGCGGTGGAGCACAATATCGCTTGCATCGAACACGGTAAAAAATTGGATTCCAAGGTATTAACGGTATGGTTGGCCGATGGCTCCAATTTCCCCGGACAGCAGCATTTCCGGCGGGCATGGCAGCGCACAGCCGATGCGCTGACGGATATTTACCAAGCACTGCCCGACGATTGGACAATGCTGATCGAGTACAAACCCTACGAACCCAATTTTTACTCGATGGTAGTGCCCGATTGGGGTACTTCTTACTCACTTTGCCAATATTTAGGCTCAAAAGCACAAGTTTTGGTGGATTTAGGTCACCATTTGCCCAATACCAATATTGAGCAAATTGTGGCGCGGCTAATGCACTTTGGGCGTTTAGGCGGATTTCACTTCAATGGCTCTATGTATGGCGACGACGACCTAACTACTGGCAGCACCAAACCCTATCAGTTTTTCCTTATTTTTAATGAATTGGTCGATGCAATAGACGACCCTGCGGTCAAGAATCCCCCTTTGGCTTGGATGATTGACGCAAGCCATAATTCGAAAGACCCTCTGGAAGACCTTCTTCAATCGGTGCAAAATATATTGACAACCTATGCAAAAGCCTTATTGGTGGACAGAAAAGCACTCACCGAAGCACAGGAAAACAATGATGTAGTAGCCGCAGAGGAATGCTTACGCGATGTATTTGCGATAGATACCCGCGCTTTGGTAGCGGAAGCAGCCCGACAAGCAGGTGGTGCTATTGACCCGATTGGGATGTTCAGACGTTTGAAAATTAGAGAAAATTTGATTGCGCAGCGGGGAAAAACAAGTATGGCTACAGGACTGTAGTTGAAGCGCAGTTTTCTTATGTGTATTCACCTTTCCTTTTGAGAAAAAATAATGTATACTTGTAAATCTCAAAAATCTGAAACCTAGTGCAATATTGCTTACTTCCTACTTTTTTTCGCCAAAAAAAGTAGGAAGTAAGCTTCGGCTGAATTTTAATTTTTAAAAATTTCCATCAAATCTATATTCAAATCGGGGAAAACGACACTTGTCATCGTATCTTCGTTGATGTAGATGACGGGCGGGCTGTAAACACCGGATGCTAAAAGACTAAATTGTAGTACAGTTTCGTGTTCGGGGTCAAAAATCAAATATTCGAGGATGCCATTTTCTTCATACAATTCCTTTTTTGTACGCATTTCTTTGGAGGAATTGCCCGGAGAAAGGATTTCGATGACCAAATCTGGCGCGCCCATACAACCTTTGTCGTCTAATTTTGAATCGTCACAAATGATACAAATATCGGGCTGCACTACAGTGCGTACTTCTTTGTTGGCTTTTGCAGATTTGCGCTTGTCCAATAATCGAACATCAAACGGTGCAGCAAATGCTTGGCAATCATGGTGCTTAAAATGTGTACCAATAGCAACGGTCAATTGCCAAGAAATTTTTTGATGCCTCCGGCTCGGAGCCGACATCGGTATAATTTTGCCTTTGATTAACTCAAGGGCTTCGTCAAATTTCCACGTAAGATAATCGGCATACGAATACGTTCCGTTTAAATCCAATTGAGAAAGGCTCGTGATTTCAGACATTGTTCACCATATTTTGATGCAAAGTTAAGCGTTTTATTTTAAAATGAACCATATACTCGTCCTCGACATCGGTAAAACCAACAAAAAGTGCTTCGTTTTTGACGAGGACTATCAAGTTGTTTTTGAACAAACTACTACCCTTCCAGCGGATTTTGATGAGGACGGATTTCCTTGTGAAGATTTGAACCGATTGAAACTGTGGGTGGATACATCGGTGTCTATTATGAAAAACGACCCGCGTTTTCGTATTCGCACCATCCAATGCACTACTTATGGTGCTAGTTTTGTCCACTTGGATTCCGATGGAACACCACTTACACCTTTATATAATTACTTAAAACCTTTCCCGCCCGATTTAAAAAAACAGTTTTTTAATACTTTTGGCAGCGAGGCAAAAATAGCGCTCGAGACGGCATCGCCGGTACTTGGCATGCTCAATTCTGGTTTGCAACTATACTGGCTAAAATACTACCAGCCATTGATTTTCAATCAGATAAAATGGTCATTACACCTGCCACAGTATATCGCATTTCTGATTGGAGGCTCGTTACACATTCCACCCACCGAAATGACTTCCATCGGCTGCCACACTATGCTTTGGGATTTTCAAAAAAACGACTACCACGAGTGGGTAAAAATAGAACATATTGCAGATAAATTTTTTGAATTTAGTGCGGTAGGTACGCTTACGCACGGTTTTGGGCTGCACGATAGTTCTGCGGCACTGATCCCTTATTTGGCTGCCTTTCACGAACCATTTATACTGATTTCTACGGGGACTTGGTGTATTTCGCTCAATCCATTCAACGAACAACCGCTCACGCCGGAAGCATTGCTCGAAGATTGCCTTTGCTATATGACGATGGAAGGAAAACCCGTTAAAGCGGCGCGGTATTTTGGCGGAAATGAACATGATGAATCGGTAAAAAGCATTGCTGCGGAGTTTGGTGTGGATGAAAATTTTTATAAAGCCGTTAAAAGCGAGCATTTAAGTAGTTTTGAAAATGAAGATAGCCCCTCAATTGTAGCGTATATAAAATTTATGCGCCAACTCATTGAAAAACAAGCTACTTCAACACGTTTGGCAATTGGAAATACAGCCATCCAGCGTATCTTTGTCGATGGCGGTTTTTCTCAAAATGAAATTTATATGACCTTGCTGGCGCAGGTTTTCCCTAATATGGAGGTCTATGTAGCAACCGTCGCACAGGCAACGGCTTTGGGTGCGGCAATTGCGGTGCATACGCATTGGAATACTAAACCTGTACCCGCAAATTTGATAAATTTGAAAAAATACGTATTTCGGAATGAGCAAATAATGCAAACCGATTAGACACCTATTTATTAGAGACTTTTTATGAAACTAACATACAATACAAATTACCCTTCTATCGACGACCTCCGCACCCGCGCTCAACAACGCATACCGCGCTTTGCTTTTGAATACCTCGACGGCGGCTGTAACGAGGATATAAACCTCTATAAAAATACCGCCGAACTCCGCGAAGTGGAACTGAAACCCTATTACCTCAGCAAACACAGCGGATCAGATATGCGAACAGAACTATTTGGGCATATATATGATGCGCCTTTTGGTATTGCGCCGGTGGGTTTGCAAGGTTTAATATGGCCCGGCGCACCCGAAATATTGGCAAAAGCAGCCCAAAAACACAATATTCCTTTTGTGTTAAGTACCGTTACAACGGCAAGTATCGAAACCATTGGCGCAATTACAGAGGGGAATTTTTGGTACCAACTCTACCACCCAGCCGATAATGCCCTGCGCGATGATATCCTCGACCGTGCGGAGGCTGCTGGTTGCAAGGTATTGGTCGTGTTGTGCGACGTGCCCAGTTTTGGTTATCGTCCGCGCGATATCCGCAACGGATTGGCGATGCCGCCCAAAATGACATTGGCCAATATCTTGCAAATTATGGGAAAACCCAATTGGGCCTTGCGCACGCTCCTGCATGGTCAGCCCAATTTTGCTACCATGAAAAAATACATGCCTAAGGGTTTGAATATGCGTCAATTGGGTGCGTACATGAACCAGACTTTTTCAGGTCGCGTTAATGAGGAAAAAATTGCACCTATTCGCGACCGTTGGAAGGGAAAGATTGTATTAAAAGGTGTGGCCAGCGAAGAGGACACGGCAATGGCTATTCGACTCGGTTTGGATGGGATCATTGTATCGAACCACGGAGGACGGCAATTGGATGCAGGCGAATCCTCTATTCACGCCCTGGCTCCTATTGTAAAAAACTACAAAAATCAAATCAAAATCATGCTCGATAGCGGCTTGCGTTCTGGCCCCGATGTGGCACGAGGATTGGCAAGCGGAGCGGAATTTACGTTTTTAGGTCGTTCGTTGATGTATGGCGTTGCGGCTTTGGGTCATGAAGGTGGCGATCATACTATTTCTATTTTGAAAACGCAGTTGCAGCAGGTGATGGAGCAGGTTTGTTGCGCAACGGTGGAGGATTTTCCGAAGCATATTATTCGATAGTCCCAAGTGGATCAAAACTAAGACAGGATAGCAAAACGGATGAAACGGATTACCCGGATTTAAACGGATTATTTTGAAACAATCCGCTCTAATCCGTTAAATCCGTTTCAT
>JAYUKX010000067.1:0-54942 GCA_043764095.1 Chitinophagales bacterium
CGTTGTATTGGGTTTGATCTTTTTAAAATATATTTCTGACGCTTTTGAAGAACTATTTCAACAATTAGAAGCCGAAAAACACCAAACTGGTGCCGACCCAGAAGACAAAGACGAGTACACTGCCGAACGAGTGTTTTATGTGCCGCCTTCTGCCCGTTGGAAATGGCTGCAAGGCCGGGCAAAATTACCGACCATTGGCAAAGACATTGACGATGCGATGGATGCCATTGAGAAAGACAACCCAACTTTAAAAGGCGTTTTGCCCAAAGACTACGGCCGCCCAGCCCTCGACAAACAAAGACTTGGGGAACTGATTGACCTAATTGGTTCTATCACATTGAGCAGGGGCAAAGACGGAAAAGGCAAAGACGTTTTGGGTTTTGTATTTGAGTATTTCTTAGGCCAGTTTGCCGATGCAGAAGGCAAAAAAGGTGGACAGTTTTATACGCCGCAAAGTATTGTACGTATATTGGTAGATATGCTCGCCCCTGAGCCCGAAAAACGAGTATATGACGGTTGTTGTGGTAGCGGCGGTATGTTTGTGCAAAGCGAACGCTTTATTGAAATGCACGAACACCGAAAAGGCAAAATTTCAATCTTCGGTCAAGAGAGCAACCCAACTACTTACAAATTGGCCAAAATGAATTTGGCTATTCGGGGTATTGATGCCAATATTGCTTTAGGTGATACGTTGATGAATGATGCTTTTCCTGAACTAAAAGTGGATTACGTCATTGCCAATCCACCTTTTAACGTAAGCGATTACAACATAAACAAAGCCGAAACGCACAAATGGAAATACGGTGTGCCACCCGATGGTAATGCCAATTACGCTTGGTTGCAATTGTTCATTAGCAAATTAGCACCTTACGGTACGGCAGGTGTAGTTTTAGCAAATGGTAGTATGAGTTCCGAAACATCCACCGAAGGGCAAATCAGAAAAGAATTGATTGAAAACGACTTGGTGGATTGTATGGTGTCGCTGCCATCGCAATTGTTTTACAACACACAAATACCAGCATGTTTGTGGTTTTTATCGCGCAACAAGGCTTCGACAGGCTCAGCCCCCAAGTTTCGTAACCGCAATAACGAAATACTGTTTATTGATGCCCGAGAATTAGGTACCATGATAAGCCGTAAACAAAAAGAGTTAAGCGATAAAGACATTGCCAAAATTTCGGACACTTATCACAATTGGCGGGCTTCGACAAACTCAGCCACCAATGAATACAAAGACATTGCAGGGTTTTGTAAATCTGCCAACATACAAGACGTTCGCAAAAACAATTACATACTAACACCAGGCAGATATATTGACTTTGCAGCAGTAGCCGAAGACGGCATTGCATTTGACGATAAAATGCAAACGCTTTCAGCCACGCTTTCTACACAAATGCAAAAAGCCAATGAGTTGGATGAAGCCATCAAACTAAACCTTGCTAAAATAGGATATGCATTATGAGTGAATGGAAAACATATAGGTTGGGGGAGTTCGCAGAAATAAATCCAAGAATTTCTTTGAAGCAAGGGAATGAATTTTCTTTTGTTGAAATGAAAGACTTAGATGCGACATTTAAGTATGTTTCACCTTCGATTAAGAAAGAATTAAAAGGTGGGTCAAAATTCCAAAATGGCGATACTTTATTTGCAAGAATTACACCCTGCTTAGAAAATGGCAAAATTTGTCAGGTGAAAAATCTTGAAAATAACGTTGGATTTGGTTCAACTGAATTTTTAGTATTTAGAGGAAGAGAAAATATTTCTAATTCTGATTTTGTCTATTATTTATCACGCTCTGAATTTATAAAGAACAATGCAATTCAGATGATGACCGGAACTTCAGGCAGGCAAAGAGTAGAAAAATCTGCTTTGGAAGAATTAGAAATTATTGTACCCAACCTATCCACCCAAACCCAAATCGCCCAAATCCTCACCTCTCTTGACGACAAAATAGAACTCAACCTACAAATTAACCAAACCCTTGAAGCAATGGCACAAGCCCTGTTTAAGGAATGGTTTGTAAACTTCAACTTTCCGGGTTTTGATGGGAAGTTAGAAAATGGTTTGCCGAAGGGTTGGAAACAAGAGCCAATGGATGAAAACATTGAATTTTTAAATGGCCTTGCTCTACAAAAATTTCCTTCATTAAATGAAGATGACTTTTTACCTGTTATTAAAATCCGAGAACTTAAACAAGGATTTACTAATGCTTCTGACAAAGCAAGTACTGAATTGCCCGAAAAATATGTGATTTACGATGGCGATATTCTATTTTCTTGGAGTGGAAGTTTAGAAGTTATTCTGTGGTGTGAAGGCAAAGGAGCATTGAACCAACATTTGTTTAAAGTATCTTCAAATATTTATCCAAAATGGTTTTATTTCTTTTGGGTAAGAGAATATTTGCCATTATATAAATCCATTGCAGAAGGCAAAGCAACTACAATGGGGCATATTCAAAGAAGGCATTTAACTGATACAATAATCAATGTTCCCTATAAAGATTTAATGAATTTATCTGACAGTATTTTATCGCCTATTTTAGATAAAATTCAAGAGAACAAAATTCAAATCCAAACCTTAACCCAAACCCGAGATACATTATTGCCAAAATTAATGAGCGGGAAAATAGAAATCACAAAATGAGTACGAAAAGACACATTCGTTATTTATCGAAACATATTTTTAGATATTTAAGCCGAGTATTTAGTTTTAAACTTGCGATTGATGAACGCGGCATAAATGACAATTTGGTGTTTAGCATTGTTGAGTACTGCCACAAGCAGGGTTTTGCGGATGTGTTGATTTATAAAAGCCGCGCGCCCAAAAGTGAATTTGACTATGGGCATGATTTTGATTTGTTTGTGGAGTGTGAGAATGATAAGTATGCTTATTTTGCATTGCAAGCCAAAGTGATGAATTTTAATGGTGGGTATCCAAATTTTGATTATGCAAAGAAGCAGTGGGTGAAATTGAAAGACCACGAGAATAAATTTGGCAGCAAGGCTTATTATATGTTTTACAATGGGAAATATATTCTATCTTCAATCCCACCCCCAACTAGATCTGATTGTCTAGAGATTCTTACTTTAGAAGACTATGGTATCGGCATAGTTGAGAATAGCGAGATTGAAGCGTTTATAAGAACAAAACATACAATAAAATTTACTGATTTTTATCCTAATAAAATGGATGCATTTAGAAAACTGTTTTACTGCTCCTGTTCAGATTTAGGAGTAGAGCATTTGCATTCAAGTAATACAATAGATTTAAATCCGCCATACGAGCAAGTAACGGGTAATGCTAACTTTAATCCAGAAGAGCCAACTCAAAATAATGACATAGAACTTGCTGAAGGAAGTGCCCCAATACGAATCATTGTAAAAAAACACCCATTAGAGCCGACATTAGCGAAAAAGAAATAGAACAATAAAGACTTGAAATTTATTTCAACTTTTTTTCTATAATTGTGAAACTCTAAACCCAAATCTGCGATACTTTATTACCAAAGATGATGAGTGGGAATGCAAAAATAAAAGTTAAAATAGTTTACAGATAGTGTAAGTTAAAACAAAAAATAGTACCTTTGCAGTGGATATAAAATTTGGACATAAGAAATTAGGGAAATTGGCCAATGACCCCAGAAAGTGCAAGCAAGAAATGGGTGCAATTAGAGCAACACTCTTTTTAAGAAGATTGACTGATTTGCGAGATGCCGAAACACTGGAAGATGTAAGATATTTGCCCGGACGGTACCACGAGCTCAAAGAAATACGCAAAGGACAATGGGCTTGCGACCTCGACCATCCTTATCGCCTTATTTTTATACCACAAGAAAACCCTATACCCACTAATGACGACGGACAATACATTTGGTTAGAAATCTTAGGCATTGAAATTATTGATATAGTAGATTACCATTAAAAAAAACTAGCAATTATGGCAACTGTAAACGAATTTTATTCAGACATAGCATTCCATCCGGGCGAAACCTTAGCCGAGAAATTGGAGGAGCTGAAAATGGGTCCCAAAGAATTTGCTATCCGTACAGGAAAACCTGAAAAAACAATCATTGCCATTCTTAAAGGCGAAAGTTCCTTAACACCAGAAATGGCGATTCTTTTTGAAAGCGTATTAAAAATTCCTGCTAGTTTTTGGATTAAGCGACAATTCAGTTTTGATGAATTTAAAGCCAGAGAAAAAAGATCTTTAGCAATTGAAGAAGCAAAAGACTGGGCAAAACGTTTTCCTATCGCCGATATGGTTAAATGTGGATGGATCAATGCTCCATTAAAATCTGAAAATATAGTTGCTGAACTTTTCAATTTTTTTGGAGTAAGCTCACCTGCTGCTTGGGAAGATTATTTCTTCAATCAACAACTGAAAGTAGCATTCAGAATATCATTGGCACATACCAAAGAACCTTATGCTATATCTGCTTGGATACGGCAGGGCGAAATACAAGCCAGTCAACTACATTGTGGAGCATATTCAGAGGCAAAGTTCAAAAAGGCATTAAACGATATTAAAACAATAATGGCAAAACAGCCTGATGGTTTTTTTGAGCAATTGCAAAAACTATGTTTAGATTGCGGTGTAAAAGTCGTTTATACACCTTGCATCAAAAAAGCACCATTAAGTGGGGCAACTCGTTGGATAGATGATAATCCATTGATACAGTTAACAGGACGATACAAACAAAACGACCGTTTTTGGTTTACTTTTTTTCACGAAGCTGGGCATGTTTTATTGCATGGCAAAAAAGATATTTTCTTAGAAGATATTGAATACTCGGAAGCAGATTTACAAAAAGAAGATGAGGCAAATCATTTTGCTGTAGAATGGACGTTTTCCAAACAGCAAGAAGACGAGGTCTTAAATGCAACACCTTTATCCCTAGAAAGCATAGAAGAATTTGCAGCAAAATTCAATACACATCCTGCAATGATTATTGGTCGTTTCCATAAAAAGGAATTATTACATTATGCCAAGGGAAGAGACTTTTTTGTAAAGCTCGATTTTTGTTAGATAATTAAAAATATGAAAAACAGCATCACCGAAAACGAAATAGAGGAAATTGCCCTTTCCTATCTTCAAAACTTAGGTTATTCCTATATTTTGGGTACTACGCTTTCGCCTGATGGCGAACACCCCGAAAGGCAATATACCGATGTGGTATTGACTACCCGTTTGCGTGATGCTATTGATAAACTCAACCCAAGCATTACCCAAGATGCCAAAGAAGATGCACTCAAAAAAGTATTGCGTACCGAAAGCCCGACTGCGCTGATCAACAACGAAACCTTTCACAAATACCTTACCGAAGGTGTAGATGTAGAAGTAAGAACAGCCGATGGCATTCGTGGCGAAAAGGTGTATATCGTTGACTTTTTCAATGCAGAAAACAACGAGTTTTTGGCGATCAATCAATTTACTATAATTGAAGGCAGCCAAAACAAACGACCAGATATTATTTTGTTTGTCAATGGTTTGCCGTTGGTAGTAATGGAGCTCAAAAATGCGGTAAGTGCGTCAGCAGACTTGAACAGTGCTTTCAATCAGATAAAAACGTATCAAAATGCGATACCGAATTTATTTACTTACAATACATTCAATATCATTAGTGATGGTTGGAGTGCGGCGTATGGCACCATCAGCAGTAGTTTTAAATATTACAAGCCTTGGAAAAGCATAGATGGCATTTCGATTGAAAACAGCCACGATTTGCAAATGGAGTTTTTGATACGCGGGCTTTGTAATAAAACAACCTTGCTCAATGCGATACAAAACTTTATTGTTTATGAAAAGAATGAGAAAATCACCATCAAGAAAATAGCCCAGTATCACCAATATTTTGCGGTGAACAAAGCCGTACAGACTACTTTACAAGCCAGCCAAATAAAAGGCAGTAAAAAAGCGGGAGTTATATGGCATACCCAAGGCAGTGGAAAAAGTTTGAGTATGGTTTTTTATGCAGGTAAAATGATTACGGAGGAGCAAATGCAAAATCCAACTTTAATTATTTTGACCGATAGAAATGACTTAGACGACCAGTTGTTTGATACTTTCAAAAATTGCAATCAACTGTTGCGCCAACTACCCAAACAAGCCGAAAGCCGCGAACATCTCAAAGATTTGTTGAATGTGGCGTCGGGCGGCATTGTCTTTACGACGATACAAAAATTTGGTCTAGACAATGACGAAGATGTATTTGATGAGAATGATGATAACAGTATTGTATCCGAGCCGAAAGTCAAGTACATCGGCGAGAAAGCAAAAATTATCAGCCATCGAGATAACATTATTGTCATAGCCGATGAAGCCCACCGCAGCCAATACGGATTGTTGGATGGTTTTGCGAGGCGATTGCGGGAGAGTTTGCCCAATGCATCGTATATTGGATTTACGGGTACGCCAGTGGATAGTACTGACAAAAGCACCAAAGCCATTTTTGGAGAATATATAGACGTGTACGACATACAGCAAGCCGTATTGGATGGTGCAACCGTGCCCATTTATTATGAGAGCCGGATAGCCAAAATCAATATAGAGGAGCAAAAGAGATTGCAATTGGACGAGGCAATTGACCAACTCACAGAAGCCGAAGAACTGAGCAATACCCAAAAACTAAAAGCAAAATGGAGCGGCGTGGAAGCCGTTATTGGCAGCAAAAATAGATTAGCCAAGATAGCGCAGGATTTTATTGCCCATTTCGAAAAAAGAAACAGCGTATTGGATGGCAAAGCCATGTTTGTGTGCATGAGTAGGCGTATTTGTGTGGAATTTTACAATGAAATCATTGCAATACGACCAGATTGGCACAGCAATGATGACACCAAAGGCGTGGTAAAAGTAATCATGACGGGTTCTAGTGCCGACGATGAAGCATTTCAACCACATATCCGCAACAAAGAAAAACGAAAAGCCATCGGTGAACGGTTGAAAGATGAAAAGGACGCATTGAAAATAGTCATCGTGCGGGATATGTGGCTTACGGGTTTTGATGCACCTGTTTTGCACACCATGTATATTGATAAACCGATGCAGGGAGCCAACTTGATGCAATCCATCGCCCGGGTAAATCGGGTGTTTAACAATGCCAAAGAAGGTGGCTTGATCGTGGATTATATCGGTTTGGTCCAGTACATCAAAGAAGCAATGGTCGAATACACCATCAGCGGCGGACAAGGCAAACCAACCTTAGATGATGAATTAGCGGTTGCCAAATGTTTGGAATTTTACGAAGGGATAGAACACCAGTTGCGGTTCTTTGATTGGAAAAAATTCTTTACCTTAAAGCCCGAGGAGAAATTAAGATACATCAAAGTTATCCAAGATTATATCCTAAGTAAAGAAAACGGCAGCGATGATTTTACGGACACAACTGCTAAATTATTGAAAGCATACGCATTGGTTCCTTCTCACGAAAGAATAGATGCACTCAAAGACAATATAGCCCTTTTTCAAGCCATCAGGGCAAGGTTGGTCAAGTTTGATGAGCAATACAGGGTAGAAAGTGGCGGCAAAACGAATGCGGAAATAGATTTAGCCATCAAACAAATCGTCAGCGAAGCCTTGGTCAGCGAAAATGTAGTGGATATATTTGATGCGGCGGGTATTAAAAAACCGAATATCGGTATATTAGATGAAGCCTTTTTGAATGAAATAAAAGGCATGGAACAAAAGAACCTTGCCGTAGAATTATTGAAAAAACTATTGCGGGATGAATTGAAACAGCGGGCAAAATTTAATTTAATACAAAGCAAACAATTTTCGGAGAAATTGGAAGAAGCCATAAATCGGTATCACACTGGACAATTGGACAGTGTAGAGTTTATTGAAAAATGGCTAATTCCGCTCGGAAATGAGATCCGGGAAGCCGATAAACGAGGAAAAGATTTGGGATTGGATTTCAGGGAATATGCCTTTTACACCGCATTAGAAGTGAACAATAGTGCCGTGAAAATCTTGGGGGATAGTATATTAAAACATATAGCTCAAGAACTTTTGAAAACCGTTCGCAACAGTACAACCATTGATTGGACAATAAAAGAAAGTGTGCAATCAGCGTTGAGGCGTAATATTAGAAGAATTTTACGCTTACATGGTTATCCACCTGATTTGCAAGAAAAGGCTGTTGAAACGATTATAACGCAAGCAAAAATGTTGGCAGAAAACCTTGTCGCTGAAAATGGTTAATATGATAGGCACTAATAGTAGTGTTCAAATTTTGCTTCTTCTTGGATATTTCAGAATTATCTCAGCCGTTATCGGGCTAGCGATATAGATAGAGCGCAATTACACCACGCAGTTTTTAATAAAATACCAATATCCCAGACAGCGTCTGGAATATTAGAAAAACGCTCTTAATCGAACATCAGCGAACTTTTACCCATAGAAGACGTATTGGAGCGGCAGTTTTATGCAATGCAAAATGAGTGAAAAGTATTTATTTTTTCACTTGACACAGAAACTTGAACACGCTCCTAAAAACTATAAGACAACCCAACACACGCATAATGAAACAAAGCAAAATTATACACTACATTATTGTCCGCACCGCCTTCCAGCATGCGATACCCGGCACGTACGCTTAAGTGATCTGACAACTTATATGTCGCAGCAATCTGAACATCTTCGGCCCTGCCTTGAGGTGCAGCAAGTGCATCGCCATCGAGCAAAATCCCGAATTTGTTATAAATACTCCACAATAACCTAAAATTGATAATGGGTACAAAACCCACATTGGCTTTTTCGGATACCAATCCAGCCGAAGAAAGTGCAATTTTAGCGTCCCTGATTTTTGCGGTCAGCCCTAATCCAAACTCAACCCTGCGTTTTTGTACAATAGTATATCGGTATGTCAGCCTGTACGAATTGAATTTATAGGTGCCGGTAAGTTCGGTATTGGCCGGGAACACTACCCCTTCAAATAAAATGTCTTTTGGTATACTACCCTTGGATTTTGTTTCGAGGGGAGCATACAATAGGGAAATCGTATGGCGCGATTTTATCGTATAATTCAATCTAATCCTGTAAAAAAATGCTGATTTTGGAATCAGGTTGTCCTTTAATGAAAAGCGTGTACCCGTGTCACCGGGGATGCGAACATTGTTATAACCTGTGGAAACAAGGCCCGATTCAAGATCAATCAAAGCCTGGGCTTTAACGTTTGATGCGGCAATACAGAGCAGGATCATCACGGTTGTTGCGTAAATTTGTTTTTTCATTTTATTTGTTTTGGTAATAAGTTTTATCATCATGCAGCTATTCTCGGTTTGGAATGTTTTCAATGCGAACAACTTAATTTTGACCTAAATTTGGCTTTATATCGAACTAATGAGTTTTTTTAAAGATCAAAACTGCCTAAAAACCATCAATTTGTCCATAGTGTGTTAATATTTTTGCAAACCGAGAACCGCTGCAAAAGTAAACGAGATGCTTCTCCACTGGATTACATAATAGTTAATAGCAATTGCAGGATTCACACGTTTTGGCCGTTGTTGGCGTCCGTTCTCCTCCGCGCTACTGTTATCAGGACTAGCGATATATAGAGCGCAATTACGCCACGCTTTAAAATTTAGATGGAGTGTATGTTTTCATATTTCTCATTTTCAAAAAAAGTACTAATATGGATAACCTGTTGTGAGGTTCATGATCCAAGGTTATCTTTTTGCAAACTGCATGACCGGCAAATCGCCCATGATAAAGTTGAGCGTCGTATCGTTGGTAATGGTGTAGGTGTATACTTTTGGCAACATTTCGGTAAAGACCATTTCCCCGTCGGCTCCCTCGGCACACATTTTGCGGGTCATGGCCAATGGCCCTGTAAAATCTATGGTGTTGCCATCTACCTTAAATTTTCCGCTAAAAGAGTTGCAACTCGTGTTACCGCTTACCATGGTATTGACAGCGTCAAAGGTGATGGTTGGCTTTTGTTGGGGATACAAGTCCTTAAAAGCAATCTTGGGCTCAATGATGTAATTGAGTTCCCAAGTACCCGCCAATTTTGCCGTTTCGGGCAAAAAAATGGTCGTTTTTGGGGTACAATTGCAGGCGGTGATCAAACAGCCGGCCATGAATAGCGCAAAAAGATTTCTTTTCATTTTGTTGAATGTTTAATTGGTTTCCCTAATAAAATGCATCAAATCAGTGTTCAGCCTATCCTTCTGGGTGATGAACAAACCATGCTGCAAAGGTGAGGTTACTGCAATGTGCAAGCCTTACACAATCTTTAGAATAGGTTATATGATTCACACATTTCTTTAAAACGTGTTCCCATGCGTCAATCCAATCAATTTTTGGGTCAAGGATGGGAAATAATGGAGTGTCTTTAACGCTAATTGGGTGCTGTTTTTTTTGCCGAATAGCAATTGGATATATTGCCCCGCCCAGATACGGTTGTTGAAACAACGCTCCCAAACAAGGTTGTACTGATGAATCAGTGCTTCTTTGCTACATTTATGCTCGAAGTACAGCACCAGTTGACTGGTCAACAGTTTTGAGGCGCGCATGGCCATGCTCATCCCGTTGCCACATAGGGGGGTGATCGCACCCGCCGAATCGCCTACCATGAACATCCCATTGAAGTGCGTGCCTTTAGTGTGAAAATAGACGTTGCTGATCACCATTGGTTTATCGAACAAAAAGGTGGACTCGCTGAAATACCGTTTTAGGAAAGGGTTTTTGCATAAAATAGTGGTTTCCAGTGTCTTTATATCATTGCCCGATTGTTGCAAATTGGAAGATTTGGACAAATAACAGAGGCAATATCGGTCGTTGTCCACTTTTGAAATGCCACAATATCCGTCTTGAAAGTTGTGCAATTCGATGCGGTTTGAGGCCAAGTCGGTTTTAATGTGGTATTTTACACCGATGTAATTGGGGCGGCTATCGGTTGGTTGGTTAGATGGCTTGGCAAACGCCGGTGCGTATTTTCCAAAACTGCCGCAGACTATGCCAGCCCTGTATTTCCCTTGAGCGGTCGTGATTTCACTCCAAGCGTCTGCTCCATGCTGGACATCTAAGACCTTGCAATTTTCATACACCAAAACGCCCGCTTGGCGTGCCAGTTGGCACAATGTGTAGTCTAAAGTATGCCGGCTAATGCCAAAACCACCCAATGGCAAGGTCGTGTTCAGCATAAAGCCATTTTCAGCGGAGATACCCAAATTTGTGATCCGTGGCAACCCGAAATCGCTCAAGGGCACGCCCAAATCGCTCAAAAAATCCCAACTTTCCATGGAAATATACTCGCCACAAACTTTGTGCTGTGGGTAGTTGTTTTTTTCGAACACAATGACCTCGATCCCTTTTCGAGCCAATTGTATAGCGAGACACAAGCCGCCCAAGCCGCCGCCCACAACGGCACATGGGTATATTTTATCTATCGGTTGGAGCGTTTCCATAAATAATGATTTCGTGGCGAAAAGCCCACTTGTTTTTAATAGAAAAATGCTTGGCACCTGCTTTGGTGATGATTGACCACCATTCTTTTTTCTTAAAACCACGCGCCACCGAAAGCGGCGCATCATTTTTGACCAGGTAAGATTTTGAAAAAAGGTGTGTCAACGTTTTAATGGCATAATAAGCGATTGGGTTGCGTTCTAAATCGTTGATAACCAATGTTATCTGGCGTTCCAAGGAAAAATGGATGAGTTCTAACAACTGCTTTTCTGATAAATGATGGCAAAACAGGCAAGCATGAATGATGTCAATATCGTGCACATGCAGGAACATATTGCGGTAATCGTCGCAGATATATTGGGTGTTGTAGGCGGGGTTATGTTGGCTGGCATACGCGATGCAATCGGGTTTTAGGTCAATTCCAATGAGGTTCAGGTTCAAGTGCTGGCGCGTCTGCCACCGTTGGATGTGCTTGAGCGTATCGCCCCCGCCACAACCAATATCAATGAGCGTGTAGGACTTGTTGGGCTGGATGATTTTTTTCAACGCCGAAAAAGTGATGTCATAGCCCCCCAAGAGGGTATTGATCCTGTCCAGTTCTCGGAGATTTTGGTACAAATCCGCCGTTGGGATGTCCTCCGCATCCAAGTATTCTTTTTGATGGCTTCGTTCTTTTAGCATAGTCTGCGAGATTAAAAATTTATTTCCGCTAACTGGTTTACACGCATCGATTTTTTGCTGGGAGTAACTTTCCCTACTACGTTTAATTGCATGGTTTCAACGGTTAGTCCAGGTCCAAAAGCAGCAGTAAATATATTTTTTTCAGATGTATCAGGGTCTATATTATCCAATATTTGTTTCAAAACGAAAAGAACGGTTGGGGATGACATATTGCCATAGTCATTCAGTATTTTGTAGGATTCAGTCAAGTCTGTGGGTAAAAGACCCATTGCGGTTACAAAATTCTCCACAATTTTTTTCCCGCCTGGATGCACTGCCCAATAGTCAATGTCTGCTTTATCCACGCCGATATTGTCCAACATTTGCTTGATATTGGCTTTGATCAAGTCGGCAACATAGGAGGTCAAGTTCATGATAAAACCCGTCTCTGACAATTGCCACGCCATTTCATTGTGGCTATCCGGGATGCAAAAAGAATCAAAACCCATGATGCTGGTGTTTTTTGCAAGCGGGTTGTCACAAGGCTTGCTACCGACCAAGACCGCCGCGCTGCCATCGGCAAAAAGGAGATTGGAGAGCAAGTAATCATCGCTGTAATTGGTCTGAAAATGCAGCGTACAAAGTTCCGTGCAAACCACCAACACACGGGCGTTGGGGTAACTTTTGCAAATATCATCGGCTTGTTTGAGGGCGATGATTGCCGCATTGCAGCCCAAAAAATTGACACTGCTCCGGTGCGTTGTGGCGGGCAGGGCAAGTGCATGCATCAAATCAATGTCCAATCCGGGCGCAAACAAGCCCGTACAAGTGACGGTGATGAGGTGCGTAATGTGTGCTTTGTCCTGCTCAAAATCGGGAAGGTTGCCAATGGCTTTTATAGACAGCCGGAGGGCTTCTTTTCTAAATAACTCCATACGAGCCGAAAGGCTCGGGGTCGGGAGCAGGAATTTGTTTCTGGGAAAAAACGTAAAATCTTCCAATGGCAACCCATAATCTTTCAACACAGAATAGCGGGTCGAAATGCCCGATTTGCCCGCCAGTATCCTGATTTTCCTTTTGGCACTTTCATCGTCAGTCGTGTTGCTATAAAATTGCATGAGCGCACTTTGGTCATAGATATACGCTGGGACTGCGGTAGAAATATTATGGATATAACTCATTGATTGTTAATTTTTTAGGAGTAAAACGATGAAGCATGTGTTCATGCAGATCGCCGCTATCAAGTTCATCAGCATGGTATTTTTGAAATTGGCGTTGGCTGTGTTTTTCACCACCAACCACAACCAATAAACAAAAAACAAAACGATGGGAACAAAGAATAACTGGATGATAAAAAAGCTTTGGATTTGGTTGACTTGACGGAAATACATGAAATAGCAAAGGTTGCACAGACCAAACATGATCCCCGAAAAAACGAAGGTGCCTATATAGCCTAGTTTGTAACTGATCGTTACCACATCATCGGCCAAATCTTGCTGGTGCTGGTAAATCTGGGTCAATGGGTACACACCTGCTATCTGAAAAGAGCAGGCCGCCAATATCCAGGCCGTCGTCGCGTTGAGGTCGAGCAATGTCTTGGTGATACCCACGTGCGCTAGGTAATAGGTAAACGCTCCCTGAAAAAAAGCGACCACTAAGAACCCGGTGATTGCATATTTTTTCAAACGGATTTGCCTTGCGCTATACGCCCTTGATGCCAAGATACAAGTCAATAAGCAGATGGCGAATGCCACATTGACAAATATTAAAGCACATAATAAGGCGACAAAATCCATTATCAAGGTTACATAAAATAGTTCTATAGTCGGCATGGGCGGTTTTTCCAAACCACCGATGCTCTGCTCGTCTCTATCCACAAAACTGTTGTAACCATTGCTGGCAGGATAGACCAATAAATGGATGATCAAGAAAGGGTATAAAACATCAAGCCATGTGTAAGGCACCGTTACCTGACTCCACGCCAATAGGAATATGGGCATCAAGAGGAATGAAAAAGGCAGTCGGAGGAGTTTTATCGTATTTTTATCCAGCATTATCTTGTTGTTTGTTATTTTGATGCAGCCCCAACGCGCCAAATGATATTGTTAACGTCGTCTGTTACCAACAACGCTCCATCGGGCATCAGGGTCACGCCAACGGGTCTCCCATACACCTTTTTTTGTGCGTCCACCATAAAGCCAGTCAAGAAATCCTCTGGTTTGCCCGAAGGCTTTCCATTTTCAAAAGGCACAAATACCACCCGATATCCCGACAACAAGGAGCGGTTCCAAGAGCCGTGCTGCGCAATAAAAGCACCGTTGTGGTATTTTTTGGGGAAAGAATTTTGGGTGTAAAATGCCAATCCCAAGGAAGCCGTGTGCGACCCGAGCGGCACGTCTGGCACGATGGCTTTTGCCACCAAATCGGGTCTTTTTTCTTTCATACGAGGGTCTTCGTTTTGCCCAAAATAGGAATAAGGCCAGCCATAAAAACCGTTCTCCTGTACGCTTGTGAGGTAATCGGGTACCAAGTCGTCACCTAGTTGATCGCGTTCGTTGACGGCCGTCCAGAGTGTTTTCGTGCCGGGAGCCCATCCCATCCCCACAGGATTGCGCAAGCCACTTGCGTAAACGCGCTCGCCAGAGCCATCTGGATTTATTTCGAGGATATTTGCACGCCTTGTTTCTTTTTTTATGCCCTTTTCGGCAACATTGGAAAAAGAGCCAACAGAAACGTATATTTTGGTATTGTCTGCATTGGCCAGCAGGTTGCGCGTCCAGTGCCGGGGGTGCTTTCCTGCGGGCAAATCCATGATTTTCTCCCCTTTTCCGGTGATTTCGGTCTGCCCCGCTTGGTAAGGGAAGCGCAGTACCGCATCTACGTTTGCCACGTACAGCCAATTTTTGATGACCAGCATCCCAAAGGGCTGATTGAGTTTGGTCAAAAAAGTGGTGCGCACGTCCGGGAAGCCATCCTTGTCGGTATCCCTCAGCAAGGTGATGCGGTCGGCGCTATGGCTTAGGTTGTTGGATTTTGAGGCTCCCACTATCCTACCGCCAATCTTCTCCAATAAAGAGTGGTTGGAGTTGCTTTCCGCCACGAGCACATCCCCGTTTGGCGTGACGTACATCCAACGAGGGTTCTCAAATTTATCGGCATATTTGGTCACGGTAAAGCCTTCAGGTGCTTTTGGTGTCCTCCCATCGGCCCAACCAATGACATTGCTGAAATTCATCGCCGATTTGGTGGTATAAGGAGGCGGAAGGGTATCCATTTCTATGGGTTTTTCGGCCAGTGCAGCGGCATTGGCTGCTGCGGCGAGCGTTTTGGCGTTGTCGGAAGCGACCCCAACGATGTCCTTTTGAGCCATGGCACACGATGAATTTGACATCACCGTTGCGATAAGCGTAATTGCTAAAAACAGGCTTGCTATCTTTTTCATTTCAGTTCAATATTTTCCTGATGCTGTCATGGGCAGTTGTGAAAGATTTTTCACGAAAAAAAAATATATTTTAGACTTTTATGCTCCCTTCCACACCTGTCACTAAATTTGAACCCGTAGCGATAGATGCCAAGAATTTGAAAAAATTAATCATTTTATTGCCATCCGTGTCCCAATAATAGGCACTTTTGGTGCTCACTTTTAGGAGGGAGATATCTGGGTCATCCTTACCTTGTTCGAACCAGATTTTTACGATAGGCGACCACAGTTCGTCTATTTTTTTGCGGTCATTAAAGATTTCGGCCGCACCGTTCACAATCATGTAACTGTTTTTACCGGGGTGCGAAAAAATCAATTGCACAGCACTGTCTTGTTGTATTTCGAGGTTTTTATCGCTTTTAATATTGCTAAAAAACCAGATATTCCCTTCGTCGTCCACGTCCTGTGCCGACATCGGCCTGCACGTTGCGCCGTAATTCCTGTCGAGATTGGTACAGAAAAGGCAGATATTTATTGCCTTCACCAGTTCTTTCAATTTTTCGACACCGTTTTCGGCTTTCAGATTTTTGATATTTTCCATTTTTTTATGGTTGTTTAAGTTTAAAAATAGGTTTAGATAATTGGGTTTAAGGTTTATTGAACACATAAACCACCACCTATTATTTGCGTCGTGCCCGTAATAAATTGACTTTCATCGCTAGCGGGAAAAGCACCAATTGGGCAATTTCATAAGGAGACTTTTTTGCTTGTGATTTACAATCTTTATAATGGTGCAAAAGTAAATGAGATGCTTCCCCATGGGGTTACACAATAGTTAATAGGAATTACATTATTCACACCTTTTGGCAATTGTTGGCGTCCGTTTCTCCTCCGCGCTACTGTTATCAGGATCAGCGATATAGATAGGGAGCAATTACGCCGTGCTTTAAAGTTTAGATGGAGAGTATGTTTTCATATTTCCCATTTTCAAAAAAAGTACCTATATTTGCATCAACAAAACAGTTTTAACATGACAACGGTATTAAACGTCAGTTTAAACGACCTAAGCAGTCAGTTTATCAATGACTTGAAGCAAAAATTCGGTAAGGCTACCGAGGTTGAAATTCGACTTCAAGATAAATCTCCGGCAGATGATCTATTCTCTGAGGACGACTTTTGGCGTATTATTGATAAGATTGACTGGTCAAAAAAAGGTAGCGAAAATAAGGTCACTCCCGCCGTTAAGGCACTTGCGAAGTTGCCAGTAGCAAGTATTTGCCTATTTGCAGACAAGTTATCGGCGAAATTATTTCAATTGGATACACGAGCACATGCCACCACTTATGCGGCCAATGAACCTGATAACTTTGTTTCTGCTGATGACTTTTTGTATGCTCGTTGCGCGGTGGTTGCGGAAGGAAAAGACTATTACGAAAAGGTACTCAATGACCCTGCTCAAATGCCGGAGGATATTGTGTTTGAACCATTGCTTTACATTGCCGACGATGCTTTTGAGATAAAAATGAATGTTCCTTTTAATTATATGCCGACTTATAACTACGAAACCCAAAGTAATAAGTTTGGCTGGCAACTAACGCAATAAGTTATGCCTCATAAGAATTCAGACGATAGCGAAGAATTGCACCATCTTTATGAAATAGTTGATAAAGTTGACTATGATGTGTTCAAGTTTGGGATTAGCAGTGGGCCTATTAGCAAAAAAGATGGGATGTCAAAAAGGATGCGCGTGCAGTTGCGATTTGCCAATTTGATAGACAACTGGGCAAGATTTTTCACGCGTATTCTTATCCACGATATCCCAGGACGAAAAGAAGCAAAACGTATTGAAACAGATCACATACAAGCGTATAAAGAAAAACATGGTCAGCGACCGAGAGGTAATTTAAAGGATTGATGTTGAAAATAGACAGCGAACTAAGAATATACTTCCTAAATGTCGCATATTTGTGTATTCAACTGTGTGTTAGGTCTAATGAAAAAACGAATAATATATGTTTAAAAAAATACTTAAAGTGTTGGGTTTTTCACAACCTGCAACTGTCGAAAAACCATCCGCAAGTGAGCATTTTACGCCTAGCGATACTCCCCAAAGGGATTTTGAGTTAGAGAATTTACTTATTGAAGTAGCTAAAGAGTTTGAAGACGAAAATAAATTCCAAAAAGCCGCTTACGACGTGGCAAATAAGTTAGAATTTAATAGAGCAAAAGAATTAACCAAATATTTTCATAAGAACCCGCCAGAACCCGAAACACTTCATAGTGCAACCCAAAAATATGGATTTTTTGGAGTATGGATGAATATATGCCAGAACGCTATATTAGAGATTCTTTTTAATTACAAAGAGCAAGCCATTCCTACCTTATATTCCATTGGATTTGGGGAATATGATTGGACACAATATAAGGCGATAGATGTTCTGTGCAGGTTAGCAAAAGAAGGAATTGAAACTGAGGACACAATAAAAAAAATTGGCGACGAAATACAAGACTTCAGATATGAGGCTGTGATGCCTTCCTTAGAATCGCTTTCAAGTATTCCCAACAACAAAGAAGTGTCAAAAATTATCTTAAAAATATTTGATGAATATTCAAAAGGCGATCCGATTGAAGGATTATATATATTACGTTTATTGACATTGAATTATCCAAATGAAGTAAAAAATAAGCTTAGTTTTATCAAAGCAATAGCACAAGGTAAAGGAATTGAAAATCGCTCTCCATTGCTTGATGGTGCAGTATTATCAGTAGATGAGGAAAAAAAGGAGACATACTCCTTGGATGGAGAAGAAATACAAGGAAATTTTGAAGAAATTCATAAAATTAGAGCAGCAGGTCTCTATTTCTTTTTGGACGATGAAGACAACGAAATTAACCAACTAATTGATTTTTGGGAGCATCATGCGAAAGAAGAAAGTCATAGAAATATGATTGTCGAATTAAAAAAGGAGAAAAACAAAATCTAATCGAGTAATAAGGTAGTTGCGGAAGGAAAGGACTATTACGAAAAGGTACTCAATGACCCTGCTCAAATGCCGGAGGATATTGTTTTTGAACCATTGCTTTACCTTGCCGACGATGCTTTTGAGATAAAAATGAATGTTCCTTTTAATTATATGCCGACTTATAACTACGAAACCCAAAGTAATAAGTCTGGCTGGCAATTAACGCAATAAGTCATGCCTCATAAGAATTCAGACGATAGCGAAGAATTGCCAATAGTAAGATGGTGTATAGTGGAATCAGGATTTGGCAGCCGCTAAATCTTGATTTTTCCGTATCTTAGCCCCCAAATTTAACGACATGGCAAAAAAGTTAATTAGGTTCGATTGGGCGATGAAAAACATGCTTTGCCATAAAGCCAACTTCGACATACACGAAATCAAACCAAACTTTTCAGCAAAGGGATTGAAAGCAGCCAACGAGAAGTTAGATGCTATGAAACTTCCCGAGAAGGAACGAAAAGCGAAACTCTTTGGCGATCTTGCTAATAATTCACTTTATAACTTTAAACAATTAAAAAAAATGAAAAAAATCTATCAATTAGTAGTGATGCTGCTTATAAGCGTTATATCAGTAAATGCACAAAGCAACATTACCTGGAATGGTATGGGCATGGACATCGCTAACAACAGCTATGACAACAGGCACCCGCGAATTGCATTAGATGGTGCAGGAAATCCATTGGTGATTTGGGGAAGAATGTCCGATGAATCCGTTTTCTTTTCCCGATGGAACGGCACCATGTTCACTGCACCGGTAAAGTTAAATCCACCATGGCTCACCGTGTCTATGGGCAGCTATCTTGCTCCTGAAATCGCTTCAAAAGGAGATACCGTTTATGTTGTAGTGAAGCGAACACCCGAAACAGACGCCACCAACCGCATTTTTATTTTCACTTCTTTTAATGGTGGCTTATCATTCAACCCACCTGTTGAGTTGGCATTTATTGCCGATAACTATTCAGGTTACCCTTCTGTAACAACAGATGCAACAGGAAACCCTATTGTGGCATTTATGAAATTTGATCAGCCGTTTGTTAACCCGCGTTGGGTTGTAACAAAATCATCTGATTACGGAAATACATTTTCAACCGATGTAAAAGCAAGCGGACAAAGCGGGGGGGTAGTATGTGATTGTTGTCCCGCAGAAATTATAAGTTCAGGAAGTAATATTATCGTGCTGTACAGAAGTAATATTGACAACATACGCGACATATGGGCTGGTATCTCTCCTGATTACGGCAACACATTTCCGTTGGGACTTAATATTGACCAAAGCAATTGGAATCTATTTGCCTGCCCGACAAGCGGTGCAGATGCAGCAATAATTGGCGATACGCTTTATACTGTTTTTATGAATGGGGCGTCAGGAAGTGGACGAACATATTTAAGCAAAACTTCCATCAGTAGTGGTTCTGTTAATTCTATTGATCTTCTTACCAGCGCTATTCCAGGGCTTAATCTGCAAAATTTTCCTCGCATGGCAGCCAATGGAAATGCAGTTGCAATTGTTTGGAAGCAGAGAGTAAACGGCAATGACGAACTTCCGCTATTATTCACAAATGATATTACCAATGGTTTTCCCGCTCTTTACGATACGGTTGATTTGAATGACATCAACATTATGGATGTAGCGCTTTCAAACGGAAATATTTTTGTTGTTTGGGAGGATAATAATACGGGAACAGTAAAATACCGCACTGGTACTTTTACGCCTCCCACTACCACCGGCACAAATGAATTTAGTCAAAATAATTTTTCTGTTTATCCCAACCCCGCTGTTAATGAAATAAAAATTAATCTTTTTTCAAAAGAAAATTTTGAAATAGAGATAATTAACACATACGGCAAGACAATTTTAAAAACAAAAAATAAAACTGTGATTGATGTTTCAAAATTTTCAAATGGAATTTATTTTATCATAGTAAGAGAAGGGAATAATTTATATTCACAGAAATTTATTAAACAATAGGTAAACTATTAGCCGACAAATAAGGCTTATGATGTAAATCGCTTGGAAATATAGTGTGTGGGGGGATTCAAAAAATTGTGTTCATCGCGAGAGTAGAGTCTTCGCATAACAACAGCGTGCCAAATAAAACAATAGCCAAGTACTTGAAGACTACGGAAGAACGAGTTGCTCAAATCATTGAAAGTCAGATGAATAAATAATATCGCACAATGCTGCATGGGGTCTCACATAGCCGACTAAGCACGGCCACTTAGTCCATACCTCCGTCGTATCGCAACAATCAAAAGGGTAAAAAAAAGGAATAACCAAGACCCTGCAAATGAGGTATAAATGAAACAAGGGCATTTTATGTTGTTTCATAATTTTACCATTATTTTGCGCTATGGAATATCGTACTTTTTATAAAAAAATGATTGGCCTGATTGACCCCGCAGGCGCAAAAAAATATATTACGCAAGTCACTTTAATTTTGTTCTCGCTATTGATTGCGACTACTGTGGATAGGTACCGGCAGGGCAGGAAAGAGCACGTAAAATTGCAGGAGTATTTGAAAGCGATAGAGCAGGATCTTGATTTGGAGATAAAAACCTGTAAAATGAACCTTAAAGATTGTAATACCGATATCAACGGTATTTCACAATCATTGTATTACTTGCAAATGGATCACCCTGATAGTATTCAACAAGGCTTATTGGCTTTTTTTGATGTATTTCAGCGGGGTGTTTTTCGTACTTTTCAACCCACTACCTTCGAAATGATGGCGCAAGCGGGTGAGGCTCATTTGATCAAAGACCTCGAATTGCGCAGTAATTTGGCTATGGTTTTTGCTTTTCGTAATAATACAATCAAAAAAGACCTGGAAGATTACGACACCAAAACGGATGAATGTGCCCGTGCTTTAGGTAAATACGTGGATTTTACCCAAATTTTTCGTCAAAAATATAAATCCCCTCTTGCTTTTGCAAAAGGGGATTTAATACCACAAAACGAACTCTTTTTGCTGTTAAGAATGGCGAATGTGCGCGGTTTCCATTTGGGTGCTTCTATCGAAGAACTAGAAATGGTAAAAACAATGGTAGCGCACGCGCAGTAATAAGATCACCTCATTTTTGCCACTTTTATCACTTTTTGGGTCGTATTGGTGCGCATTTCTACAAAATAGATACCGGGCATAAAGTCGGCAGCCTCAATTTGGATCGCATTTTGACCCGCATTCAGTAGCGTATTTTCTTGTTGTGCATAGACTAACCGCCCCTGCATATCCAAAATTCGGATAGAAACGACAGAGGATTCTGCTGAATTAACCTGTACCGTAAAGGATTCATTGAATGGATTAGGGACAATTTTGAATTCGATCGTAGCGGGTATTGTTGCTACCTGATTACCTCGAGCCTCGCCATTTTTTGCACCCGAACAGCCGTCTATACGCGCATCAAAAGTGCAACCAACAGCGTGAAAACCGGGTTTCAACCGCACATGATCGCCTGCACGATAAACAATATCTGCTCCGCTATTTACCTTGTTCCAACCAATGATCAAGTCGCGGGCCTGAAAATCGATATTTACACCACTAAAATCGTCGGTGAGGAAAAAAGTACGCGGACAAGTACCACCACAACCGCGACTCACGAGCAGATCGGCGCGCAAACCACCGGGCTCAAAATAACCGCGCATACGGTCTTTTTGTCCATTGGTAAACATAAACATGCAAGCATCATCGGTGTAGTCCATATAATTCATAAACATTTCACCATTGGGCGCATTACCGCAGTCAGATATAAGCGGAAATGTAGGACAGCCTCCATTGGCATCTTTTGCAACTGGCGTATCGGATACTAGGTCATCGCCACAATCGGCATCGCCCCAGATATGCACCAAACCGAACCAGTGGCCTACTTCGTGGGTGACGGTACGCCCCAGATCGAATGGATTAGCGGCAGTACCATTGTATCCAAAGGCGTTATAGCGGATCACCACCGCGTCTTCGCTGGCAGCAGCATTGCCCGGATAGGGCGCGTAACCAAGTATGCCACCTTGTATCGCAACTACATAGATATTGAGGTAGAAATCGGTATCCCATGCATCGCTACCACCTGTGCCAGCGTGCATCATATCGTTAGTGGGGTAAGCAAAAACATCGTGGGCTGTAGATGTACGGACAATGCCAGAGGTCGGATCGCCATCGGGATCTACGGAAGCGAGGCAAAACTGGATTTGAGCATCGCCGACTGCACTGGCAAATGCATTTGGGGTATTGGCTACGTCAACGTTGAGTTTTCGGAAATCTTCGTTGAGGGTTTCCATTTGGGAATATACCTGTACGTCAGAAATATTTTCGGTGGCATTGCGGTACACAATATGTACCACGACGGGTACAGTCAGTACGCCATTGATGGCATTGTCGGCGGTGTGTTTCCCTTTTTTTTGTTGGGCAGCAAGGATGCGTTGCGCCTTCATTTCGGGGTGGGTTTCCTGTAAATATTCGTTGTACTGGGCCGATCCGCATTGGCGATGATCGTGTTGTTGTTGGGCGAAAGTGGTTATTGGCAAAGCAATAGCCCACAATACAAGGCGCATAATGGTGTTTTTCATGGTGTTGATGGTTGGTGAATTTATGTTGAGTAGATTACTTGTGAAACAGCCGCTTCATATCCATAAATGCAAAAAAGCCCTTTAAGTGTGAACAAGAACATGAAATATTTGTCGAGTAATTACTTCATTTGCACAAGTAACTCATAAATAGCAAAATGTACTACCTTTGCAGCGTTGTTGCAATACAGCATTTAAAAATAAAATACATGGACGAACCCTCACCCCGAAGTCGAGCGGTTGCTGCAAGTAATGCAGTAGGCTTGCACTCTTATTTATCCATATTTCTAGTCTGCTTGGCCGCTACAGCAGCGGTCATTTGGATATTGCCCCCTGTTTCCTTTATTTTTGGAACCGGTTGGTTTGCCACTGTTTTTACGGTATTTATTGTTTTTAGTGTTCTTTCGTTGTTTAGGCGATTGATATTCAAGCAATTATACGGTAAAGCACCCAACGAGAGCGAGGCTGTTTTGCTCGAATACTTTGCCCAGCAGGACGAAGATGACGAAGCGGATATTTCCACTGAATTAATTGAAAATGCGCTACACTTACGCGAGATTTACGCTGGCGATTGTATGGCTACGGCCAAAGATATTGTGTATTTTCCTGTGGGTAATACCTTAGAACAATTGCGGCGTTTATTTACCGAAAGCCAATTATCGCGGATTATTATCACGGAATCGGCATCGTTGGATACCGTATTGGGGTATATTCACGTGCAACAAATGTTTGGTGAAGAAAAAAATATACGCCAGTTGGTATTGCCCATTCAATTTGTTCCAGCCACATTACCCGCGAATGAACTACTCAATCGGTTCGTGCGCACGCGTACCAATATCGCCTGTGTGAGTGATGCAAACGGGCAATTGGCAGGTATTGTTACTTTAGAAGACGCTCTGGAGCAGTTGTTTGGTGCTATTGATGATGAGCACGACTAACTGTTTTTTGTAACGATAAAGTCGGTTTACTTAAAAACCAAAATCTAATCGATCGAGGATCGTATTTCCGATACACCGACCGCTTTTTAGTCCTTGTTCGCAGGCGCGGCGAAAATGCACACCTCCTACAATACGGCTTTCTGCTTGTTCTTCACCACATATAGTAATGGACTCGAATTGGCGTTCGGGCAATAGGAACGGCCCGCCATCGGGGGTGTATAAAGGGCTGCCCAAATGGGTATTATCCACAAATGTGCGGTCGTCAAAAATAGACACCAATACCACCGGCGCAGCACCTCCAATAACAGAAGCCCCCGAAATATAATCGGGATAAGGTGGCGTACTCAGCAATGGCTCCCAACTAGCCGCAAATACTTCCTTGATATAGGTAGAAGGGCGCAAAAGGTTGTATTTGTACTTCATATACCACGCATTACTAAAGGCATCGGCGGCAGCAAACCCCACAAGGCAATACGCTTTTGCGGAAATAGCCAAATCTCGTGCATCTTTTTTCAAAAACTGCTCGGTTATACTCACCCAATGGCAGGCAGGACTACAAGTGCGCCCAGGGCCATTATCAAAGTGATAGGCCAATTTTTTGTTGGCATCGCTTTTTATTATACCATATACCTCTTTGGCTTCCTTATAAAATGCGCTGTTGGGATCGGTAGAATAATCCAAAGGTGATTCCGCTTCGCAAACCTGTGAATTATCGGTCACAAACGTGCGCAATGTACCCCACATCGGTTCTACGGGTGCTTGATTATAGGTGTTTTTGTCCCAATACCAAGGGTGTTCTACGTCGCGGAGGGGTAATTGGGGTACAATATTTCGGATGATATCGCGGCCATCTTTACGGATACGATCTAAAATATTGGTGCCTACTAATGTGCCATAGTCGCGCGAATTTTCATAAACCTTGCGGTCTAATCCCTTATTGAGCATATCGTTTTCTTGTTGCTCGGCCAATACAATAATCGAGCTTCGTTGTGAACTGGTCACTTGATCGATCAATTCGGGAAATACAATTTTCATTGCCGTACACAATACTACGCCCCAATTATACACCTTCGCTTCCTCCATATTGGCTGCACGGGGAAAGTCGTTGATTTGTTGCGCCATACTTTTTGCATTTGGAATGCCTCTGTACACCGATTCCCATACGGTAAGACCAATATAGCCATAAGTACGCGCTGCATGCGGGCCGTACAGATGGTTCTCTTTTACCATTTCGTAGCCCAATTGCATCCATTCGTGCGCTAGATCGCCAGAATAATCTGCTGTTTTGTTGGTGAGGTATGCATCTGTTGGAAGATCGGTATTGTCGTTTTTGCATCCAAAAGGGGTGATAAAAACGAAAGCAAATAAAATAAAATTAATAGATTTTTTCATTATTTCAGTGTGTTACGCTATTAAAAAATAAAAATAAGTTGCCTTGGTTTTCCAAGGCTAGATTCAAGGTAACACGAAATGGATTGTCATTTTCGGGGCAAAGATAACTGAATAATGAATATTTATTTATTTAAATGTTGTTTTTAGTACTTTTTTCTAAAATAAGCCTCACTAATTTCAATGAAGTGCTACCTTCGCCTCCTCATCAAATTTACACCTTATCAACTAGTTCAAGATGCAGCGGATTTTTTGTTCCTTTTTACTATTTATTCTTGTTTATCCGGCTTTTACTCAAAAAACCTTTACAATGGCCGATGCCATTACTAAAAGGGCCATGTTTGCACCAGCCAATCTACGTCAAGTGGAATGGATTCCTAATACCGATGCTTTTACGCATACTTCGGGTACAAAATTGATACGGATAACCGCCAATAATCTTAAAAGCGATACCCTTGATTTATTAGCCAGCCTTAATCCAGCATTGGAAAAAATGGGCAAAAAGCCATTGACAGGAATTCCTGGTATCAAGTGGCTCAATATGGATGAACTTTGGTTTCATACCGCAACCGATATATTGCATTGGTCTTTTTCAAAAGGCTTAACCAGCAAAAATAACCACCCCGAAGATGCAGAAAACGTTGATTACCACGATAAAACCTATCAAGCGGCTTATACCGAGGGTGATGCATTTTGGGTGAGCAAAGACGGTAAGTCCACCATGGTTGCCCAGAGCGAAAAAGACGGCATTGTGTATGGTAAAAGTGTACACCGCGAAGAATTTGGTATCTTTAAAGGTACATTTTGGAGCGAATCGGGTCGATATTTAGCATTTTACCGCATGGACGAAAGCATGGTAACGCAATACCCCATTTATGTCCTCGATTCGATGCCCGCCACTGCCCGTAGCATCCGCTACCCATACGCAGGCGCGACCAGCCACCACGTGACCATTGGGGTGTACGACACACAAAATGCGAAAACAATTTACCTCAATACGGGCGAGCCTGCCGAGCAATATTTGACCAATGTGGCTTGGTCGCCCGATGATAAATATATCTTGGTAGCGGTAGTCAATCGCGCACAAAATCACCTTTGGCTCAAGCAATTTGATGCCATGACAGGCAATTTTGTTAAAACAATATTTGAAGAGACCAATGACAAATGGGTAGAACCGGAGCATCCTGCACAATTTGTGCCGGGTAGCAAAACGCAATTTGTTTGGCAAAGCGAGCAGGATGGATTTAACCATGTTTATCTCTATGATATGGATGGTAAAATGTTGCGCCCGCTGAGTACAGGTAAATTTCCAGTGACCAATTTTTACGGTTTTTCTACCGATGGCAAACGCTGCTTTTACCAAACCGCCGATGAAACGGGTTTGAACCGATATATATGGACAACCACCGTAAAAGATGGCAAATCCAGTCCAATCAGCGAGCAACCGGGTACCCATAATGCCACGGTGAGCCAAAACGGCGAATGGATGGTCAATTCATTTTCGGATCCAACCACGCCAAGGATGATTACGGTGAAAAAAACGGCAAAAGGCGAAAAAGGTACTACATTGCTCAATGCGCCATCGCCATTAAAGGATTTTAAAACAGGTACGACCCAGTTTGTTCGTCTGCAATCGCCAGATGGTACCCTGCTTCAAGCGCGGGTTATTCTGCCCTCCAATCCCGAACCTAACAAGAAATATCCGGCCATTATTTATGTGTATAACGGCCCACATGTACAAATGGTGACCAATTCCTGGATGGGCGGTGGCGAAATGTGGATGCACCGCATGGCCAACGAGGGCTACGCAGTAATGTCGATTGATGGTCGTGGCTCATTGAACCGCGGGCGCGATTTTGAGCAGGCCATCCACCGCCATGCCGGCGATTACGAAATGGAAGACCAATTGGCTGGCGTAGCCTATCTCAAAACACTCAATTCGATTGATTCCACGCGTATCGGTGTGTATGGCTGGAGTTATGGCGGCTTTATGGCTACGTCTCTTATGACCCGCCCGGAAGCGAAAGGCGTGTTCAAATGCGGTGTAGCAGGCGGACCAGTATTGGATTGGAGCATGTACGAAATAATGTACACCGAGCGCTATATGGATACGCCGCAAGAGAACCCTGAAGGGTATAAAAAGAGCAATTTGTACAATTATATCGACAACCTGAATGGCCGCTTATTGATGATTCATGGCACTTCCGATCCGGTGGTATTGTGGCAACATTCGTTAAAATACGTAAAAAAATGCGTCAGCAAAGGCAAACAATTGGATTATTTTGTATATCCTGAGCACGAGCATAATGTGGCAGGGCCCGATCGTGCGCATTTGTTTGATATGATTGAGGCGTTTTTTAAGGAGCGGTTGTGAGGATGAGTGAGAATTAATTTAAAATTAATATTTTGTAAAATAGCAATTAATATTTTGTAATTTTAAATGGCTAATTATTACACCCCGTATAAATACCTGTTTTTAAAAACAGGTATTTATACGGGGTTTTTATTTTAAGGCGGAGCATACCTTTGTCAAATTATAAATAGCCAAATGAAAATTTTAACAAATTAACGATTTAACAAAATAAGCAGCGATGATTCACACTGTTTTGGAAGTATTAACAAGCGAGTTGGATCAATTTTTGAAGCCATCTATGAAGGTGCTTCCGAAAGAAAATGTTGTTGTTTTGTCCGCTTTGATGAACAATGCCGATGGAGCATTTGCGGTGGAAACAGAAGGCCAAGTGATCTGCTCTTTATTCAATATTGAGCAGGAGCGTAGTAATTTGAATGCGCCAAATCGATCCAATGCAGTAGTTAATCCGCCATTTAACCTTAATCTTTATGTGCTTTTTGCGGCTTATTACAAACCGAATCGGTACATAGAAGCACTCAAAGCAATATCCTATACGATTGCATTTTTTCAGGGTAAACAAGTATTTACTGCTGCAAATACACCCAGTTTGCCCCCAAATATAGAAAAAGTAGTGGTTGAAATGGTCAATATAGAGATGAAGGATATCAGTAATTTTTGGACAACCCTTGGCGCAAAACATTTGCCGTCTATCATGATTAAAGTCCGGATGTTGTCTATTACTTCTGATCTTGTTATGGAAGAAACTACACCGATTTTGGGCTATGATACTTTAGCCGCACCAGAGCGGAAATAATTAAAGACTTTAATAGTGATTGAATAGATGAAGCAGTTCGCAGTTTTTTTCAACATTACATTAAAACATACCTTTTATGTTGGTAACATAGGGAAAGATTTCGAATTGGTGCCTTCGCCCCAAACTGCCTTATTCATGCATCGCTACGATTTGAAATGGCATCAAAATGGTCATGTGTATGCATTATATTTTGGGAAAGAATCCAACAGACCTGCTGCGCTATCGCTCTTGAATGGATCGCTTCTGCTTCAATTTATATTGCGTAGTAAAACACCTTGGTTTTATAATATCACGGAGATTCCTTTTCCTAAAAATACGACTCAACGGTTGCATTTTTATAATTTCAGGGAAGTAGTAGCACCGGACGAACAAGATATTATTTCATTAGCACAAGCAGCAGTAGTGAGCAGTGCCGATTATATTGATAAAGATATTGGCCTGAAACCAGAGGATTTGGGTGTGATAGATATCTATATTGGGCGAAATTGTAAATATATGCTTGCGCCGCCGCCCCAAGTAGTAGTATCAACTCCGCCAAAGTTAACACAATACCAACTAATGTTCCAAGCGCGGGAAACCAACTGGCGGTATTACATTATGAGTAGGGATAAACCAGAATTAGGCTTCAAAGTAGCGCTAAATTTGGATAAAATAACCATTACAGACTCCCAATCGCTCTTAGAGGAAGTTCTACTTACCACAGAGGATACACCCCGCCAAATAAAAGGATCATCACAAATGGCTATTCCCATTTCCATCCAAACACCTTTGCCACTCAGCGAACAACCACAGCGAAAACTAAAAATTAAACTCTCCCGAAAAAACGGTTCAGGTAGCGTCGATAAACCATTCATGACGGTTGACCTGCCCACTCCCGATTGGAAACGAGTCACTCAAGCCGCTGTCGATCAACCTGTTTTTTCAGATATGTACATCTATTTATAAATCAATATACTTTTTTAACATGTCAAAAGTTTATGCAACACCCGGCGTTTATATTGAGGAAAAAAGTGCTTTTCCAAACTCCGCGGTACCTGTCGCCACTGCGGTCCCTGCATTTATAGGGTACACAGAAAAAGCCATCCTAAATAAAAAGGATATTACCAACGTACCTACCCGGATTTCGTCTTTTGGCGAATACCAATTGTACTTTGGTGGTGGCCCCACATCCACCTATTCCGTGGATCCAGATCCCAATCCCAACAAGATTTACGCTTTGAAACCTAAAGATGGACGTTTTTTGTTGTTTAATTGTATGAAAATGTTCTTTGCCAATGGTGGCTCCGATTGTTATATTGTATCGATTGGAAATTATACAAGCAAAATTAACCCAGATCATTTTGATAACGAATTGCCGCCAGAGGAAGAAGGCGGCGAACAAAGAGTAATTGGAATAAAGGCATTGCTTAAAGAGGCAGAACCAACTATGCTCGTTATCCCCGATGCTGTGTTACTAGAGCAAGCAGATTGTTATGCATTGCAACAAAAAATGTTGCTGCATTGCGGCGTGGATATGCGCAATCGGGTGACAATTTTGGATATTTACAACGGTTACAAAAAAAGAACACCAGATCCTTCGGATGTAGTAACAAGTTTTAGAGAAGGTGTGGGTTCCAATCACCTGCAATGGGGTACTGCTTACTACCCTTGGGTGCATACCACTGTCACGAGCGCTGAATCCTTGGATTTTACCAATATTGACAAAGAATCGAATGACAATTTGATCAGTATCCTGAGTGCCGATGTAGAGTCCGCCGTGAAAGGTGGCATACTGGAGGCTAAGCGCGGTAATGCCATGCTCGAAGCGTTTGAAAAGATTAGGCTGTATAATTCCCCGACCCTAAGTACGACTGATGCAGCCACAGCAGTAGGCACAGCAGGAGCAGGAGATGTAGCAGGAACAGGAGCAGTAGCAGCAGTAAGCGCAGCAGCAGAAGAAGAAGATACCGCAGCAAAAAACTTAAAAGCAGCCAAAACACCTAGTGACATTGCAGACAAGAAAAAAGAATTAGAGGAAAAAAAGGCCGCTCATTCTATGGCGAAGGTTAAATTTGAAATAGCAAACGCAGCCGTATTAGTGGCTGCAAAGGTGGACGCAGATAAGGCTTTTGACGATAAAAAGGAAGAGATCAAGATTAAGAATCAAAGATTACTTGAGCAGAGCGATCCTAAAAATGTGCCGCTAACTGAGACTGAAGTTGCGGCATTAAAAAAAGTTATTGAAGATTTAAGAAAAGAACTTCCAGCCTTAGAAAAGGCTGTTAAAGAGGCAGCGGATGCCCCTGCAAAAGAGGCGGCTCAAAAAATCTTAGATGCTAAAAACGAAGCAATTGCAAAAGAAGAAATTAAAGTACCAGTCACTAAAGAAAATATTGAAACTTTAAAAAAAGAACTTCCAGCCTTAGAAAAGGCTGTTATAGATGCAGGGGACGCCCCTGCAAAAGAGGCGGCTCAAAAAATCTTAGATGCTAAAAAAGCCGAAATCGCAGCAAAAGAAGCGAGAGTACCAATCACTCAAGATGATATTAATACATTAAAAGGTGGACTTTCCGCACTAGAGACAACAGCTAAAGCAGCAGCAAAAGAAGTCGAAAAAGTAATCAATGACGCCGAAATCAAAACGCACCACCAAACCCTACTTGCTGTAAGCCCACTGTACAAATCAATTATGGCAAGCCTCCGCGAACAAATCAACCTCCTGCCGCCCAGTGCAGGTATGGCTGGGGTGTATTCCATGGTGGACAATTCGGTTGGGGTATTCCAGTCGCCAGCCAATGTAAGTATGGGTACTGTTATTCGCCCAGCGGTCAACCTCACCAACGACGAGCAAGAGGACCTCAATATGCCCCTTAGTGGCAAAGCGGTCAATGCCATTCGTACTTTCCCGGGCAAAGGTGTACTCGTGTGGGGCGCTCGTACGCTCGATGGCAATAGCCAGGATTGGCGTTATGTGAGTGTGCGTCGTACGGTGATCTTTATTGAACAATCCATCAAATATGCCGCTGAACCTTATGTATTTGCGCCCAATACCGCCACAACATGGTCGAATATGAAAGCCATGTTGACCAATTTCCTAATCAATATATGGCAACAGGGTGCGTTGGCAGGTGCTACACCAGAAGATGCATTTAGTATCAATATAGGACTGGGCGAAACCATGACCCCAGTAGATATTTTGGATGGCTTGCTCCGGATTACGGTCAAAATAGCGGTGACACGTCCAGCAGAATTTATTGTCATCACCTTTGAGCAGCAAATGCAGAAATCTTAAAATTCAGGCTTTTTTACTTTAACTTTTAAATAAA
This sequence comes from Chitinophagales bacterium, assembly GCA_043764095.1. Classification (GTDB taxonomy): domain Bacteria; phylum Bacteroidota; class Bacteroidia; order Chitinophagales; family Saprospiraceae; genus M3007. The sequence goes on from JAYUKX010000067.1 coordinate 31,865, forward strand.
CAATATTATGGCAGGCGAAAAACAAGAAACACCTTGGCCAATACCAATGTTTCACTTCAAAGTCACTATCGGTGACACTATCGGAGCCAAAGGAGAAGTGGCATTCCAAGAAGTATCGGGACTCGATACCGAATACGATATGATTGAGTACAGGGCGGGTAATAGCCCAGAATTTACTACGGTTCGGATGCCGGGCTTGAAAAAACACTCCGATATAACGCTCAAAAAAGGTATGTTCTCTGGCGATACCACTTTATTTGATTATTTTTCGAGCGTAAAAATGAATACTGTTGCCCGAGTAACAGTAACAATCCAATTGCTTGACGAAGCACATGCGCCACTCTTTACCTGGACACTCAAAAATGCCTTTCCTAAAAAAGTAACAGGTGCCAGCCTCAACGCTAAAACCAGCGAAGCGGCAATGGAAGAACTGGTACTTTGCCACGAAGGTTTAACCATGTCCAAATAGACCTGACAATGCCAGTAGAAATACGTGAATTGGTCATCCGGGCTCGTTTGAATAGCGAAAACGAGCCCGGACCAGGCAATAATGCAGTGGTGCAAGCCAAAACAAATGGCGATGAAGTAGCGGAAGTAACCACTTCTTTTGAACTAAGTAAAGAGGAAACTCGACGCATTGTTGCCCTTTGTATGCGGCAAATCAAAGAAGCCATGGCAGCTCAACAACTGCGGTAAATTTTAAAAACAGCGCAATAACAATGGCAAGTTTTTCAGAGGTTTCCAAGATGAAAATTGGCAGCCAATCCGAGAAAGGAGGGCAAGTAGAAGATTGGTTGTATGTTTCGGTGAATCCAGAAACATACAACCGCAAATTTTCGACCAAAGAAAAGAATATCAATCCGCAAAATGTGGATGGGAAAAAGGAGTACGAAAAAGTAGTGGAATTTGTGGAGACTCTTTCCTTCGATCTTTGGTTGGATAGTACGGGTATTATTCCCCATAGCAATGAAGTGAAAGACGACCTAAGGTGGTTGAAAAAAAACCTGACCCAATATGATACAGAAATACACAGTACGCGCTTTTTAAAGATTGTTTGGGGTAATTTGTATTTTGAATGCCAACTCAAAAGTTTAGATATTCAATACCTTTATTTTAATCAAAATGGCATTCCACTTCGCGCCAAAGCAAGTGTTTCTTTTGAAAAAATAACGGATAGCATCAATTTAGGCAGAGACAGGAAATCGCCCGATCTTACGCGGTTGCATACCGTACAGGCCGGCGAAACCCTACCTTTGATTTGTCATAAAGTGTATAAAAATGCCGCACTATATGTTAAAGTAGCAGATGCAAATGGCCTCACTCATTTTACGAATATCGAACCGGGACAAAAAATTTATTTACCACCATTAGTTGGATAAACATTGAATATTTCGCCATTATATCGCCCCCTGATGATACTCCTATTGTGGGGTATTTATTGTCCGTTGTTCGGGCAAAGCGGTGGCATATCAAGTGCTGCAAAGATAGATTCGGTGCGCGTCATAAGTACCGATACCTTATCCATCGATACTGTTTGGTCCAATATTCAAAGGGTAGCACTCGCGCCACAAGGCGATATTCGACTGCGGCGCTTCAAGAGCAAAAAAATAGACTTTGATACTATTCCGGCAAACTATGCTTTCCAGTTGGACTTGAACCATCAACTGGGCCAACCTTTTCAAGATATTCAACTCATACTCGCCGATACCACACTAAGAGGCGCCGGTATTGCCACTTTCCAATATACGGATACTTTTACGCAACCGTGCCGGCCTGTACTCCTTATTAAACCCAGTCTTTCGATCAAAAGACAGGTAGCGCAGTTAGCAGCGTACCGATATCTGCCGGCGCAGCCTACGCTTCAATATCGGATTAGGCAAACCGTTGTCCGTACTTATTCAAATCAGGGTAAAGATACCCTTCATCTGGTTTTGATACAAAAATCGGGGGAAAGGGGGGTAGAGGACAATCGGAGGGTTGTGACAAAAAAAAAGGGGCAAATTGTACACCAGAAAAAAGAGCAGATTATTACGGCAAAGCGATATCCTGCCATTCTATCACAGCCCACTGGAATACGCAATTTACCTCGCTTAAAGCCGTTGAGTTTGCGTTATAGTACATTCTACCCGCGCGATACGATGATATTTACGGTAACGACTGTTGGCAAAAAAACATTAAAGCAAGTAGAATTAATTGATGATCAATCTGTTGTGCGGCATCGAATGCTCAATACCGCTGTATTTTCCGATACATTAGTAGTGGTAAATGAGCGGTATTTTGACTTTAAAATAAGTGCAAACCCGAGTTGGACAAAGCAGGCTGTAAAACTAGATGTGCGGTGTATAAGACCTACCAAATATGATACCACTTATATGCAATTGGATACGATTTTTGACATTGATACGCTCCTTACTTATGATACCCTCGCTCTTTCAATTAAAGATGATAGTTTGTTGTTGGCGGCTAGGATGAATATAGAAAGCAATCCCAATAGTCAGTTAGAATTGTTTGTTCCGTTGCTTATTGCGAATAAGGATACATTGCATTTGCTTTTTATCGCGTATTGGTTTGGGATTAATCGCTCTTGCCTCAATCAATATCAGTTTTTGGAAGCATCCGTGCCCAAGACTTGGGCATTGCCCGGTGTACCACCAGCACTTTGTGCTTTCGCTTTGAAATACCCTTTGATACTACCACGGATTACCATTTCTGATGTGGGTGTCGAATTTAATACAATGGGATCGAAAGGCAAACTACCTGTTCTAGGGGCATCTCTGGCACAAAATTCGGGGATTATTACCGCCCAGACATTGAAAGCGCAAATGAAAACAGCGCAGTTGCCATTGCCAACATATCATTTTTTTGTTCATTTTAAAAACAGAAATACAGTAAATGCCTATCCTTTACAATTCAAAATGATTGCATTTTATAGCAAAGTGACCTCGAAAAAAAGCGTATTGAATATCATTGGAACAAAACAAAAAAAACTCAAATAAAATGCTCCGTAATCTTATATCTAAATGGGCGATGAATACCGTACTGCTCGTACTCCTGTGGAGCGGAGTACCGGGGTTATGTCCTGCACCAATGGGTATATACACCTGTAGTGCGCAAGATGTAAAGCCTCCGGCAAGCATCGCCGAAGCGCAAGGCTTTTGGGATAAATTAAGATCAAAACTTAGTAAAAATAAGGATACCGATCATGCACCACAAAGCGTCACCGAACGCTTCAATGGCGTATATGAACTCATCCACCGCGACGAAATAGCATTGTACGATAGCCTTTCTAAACACGGTATTTCCAATTGGGATCGGTATCAAAATATTGTACGTGTGGAGTATAGTCGTGGAAAAGACACTGTACTCCAAAATAACTTGAATCCGGGTATCAAAGTTTTTGGTTGGCATCCTTATTGGATGGGATCGGCGTGGCAGTCGTACCAGTTCAATCTAATGTCCTATCTTGCCTGGTTTTCTTATAATATTGATAGCACCGGGCATAATGATAACCCCGATGTGATAGCTGCTTGGGAAAATGCCAGTGCATTGGTGGCTGCCGCAAAAGCCAAAAACTGCAAAGTATTGCTCACCATCACTAACCATACGCCACAAGGGAATCGCGCATTACTCACTAATACTGTATTGCAAGACGAGTTGATTGAAAAACTGCTCAAATTCCTCAAGATACATGATGCTGACGGTGTGGACATCAATTTTGAATTGGTGCCGCAAGGGCTACAACGCCAAATGACCCTTTTTATCGAAAAACTAGCCGCCAAACTAAAACCCAAATACGCCATTACCCTTGATCTGCCAGCAGTAGGGGCAGAATATATTTATGAATTAGATCGGTTATCCAAATCGATAGACTTATTTGTGATGATGGGCTACGATTATTATGGCCCGCACAGCGGCACCGATGGCCCCGTTGCACCATTAGATGGCAATGAGCAAACAAGAAGTATCCGATCATCGGTAGGGCGTTATTTACAAAAAGGGGTGCAGCGGAATCAACTCATTGTGGCCATGCCGTACTATGGCGCGGTTTGGAATAAAGCATTCGAGGCAGATGTGCCGAAATTTGCGGGTCATATCACTTATCGACAACTCAAAGCAAAATATGGCCTCGAAAAAACCAACTATGACACAAAGCGGTGGGGTGCGTTTTATGAAATTACGGATCCAACCACTCAGTTGATCACCAAATGCTGGTTTGATGATACCCTCACCCTTCGCAGAAAATACAACTGGGTACTGGAAGAAAAACTGGCCGGCGTAGGCATTTGGGCATTAGGATACGATAATGGTTACGACGAATTGTGGCAATTGATCGAAGAAAAATACGGTGCTGATACACTGGTTACCTATAAAGACGCTTATATCGAAACCAAGTATTTCCAATTGTCGAGATCTGTTGTGGAATACCGTTCGCTCCTTGCAGTGGCAGGTATATTTATAGTGGCATTCCTGTTGTTGGGCTTGGTGATTGCATTATTCGACTGGCGGGTGCGTGATGTTTTTTTCCAAAATAAAACACTACGTTTACTGTACGCATTGGCGGGTATAGCCATTCTATTGTTTGTATATGCCTTTTATTTGTATGTAACCGGCAAGCCCTTATTAGAACGGGGTAATTTATTTACTTTGGGTTTAGGGCTTGTTGGGGGGACTTGCTTTACGCTAGTGGTGATTCATTATTTTGAAAAAAATCGACTTAATATGCCTTAGAAACGATGAAAAAAATAGTTGCACGCGAATTTTTATGGTTTTTTATCATTCTGGTACTGTCTGCGCCATTGGCATTTATTTTTATCAATGCTTTGGAACTGGTAGCGGAAGGAGATTTTTTTACAGACAATGAACTGAATTTTATCGCAGAATTATTTCTGCTCTCATATCTCATTTGTTTTGCCGGATTGTACATCATGCGTTTTGTGGTGTTGGCCATTCAGGTATTATCAGCAAAAGAAACTAAATAACGAACATTCATGACACAAATGTCACCAACCGCCATATTGCCTTATGGATTTTTATTTTCGGTAGAAATACTCGGCAAACCTTTAGTTAATTTTACGGGTATCGAAGCCGGTTTTCAGGAGGTTTCGGGTATCAATGCCAGTATGAAATTTGATTCCATAACGGAAGGCGGCGAAAATAGATTTGTCCATAAAGTACCAGCACGGGTGTCTTTTGATAAGAATTTGGAATTAAAACGAGGACTTATGGTTGCGGATTCTCCTTTTGGTAACTGGTGCCGTAACCACCTTTCCAGTGGGCTCAATGCCGTGAGTGTAGGAAGAAAAATACAAACACAAGATATTATTGTTCATTTATTGGACAGTAATCAAATGCCGCTCATGTCATGGCAATTTGTCCGTGCTTATCCTGTAAAATGGGAAGTTACTGGCCTCAATGCCAGGCAAAACGATATTGCTGTAGAGTCGATCGATCTAGCTTATCAATATTTTACAACAGTTTAAAATTCAAGAGTATGCCAGCAAAACAGGTAGCAGGTGCCGAAGATGAAGTATTATCCATCGAAATACTCGTGGATGGCCAACGTTTGAAAGACCATTACACACCAACATCGATTGAGATAGATCGAAACATGAACAAGATTGGAACGGCTAAAATTTCCTTTTGGTTGCCCATCGGTGACGGAGATAATCGTACGTTTGAGATGAGCGAATCGAGTGATATGGTACCGGGTAATAAAATTGAAATAAAACTGGGCTATGTCAACGATAAAACTACTGCTTTTAGTGGCAAAATTGTCAATGTCGGTATCAAAAATATAGATCAAGAGTTCAATGAGTTGGTATTGAAGTGTAGCGATAATGCTGTAAAAATGACGATGGGATGCCGCAGTGCTTATTATCAAGAGCAGCAAGACAGTGCTATTATAAGTGCTGTTATTGGGGAACATAGCCTTACCGCAAAAGTGGATAGTACGACCTATACTCATCCACAAATTGTTCAGTACCAAGCCAACGATTGGGATTTTATACGTACACGAGCCGAAGCAAATGGCTTATTGGTTTTTACGGATAGTGATACCGTTTTTGTCCAAAAACCAATCAGTAGTGGAGCATCTGTATTAAAAATTGATTTTGAAGAAAATGTATTTTCTTATGAACTAAGCATAGAAGCAAGACAACAAGAAACGACCGTCACTTGTAAGGCTTGGGACTTAAAAACGCAGGCTATCGTAGAGGGCAAGTCAACAGAACCATCGAATAGTACGCCGGGCAATATCAAACCCAAAGAATTGGGCGGTAAAATAGGATTTACTGCCACTGAACTGGCCACAACGGCTCCTTTGGATAAAAATGAACTCACAGCTTGGGCCGATGCACACTTACTTATGTCTAGGTTGAATGCGATAAACGGTACGATTACCTTACAAGGCAGTACATTGCCCAAATTGAATACAATTGTAACCCTCAGTGGTTTTGGTCAAAGGTTTAACGGTGATGCAATGGTGACATCCCTCCGGCACTATGTTCGGGATGGCAATTGGGAAACAACACTGGGTTTTGGTTTGCCGGCTGCTTGGGTAGCGGGACAACCATCGGTGAGTGCACCTGCGGCCGGTGGGTTATTACCTGCGATGCACGGATTACAAAACGGGACGGTTAAAAAAATAGACACGGATCCCAACGGGCAATTCCGAATACAAGTAGATGTACCTGTCATAGAGCCAACTGGAAAAGGTATTTGGGCGCGTATGGCGCATTTTTACGCCACTAATGGAAAAGGCAGTTTTTTCCTACCAGAGGTAGGCGACGAAGTAATACTTGGTTTTTTGAACGAAGATCCTCGTTTTCCAGTCATTTTAGGCATGTTCTACAGTAGCAAGTTAAAAGCACCCTATACACCAGATAAAGAGAACAGTATCAAGGCAATAGTGACCAAAAATGGCCTTACACTGGAAATGAACGATAAAGACAAGGTATTGACCATCAAAACACCCGGAAATAATATATTTACTTTGTCGGATAAGGATAAGTCAATTACTTTGGTGGATCAAAATAACAATAAAGTAGAAATGACCAGTTCGGGCATCAGCCTCAATAGCCCAAAGGATATCAACATTAAAGCAATGGGGTCTATTACGCTCGATGCCACGGATAAAATAAATATATCCTCTAAAGCAGATATTAGCCTAGATGGGCTAAATGTTAATGCCAAAGCAAAGATCGCTTTCTCTGCTCAGGGCAGTGCTTCTGCGGAACTAAAAGCCAGCGGGCAAACCACTGTAAAAGGTGCAATAGTCATGATTAACTAAGTAAAACTATACAAAAAAGATGCCACCAGCAGCAAGATTAACAGATATGCATACCTGCCCAATGGTCACCCCTGGGCTACCACCGATTCCACATGTAGGTGGGCCGATAGTAGGCCCTGGAGTACCTACTGTATTGATCGCCGGAATGCCAGCCGCAGTCTTGGGCGACGCTTGTGTATGCGTAGGGCCGCCTGATAGTATTGTCAAAGGATCCGCAACGGTATTAATTGGTGGTAAGCCAGCAGCCCGAATGGGCGATACCACAGCACATGGAGGGGCGATTGTTTTAGGTGCACCCACAGTAATGATTGGCGGATAAGGAACGCTGTCGAAATAAAGGTACAATTGATGCACATCTTTTGCCCTCATATTTTCTCTTTTTTTGCTTAAATAGGTAGGCTATTCGCGCTAAAAAACAAATAATCTGAGGGCAAAATCTGAAACCTGAATTTGTACCTTTATTCCAACAGCGTTCCTAAGGAACGAGCTAGTTAAAAAATAGACATCAATAATTATGAAAAAATCATTTTTAGGGACAGGCTGGAGTTTTCCACCTATGGTACGCGAGAAAAATCGCGCTTTAGATATGGTTTCGGATGAAGCTGATATTCAGCAAAGCCTTTTTTTATTGATTTCAACAACGCCTGGCGAACGCATCATGTTCCCCGAATTTGGTTGCGATCTGTACAGGTTGGTATTTGAAAGAATCAATGAAGCACTCCGTTTTGAAATTATTGCTTTGGTCAATAAAGCGATTTATTTGTTTGAACCACGGGTAAAGGTAGAAAACACAACCGTTCATATCGAATCCATTGACCCCGGAATTATTCATATTAATGTAGAATATACCATTATCCAAGTCAATTCGAGGGGTAATATTGTATTTCCATTCTATTTACAGGAAGGCACGAGCGTAGTATTATGAACTTGAACCAGAAAAATAATAATTTTACTTTTCGGGGAAGTTCACGAGATGAAAGAACCCTCAAGGCGCTATTGCCAGACGGTATCCTTATCGACGACCGTGAAATACACGATTGGCTTGCTTTTTTGGCGCGTGCTGCTCAATTGATCTGTATCCCAAACTCAGAAAATGAATTGTCGGGTAGTTGGGCAGATTTTTTGGAAAAAGACCCCAGTGTTTTTCTTGCTTCAATTTTGGTAGAACGACCCGAGAAATGGGATAAGGCCATCAGAAACACGATTAGAAAGTACTACTCAAGTTGGGGTATCGCAGGGAAACAAGATGCCTTCACCAAATTATTAGATGTAACTATTGACATCGCCAAACGCCTCGATAAATGGTACTGTGATGCGGAATTGCTCCTTCAATGGGAAAAAGAAAGCCCTGTTACCACTATTTTGGAACAAGCTATCCAAATGGAGCTCAGCGCAGGATTAAATAAGTGCAGTGGCTTTTTAAAGAGGCTGGAATACCAAAACATCGTTGAAAAAAGCGATTTAAAACTAAAAATGCAAAATTTCCATCCTATTTGGAAATTAAATGAACCTGTATTGAATGACCATGATCTCCAAAAAAGAACATTTGCCGATGAAGAAAAAATAGAGGAACTTGATACTGCCCTGGAAGATTTGAGAAAGGTTTTTCAACGCCTACAGTTTACCATGACTTTGATTGTGGATAAAGCCGAAGGGTGGTTTCGGGAATCATTGGAAAACAAAAATGATCACGATCCTCATATTGGGTTATTATTAGCCTTTTTACAGGTGTTTAGGCATGCACGCCATCAATTGAATACCTACCCATTGCAGCACCTGCACTATTATTATTTTGACCTGCTCGAACAACAACAGCGTCCACTTATTCCCGACCAAACCATTGTTTGTTTCCAATTGGCGGAGCAAGCAGATACTTATCGATTAGAAAAAGGTACATTGTTGTTGGCCAACGTAAATGGACAAGGCTTACCGTCGCATTATGCTACTACAACAGATATTGTACTGACGCAGGCCCGCATTACCGCCTTGAAAACACTGTATGTAAGTAGGTACAATGTGATGCATATAAAAAGTTCATCTAGTTTGGTCAATGGTTTATACGTTGCTCCAATTGCGAATTCTCGCGATGGGTTGGGGCAAGCCTTTACTGTGGAAGACAAAACTTGGCCTGTTTTTGATGAAGAACAACTCAATAAAAATATTGGCGATAGAAGGATGATCGATGCCGAAATCGGTTTTGTAGTTGCAGCGCCTATATTCGCCTTGAGCGAAGGACAACGAGAAATTGACTTGGTATTTCAATTTACACCCGATTCATTTACCCACATATTCACACTCTTCTCGGATATTGAACGCCAATCAGGAAAAAAAGTGAATGAGGTGGCTACTGAAGTATTTAACAATGCCTTTAATGTATATGCCACTGGAGAAAAAGGTTGGTTTCAGATTACGCAGTATCAATTGGATGCTAGTGATAATTGGCTGGAAAAAAATGCCATTACACTTACTTTGATCCTCCGGCAAGACGACCCGGCCATCACAGACAATAACCCAGAATTACTAGGAACTGCATTTGACACCGACCGGCCACTGATTAAAATATTACTCAACCCCAACCATGCCTCTTACCTCTATTCTTTTACGGGGCCACTCCAACTGGCATCTATCGGCATCGAGGCACGCGTAAAAGGACTCAAATCGCTCACGATATTCAATGAATTGGGGCTATTGGATGGTGCTGCGCCTTTTGCACCTTTTGGACCATTGCCCAAGCGTAATACGTATTTTTTGGTGGGGCATGCCGAACTCTTTAGGAAGAAAATAACCGATCTTTCTATGTATTTGGAATGGAATAACCTACCAGATTTGCCTGATGGCTTTTCGGAATATTACGAAAACTATGGATACAAAGTTGATAATTACAGTTTCAGGGTTCGGTTGAGTGCTATTTCTAACCACAGTTTTAAACCTTCTGACACAGGACAACAACAAGTTTTTGGTTTATTTAGTAGCAGCAGCCCCAATGGAATATTGTCGGAATCCACAGAAATAAAAAATATTGACCTGAATCGGTTGCAGATAAAAACAGATTATGAGTTGCGTGCATTGCCCGATTATACCAATGCCGTCCGCTCGGGCTACTTCAAGTTGCAATTGAGCAATCCAAGTATGGCTTTTGGACATGCCGATTATCCACGCCTATTTGCAGAGGCTATGATTGCACAAAGCCAACAGACTGGATTTTTACGACGTTTTGGTAAAAAAAACCAAGATACCAAATTGCCACGCGAACCTTATACGCCCATTATAAGCAAGTTACGCGTGTCCTATAAGGCCAATACTGTATTGAATATGCGGCCAATGGAATCGGGTAATAATGATATGGCTGCGGGTGAAAAAGTTTTTTGTTTACATCCTTTTGGACTACAGGAAATATTTGCGCAGGGCAAGGTAGTTTCCCCTTGGTTATTGCCGCAATATGAAGAGGATGGCTATTTGTTTATTGGGTTGGAAGCGGTAAAGCCGGGTTATCCTATTTCCTTACTGTTTTCTATTCAAGAAAGCAAACCAAAAACGCTGATTGATACGCTTGATATACAATGGGCTTATTTGCACAACAACCATTGGGAAATCTTAGGACAGGAATTGCTCTTGGCTGATCATACTAATCGCTTTAGTACAACTGGTATTGTTCAAATTGGGATACCTATCGATATATCCACTAATAATTCAATTATGCCACCGGGGTTGTTTTGGTTACGGGTATCGGCCAAAGGCAACCTTCAAATCGTAGGGCGAATATTGGATATTCAAATGAATGCAGTAGGAGCAATTTGGGTTGATAACGGAGATGAAACACATTTTAATCCAGAGGTCATACTGCCTCCGATTAAGGAATTGGTCGTTCAACGCCCCGAAATAGACAAATTGACCCAGCCAATCAACTTCTTTGGCGGCAAGCCTCGAGAACAATTATTGGATTGTTATGTGCGCATTAGTGAGCGATTACGCCATAAGAACCGAGCCATTACCCGATGGGATATTGAACACCTCATACTCAAAAAATTCTCGTTTGTAAGTGGCGCGCATTGTATTACCTCCAATGAGCACAGTAGTATTCCGCCGGGTGAGTTTAGGGTTGTTGCCATTGCTCAAACCAAAGAAAAAGAAATACAACCCATGCTTGGTTTTCATCAATTGGAACTCATTCGCGATTATTTGAAGGAAATTATCAGCCCTTTCGCCCAGATTAAGGTCATTAACCCTGTTTATGAAAAAGTAATTCTCCACTGCACTATTCGGCTCGTTAATGGGCTGGAAGCAGAAGAAGGGCTGTACAACAAACGCTTGCAGACGGAGTTTGCGCAATTTATTTGTCCATGGTTGATCCGAGGCACGATAAATCTAGGGCTTGATATTAGCAAAAACGAAGTATTGTCTTTTATCAAAAGTCGCTCCTATGTCAAGTTTGTTACACGTTTTTCATTGATCAAAATCTTTGAAACACCTGATACGCAAGACATCGAAATTTATGGCCTCAAGGATACAAGTGCCCAAATGGGGGCTACCAAGATATTATCAACAGAACTGCCTTGGAGTGTTTTTGTACCGGTTGCCCAGCATAATATCGAATTTACGAAAGATGATAAATATATCCCACCCACCGCTGCCGCCATTGAAGGTATGCGTTTGGAAACGGGTTTTGTGATTGTTGGTGATCCCGAGGAGGCTATTCCAGAAAACCCGAAGACCCCTGATGATACCACTGATGAAGAATGGTTTTTGGTACCAAAGCAAACATAAGCAATACATTATATAGGCTTATTTTTTTCTTCTTATTGTCAAAAAAAAGTGATCATTATGAAAAGTATATTTAACAGAGCAACCCTTAAAGGTTTTTTTAGTAAAGGAAAAGTGCCCACTGAAGTCCAATTTGTAAACTTGATTGATTCTATGGTCAACAAAATGGATGATGGTTTTGACAAAACCCCTGAAGATGGTCTGCGCTTGTCGGCTACCGACAAAGACAATAATGTGCTGAGCATTTTTAAAAGTGCAGGGGATCAAATTCCAGATTGGCAAGTTTCCTTGAAACAAGAAGACAGTGGTGCGGGTGGGCTTTCCTTTGATCGTTTAGTCACCGACAACGACGGTAAAGTAGTCAAAAAAACAGTACTTGCCTTGGCTGATAACGGCAATGTTGGGATCAGGACAAATACACCCCGTACCGCCCTTGAAGTAGGGGGTGTGTTGGGTGTTGCAACCAAAGTGGGCACCTTCAAGATCGATCAAGTAGTTGGTGATGGCTCATGGAAAGATATATTAATGGGTACAGATATTAAAGGTATGCATGCTTTTGAAATAGTAGCCCGTATTGATGGCCCAGCAAAACGTGGTAAATATGCAATAACGCATGCTATTGCGGTCAGTGCTTTTGGGGGCGGTTGCAATCGCGTCAACCAAGTGCGTGCCTATTATGGTTGGTTCTGGAACCGAATTGAGTTCCGATGGCATGGCAATAAAGCCACCGAATTTACCCTTCAAGTGCGTACAAACTCCAATTATGGCAAAAAAGAGGACGGAACTCCGTGTATGATCCGTTTTCATATCACTCAGCTTTGGGATGATGCACTGTTCCAAGACATAAATAACCCTGCCTGAACATGACAATACATCAAACAATAACAAAGGAAAAGCACGACGCATCTTGCCTCGACTTTGATGCTTTATTCAAAGAAGGGATCAAATGGATTGAGCAATATTCAGGTGATGTATGGACCGATTATAATACCCACGACCCTGGTATCACATTGCTGGAGTACCTCTGTTTTGGTATTACCGATGTGGGCTATCGCTGTCATTTCCCTGTCACAGATTTATTGTTCGCGCGCGAAGGCAAGTATTTCAATCTAGTTGATAATGCCTTTTTTCAGTTAGATAAAATTATGCCTTGTGCGCCATTGACTACCACAGATTATCGTAGGCTTTTGTTGGATCAACTACCAAACGAATTGGATAATGTATGGGTAAATCCAATAGCAAATGCACAAAAGGACTTGAAAGGATTGTACGAAATTGTGCTGCAACTCAATGCCGAGACTACTACCCTGGATGCACAAGAACGACAAACCAATGATTTAAAAGTAATAGAGCAGGTGCGTCAAATTTTTATGAACCATCGTAACCTATGTGAAGATATTGGTACTATTAACGTGCTTCAGCCCGAAAAACTAGCGCTGAAGGGCATTATCCGTATTGGTTCAGATGTATCTGGAGAGCAAGTATTGGCAGATTTGATCTACCAAATGGAGCACTTTTTGGCGCCAAAACCCCAATTTTATAGTTTTTCAGAATTGGTAGCTGCTGGGAAAACGGTCAACGAAATTCTGGAAGGCCCCAGTAATACACATGGATTTATCAACAAGGACGAACTCAAGCCTGTGCTTTCGGTATTTAGCACCACACAGATATCCGACGTAATTATGGCAATAAGTGGTGTTCAAAATGTGGATATTAGTGTGAAAATAAAAGGTGTTACCCAACCATCTGGGGAGATCATACCAGAAGAAAAAACCTATTTTGAATTAGATGAAAATATACTCGATCATGACAATTATGACCTCGTTTTTTTGCGCAACGAGCAACCAATACTGATCAATAAGGCAGAGGCAACACAAATCCATTTGGCCTATGAAGCGCGAGAATCCAACAGATTCGGCCACCGCTCCAATATTCAAAAACCAACACCCGCGTCGGAGAAAGATTTGGCAGAAATAGCATATTATCACTCTATTCAGCGTCTTTTCCCAAATGTTTATGGTATTGGTGCTTATGGGCTGCCCCGCCAGGCTGATATATTAAGACAAGCACAGGCGCATCAACTCAAAGGTTATTTAGCAGTTTTAGAGACGATGTTTGCCGGTTACCTGAAGCAACTTACCCAATTGCGTGACTTATTCTCTACGGGAGTTCCTGCTAAATTCATCAGACCCGATGAAGTGGCCGCTCGCGGGATTACCGACGAACCAGCAAAACCAGTGGAGCAGACTGCTTATTTTGCGCAGTTTCCTTTTGATATACCCGATATTTTGCCATTGATTAATACTTCCGAAATGGATTGGGAGCATGATGAATACCCAAAAACCGAAATGGATTTGGATATGAAAAACGCGTTACTTGATGCCAGTTTTAAACAGAAAATAAACAAGCGACTGATTGAATTTACAGAAATCAATGCACAATCACTCCAAAGACGCAACCAGTTCCTCGATCATCTTTTGGCTCGTTTTGGGGAAACTTTTAATAGCGATTTGCTTGCCCAAATATCGGATGCACCTGACGATGATGAACTGTTTTTAAAAAAACTTATCGAGGCTAAATGCCGTCTCCTCCAGCAATACGATAACTTAAGCCAACAAAGAGGTATCGGATTTAACTATCAAAAATCAAATCACATTAAATATAAGAAAGGGAATTGGCGAACGTCTAATGTTTCGTGGTTAAAAAAACAAATTTGCATACGCCTTAACCTACAGGATAGCGATGACCAAAGCCTTACAGATTATTTCCCTTTCGAGCAATTAGAGCCACCGCAATCCATGACCAGCGATACAGCAGCAGCAATGCAGGTTCAGCCGCTTTCGCTCCACGGAATATTACGCTTTGGCGATGACAAAAATAATTACGAATTGAAGCGATCCCAGCCAGATGGCAATCGGTATGAAGTATGGTTTAGGGAAAATTCCAAGCGACCAGCATTTGTGCTAAGTGCTTCCAACGAAGAGGCAGCAGCAGCAAAAAGAGATGTATTTATAAAAGATCTGGAGAGCTTCAAGGCAAAAAGTAATAATTTTTATGTGATCGAGCACCTATTGCTGCGGCCTAAAACTCCAAAATACGAAAATTTAATTTTTAGCATACCACTAAAAGGCGAAAACGAAAAAATTGAATTTAAAAGTCTAGGCAAAAATACTTCAAATCAAATTAAAGAAATCGCACGTAACCTATTGGTGGCTGCGGCGAACAAAGGCAATTATGAAAAAATTCCAGTTCTTGGATTATTTATGCTGTGTATCGGGCAAAATAAACAGCAACTTGTTGTTTCCAAAAAACTCTATTCGGAGGCAAAAGCGGACGAACTGATAAATAATCTATCAAGTTACATGGAAAATATCCTACAAAAAAACCCTCGAGACGTAGATGATTTGATTCAAAATGTGGAAGAGGAAATCCGAGATGAAAAAGTGAAAAATAGTTTCTATACCAACCGACTAAGTATAGTAGCACCTGCTTGGGCTGGTTTTGGGAACAACCAGAACAAGCGGAATTTATTTCAAAATTTGGTAAAACAATTGGCTCCAGCGCACCTGCATATTGATTTCTTATGGATGAATTGGGCAGAAATGAAAGATTTTGAGCCTAGTTATAAAAACTGGTTATTAGCACAATGCCACCCCGATCAGGATAACCTGGAAAAAACCGCTTACCAAGTCGTAGGTAAATTAATAAAGTATAAGGAACAGCAATAACTCATTGTTTAACCTGTCATAAGCATGACTACACACCCTGATATAATTGGCAAATGCATTTTTGAAATCGATATTCCAGATCGAAATAAGGAGGTGTGGGTCTATGATCAGGTCAGTAAATTAGCGCATGCCCAACTAGAGATTATTCTTGCGACAGTTTTTAAACAATTGGAGTTTCCAGCCCAAACTAGGATTAAAATTGATCTACTGGAACTAGATTTAGGCGACCTACCCGAAGCCAGTTTTGATACGGCACTACTCACCTCTGTCCAACGTGAATTAACCCGCCAAATACAACAACACCTAGAAGAACCCCCTTTTTCCCCCAAGGATCGCCGTAGTTATATCTTGGAGGCACTCACGTTCTTTTTTCACCATGGGCGATTGCCTTGGTGGGTAAGTCGGGAAGAATCTGCCGGATCAATCGAACTTTTTTTTAAAGAATTATTAGCAGAATACCCCGGTAGTATGCATAGCGAATTTCGATCTTGGGCTAATTTCCCCCATACACACCGCCGTTTGGCCCAACAGTTACCAGTAGAATTTTTAAAACAAATAATACCACTATTGGGCAAAAAGGATGCGCAAAAAATAACGAAATGGATACCTAAACCAAGTACTCCAATAAAAACAACGAAAGGAAAATCAAATCAAAACTTGATAAACGAAAATCCAAATAGTTCAACAATACCTGCACCCTTATTGGCTATCCCAAGCCAAGGGAACGATGAGTTGACTTCAGAAGTATCCAGCCAAGGATACCAGACCAAAGTGAATACCGACATTACCCCAGAAACCGAATCCGTACAATCTGCCAAAGCAGCACCTACTGGAGAGGCAGAAATACTATTGTATTACTTAGAGCGCGGTAGTTTTCCCAATGGTATTGACCGTTCTTACCAACAACTCAACAGCACCATTTTGCAATTGATTCAGAAGAATCCTACTCAAATAAAGCAATGGTTGCTCCAACTTTTAAAAAAAGCCAATCCTACAGCACGGCTGGCGCAACAGTTCTCAGCAGCAGCACATATAGCACTTTTGGAATTGTTTTACCCAAATTATTGGCCCGAAATAAGTACAATACTTGACCTTTGGACAAAGACACTCCCTGAAAATATCCCTCAAAAAACAACGCTGGATGCGCTTTATAAAATGAGCCTGCTCCAACTGTTACCAACGGTATCTCCGCATCCCGATATACCTCAATTGCTTCAAAATATAGCCGCACAACTGGCCCAACGGCTCAGTATCAACCAACAGGAATTAGCGGATATTTTTCAGACTAAACCTGCATACAACGCCACCGAACGACAACATGTCCAGCGGGCTTTCCAACGTTTAAAACCAGATGAACAAAACCAATTGGAAACCGAATTGCAGCAATGGTCTTCTTTGGATACCACAGAAGACTTGGCCGCTACTGCCATAGATCGTATTTTGTATCGGCTTGAACACGGCACCCCCGCTTGGTGGGACGATGCTAGTCAATCGCTTGACCAACTGGTGTTACACTTGACCACTTTACCTACCAGCACACGTCGGGAAGCCTTCGTGCGCTTGTACGCGAAGGATATACGCGCCGAATGGCTGCCGGTGATAACTGAACAAACATTTGAGCAAGTATTACATGCCTATTGGGGTGATTACGCGTCGTTGGTGGCTTTGTTGACCACCGCTTTAAACGATATTGCTTTAGAAAAAGGGAACACGATCACAACGCTAGATTGGCGGGAGACATGGCTCTCGTTGGCATTGAGTGGTAAAGAAATAGATTCTAAATGGTTGATTTATACATCCTTATCCTATTTTTCAACCCAAGATGTTACCCTTGTAATATGGAAAAAAGCACTCTCCGATTATTCAAACAATGCTTTGGCAGCAGGCAATATCCGTTATAGCCCTATATCCAGTGCATTGCGCGACAAAGCATCGTGGGAAGAGATGGTCAAGAGCACAGCACTCGAACCTGCTACAAAACATATAGTGGAAGATGCTGGCGAGGCAACCAAATTGCACGCCACCCAATCTGCAACGGATGCCGACTTGCCCAATTTCGAGTCTTTCCCAGATCTTATACGTGCAGAATTGGCGGCTATTTGGCGTTTTTTGCAAAAAGGAGTATTACCTGTACAATCTGTTTTAGTCAGCCAGCAGGATTTACAACAAAGTTTGCAACGGTTACTCTCACAATACCCAAAATTGGTGCTACCACTCCTCCAAAAAGCGATGGAACGCCCAGCAGCGATAGCACGCCTATTGGATTATTTTCCTGAAAAAACATGGTTGCAACTGGGAAAAGCCCTGTTTAAGCCCCATTTTGAAACAATATTAACGGTACGAACCAATATATTGCACCAATGGCAAGGCAGCCTTACCACCGATGGTCGGCTTCCGGTAGAGCGCAGTTTTTGGTCGTATATTTTTACAGCGGGTAATCTAGAAGCCCTGGTGCGTGCTGCAAAAAAAACAAACCCAGATCAGGCTGATGTGGAGGGCGATACTCCTGATCATCAGTCTTTTGCAATGGTATTTGCAGAAGGCTGGTTGGCAGCAGTAAGTCGCGCTACGCAGTTGCCGCAAGACGTATTATGGCAATCATTACAGCCGCATCCTGCGCAAGAAAACCAATCCAGTTTGCTGCAAAAGATATGGCCCGAACTCATGCGTCGCCGCCAACAAGTATCGGGCCAAGTTGCCGTAAAAACCCAGCAGCAGATTACGGAGGCAACTATCCAAAATCAAAGTACAACAGACCAGACTCTATTTCCATTGGCTACTCCGGATATTGTAATAGATGCGTTGACTACTCAAACACACAATGTCGGCGAGGCTACAAGTCATGCCGACACTACCCCAGAAACCGAACCCGTACAATCTGCCAAAGCAGCACCTACTGGAGAGGCACAAATACTATTGTATTACTTAGAGCGCGGTAGTTTCCCCAATGGTATTGACCGTTCTTACCAGCAACTTAACAGCACCATTTTGCAATTGATTCAGAAGAATCCTACTCAAATAAAGCGATGGTTGCTCCAACTGTTCAAAAAAGCCAATCCTACAGCACGGCTGGCGCAACAATTTTCAGCGGCTGCGCAGGCGGCACTGTTACAATTGTTTTACCCAAATTATTGGCCCGAAATAAGTGCAATACTTGACCTTTGGACAAAGGCACTCCCTGAAAATATCCCTCAAAAAACAACGCTGGATGCGCTTTATAAAATGAGTCTGCTCCAACTGTTACCAACGGTATCTCCGCACCCCGATATACCGCAGTTTTTGCAAAATATAGCCGCACAAATGGCCCAACGGCTCGGTATCCACCAACAGGAATTAGCGGATATTTTAGCGACAAACCCAGCATATAACGCCACCCAACGACAATATACCCAGCGGGCATTGCAACGTTTACAGCCAGATGAACAAACTCAATTGGAAACCGAATTGCAGCAATGGTCTTCTTTCGATACCGCAGAAGACTTGGCCGCTACTGCCACAGATCGTATCTTGTATCGGTTACAATATGGAGCAACAGCATGGTGGGACGATCCTTCCCAATCGCTCGATCAACTGGTGTTGCGCCTAATCACTTTACCCGCTACCACGCGTCGGGAAGCCTTCTTGCGCTTGTACGCAAAGGATGTCCGCGCAAAATGGATACCTGTTGTATCCGAACAAACACTTGAGCAGGTACTACACGTCTTTTTGGGCGATTATGCGTCGTTGGTGGCTTTATTGACCACGGCTTTAAACGATATTGCTTTGCAAAAAGGGTTCACAATCACAACGAAAGATTGGCGGGAGACATGGCTATTATTGGCATTGAGTGGCAAAGAAATAGATTCTAAATGGTTGATTTACAAGTCTTTATTATTTGTATCTACACAAGAAAACGCCTTTGAAGATTGGGAAAAAGCACTCTCCGATTATACCAATAGCGCTTTGGCTACTGGAGATATTCGTTTTTACCCCATATCCAGTGCATTGCGCAACGAGCAACCGTGGGAAGATATAGGCGAGCGCATTGCACTAGAACCTGCTCCTCAGCAGGTTTCGGAAGCATTAGAAGATGTTTCTAAGATAGCGGAAACACCACTGAGCAATGCCATTTCTGATATGGATCTGCCCAATTCCGAGTCTTTCCCAGATCTAATTCGTGCGGAATTGGCTACTATTTGGCGTTTTTTGCAAAAAGGAGTATTACCGGTACAATCTGTTTTAGTCAGTCAGCAGGACTTACAGCAAAGCCTCCAACGGCTGCTATCACAATACCCCCAATTGGTATTGCCACTCCTCCAAAAAGCCATGGCGCGCCCAGCAGCGATAGCACGCCTATTGGATTATTTTCCTGAAAAAACATGGTTACAACTGGGCAAAGCCCTGTTTCAGTCCCATTTTGAAACAATATTAACGGTAAGAACCAATATATTGCACCAATGGCAAGGCCGCCTTACCACCGATGGTCGGCTTCCGGTGGAACGCAGTTTTTGGTCGTATATTTTTACGGCGGGAAATGTAGAAGCCCTGGTGCGTGCTGCAAAAAAAACAAACCCAGATCAGGCTGCTGTGGAGGGCGATACTCCTGATCATCAGTCTTTTGCAATGGTATTTGCAGAAGGTTGGCTGGCAGCAGTGAGTCGCGCTACGCAGTTGCCGCAAGATGTATTATGGCAATCGTTACAGCCGCATCCTGCGCAAGAAAACCAATCCAGTTTACTACAAAAAATATGGCCCGAACTTGTGCGCCGTCGTCAACAAGCATTGGTACAAGTTGCTGCAAAACCCAAGCGGCAAAGTCCACCCAGCGGCACTGCTTCCCCAGAGGATACGTTACTCATTAGTAATGCTGGACTGGTTATTTTGGCACCCTATTTACCCTATTATTTTGAACAATTAGGTATGTTGGAAAATCGTGTTTTTAAGGATGCCGCCGCTGCGGAAAGGGGCGTACACTTGTTGCAATATTTGGCTACTGCGCAATCTGAAGCCCTGGAGCAGCATTTGGTGTTTAATAAAATACTCTGTGGATTGCCCCTTGAATCCCCTGTAAATAGGAGTATTGAGTTGAGTGAAAACGAAATAAGTATTTCCCAATCCCTATTGGAAGCGATACTTCAGCGTTGGGAAATTATGAAAAACTCAACAGTAGCAAATCTTCGCGGGGCATTCCTGCTCCGCGAAGGCATATTGCTGGAACAGAGCGATCGGTGGGTGTTGAACGTCGAAGATAAAGCGTACGATATTGTTTTGGAGTACCTACCTTGGACTATTTCGATCATTAAATTGCCTTGGATGGACAAACGTTTAGAAGTAGTATGGAAAAAGAAAAATTAATGGATAAAGAAAATCTAATAGCAAATGCTCGTTGCCTCGAAAACGAGTTTAGTTGGTTCGAGCAGGTACTGCAAGCGCGGCTGCTGTCTTATTTTTCATCTTTGAGTGGCAAGAGTGAGGCATTCTTATTGCCCGAACCGCCAGATTTGAGTACAGATACCTGTACTTATGCGCATTTTTTGCGGCATTACAAGGCAACAGTTGCGGAACGATTGGTCATGTTGCTCACCTTGGCACCGTACTTGAAGCCGTCATTGCTGGATGCGCTTTTTACCAAAAACGAGCAATACAGCCGTGGCTACAGCGAGTTTGGTGGTATGTTGGGGCAGCAGCACAGTGGATTTTTACCTACGAGCGAAACTGCATTATTCTTGTTGGCGGGCAATGATATGGGGCTGCGTGTGCAATATATGACCTTGTTTGATGAAGGGCATTTCTTTTTTCGGCACAATATCCTACAATTGCAAGGAGCTCCACCCCACGAGCCTGCTCAAAGTGGCGCGCTAGTACCCAGTCACGAGTTTTTGGCTTACTTTACTACCGCAGATGGGGATTACCTACCCAAATTCAGTGCTATGTTTCCCGCTCAACGGGTAGAAACCCTCATGACTTGGGATGATTTGGTGTTGGAGGAACATACCTTAGAGGAATTGGAGGAAATACAACTTTGGTTACAACATAAAGCAATACTGATGAAGGACTGGCAACTGGAGCGCAAGATAAAACCTGGTTACCGCGCTCTTTTCTACGGGCCTCCGGGTACTGGAAAAACCATGACCGCTGCTTTGATCGGGCAGGTTACTGGCCGCGAAGTGTATCGGATTGATCTATCGCAGGTGGTATCGAAATATATTGGTGAAACGGAAAAAAACCTCGCCAATGTCTTTGACCGAGCCGAGCACAGCGATTGGATATTGTTTTTTGATGAAGCCGATGCCTTATTTGGCAAACGCTCCACCACTAAGGACGCAAAAGACCGGTATGCCAACCAAGAAGTCGCTTATTTGCTGCAACGTATCGAGGATTTTCCGGGTGTGGCTATACTGGCCACTAATTTCAAAAATAACGTGGACGATGCCTTTACGCGGCGTTTTCAATCCATGATATTTTTCCCCATGCCCAATCCACAATTACGACAGACTTTGTGGAAAAAGGCTTTTTCAGGGCCGCTACCCATAGCACCCGATATTGATTGGGGAAATATTGCACAGCGGTACGAATTGGCGGGTGGTGCCATTATCAATGTACTGCGGTATTGTGCCATCGCGGCTGTAAACAGGCAGCCTGCTCTTGTCACGATGGATGATTTGGTGCGTGGCATTAGAAAAGAATTACGGAAGGAAGGAAAAAGCGGAGAAGGGTAATTTTTTGTAAGGTTTTTTGATCTAATTTGAAGAAAAAATACTATCTTTGTTAGTAAAAACTTAGCCCAACGGTTTCGAGTCAAAAAAGTAGGCAATTTTGGGTCAGACGAGCCACTTTTTTAAGTTCGATGCAGCGCATCGGACGAAAAAAATGGCGAAGTATGGCTAAAAATTGACCTTTTTTGGCCGAAATGGGAGTGGGCTAAGTATTTACCTTTGTTCGTTGTTACTATTCAACCAATTTTGTGCCTAATGGCGGCACTTTATCTGATGCCTAATATCATACAGCAACAGTACAGTGCCACGTATTTACTAAAATTTAAAAAATATGAATTCGCATACTTTTAAAACGCAACAAGGCTCAAAAAGGGCTGCCGCTCATCGTTTTGAGGATAAAAGCACGAGCCGATCTGTGGCTAATTTATCTACTGGAATGAAATCTCAAACGGTAGTGCAGGGTAAGTTGGAAGAAGAGAAATTGCTGCAAGGCAAATTCCAAACGCTTCAACGCATGGGCGGCGGATTGGAAGAAGAAGAACTGCTCCAAGGCAAATTCCAAACAATACAACGCATGGGCGGCGGATTGGAAGAAGAAGAATTGCT
>JAYUKX010000068.1:0-54228 GCA_043764095.1 Chitinophagales bacterium
GTGCAGCGCACCGTAACATTAAATTTAATATTGCGGTGCGCTGCACCTTCAACCATGATGTTGCCGATTTTGCTACAAATATTACGGTGCGCTGCACCTTTATGGATATTGGTTTCTCTGGTTATTAACAAAACAGCATTAAATCATGTTAGTTTTGACAGATTCCGACCTATGTAAAGATGTGTATAAACCGTAGCCTATAGGGAATGTATGTTTATAGAGTCTGGTACCAAATCCCCTAGGATTGCATGTCATTTTGTACGGTTTTTACATGAAATCCCTAACGGGATTTTGGCAATTCCCTATTCAGCCTATAAACATACATTCCCTACGGGAATTTTTTGGCAACGGCTGGATAATTACATTAATTCCGTATAATGTCTAATCGTAAATTGAACAATTTATCGTCCTCCTGGTGGACAATTTCGCCGCAAATACGCCGTATAGAGCGTAGAAAGGTGCTCGGTAGTGCCGTCTCCTTCATAAATTCCGTGCGAACGATTGGGATAAGGCATAAATTGAAACTGACGGTTGTACTTCACCAGTTCGTTAATGAGCATTTCGGCGTTTTGGTAATGTACATTATCGTCGCCAGTACCATGAATATAGAGCAGGTTGCCACGCAGATTTTTGGCGTGCGTAATGGGAGAACCGGCAATAAAATCAGCGCGATTTTCTTGTGGAATACCCATATACCGCTCTTGGTAAATATTGTCGTAACAAAGTTGATTGGCCACCGCCGCTACTGAAATACCTGTTTTGTAAATATCTGGATACTGGAAAAGCAAATTAAGGGTAGCAGATCCGCCGCCACTCCATCCCCAAACCGCCACGCGACTGGTATCGATAAACGACCATTTTTTGAACATTTCCACCGCTCCCATCGCCTGATCTCGGATATTAACGACACCTATTTTTCGGTAAATAGCCTTGCGCCAAGCACTACCTTTGGGTGCTGGCGTGCCCCTGCCGTCCAGCGAACAGTAGATATAACCGTCTTCGGCCATATCGCCATTGTAAAGGCCATTATTCGCTACACCATAAGCGTCCTTGACGGTTGCTCCCGCTGGCTCTGAATACACATAATAGACGATCGGGTATTTCTTAGTGGGGTCAAAATTTTTGGGTTTTGAGAGCCATCCGTCCATCGTAACACCATCAACGGTAGTGACTTGAAAAAACTCTACACGATTGTCCTTACCCGGTTTCGACGTTATTTTTGAGTCAATACCATCCTTCGGTTGTAGCGGTTTATGATCGGGCAATGTAATCCATTCGCGTTGTCGCTCTGTAAAGTAATTGCTAAACGTATGTAATGCGTATTTTCCGTCTGGCGAAATCTGGTAGCCATGCGTCCCTACTTGATTGGCAGGTGTGAGGCGTTCAGCGGTAGCATTTTCGTTTATTTTTACGCGATACAGGTATTTTTGAGTAGCATTATCGGGTGATGCATAAAAGTAAATAAACCCATTTTTGTCATCCACACGCACGATGTCTATTACGTCATAATTGCCTTTGGTAATGAGTTTTTCGTCCTCGCCTTTGCGGTTGAGTTGGTACAAATGGTTCCAACCGTCTTTTTCGCTTTGCCACAAGAAATTAAAATCGCCGTTGAGCCAAGTCCAATAATCGGTCATACTACCGTTGGCTAAATCGATCCACGCTGCGTCTTTTTCTTCATGAATGGTGTTAGTTTGGCCATTTTTTGCATCACAAATCATAATACTCGACTCATTTTGCTTGCGGTTGAGGTACTGAATAATCAATTGATCGTTCGTTGCCCATTCCATACGCGGTACATAAGTATTGCCTGGGTCGCCGGGTATTTTCATCCAAGTGGTTTTTCCTTTGGCTACACTCACTACACCAATTTTGTAAGGCGATGGGCGTTCACCCACCTTTGGATATTCTACAGGAATAATCGTTGGGTAAATCGAATCCGTGGTATTAATCATGTAGTAATCACGGATTTTGTTGGCATCAATTTGCCAATAAGCAATGTTTTTGCTATCGGCGCTCCACCGGAAACCATCGCGACAAGAGAATTCCTCTTCATAAACCCAATCGAAAGTGCCGTTGATGAGTTTGAGGGTTCCGTTGGTGGAGGTGAGTAATTTTGCCTTTCCACTTGCGAGGTTTTCGACATAGATATTGCGCTCACTCACATAGCCCACTTGCGTACCATCGGGCGAAAATTTAGCAAACATCAACGTACTCTCGGGGCGTGCTTTGCCTATTTGGGTCAATTTTTTTGAAACCATGTCCAATACCCAATAATCACCACGTGTTTCTTCACGCCAAACTCGTTTTGTATTGGTAAAAATCAGCACTTTACTTTGGTCGGAACTAAAAGTGTACCCCTTCACGCTGAGTGGTTCTTTTTGGCCTTCGGGTGTAAGCATCGTTTGGGTAACGATTATTTTTTTCTGCAAATCGGGTAGCGTAACTTGTACAATTTCGCCTTTTTCTTGTTGTAAAAAAGCATTGCCTTCTTTGAGCCAATTGAGTTTTTGGGCAAATGTGGATGAAAATACGAAAAGTAATGTTACAAATAATAAAGATTTTTTTTGCATGAATTGGTTTGTTTTTAGAAAAAGTAATGGCTGTTGCGTTGCAAAGTTACAAAGCCTTTCTAATAATTTTTAGCACCGTTGAGTTTGGATAAATTGGAAATGATACTTTGCTACATCATCCTGTCCGAAATTGAGCAATATACGTTCGCCGTCGTACATTATTTTTTTTGAATTTATTTTATAAAAAATTGATTATTAATTATTTATAAAATTGGACTAAATCTTGAATACACTATTAATGGGGCAACTATTTGTACGTTGTCTTAATTTATTTATCAAAATAAAAACGCCATGTTTTCTAACTTTATAAAAATCGCGATCCGCCAAATGATGCGGCAGCAGTGGTTTACTGCCATCAATATTTTAGGGCTGTCGCTTGGCCTTGCTTCCTGCTTGGTTTATGGTTTATGGGATTTACAATGGTGGATGTTTGGCGTAGTCGGCGCATTAGCCATGCTGATTGCGTTTTTTACAGTTGGCGGACAAGCGGTAAAGGCGGCTTTAGCGAATCCGGTTAAGTCACTGCGGAGTGAGTGATGGAATGTGTGGCATCGGAAAGAAACGCCTCTAATTTGCCCACTGCTGCTGTCCAAATATCATTTTTTCTACTTTTTTTGAAAAATCCAAAATGGCCTAAGTTTTTTAAACCCAATTCTTTGGGGGTATATCGAGTCATTTCGATTGGCCGACTGCTTTTTATATGTTTCCAATAGTTATGGGTGTTTTTTTCATTGGAAATCGTATCATCAACCGCCCAAAATAAATGAATCGGGAAATCATAGTTTTTAAATGAACCAGCCGGTAACGTGTTTCCTGCAAATTTAGAATGAAAAAGATAATCTTGGTGCGCACACCAATTGCGCCACTCCAATACCACGTTTTTGGGCAAATCTTCCATGATTTTAAACCGTTTGGCACTAATATACCCTGTTAACAAAATACTCAGCGGTGTAAAAATATAAAAGAAATAATGCGACTTTAACCGATACCCTAACGGCATGTGCGGCGCATAACCTGTAGAAACAGCAAAGCAGACCATGCCTTTCACGCCTTCCAAATTGTGCATAAATCCTACTTGTTGACCACCAGCGCTGTGTCCTAAAAGCAAAAAAGGTAATTCCGGAAACCGATGGTTCAAATATTGCTTCATCGCTGGCATATCCTTCAAACCATAATCACTAAATGTGTAGTCACAGTTGCGCATATCCACAGGAGCCGATGCGCCGCTACCCCGATAATCCCATAGGCAACAAATAAACCCATGCTCCGCCACATATTCTAAAAATGACAGGTAAAATTCCTTTTTAGTGGCTGTACCGTTATTGAATTGGACAACCGCTTTGGGATGTTGGGGGATCAGTAATACACCGTGCAGCAAGACTCCATCGGCGCATGGTACCGTAAATGATTCTTTGTGGATAAGTTGTGGATGCGTCATAGATTATAATTTTTGTAAAGCCCTATCTAAAGCATTTTTAAGCAAACTGGGGTCTTTTTTCAATTGCATCAGGATGATCGTGCCTTCAATTTCGGCGATGGTTTGTTGCACCACATTTTCCAATTCGATGCCTTGATACTTTCCTTTAAAAATCAAGGATAAAGCGTTGTCGAAGCGTTGAAAAAAGTAATTGATTTCGGGTAAAAAAGTATCTTCTACGTGTGCTGTTTCTAAAATGGTATTGGCAAAAAAACAACCGCCAGTGCTGCGTGTAAAAGCGTTGTAAAGGACATCGGTCATCTGTATTAACCGCTGCTGCGCGGGTAATAATTCATCTTCCGCTATGCTAAAAATATGCTTATCGAACCAAAATGCGGTTGCTTGTAATGCCTTTTTCATTACGTCCTCTTTGTTCGTAAAATGATGATAAAACACACCTTTGGTTAAGCCCGTTGCGTGTGCCAAATCATTCATCGTAGTCCTGTAATAGCCATTGGCTCGGAACACTACAATACTTTGTTTAATAATTTCTGCTGGTGTTGTTTTATGAATTGGCATTATACTGAACGTTTAGTATGCAAAAGTAGGACAGTAATTTTGATTTGCAAATTTTTTTTCAAAAAAAGGAAAAAATGTTTACGATAATTAAATTTTCACTTGCAATTATTAATGATTTGCACCAAAATTTAATAATTTAGCGTATTTTGCTCCATATATTTTGCTAAATTTTTCATCATGAAACGACTTGTTTTTTCTTGTTTATTCCTTTTTCTGCTTATCCAAGCAAGCGCTCAACTCAACGGCACCTACACCATTGGAGGTACAGCACCCAGTTTTGCTAATTTTACAGCAGCGGCGGCAGCCTTGTCCACACAAGGCATTTCGGGCAATGTCAATTTTAATGTCCGACCTGGCATTTACAGCGAGCGGTTTATCATCAACCAAGTACCCGGTTCAAATACTAATAGGACGGTTACATTTCAAGCAGAAAATGGTGATAGTAGCAGTGTGTTATTGTACAGTGCATCCGCTACAAGTAGTACTAATTATCTGATTTGGCTACAAAATGTAGGTCAAGTGACACTTAAAAAATTGTCCTTCCAAACACCTGAAACTGGTGAATATTCCGTTGCGATCAGTTTGAATAATACACCAAATGTGCGTTTGGAAAACTGCCAATTATCGGGTAGTTTGAATCCTGAGGCTCTAAAGGGGATTAGAAGGGCATTGGTATTAATTGATGGAATTAGCCCAAATTTTGTGGCCCGAAACTGTACTTTTCGACATAGTTTTAGCGCAATTTCAGTAGGGGGGACGATTGCTGTTTTTTCGCAAAATATGCTGATTGAAAAAAATCGCTTTTTCGGTGTGCTTGGGCAAGCCATATTACTGAATTATGCGCACAAGGTTAAGATACAGCACAATTTAATGGATAGTTGTGCCTTAGGTTGCACGATTCAGGTTTGTAGTACGGCTATTGTCCAAAACAACCGGATCCGTTCAGCCTATTTAGGGGGCATCGTCCTCATTGATTGTAGGGGGGCTGCTGCTGAAAGGATTTTAGTATCCAATAATATGATATCTTCATTGAATAAAGGAGTACAGCTCCAAGGCTGCTTCTACCTCGATTTTTTTCATAATAGTATCAATGTACAGCAGCATTTGGAGCAGACCAAAGGCATTTGGATGTTCAACTCAAATCAATTTATTAAGATTCAAAATAGTTCTATCGTTGTTAGTGGTCAAGGGAAGCCTATCCAATCAGAAAATACGCCAAATGAAATAGAATTAATAAATCATTGTAATTTGTATAATGGGTTAATAATGAACAATTTACCACCCAATTCAATCAATGTTAACCCTTATTATTTCAGCCCCGACGACCTGCACGTTAACAATTCCGCACTCAACAATCTTGGAACATCTTTGCCCATTATTACAACGGATTTTGATGGTGAACCAAGAAACACCCAAACCCCTGATATCGGAGCGGATGAATATATACCTGTACAGGTGTCGGCTGGAGTTGTTGATTTTGTTCATCCTTATCCCGACTCTGTGTATTGCCCTAATTTACCGTTAAAAGTAGTGCTTCAAAATACGGGTTTGGTAACACTTACTTCGGCTATACTGAAAGTAACATTCAACGGTGTAACACTTCCTCTGGTAAATTGGACGGGTAATTTGATTTCTGGGCAGCAAACGCAGGTGGCTTTGGGTACGCTATTACTTATCCCCCTTCAGGCCAATTCCATTACAATAGCATGCAGCAGCCCAAATAATGGTATAGACCAATTCAGCGCGGATGACCAATTGGTATTTACTGATCTTTTTTCAGGATTATCCGGCAATTATACCATCGGCGGTGCCAATCCTGATTTTCCTGATTTTACAACCGCCATTAATACGTTGGCCAAAACCGGTTTATGTGGTGCTACTAACCTAATGGTACGCAATGGTACCTACAATGAGCAGATTGTAGTAGAGCGCGTAAAAGGCATTTCGGCACAAAATTGGTTGTCCTTCGTGGGAGAAAGCGGCGATAGCAGTCTGGTGGTATTATCTTCACCCGGAACCGTTCAACTTTCTATGACCGTGCGGATGAATAGTTGCCGTTTTGTAAAATTTAAAAGTATAAAAATCAAGCAAACTTCAAGTCCTAATAATTATTCTGCTATACACATTATCTCTGGTTCCGATATTATATTTGAAAATTGTTTGATAGAAGGTTTTTATGGCAATTCATTTTTAACAACCCAAGTTGGGTTAGTAGCCACAGCAGATTCCAACCTTACCATTCTAAATTGTCAAATTTGGAGCGCAAGAGCGGGTGCATATTTAGGATTTACGAACAAGTTAAAACGCAATCTTATTGTTGAAAATAATATCATTGGAGGTGCTGGAGATGACGCATTGAATGTGCAAGCCTGGCAAAATGTAAAGATTCGGAATAACCAATTTGGGGTGCCACGATTTGGAATTTATGGTATCCAATTGCGCAATTTTGAAATTACAGGTAATCGGCTATCCATGGGCGCGCTGCAATCATCGAATGCTATTTACTTAGGAGGGTGTGGGAACGTAGGCAACGAGGTTTCACTTGTGGTCAACAATGTCATTACCATGAGTATGGGCGTTGCTAATACCGCTGTTTCGCGAGGGATGTGGTACTCCAATTGTGATTCCTTACAAATCATACACAATACGATTTGCCTTAAATCTGATGATTTGGATAATATTGCCTTCGATATGAACGATTGCAAAGCCCCCTATGTCGTTAATAATATTATTGCAAATGTTGGTTTGGGATTAGCCTTTTATGCCGTAAATAATATAAATCCTTTTTTTAATCACAATGTTTATACGACCAATGGGGCTTTATTGACCTATTACAATGCTACCCTGGCGGGCATACAAGCACAAACAGGTGGCGACCAACAATCCATCGTTGCGCCTCCACTATGGACGAATATCGAAGCCGATAGTTTGAGGATACGCAACCCAATCATGGAGAATATTGGGGTGCAAACAGCCGTTTTGGTGGATATTGAAGGTTTTGCGCGCCAATTCCCTAACCCTGATCCGGGTGCTTTTGAATCGCCTACCGCGCCATTGGTACAGTTGGGCCCCGACAGAACGGCTTGTGGTGCCACTGTATTGGATGGTACTACACCCGGCGCAATGACTTATCTTTGGAATACCGGTGCCACCACAGCCACCGTGACGGCAACGGCTTCGGGTGCATATAGTTTGACCGTAACCAATGCAATTGGTACAAGTTCGGATACTATCTTCATTACGGTACTGGCACCACCTATTGTTAACGCAGGGCCAGATATTTCGATATGTAGGGGTGCTGCTTTTGAATTGAACGGCATGAGTTCGGACGCATGTCAGTGGTCTGATTTGGCGGGCAATATTGTTGGTTCATCTTGCCTTTTGCCGCTCATTGCTACCACTACCAGTACTTATATTTTAAAGGTGACCAGTACAAATAATTGCCAGGCATCGGATACTGTTTCGGTGGCGGTATTGCTGCTGCCAGCGGTGAATGCAGGGCCAGATATTTCGATGTGTAGCGGTGCTTCGTTTGAATTGAACGGCATGAGTTCGGACGCATGTCAGTGGTTTGATTTGCCAGGCAATGCCGTTGGAGCATCTTGCTTTTTGCCGCTCATTGCTACCACCACCAATACCTATATTTTAAAGGTAACCAATACCAATAATTGCCAGGCATCGGATACTGTTTCGGTGACGGTATTACCGCTGCCAGCGGTTAATGCAGGGCCTGATATTTCGATATGTAGCGGTGCTTCGTTTGAGATCAGCGGTAGCGGTTCGGGCGCGTGTCAGTGGTTAGATGCATCGGGCAATGCAGTTGGGCTATCCTGCCTTTTACCGCTGATTGCCTCCGATTCCACTTTTTATATTTTAACCGCCACCAATGCGAGTAATTGCCGAGCATCGGATACCATGTACTTGAACACCAAACCAGTCCCTGAAAAACCGATCATTGCTTTTAATGGGGCTGTTTTATCCGTTGTTACCAGCTATAATGTTCAATGGTGGTTGAATAATTTACCCATTCCGGGGGCTACTCAGCCACAACTTATACCCACTACAACAGGGACTTATGCGGTACAGGTCACCAATGCAATGGCCTGTTCTGTTTATTCCGATGCCTATTTTTATACGGTGAGTCGCACCGAAGAGCAGCCAGAAATCAAATTAACCGTTTTTCCCAATCCGATTGTAGATCAACACGCATTTGTGCGGGTATCAGGTGGATTTAAGCCCGTACATTTTGCCATTTTGAATGTACAAGGTGCTGTACTGGACGAAGGCACTATATCCGAAAGTAGTGGTTTTTACGATATCCCAATGGTACACGGAACAGGATTTTTCTTAATAAAATTATGGGATGCGCATGGCAGGGTCGTTTGGAGTAAGGTATTGGTGTTTTAAGTATAGTTATCGTACATTGCCACGAAAAAGGGGGCTACCTCAAAAAAATGATATTATTTTTAATGTCAAAATACAGCAGCAATGAGTACCAAAAAGTTTTTAATCACCATATCGGCAGTGTTTTTGAGCATAAACACCTTTGCACAAAGCATTGATTTTTCTAGTTCAATTCCATCAAAGTCTTTTAACCCCGCCACTTTAAGTTGGTACAGTTCGCCTGCTAAAAAGTGGCAAGATGCTCTGCCTGTTGGCAATGGTAGATTAGGCGCGATGGTTTTTGGCACGCACAGCGAAGAACGGATTCAACTCAATGAAGAAACCTACTGGTCGGGTGGGCCCTATTCAACGGTGGTAAAAGGCGGGTATAAAGTATTGCCCGAAATTCAAAACCTGGTTTTTGAAGAAAAATATTTAGCGGCGCATAATCTATTTGGGCGCAATTTGATGGGTTATCCCGTTGAGCAACAGAAATACCAAAGCCTTGCCAATTTGCACCTGTTTTTTAAAGATCAAGCATCGGTGACCGATTACAAACGTTGGTTAGATATGGAAACGGGCGTAACCGGCGTTTCATACAGCGCCAACGGTGTCACCTATCAAAGAGAAGTGTTTGCCTCGGCCATTGATCAGGTGATTGTGGTGCGTTTAACGGCCAGTAAACTGAACAGCATTTCTTTTACCGCCAATTTGCGCGGAGTCAGAAACCAAGCCCATTCCAATTATGCAACCGACTATTTCAGGATGGATGCTTTTGGCAAAGATGGCCTGATTTTGACGGGCAAATCAGCAGATTACATGGGTATTGAAGGCAAATTGAGGTACGAAGCACGTATAAAAGCCATTCCAGAAGGAGGGACGATCCATACCGATGGCGTAGATTTAATCATTGAAAATGCCAATGCCGTGACTTTATATTTTGCCGCTGCCACCAATTTTGTGAATTACAAAGATGTAAGTGCCAATCAAAACCAGCGCGTAGCCGATTATTTTAAAAACATAGCAAACAAACCCTATCAGGCTATTTTAGATGCCGCGCTGTTGGACTATAAAAAGTATTTCGACCGGGTTTCGTTGACATTGCCCAGTACAGAAAACTCTTTTTTGCCGACACCTGAGCGCATTCAAAAAATACAAACAAGTCCCGACCCATCATTGTCGGCATTGAGTTATAATTTTGGCAGGTATTTAATGATCGGGTCTTCGCGTGCGGGTACCGAACCGGCCAATTTGCAAGGCATCTGGAATGATGATACAAACCCTTCTTGGGATTCGAAATACACCACCAATATCAATACAGAAATGAATTATTGGCCCGTAGAGAGCAGTAATTTGTCCGAATGTGTCGAGCCATTGGTGCGCATGATAAGAGAATTAACCGATCAAGGGACACAAGTAGCACAAGAGCATTATGGCGCAAAAGGATGGGTTTTTCATCAAAATACGGATATTTGGCGCGTGGCAGCCCCTATGGATGGCCCCACATGGGGTACTTTCACGGTAGGAGGTGCTTGGCTTTGTACCCACATTTGGGAGCATTATCAATATACGAGAGATACCGCTTTTTTAAAAGAAACGTATCCGCTGATCGAAGGCTCGGTGCAGTTTTTTATGGATTTTCTAATACCGCATCCCAATGGCAAATGGTTGGTGACCAATCCTTCCACTTCGCCCGAAAACTTTCCGGATGGTGGCGGCAACAAAGCGTATTTTGATGAAGTAACGGCAAGTTTTAGAGAAGGCACTACGATTTGTGCAGGTGCTTCGATTGATATGCAAATTCTCTACGATTTATTTGGTTATTTTGAAGCAGCCTCGGCTGTTATGGGCAAAAATAGTGCTTTTATTGAGCAAGTAAAAACAGCCCGGGCGCAATTGGTACCGCCCCAAATTGGCAAAGACGGCGCACTGCAAGAATGGGCCGATGATTGGAAATCGCTGGAAGAAAACCACCGCCATTTTTCGCACATGTACGGTTTATATCCGGGCAAAGTTTTATACGAAAAAAGAACACCCGCTTTGGTAGAAGCGTATAAAAAAGTATTGGAAGAACGTGGCGATGCGTCCACAGGGTGGTCGAGGGCTTGGAAAATGGCGTTATGGGCCAGATTAGGTGATGGCAATAGAGCAAATAAGATTTACAAAGGTTTTGTAAAAGAACAAACCTGCTCGTCTTTGTTCACTTTATGTGGCAGTGCGCTGCAAGTGGACGGCGTATTTGGCCTTACCGCCGCCATTACTGAAATGTTGATGCAATCGCACGATGAATATATCCGATTGCTACCCGCTTTACCCGACGATTGGCACACTGGCGCGTTCAAAGGCGTTTGTGCCAGGGGTGCATTTGAATTGGATTATGCATGGCAAAATAAACAAATCACGCAATTGAAAATAACCTCAAAATCGGGCGGAATGTGCAGGTTGGAAGGTAGAAAAAACATGAAAATTACTTGCAATAAAAAATCGGTAAAATTCGATTGGTTAGCAAATGGGTGTGTTGAATTTAAAACGGTTAAGGGTGGGGTTTATGTTGTTGAATGAGGGCAGGTTCATTTGCCTTGTGGTTCGATATTAGGTATCTTCGTGGAAAATAGATTGGTTTTGTGGAATAAGACATATATTTGTACTTCTTTATTTCGGATGTAGGTTTGTAAAGCATTTCGAAGTATTAAATTAGTAGATTTTTTCTGAGATATGCCCAATATACACCACTCAAAAAACATCGTTCTCGGTAGCATTACTGCTGGCGGGGATGTGATCGTAGGAGATACTACTTATATTAATAATTACTTCGCAGGCCAAGAGGTTAAGATACCGCACCGCCTTACTAATTATATTCCGACCAATGCGGAGTATATTTTAGGGCGAGATACAGAATTGGAAACAATAACAAAATACTTAGAGGCTAAGAAACCCACAGTATTAGTAAACGGTATTGGAGGAATTGGTAAAACATCTGTTGCTATTAAGTACATGGCAATACATGGCGAAGAATACAAGCACTTAGCTTGGGTTACAGTGCAATCAAGCATTTTAGAGACTTTTATTAGTAATTCTGCATTACTTGAATCACTTCAAATTACAGAAAAAGTACAAGACCTCATCAAGGCAAAGCAATTAGATAACGCATTTGAACTTGTTTTTCACCAATTGAATATTTTGGAAAAAACATTAGTCGTACTTGATAATGCAAATGACTTCGAAGATTTAGAAAAGTATGAACACCTTTTTGATACAGCATCTTGTCATTTTCTCATAACATCTCGTACATATCCGTCTGGATGGACTACAATTGCAATTGATTCTTTGCCAGAAGAAGAAGCGCTTAGATTATTCAAAAAGTTACATCCCTCAGTACAAGCGAGTGATGAAGCGATTAAAAGCCTTTTATCCAAACTTTTTTATCATACATTACTGATCGAATTAGTCGCCAAATCTATTGAATCATCTGCCTATGTGTTTGAAGAATTACAAGAAATAATTGAGACACAATTTATTCATCATGCAACAATAAATGAAAAGGAAGTCTCAACGGGCAAGCATGGAAGTGTAGTAAAAGATAATCTTAAAAGGTCAAAAATTGAAGATTATATTTGGCTTATTTTCAGTAAAGTTAAGGGTTTAGATGAAAAATCAAGAAATATATTAATGAGTATGGCTTTGTTACCTTTAGCATTTATGATTGAACGAAATGACTTGAAGGAGCATCTTTCTGTTTTTGATTTAAAAGAACCCATGCCTGCCTTGGTGGTATTGGTAGAACGTGGTTGGGTTGATAGGATTAAAAGTTTGGAGCAAAAGACGTTTTTTAAGATGCACCCTTTGGTTGCGGATGTTATAATAAAGCATTTGGAAGTCAATGTATTGTTTTCTGAAAAATACATTGAAACGGTTGCAAAGTTGATTGATTATAATGTTATTGATCCTAATCATAGTATTTTAACAAAAAACAAAAAAAAACCATTTGCTGAACGTTTAAGTTATCTTTTTAGAAATGAAAATACAGAAAGCATATCTGAATTACTTGATAGGTTAGCTTATTTAGAGGAGAATTATGGATATTATGATAAAGCATTGTTCTACAATGAACGTGCATTGGAAATTGCCAAAATGATTTATGATGACAATCATTCGACGTTAGCTGTTCGTCAAAACAATCTTGCTTGGGTATATCAACTCACTGGTAAAAATGAAGAAGCTATTGAATTATTAAATATCGCTTTAGAAAATAATTCAAGGAATTATGGAGCAGAAGATCCATGTATTGCTGTACGGAAATCAAATATTGCCATTGTCTATCAAAATTTAAATAAAAATGAACTTGCTGCTGAACTTTTAGAAAGTGCATTAGCAATAAACATAAAAAATTATGGAGAAGATGCTTCAATGGTTGCTATTACTCGATCAAATTTAGCTGCAATTTATACGAAGTTAGAAAGATATGACGAAGCAATTAACCTTTTAGAGAAAGCAATGCTAACAGATTTAAGAAACCTTACCGGAAATCATCCAAATGTTGCAATTCGTTTTAATAACTTAGCTCATGTTTATAAAAAGGTAGGACGAGATTCAGAAGCAAAAACTTTGTGGCATCAAGCATATCAAAATTATCTTATAAATTTAGGTGCGGAACATCCTCATACTATAATTCTTAAACAGAGAGCAGAGATATAAAACTATTATCTCAATATTCGAAATCTAAAGATAAAAGCATGAACCAAACTCCCCACCCAAAAAACATAGTCCACTGCACAATCAACGCCAACGGCAATGTCCACATTGGCGATATTATCTACAATATTGCCCACGATTTCAAATCGGGCAGCATCCTCTTTTTGCGCTTAGACAAAAACGAGGATACGCACTATACCGCGCACCTATCTGTCAAAAGCAAGCACAGCGACAAAGGCACATTGGCGACTTCGGGCGAAAAGTGGTGCGAACAGTTGAAGAGACTATACCCCCCTCAGTAAAACGATCTATTCATTATAAAATCACTATTTTTTGAAAATTGATTACCTTTGTGGTTCAATTTTGAACATTAAATATGCCTATTTCAACAATAAAATATGAGTTACAAAATATCCTTTCAGGAAAGAGCGAAGTTAGCCATGGAGAACCTATCCAAGCAATCACCAGTTACCTACGAGAAAGCCTTGGAACAAGTGAAAAGACTGAAAGAAATGAACCCAACAAAAGTGAAGAAACAAAGCAGCTGATGGACTATATCAACGCCAATCATCTTTGGAGTTGTGATATTCATTTCAGTAAGCGTGTTCAAATTTAAATATCAAATAAAAAAGACAAACACTCTTCACTAAACCTTTCGTTCACAAGCTAACTTACAATCTTGACACAGAATTCTGAACATAACCACTAGATGAATTTTAAAGCCCCACTAATCCAAAATCACCCCCTTCAAACACCCCCACCATCAATTAAAACGCACCTCAAGCGCCTTTAAACGGTATTTATCGCCCAGTGGTAATTTACGTTTACGCAAAATAATCCGACCTGTTACCAAAGAACCTGCCGCTATACCATAGGCCAAAGGGTAATTTTGATCCCGATCACGAAATAAAACAGCCATCGTTGCCGCAAAAGTAAGGCTGGCTCCAAAGGTGAAAATTGCACCACCTACTAGGCGCGAAAAACCACCAGGAGGCCGTTTAATATAACCGATTTCATCTACTTTTACGAGATAATTGTCCAGTAAAAGGCTATTTCCTTCTGGTAAAATATCCGTTATGCGCCGGGTGTACCAATATTTCTCAGGGCCGTCAAACCGAAATGTAATGGCATCGCCAATAAAATATTTCTTTGTTTGTGCCTTATTGGTTTGTTCCAAAATGAGCATTTTTTGGGCAGAAAGCCCCGTATTAGTCAAGAAAAAGAGTAAAAAATAAAGTGTAAATCGACTTGTGTTCATCATTGTTGTATTTAAAACTTGAAAACTCATTTATAACGATCGGTACCTAATATCTGCTTCTTTTAATAGCTGTTTTATTCGCCAATCCATAATTTGGATATGGAAGTGCCTGAAAATATCTAGCACGCACCAACCATTGGGCAAAAGTAAAAGAGAAAAACCGAATTAGGCACTTACTTGTTAGATTGTTTGAAAAAAGTGGTAGTTTTGCATGATAAATTTATTAATATAACCTTGTATGCTACAATTTACGCGCTTTTTAATGCTTTTGCCTTTGTTGGCAACATGTTGCACCAAAAACACAAAACCTACTCCAGCACCCGCCACCCTTCAAATTTTTGTGGGCACTTATACCGAAAAATTAGGCCACGTGGACGGCAAAGCAACGGGCATTTATACCTGCCAGTTGGATACCATTACGGGTACACTTACTGTCACAGATTCAGTGACAGATATTGCTAATCCTTCTTATGTTACGCTCTCGCCCGATAAAAAGGTGCTGTATGCCGTCGGCGAAAACGGCGGCAAACCTACACTACCTTATGGTAGTGTAGCGGCATATAGTATTAGTGAAAAAGGGAAACTTACGAAGATCAATGAAGTGCCTAGTTACGGGATCGCTCCCTGCCATGTTTCGACAGACCGCGCTGGAAAATTTGTTTTTGTGGCCAATTACGCAACGGGTAATGTACTGAGTTATGGCATAAAACCAGACGGTGGTTTGAGCGATTCCTTGTGTATGCACAAACACGCAGGTAAAGAGCCTTTTGCGCACCAAGTATATCCTTCGCCTGATAATCGCCTGTTATACGCTGTTGATAAAGGCGCTGATGGTGTTTTTACCTATAAAATAGAAGATGCTGGTCTGTTGACATTGCTACATAAAACGCCCGCTGCAAAAGGATCGGGCCCAAGACATTTGGATTTTAACCCTAAAAATGACAATCAACTGGCCGTTATTCGCGAAAATAATAGCACATTAGCGGTGTATCAATTGGATAAGGCCACAGGTAATTTAATTTGTACGGATTCCTCTAGCACATTGCCAGTAGGTTTTACGGAAAATAATTCTTGTGCAGATGTCCATTATCATCCGAATGGCCGATTTGTGTATGGCTCTAATCGTGGGCATAATAGTATTGCCATTTTTGAAATTAGCGCAGAAGGCCGATTGAAATCCATTGGACATGTGGCCTCTGGTGGTACGATACCGCGCAGTTTTATGATTACACCGGACGGAAAATGGATGTTGGTGGCGAACCAAAATTCCAGTACGGTGCAGGTGTATCGTTTGGATGAAAAAACGGGTATGCCAACACCGGTCGGAAAACCTGCGTATGTGGCAACACCCGTTTGTTTGAAATTGCGGTAATGTTGGGGTGGGGTGTAGAGGCGTTGCACTGCAACGACTCTACGTTACGGAACGCGTATCGATCGGTTGTATTACGGTTGTTTGGCATTTTTTGCCGTTTTTTTACCGTTTTTTTTACCGTTGTTTGGAGACGTTGCGGTGCAACGTCTCTACCGGCCACCATAAAACGCCGAGGTTTGTTTTACCCCCTCCAAATAATCCATCGGTACCACATCGCCAAAAATACGTTCATATTTGGCCGAACTAAATCGATAATCGTGGTTGTATTGGTACATCATTTCGCGCACTTCGCGCAAGAATGGGATAAATAAACCAAGAAAACTTACCATCGTATTACCCAACGGTTGTAATTTATTGGGTTTTCCCATGGCTTGGCTGATGGCGGCCACCATTTCCTTTCCCGTCATTGTGTTTTGAGCAGTAGGCAAGTGCCAAACCTGTCCATCAGAGCGGTTATCAAGCCCTAGTGTAGCCATAGATTTAGCAATATCCTCGGTATACGTAAAGTCGTGCAATGTGTCTGGGTTGCCTAATAATTGCGCCGTTTTGCCCTTCGCTATATTTTCAAAAACGGTGGAGGTAAGCATACTTTTTTCGCAATCGGGGCCATAGAAATCGGCAGAACGGGCGATACAGCCCCTTAATCCCCTGTTTTTGAACGCATCTAAGAGTTTTTCGGCTATGGCTTTGCGTACGTCACCTTTTTTACTGCTGGGATTCATCGGCGTTTCTTCGGTCATAATACCCGTTACTAGGCCGTACATATAGACATTATCTAGGAACACCAATTTGGCATTGATCTCCAAACATGCCACGATCACACCTTCTACCAGCGGCAACCAATCACGTTGCCAGATTTTGAGTTTGTACTCCAATCCTAAACAAAAATAGACCACTTCGGAGCCTTGAAGAGCCGTTTTTAATTGCGCAGCATCCATTGCATCTGCCGTTACATGTTCCCAAGCACCGGGGAATGGGCGGCGACTAATACCGCGTACTTTATGGCCGCGGCGGATGAGTTCGTTGGCTAATAATTTGCCAGTAATACCATTAATACCTAATATCGTTTGCATAATTTTATTTGTTTAAAATGATGCTGCAAAGGTATGGGGGGTAACAAAGCCCAAACGATAACTTAAGATAAGAAAATCAAAATGGTATTTTTTTAAGCCAATTCGCGGGCTTGTCGCGCAACACGTGCCCGAATCCGGCTGAGTGAAACAGGTGTAATGCCCAAATAGGAGGCAATATAATGTTGAGGTACGCGGTTCAGTATTTGTTGGCTGTCGTGGTGTTCTAAAAACTTTCGGTAACGTCCTTCCGGTGAATTGAGCAGAAATGTGTTGAGGCGTTCCATGGCGCAGAGATAAACATTTTCGGCAATGAGGCGGCCAAAAACCTCATATTTGGGGTAAAGTCGATAGAGCCGCTGCAAGGTTTCATTTTTGAAATACAGCAATTCACAATCTTCCATTGCTTCGATAACGATATTACTGGGCGTTTGTAAAAGTATGCTCTCGTAATTACAGACAAATTGGTTATCAAAGAAGAAAAAAGTTGTTTTTTCTTCTCCCTCAATAATATGGTACTGCCGAAAGGATCCTTTTATAATCACTGCAATTTCAGTACTAATTTGCCCCAATCGTATCAGTTGCTCGCGTTTTTTAACTGTTTTTGTAAAAATATGAGGTTCAAAGGCTTCCCATTCATCCTGTGCAATAGGAATGGTTTGGCTCATTACTTGGCGAAGTATTTCTTTCATGGCGGGTGCGTTTTTTATGAAGGCAAAAATACACCAATTTTTTAAAACGCCATCACCTAGATCAACAGACCTAGGTGAAATGCCCGACCGTTTTAAGTTGTACCGATTACACCACCTCCATCGTCACCCTGCGTTGTTTGCCCCAATCTTCTTTTTTGATAAAAGTAATGGGGACATAATCATCGGTGGGTGCGCCGATATAGTAAAGCATCCATTCGTCGGAGTTTTGGAGGAGTAGGCTTTTGATGCACTCTGCACGATCAAAAGTGGGGTTAGCGCAATCGGACCAATAAAAATAAGCTACTTTATAGCGCAATTGATGTTTGATGCCGTTGATACTTACTTCAATTTCGATATTTTGTTCCTCGGTGCTGGGAGGAATGGGTATGACTATATGTGACATGGTATAAAATTTAGAGATAAACTTTTATTCGTTGCGTAAGGATTCTACAGGATTGATTGTTGCCGTTCGCAAGGCTTGGCCCGCTACAGTAACGAACGCAATAACCATCGCTATTACACCTGCAAGGACAAACATCCACCATTGAATATCAATGCGATAGGCAAAATCTGCGAGCCACTTTTGCATTAAAGTATAAGCAATTGGCGAGGCAATAACCAAGGCGATCAGCACCAATTTTAAAAAATCTTTACTCAATAGCCCCACTACTGATGCTACGGATGCGCCAAGTACTTTGCGTACACCAATCTCTTTGGTGCGTTGCTCTGCGGCGAAAGCAACAAGACCAAAAAGCCCAAGACAAGAAATGAAAATGGTTAAAATTGCAAAATAGAGTACAGTTCGTCCGGTGCGCTGTTCGGCTTTATATTGTGTTTCCAAACTTTGATCCACAAAACCGTAACTAAATGGGTGATCTGCATCGACTTTTTTATAGGCTTGTTCTATGGCTGCAATAGTAGTTGGCATATCGTTGGGGGCTAATTTGAGCAATAAGTCAAAATAAAATTCTTTGGGGCGAAACCGGAAAATAAATGGTTCAATCGTTTTGTTGAGCGGCCTAAAATGAAAATCTTTTAACACGCCAATGATTTCACCCTCCAATCCCCAAAATTTCACTTTTTTTCCCAATACCGATTCAGTGGTATAGCCCATGCGTTTTGCAGCGGTTTCATTGAGCATATATCGACCAAATTTATCTGTGGTGTCGCCTACAATTTCTGCCGAAAAATTCCGACCTGAAGCAAGACTCATGCCCGTTGTGGTCATAAAATTTGCATCAATATTCATTTGAGTAATCAAAAATTCATCATTGGGGGTTTGTCCTTCCCATTCCATTGTTGAGGAATTGGATACGTCCACCAAATTGCCCGTTGTGGCTGTCACGGAGGTAATAGTGGGTATTTTGGATAGTTCATCTTTCAAAATGGCCGACTTATCACGCGTTTCTCCTTTTAGCCGCACAAAAAGCAATTGAGATTGGTCAAAACCAAGTTTTTTATTTTGTACAAAATTCAATTGCTGATAAATAATCACCGCTCCAATACCTAAAGTAAGGGAAAGAATGAATTGTCCTACAACTAAGGTTTTACGAAAACCCAAGCCAGATCGAGCATCTACAATGCCTTTTAGTACCTGTGATGGCCGATATGCAGACAGGAAAAATGCTGGGTATCCACCCGTTAATAATCCGAGCAATAATGTACCCGCTGCCAATATTACCCAAAATAAAGGCTGGTCAATTGGAATAGTTATATCCTTGTCTATCAAGTTGTTAAATAAACTCAATGCGGGTTGAGTAAGCAATAATGCCAACAGCACAGCGAGTGTTGTCATCAATAAAGATTCGCCCAAAAATTGACCGATAAGACTATAACGTTGCGCACCAACACTTTTGCGGATGCCTACCTCGCGTGCGCGCTTTATAGCGCGCGCAGTGGCTAAATTGATAAAATTAAAAATAGCAATCAGGAGCAATACGATCCCCAACGTGAAAAAAACACGTATTGAAAAAATGTCACCCCGCTTGCCCCAATCGCTACCAAAATCAAATTTTGAATACAGATAAACGGCACTCAACGGCTGTAAATGCAAGGTCGCCTCATTGTTAGCGTCGTATTTTGCGATATGGTTGGTTATTTTATGCTCAAAAGCCGCTACATCGGTGTCAGACCGAAGTTGTAAATAGGTATGATAACTATTGCTGTTCCACTTATTACTCCATTCATCGTATTTTTCTAAGTCTTTAAATGGTAAAAGTACCTCAAATTGCAAGTTAGAATTGGTCGGTGGGTTTTGAACCACGCCCACAATTGTATGAGGTGCTTCGCTATTGAGCATCAATATTTTACCTAAAATAGAAGCATTGCGCCAATTTTCTCCAAAAAAACGCTTTGCAATGGACTCCGATAAAATAATTTCATCGGGATGGTTGAATACCGTTGCTGTATCGCCATAGAGCAATTTAAAATCAAACATTTTAAAAAACGAATGCTCTACAATAAGTGTCGATTTAGATTCAATGGTCGAAGTATCAATTTGCATTAAAGCACTCCATTGGCCAATACGCCCTGCAGATTCAATTTCGGCATACTCCGATACCAAAGAAGGGGCTAATGGTCCAGGTGTAACGGCAACCGGATGATAACCATCGGCTTGTTTTTGGATTTCAGTCAGCCTGTAGATATTATTAAAATGCTGATGGAAGCGATCATAACTCAATTCCCCTCCAATATATAGGCTAATCGCCAAAAAAGCCGCTAGGCCAATGGCTAGTCCTCCAATATTGATCAAAGAATAAACCTTGTTTTTGATTAGGTTTCTTAATGCGATTTTTATATTATTTTTCCACATAGTGTTTATTTTTTTATTAGTTGCGTAATGATTCTACAGGATTGATTGTTGCTGTTCGTAAGGCTTGGCCCGCTACAGTAACGAACGCAATAACCATCGCTACGGCACCCGCAAGGACAAACATCCACCATTGAATATCAATGCGATAGGCAAAATCTGCT
Organism: Chitinophagales bacterium; assembly: GCA_043764095.1. Classification (GTDB taxonomy): domain Bacteria; phylum Bacteroidota; class Bacteroidia; order Chitinophagales; family Saprospiraceae; genus M3007. The sequence goes on from JAYUKX010000068.1 coordinate 21,010, forward strand.
AGCCACTTTTGCATTAAAGCATAAGCAATTGGCGCGGCAATAACCAAGGCGATCAGCACCAATTTCAAAAAATCTTTGCTCAATAGCCCCACCAACGATAACACCGATGCACCCATTACTTTGCGAATACCGATTTCTTTATTGCGCTGTGCAGCTATAAACGTTGATAATCCATATAGGCCCAAGCAGGAGATAAGGATAGCGAGCAGAGTGGTCAAATTGACCAATCGCGCTGTTTTTTGCTCCTTTTCGTAAAATTTTGCGATGCTTTCGTCCAAATAAGTATATTCAAACTTGTTTTCAGGATAAATATTCGCCCATAATTGACCTATTTGTGTTAATGTGGTCTGTACTGCTTTTGGGTTGAGGTCTTTTAGTTTTATCGCCATATTACCGGCGTGATTGGTCGTTGAAATAAAGGTAGGCGGTATTTTTTCGTGCATACTTTGTTGGTGAAAATCGGCTACAACACCTACAATCGGGTACATTTTATCCTGCCATTGTATTTGCTTTCCAACAGCATCTTCGGGGTGCTGAAAACCAATGGCCTTGACCAAACTTTCTGACACGACCAATTCTTTTGGGGTGTCACTTTTGAGCAAATTCCGTCCTGCCAATATCTTCATTTCATAAAAAGGGATAAAATTTTCGTCTCCCATTTTGTACGCAGCATCCAGAGCAATAGGCGTTGTGCCATTATAGGTAAGGTGGTCGAGACCAAAATTTTCGCCCATGGGCTCAAACAATTGCAAGGCTGCTTTTTCTACGCCAGTTAATTGGTGGATTTGCGGGTATAATACCGAAAATTTGTTCTCCGGCCCTCGCGGTGCTTGCAGTGTAATAACAGCATCGTATCGGAAACCCAAGTCTTTATTGCGCATAAAATTGATTTGTCGGCCCACCAAAATAGTACCCAAAATAAAAAACAAGGAAACCGTAAACTGAAAGACAATCAATGATTTACGCAATCCAATGCTGCCTTTTGCGGGTACTGTTTGCCCTTTTAAAGTGACGGCGGGCAGGTAATTGGACAACACAAAAGAGGGGTACAATCCCGATAATAGTGCGGTGGCCACTCCAATTAAAACGATAAAAAGTAGGGTAGTGCCACCATATTCCAAACCCACACCTTTGGGCACAAACGATTGAAAAAACGCCAATGCTTGCGGAACAATCAACAACGACAAACCAATAGCGACCATCGTAAGCAAAAAAGTTTCGCTCATAAATTGGTTAATAAGACTTTGTCGGCTGCTGCCCAATACCTTTCGGATACCCACTTCTTTGGCCCGTTGTAGCGATTGGGCAGTGGCCAAATTGATAAAATTGATCGCCGCCAAAATTAGGATAAAACAGGCAATAGCCATTAGGCCGTATAATGTAGGCAAATGCGCTTTTTGGGCATAATTATCACCATAATCTGCATTAAAATGCAGGTCGTACAAAGGCTGTAAGGCGGGCTTCATCTTGAATTCGCCTGTAAAATGCGCTTTAGCAAAAGCAGGGAATTGGGCTTCAATTTGTGCAGGTAGGGTATTCGGTTCCAATTGCACAAAGGCTTGTGATGCCGACCAAACATCGTTCCATTCGTTGAGGTTGATAAAGTTCTTGACTAGGCTATTGCTAATGGTGCTAAAAGACAAAAAATCGGTAAACGTAAAATCGGTTGGCGCAGTCCAGTCCTGTACAATACCCGATACGCTTATCCGCAATGAATCCATGTAAATCAATTCTTTACCAATCATTTCATCGGGTGCCATATCGCCAAAATACTTAAGCGCTTTTTGCTTGGACAAAACGACTTTATAAGGTTCATTTAAGGCCGTTTTTGGGTTTCCCGCCAGCCATTCGTACTTAAAAATATCAAAATATTGGGGTTCCGCAAGGATGATTTCCGCAGGGGCGTTTTCCATATTGCGCCGCTCAAAAACCTTTGCAGGTTTATCTGAATGGGGTACAATAACACTGCATTCAAAATTATGAAAAGCGGCCACAGTGGCCAAACCAGTAATTTCGGCCCGAACGACTTGGGGCATGGCATACGGCACAAAACCAATCGGTTCTTCTTCGGCATTGGCATTAAATTTCATCGTACCGACCAAACGGTAAATACGGTCACCCTGTGCATGAAATTTTTCATAACTCAGTTCGTGGCTCGTAATGAGGTAGATCGATAAACATACGCTGATACCCAAGGTAAGTCCCACCATATTGATCAGGCTGCTTACTTTATTCCGAATGAGGTTGCGCCAAGCGATTTTGAAATAATTGGATAGCATATTTTTATCTTTTAACTAGCAGATGAAGTAAGTTCCTATAAAAATGAACCTATTCCATAAAGACAATCGCCGTGCCACAACACAAGTGTTTGATTATCAATTGGTTGGAATTAAATGAATGTTCGTTTTCGGACAAAATAATGTTCGGGGATGAACGGTAGGATCGTAGTTTGGCCTAATGAACAGGATATCCAAAATCCTTATTAAACAAAAAATCCTTGTCTGTCAAGGTCAATAAAAAAGCAACCAAGTCCACGCGCTCATTGGGCGTAAGGGCAATTTTGCCTTCAAATGCTGGCGATTGTGCATAATATTGCACCACTTCGCGTACTTTTTTGAAACGCCCATCGTGCATATACGGGTACGAAAACTCGATATTGCGCAGCGTTGGTACTTTGAATTTCAACGAATCCAATGGGTTTTGGGTCACCATCATTCTGCCAAAATCATTAAAAAAAGTATCCACAGGTAAACCATTTTTTTCAAAACCTTGGTTGGTGAAAAACGGCTCAGCATGGCAGGAAGCGCAGTTTTTTTGGAATAAACGATAACCATTTTGTTCTTGTTCGGTGAACTGTTCCGCACCAGATTGCACACGGTCGTATTTAGAATTGGCGCTGACCAAAGTGAGTTCAAACTGCGCAATGGCTTTAAGTACACGCTCGCCGCTGACTAAATTATCGCCAAATGCCCTCAAAAATAGCTTCTGGTAGGGTGGGGTAGTACGCAGTTTTTGGACAACATGCGCGATGTTTTCGTCCATTTCGGCGGGGTGTGCAATTGGAGCAAGTGCCTGCATATCCAAATGGTTGACCGCACAGTCCCACATAAAATAACGCGACCATGCTAAGTTGCTCAATGCCAAAGAATTACGCGTGCCAATACGGTCTCGGATGCCGTGACTCACCGCATGATCCACATGTGTAAAAGCGGTGAATGACAAATGGCAATTACTACACGACACGGTGCTATCGCGAGAAAGAATTGGGTCGTAAAAAAGTTTTCGACCCAATTCAATTCCCCCTTTTGTCAATGGATTTTTTGAAAAGTCATACGCTGGTTTTGGCCAATTTGATGGATATTTCAAAACGACCGGATCAGGGTTATTTACGGGCCTAGTTGCCAGCAATAGCACTGTAAAAGACACAATAACGCAGATAATTCCCTTTTTCAAGTCCTAATTATTTGACTAATTTGAGCACCTTGCCTTCCACCGCTGGTACTTTCAAAAAATAAACACCTGACGGCAAATTTGAAAAATCTTTTGATTCAATATTTAACCCTGCAAATACGAGTTTGCCATAAGCATTATACAATTCGGCAAAAGTATGATTGGACTTGGATGTTAAAAAAATATGCGTGGTAAATGGGTTTGGAAAAGCGATCACTTCACGATCATCCAATACACCGTCGTTGGTGCCAACAGAAGCATTACAAAAACTACCAGCCCCAACCAATGTGGTCATTTGCTTACACAAGTACTCGTAATTTTGCTGTTGAACCGAATTTAATGTACCCAGTAATAGGTTCGTGGTTTCCCCGGGATCAGCAGCCAAATGATAAAATTCCTCTGTACCATTATCAAAACGCAAGAGTTTATAATCCGTATTGCGCATGGTTTTTCCATCATTATTATCAGGCGTAGTTTTAAAATTTTCGGTAAAAATCCAGTCGCGGGTCGTAGCCGCCACATTTTTTAGGATAGGCATGATGCTTTTGCTGTCCACGGGTTTAGCGGCTGGAATTTGAGTGGCCCAATTTTGGTATCCAAACATTTCCAAGATCGTGGCAAATAAATCAGCCGTATTTACCAAGGCATTGCTGATACGCCCCGGATCTGTCACAGATGGCCCCGAAATAACAAAAGGGACGTGTATGCCATATTGGTAAATGGTACCTTTTGCACGGTTGGTATTGGCAATTTGAGCCGTTTGAATGGTATTTCCATTGTCGCCAATAAAAATAATATCGGTACTGTCCAAGCGTCCAGTTGCTTCCAAATGCGCAAAAAGTCGCCCAATTTCGTGGTCTAAAGCCTCGAGCGAAGCCTTAAAATACGATTTTGGGTTCATCATAATATCTTGTTGCGTACCGCTCAAATTGGTATAAGAATGCAATCCAGCAGGTGGTAAATGGTAGGGCGAATGGGGCGCATTAAAACCCATCCAAAGGAAAAAGGGTTTTGCATTTTGGCTATCTACCCAATTAATGGCATCGTTGACTGTTTCTGTTGTGGCGTAAGTAGTGACCGTGGAAGAAACGCCATTGGTCACTTTTGTCCAATTGGTATAACTCGTAATTTGACCAATAAAATTGCCCGCAAAAAGATCGTAACCCATTGTATTGGGGTTGTTCAAATTGGAAACGGGCATAGCATTCTGTAAGTGCCATTTACCAATATTGGCCTTACCGATACTATTGGGCTTATACGTTTGCAACATGCTCGGGATCGTAATTTCATTGATGTTTAAGGCACCGCTACCCCCCATTCCGCCAACAACACCACCCACACCCGTCCGAAAACTGTATCTTCCGGTCAAAATACCCGATCGGGTAGCCGAACAAACGGGATTCGACCACGCGTTGCTAAAACGGACACCACGCGCCAGTAAAGCGCGAATATTAGGTACTGCGGCCGTATCCTGATGGTCTTCATAAAAACCAAGGTAATCGGTACCTAGATCGTCGGCGATTAAAAGTATGACATTGCGCTGTGCGAATACACTATTACCTAAGGCGCATAGTAATATAATTAAATAAATATTTTTCATGTTTTACTCTCTAAATATGATTCGACATCCTATCGATTTTGTTGCTGGAACTTCCACTTCGTGGCATTGCAAAAGTGCATCAACTGCTTTTGCAATGTATTGATTTTCAACTAGATTTGGATTTTGTCCGTTATCATCAATTGCGCCGCTGTATTTGACTACCCATTGGTTGTTTTCTTTCCAAATCACATACGCGTGGGGTGTTTTTTCGGCTAAAAAATTTTTCGCAACCGCTTGTGTGCCATCGAAAAGATACGGGAAATTAAACTGCTCCCGTTTCGATTTTTCTACCATTTTTGGATAAGTATCCTCTTCGTAAACGATCGTATCGGTAGAACTGATGGCCATGAGTGGCACGCCAACAGCAGCGTATTTTTTAGTTAATTCGTTGAACCTCGTCGGGTATAAATTAGCAAAAGGACAGTGGTTACAGACAAAAACGAGTATAAAACCCTTTGCTTCTGGATAATTGGATAACGAAACCATTTTTCCATCCACATTGAGTAGGTTGAAATCACTGACCATTTGCTGTGCGTTAACATTGGAAATACTCCACGTCAACAACGGCAAAAATAGATAAAAAAAGCGCGCTACTGTTGTTTTAATTGGACGCATGGGGGTTTATTGTTTTACAAATTTTTTAGAAATCGTCTTTTTGGTTTTTTGATCGGTCACTTCCAACCAATAAACACCTGGTGCAAAACGGCTCATATCAATCCCATCCGTTAACGTTGGTTGTGGCAACATTAATTTTACCTTACCTAAGGCATTCGTGACTTTTACATAATAAGCCTCCATATTTGGATCCGTAAAAGAGACAAACAAGCGGTCGCTTACCGGATTAGGAAAAATAACAATATCGTCGGTGGTTGCAATTGGATTTAAGGTAGAAGAAGACAGGTCTTTTACCACAAATTGGCCCATCATACCTTCATCTTCGTGTAGCGCAATATGGCAGTGGTACATAAATGGGTGTTCAACATCTGCAAAATCCTCAAATTTTGCGATAAACCGAACCGTTTGCTGACGTGGGACAAACACCACATCTTTCCAACCGGCTTGTGCGGCTGGTGGCGCCGCGCCATTAATCGAAAGGATATTAAATTCAACATCGTGGATATGAAACGGATGCCCAAATCCCGATGTACTCCTGATTTCCCATATTTCGGTATTGTTCAGCGGCACGGTATATTGGTTATAGTCGATGTCGAAGAGTTTATGGTTAATGATAAACGCATTTGGCCCTAAAATTGGCGGATTGGTTACGCCCATACTATCGCTCATCGTAATGATGCGGGTAATATTGGCATTGGCGGCATTGAGTAATACATTATTGGTCAATGTAGTTGGAATAGTCGTAACAGGGTTTGCTGTGGCTGCGCCTACGTTGACATGCAACATCGTGAAGTCCTTTTTTCCCAAGTAATTACCAAATGGGCCATTTTGAAAGTTTTCACTTCCGGCTACAAAATTAGCCAAGGAGGCGTTATAGGCTTTCAAATCAACGGATTGTCCCGATTGTCCGCCAAAGTCCACCAAAATTTCGATCCTTTCTCCAGCGTGTAAAACATAACGATTGAGACTTACTGGCGCATTAAGCAAGCCGCCATCGGAGGTGATAATCGAAAAATTACGGTTGTCGCTAAATCCAATATTATAGGAGCGTTCAATAGCGGCATTCAAAATGCGTAAACGAACTACTTGTGCGGGTACGGTATGTTGCGGGCGCAAAGTGCCATTCACCATCATGCTATCGCCATACGGTACGGTTACAAATTGCTTTTGTGTGTTAAAATCGCGGTCGGTCAATACCAATGGAATATCATCCACACCATACGAACGCGGCAATGCCAAAGCGCCCTCCACCTCATCGCGTACGATAATAAGACCACCAATGCCTTTGGTGATATGTTCCATCGTCATTTCGTGCAGGTGCGGGTGGTACCAATAAGTAGCGGCATTATTGGTGACTTTCCAATACGGTTGCCAAAGCGTGCCGGGTGGAATGATTTGGTGCGGACCACCGTCCATCACTGCTGGTAAGTGAAATCCGTGCCAATGGATTGTGGTGGCTTCGTTGAGTTTGTTGAGTACATTTAAATGGACAACATCACCTTTATTAAAGAACATGGTGGGCCCCCAAAATTTACCGTTGATAGCACCCGTAATTGTTTGATTACCAGGTGTTAACTGGGCGAATGTGTCTTTAATCGTCAGGTTAAAATTAGTACCGGATAGCGTATCCGGAATCCAAAGATTATTGTACGATTGAGCATTGGTAGCACTAATGAAAAATGCCATTAGGCAGGCGAATAAAAGTGTTTTTTTCATGTTTTATTAAAAATTACGATAAACGAAGTATTTGTAAATTATTATTTAATAAAAAAAAGACCAGTCAACTGCTGCATCAGGCCAACTGCTGCTTTAGAAGGCGACATAATGCTGTATTTTTTTTGCCAATCAATTTGAGCAAAAAAGGTATCTAGCGCAATGTTTATATCTAGGTTTCCAGTTTTTGGAACGGCTAGTTTTATGGTTTGTACCGATTGGAAAGGCGGCAAATAGCCTCCAAGGTGGAAACTATACGTTCGATCGCGCGTGGGACATTTTTCATAGATACCCTCTATTTTAAAATTGACATAACCGCTTTGCCAAGCCCAATACATCCCTTTAGTGGGATCAAGATCGCCCCCGATGGCACCTGATACATTGGTCAGGCTATCCACGCCAAGATCGAATTGGAGGGTATCATAAAACGTATTTTGGGGCAATTGGAAAGGGATTTTGAGCGTATTTTCTTCTTCCAAATCCAATAAATGATAGGTATTGTCCTCCAATACGGTGCGACCCTTGTTTAAAAACTTAAAATGCCCTACATAAAACCGCAGCATGGTTACCGACAAAGAGTCGCCTTGTGCATTGTGAACGGTCTTATTTAAGGCAATCGGTTGCTGCATAAAAACGGGTTGGAAGTGCAGCAGCATAGGTTGTGCAAGGGCTTGTGTTATCCAAAGTGACCAACAATAAATGACTAAGCCAACTATCGTTTTTTGCATGGTTTTACTTTTTTTTCTTTGGGGAAAAATACATAGATAAATCGCCTGCTAAATTATTAAAATCGTTAATTTGGTTACCGTTACAGATAGATTTCATCCCACTAAAATGCTCAAAATGAATATGTTCCACGGCTTCTTGCAATTGCCCAATATTATGGATCAACGAATCCATTTGTGACCGATCTTCTCCTTGCAAGAGTAGGTACAATTGAGATTTTGCATGTGTAATTTCGGTTTCTTTTTCGCGAATTTTGTTACGGTGTTGTACAATTAATTGATCATAGGCCGCTATTTGTGCGGGATCGAAATGCAATTTTTCAATCATTATTTGACGAGGCCCTTCCATTGGGCGAGGTCTTCTTTGGCTCAAAAAAAAAGCAATAACGCCGATATTGAGCAATAATAACGCGATTACCGCGCCGATTAGAAATCGAGTTTTATTCATCGTAGAATTGGTTAGATTGATGAATGTGAAGGGTGCTTATGAGCGATTCTTGTGGTAGTGTACGCGTATTGATCCCCAATTTGGTGAAATAAATATTGCTCAAGAACAATAGGCTGAATGCCAATCCACCAATCCATTTCCAAGAGAGTGGTAGTTGGTCAGCGGTTGTTGTTTCTATTTTTGCAACAATCCGGGTATATAAAAAAGGCGGGGCATCGAGTTTGCCCACTTTTTTTAGTAATTCGATGTCATTTTCTTTCTTCATGGTGTAATACTTTTACTTTGACGATGTTTCAAAATAAATCCTTCTAAACGGGGTTGTTTTTTTTGACCGAAATGGGAGCGGCTAAGTTTTTACTTTTTTCAATTGTTGTTTGGCGCGTTGTAAAAGGGATTCAACCGCTTTTTCTGAAATATCCATAATGGCGGCTATTTCGCGTTGAGGCAGATCATCGAGGTATTTTAGAATGACGGCTGTTTTTTGATTTTCAGGCAATTCGTTGATTTTTTTGAATAAATTTTCTAACGCTTCGCGGTCTTCGAGTTGTACGCCTGGGTGGTTGAAATCGGGTGGATCATAATAGATTTGATTTTCGGTATTAAAAATATTTTTAAAAATAGCAAACCTTTTTTGCCGCTTTTGGGCTTTTAAACAATCAAGACAATGATTGATCGCAATACGATAAATCCACGTTTTTATGCTTGATTTTCCTTCAAAACTGGGTAATTTGGCATGAATTTTCACAAATACATCTTGTGTTACCTCCTCTGCATCTTGCGTGTTTTGCAAGTAATTGAGCGCAAGGTTGTACACCATTTTTTGGTGTTCGTGGTATATTTCCTGAAAAGTGGGCATTAGAATTACGGATTACGGATAGAAATATTACGGATATAAGGTTATTTTAGATGGACATAGAACATGTCCAATTCACCTTTGTTTTTTGCGGCAACTTTACCTCTGAACGTCCAATCAAACTCATCTATGACCAATGAGCGGGCCATTCCACTTACATTTACGTGTCCTGGTTCGCAGGATTGTTCCATGCGAGCAGCCAGATTTACGGTATCTCCCCAAATATCATAAGCAAATTTTTTGGTACCGACTACGCCGGCCACCACAGCACCAAAGTGAATGCCAATACGTGCTTCGAAGGAAGGTTTGCCTTCTAAACGGTGTTTTTCTTGCAGTTTTTGCAAAAAAACTTGAATTTGTAATGCGGCCTTAATCATATCTGCTGGGTGTTCATTTCGATCCGAAAGGCCACTTGCACAGATATAGGCATCGCCTACGGTTTTTATTTTTTCAATTTTATTGCGACCAATGATCTCATCAAAAGAAGAAAAGCAAATATCCAACGTAGCCACCAAGTCTTCGGGACTCAGTTGTTCTGCTATTTGTGTAAAACTAACAAAATCAATAAACATCACGGTCGCTTTTTCGTAGCGGCGGGCGGCCACTTTATTGCGTACACTCAGTTCGGCGGCTACCGCACGTGGCAGTATATTGAGCAAAAGATGCTCACTTCGGCGGCGTTTTTCTTCAATTAAGGCGTTTTTTTCGGCCATTTCGCCTCGGATTCGTTTGCCATTGCGTTGGCGAGATTGATACAACAGCAATGCAAATAAACCAAAAACAGCCAATGCCATCCATAAATATTGGTCATGCTGGCGTATTTTTTCTAACAAAGCCTTTTTTTCGGTTGCTGTTTCTACGTTTTGAGCTTGTACGGCTGTATTATCGCGGTTGCGCAGCAGTATATTTTTTTCCAAACTCCATTCATAAGCCGCTTTATAATTACCTTGAACCACAGCCATTGATTCAAGTTTGGTGACGGCTTTTAACTGTATCTCGGGTAGATTGGAAAGGTTGGCTGCAGCCCTAGATTGGGTGAAAAGACGTACGGCTTCCGTTAGTTTTGACAATTGTTCGGCCAGTTCTCCACCGATCCAACATGACTGTGCTTCTTGCGTTTTGTTTTTATTAAAAATGGCTAATTCTATGGCTTTTCTAGCAAATAGCATAGCCAATTGCGGGTCAGTTTGGCGTAAAAAAACGGCTTGCTCGTAACACTTTTTTTGCTGTAATTCTGGTGATGCAATACCTTGAATTTGTTCCTGCACCTTTGATATATCCTGTGAGGAGATTGGCTGTATGACCCTAAAAAGCACCACAAATAGGAGTAAACAACTGCGCAACAGTTGGTTAATTTGAACAAAAAAGACCTTTAAATAACCTAAATTGGATGCCACCATAATTTGAGGCAAAGTTAGTATAAATATATGGAGTTCGGAGAATTCCATTTGTTTCTAGTTTTTCGCCCTCTATGAATTCCGGTATTTTTTCTGAATCTATGATTTCCATGATGCGCGCCAGATATAGACATAGGTAACTTTGCAGTACGCATTCCTTACACAATTTATCTCCATAACAGGGGGAATTATTATCGATTACAAAAAACGATTTAACTTTATGAAGTATCTTATTTTGCCTTTTGTATTTTTACTACATACCACCTTTTTGCATGCGACACACATTTGGTTTGGCGGTACAGGTGACTGGAATGTAGCGACCAACTGGACACCCGCAACCCTTCCAACTGCAGCAGACTATGTAAATATTTTTGGAGGTAATGTGACGATTCCAGTCGGATTTACTGCTTTGGGAAAAGGTGTTCGAGTAAATGGTGGCACTTTGACCATAAATGGTACTGGCACATTTGAAGAAACCAAGGTGCAGAGCAGTTGTATTTTAAATGTGTATGGTACACTCAATTTATTGAATGATATAGTCCAAATTTATGCCTTAGAAAACAGTGGTACCATACATAATTATGGGGTTATTCGGATCGAAAATTCCAATGGAGGGCTACGCAATTATAAAGATTTTACCAACCACAGCGGAGCATCATTGACGATGACAAGTTTGCTCGATAATTTAGCATTAGTCAATGCCATTTCAGCCAATACTCATTTACTGGCAACCTTTATCAATGAGGCCAATGCCAATATTCAGATCGAAACCAGTCCATCTGGATTGCACACTACTGATGATTTTCCATACTCTTCGTTGAATAGTATTTTTGATAATTATGGTACGATCACCGTCGAAGAAACGGGTTCAAATATTTCAGGTCTTGATGCTTCTATTGAAAATGCTGCCGTATTTACCAACCGGACGGGTGGAACAATCAACATTGTTGATGCAATTAAGGGTATCGAGAATATTGACTTATTTATGAATGAATTAGGTGCTACAGTACTCGTAAATGGAGCAACCCGAGAGGGCTGGCTCAACCATGGTGGATCGAACGATTTTGCGATGTTGTCCAATAGCGGCACGATTACCATCGAAAATGCCAATTCATCCAATAATTCCGGTTACAATTCCGCGACTATCTTTGATGATTTTACCAATGCTTCTACGGGAATATTTAGGGTAATAAATGGGAACCAAAAGGGCTTTGTGCGGGCCAGTCGGGTAGGTTATAATGGTACACAAAATAACTATGGGTTGATAGATATCCAAGGGACTTATGTGCAGAGTGGATTTCAGGTCTCTATTACTATGACCAACCATACCTGCGGCACGATCATCGTAGGCGACAATAAAATCGGCTTGAGTACAGGCAGTACCCTGATCAACAACGGCTGGTTGGAAATCAACCACAATGCCACCATTTCTATTACCGGACTGATCATTAATAATGGTGTGATTGGAGATCAATATGGTAAACTGCCCACCTCGAATACCAATGTTCAAAACAACAAACTCATCGTCAAACAAACAACGGGAATCGCTTGCGTCGGTGAAGCTTTACCCAATGCGCTTACAGTAACAAGCCTCGCAGGATTGACCGTCAATGGTTTTTATACCACTGCCGCAGCCACTGTAAGCGCGGGTACATATAATGCGACTACAAATACGTTTACACCCAACAGTGCTGCCGGTGGTCTTTCTGAATTATATGTGAAAGTAACCAATAACAGCCCAAATTGTACCTTCACTTTTGTAAAATACTTCAGCGGCGGCATCTTATTTACTCAAGAGTTTTTTTTAGATAGCGACGGCGACGGATTTGGTAGCAGCAGCGGTGTGGAAACCTGTGTCGCTCCACCCGGATATGTGACCAATGATGGCGATTGCAACGACACAGATCCGCTGGAAAAACCTGGCCAAACCTGGTACAGAGACTTGGATGGCGACGACTATTCCGATGGCACCAGTCTAACACAATGCTTGCGGCCTGCTGGTGCGTATTTTGCTGCAATAGAACTGCTAGGGACGAACAACGACTGCGACGACAACGATCCACTCGAAAAACCGGGTCAAATCTGGTACCGCGACTTGGACGGTGATGATTATTCCAATGGTACGAGTCTGACGCAATGTCTGCGGCCTGCGGGTGCTTATTTTGCAGCAGTCGAACTACTTGGAACGAACAATGACTGTGACGACAACGATCCGCTGGAAAAACCCGGCCAAATATGGTATAGGGACTTGGACGGCGATGATTATTCCAACGGAACGAATCTGACACAATGCCTGCGACCTGCGGGTGCTTATTTTGCGGCAGTAGAACTATTGGGTACCAACAACGACTGCGATGACAACGACCCTTTGGAGTTTCCGGGTCAAATTTGGTACTTAGATGCTGACGGTGATGACCATTCGGACGGTGATTTTATGGTGCAATGCCTTCGTCCGGCCAATCATTATGTTGCCTCAGAATTGGTCAATATCAACGATGATTGTGATGATGGCGATGCCACCGTTTATACGGGTGCACCCGAACTCTGTGACAACCAAGACAATGACTGCGACAACCTCATTGACGAAGGTGTGTGTGGTGTTTCGTGTACCGATCCCAAAAATATTACCACCCTACCTTATGTGTTTTCGGGCACCACAAACGGTTACAACAATACCTACACGGCTGCTCATGCCTGCAATTCTAACCACATGAATGGCAATGATTTTGTGTTCAAATACGTAGCAACTAGTACACAAGTGGGCAGGATACGCCTTCAAAATACAGGTTTACCATCGGGATCTACCTTCTATGGCCATGCTGTATTTGTATTAGATGGCTGCCCCGATGCACCAGGTACCAACTGCCTGTATTCTGGCGTTTGGGGAAGTACGACCAATGGCTCCATTTATATAGAAACCCTGCCATTTCAGGCTGGACAGACCTATTTTATTGTGGTTTCGTCCAATCCAGCCTACCACCAATGGTTCGATTTTACGCTTACTATTGACCTGCCAGTTGGTAATATTTGTGCCAACGCCCATGTGATCAATTCCTTGCCTTACGCTTTTGGTGGGAGCACACAATTGTTGGGCGATGATTACGATGCTTCCGATGCTTGTACTTCCAATCACATGACCGGCAATGATGTTGTATTTACCTATACACCGAGTACCAATCAAGTGGCGCGTATTCGACTTCAAAACACTAATATTCCGGCTGGATCCAATATTTATGGCCACGCAGTATTCCTTATAGATGGCTGCCCAGACGCACCCGGTACCAACTGTATCGCATCCCAAACTTGGGTAAGTACTACCAATAGCGCCATTTATATCGAAACTGCAGTCTTGACCGCCGGACAAACCTATTATATCGTAGTTGCCTCTCTTCAGTCTTACCACCAGTGGTTTAGTTATGCGCTGACGATTGATTTGCCTACGGGGAATATTTGTCAAAATGCGTATGTTATTCCTTCATTGCCCAATACTTTTGGGGCATCTACTCGGTTTTTGGGCAATGATTACGATAGCGGCGACGCTTGCACTTCCAGCCATATGAGCGGCAATGATGTGGTATTCAAATACACGCCAACAGTGAGTCAAATCGCCCGAATCAAATTAGAAAATACTGGACTGCCACCAGGATCAACCATTTACGGCCATGCCGTTTTTCTTATGAATGGCTGCCCCGACGATCCTGGAACTACCTGTATTGCCAGTAAAACAATTGCATCTAGTATCAATGCACCATTGTATATCGAAACGGTATCGTTTTTATCTGGTCAAACCTATTATATCGTGGTGGCTTCCAATTCGGTTTTTCATGACTGGTTCAATTATACCCTTACGATTGATCTGCCGATCGGTAATGTATGTGAAAATGCAGTACCAGTTTCCGCTTTGCCATTTAATGCAACCAGCCAAACGACCTGTTTGTTTGGTGACGATTACAACAGCACCATGGCTTGTACCTCGGCTTATATGAATGGTAATGATTTTGTGTATAAATATACGCCTACAGCAACGGGTACAGTTAATGTTGCATTAAGCAACCTCAGCGCATCGTTCACAGGTATATTTTTCTTAAATGGTTGTCCAAATGTGGGTACAACTACCTGTATCGCTACTGCAACAAACACCGGATCGACCAATTATGCTTTAAATAATGTGGCAGTGGTAAGCGGTAATACGTATTATATTGTTATTGCTTCAAATGATCTAGTTACGGCTTGTTTCAATTATTCAATTGCCATTACGCAAACGGCGTTACCTGTAGAATTGGTGCAATTCAAAGCAGATAAAACCGATGAACAAAGTGCAACATTGCAATGGAGCACAGCAGTGGAGGTCAATTTTAGCCATTTTGATATAGAACGCAGGATCAATAATTTGGAATGGCAATATATTGGTACTTTAGATGGAAAAGGCGAGGCCGCGACCTATACTTACTTGGATAACTTGAGCAAGATACCGATACACCAACGGCAAGAGGTCTATTACAGGTTGCATATCATTGATCGGGATGGTAGTACCGATTATTCACCTATGGCATCGGTTAGGTTTGAGCCACGGGAGGGTACTATTACCGTTTTTCCCAATCCGGCTACTGATAGGGCTACTATTTCGGGCATTAATGCGGAAGCAGAGGTATCTATCACTATTTTAGACAACATGGGCAAAGTAATGTCGAGCCAAAAGACGAGTGGCGTGCTTGAACTTTCGGGGCTACCCAAAGGTA
Source organism: Chitinophagales bacterium (assembly GCA_043764095.1). Classification (GTDB taxonomy): domain Bacteria; phylum Bacteroidota; class Bacteroidia; order Chitinophagales; family Saprospiraceae; genus M3007. Next base: position 36,550 of record JAYUKX010000068.1, read on the forward strand.
TGTACCAAGTGGTCATTAATATGGATCAGCAGGTGTTGGTGCGAAAATTGATTGTCAACTAGGCTGAAAGGAAAACCAAGATAGATTAGAGCGTTAATTTGTAATATCTTTGTTGTTTGCAAGGCAAACTACAGATGAAATCTAGAGTGAAACAAACAAATTTTCAAATACCAAGCACTAAGGTGTTACTTATTAACGCTCTAATCTATAGTAGTATTGATGCAACTGCCTATAAATCAATGACTTAGATTTTTGTAGCACTTTTTTTATTTTTCAAACCACCGCTTAAATCCCGGTGCTTTTTCGCGGCTAATATCTATTTCTAATTTTGCAGGTGCTTTCATGGTCAGCACCAGTTTTTGATTTTCCATTGGTTTTACGCTCTGAATGGCATCCGCATGGATGATATATTGCCGATTGGCGCGAAAAAATAGGCGTGGATCGAGTAGTTCTTCTACTTCATCGAGGGTTGTGAAATCGAGTACATAGCGTTCTCCGGTAAAAGTGTGTAGGTAATTGACCCCATCCCGACTAAAACAGGCAATATCTTTGGTAAATATAGGCAACCATTGGTGTCGGTAACTGACCACAAATTTCTCTTTGAATTCCGTTTGGGCAGCCTGCGGAGCGGCGATCATTTTGAGCAATTGCTGCATATCTTTGGGATACTGCGCCTTGCTTTCTACAATCGTCCGGCATTTACTAATGGCTCGGGTAAGTTCATCATTATCCACGGGTTTGAGCAGATAATCCACGCCATTTACTTTAAATGCACGGATAGCGTATTCGTCGTAAGCAGTGGTGAACACAATAGGGCATTGTAGTTCATAGCGTTCAAATACCTCAAAACTAACCCCGTCGCTGAGTTGAATATCAGCAAAAATAAGATCAGGTTCTGCATTTTCTAAAAACCACTTATTGGCCGTTTTTACGCTGGGTAGAACACCTAGAACTTTTAGATCTGGCGCAATTTGCCCAATTTTGAATTGTAACTCGCGTGCAATTAGGCTTTCGTCTTCAATAATGAGTACTTTCATATTTATGGTAGTATGCTAAGAGTGGTGAGCAATGGTACTTTAACGATGAAAAAATCTTCATCTTCGATGATGACCAATGGCCGTTCGCTTAAGTAACTGTATAATGCCTTCATATTTTGGAGTCCTTGTTTATTACTGGTTTCCACAAATGCGCGTTTGCGTAAATTATTGCGCACCATGAGGTATTCCTCTTCGATGGAAAGTTCAATAATAAGCGGATCGTCAATATCGGTACTATTATGTTTTATAGCGTTTTCGACCAAATTTTGAAGGGTAACAGGCGCAATTTTGCGGTCATAGTAATCCTCTGATATATTGATATCAACGATTAATCCGTCTTCAAAACGGGTTTTTTGAAGCGCAACATAAAGTTTAACGAAATTGAGTTCCTGCCCAAGCGGTACAGTTTCTTGCTCTCGACTGCGTAAAATATAACGATAAACGCGGCTCATTTTGTCCAAAAAGTCGCTAGCCATCAGCGGATTGATGCGGATCAAACTGCTCAGCGAGGTGAGCGAATTGAACAAAAAATGCGGATTGAGGTGCTGTTTAAGGTTCTCGTACAAGACAAGGGCCTTTTCTTTTTCCAGCGATTCCGCACGACGTTCGAGTTTGGTAAGTTTCATTTTTTCATATTTCAGTCTGCGGTAAAAAAGATAGCCGATCAAACCCATTAACAATAGTACACCAATTCGGAACCACCATTGTTGATAAATTTTTCTGCTAATGACCAATTTGATAGCACGTTCTGGGCTGCTGTATTGGCCGTTTTTGGATTTGGCAATGAGGCGAAATTGGTATGTACCGGGTATTAAATTGGTATAGACCACTTCGGGCGTATTATTAGCGGCCACCCACTGGGTATTTACCCCGTCGAGGCGATAAAACAGATCGCTGGGCGAAAAGACCGGATCGGCCAGTGTCCCAAATTGGAAACCAATGGTATTTTCATCTGGTGCTAAGGTGACTAAGTTTTCGTTGGTGAGCAGTTGTTGATCGTTACCAATTTGTAATAAACTGAGCAACGGCGTAGTTGGGACAGATTGCGTCCCTATTTTTTCGGGAAAAAACTCTACCAAGTCGCTGTCAAAACTGATCAGTATATGGCCATTGGCGAGTGGGGTGGAGTGATTAACATACCCTGCACTGCGGTAATGGGCTGGCATATTGAAATTATAAAACCAATTTTCATTTGGTTCAAATACTGAAATTTTATTGTACGAACCACACCACACCCTTTCTTGAGTATCCACACTCACCGATAACATGTTTTCGTAAGCCAGTCCATCGGCTTCTCGGCGCAAGGTAGCCGATTGCTTTAGTGGATTATAACTGTACAATCCCTGGCCTTTAAATGGAATCCATAGTTTTCCAGATTGATCGAGGGTAAGACCCCTAAATCCCCCAATGCGCTCTGTAAGATCCTCTTGCGAGAGCAAAAAAGGGGTCAATTTTTGACCATTTAAATCAAAATAGGCCAACATTTTATCCGTTGCGATCATCCAAATCCGTTGTCTTGTTGGATCAAAGCGCATATTATACAAATTGGGTTTTTGTCCATCTGGAAAAGTATCTTGCTCAAAACCAAATATTTGCGTTTTTCCTGTCTTCCATTCCCAGCGCAGGATATGTGTATTGTCCACGTACCAACGCACTGAATCACCCATAAAAAGCACATCTCGAATTTTAAAATCAGGTTTTTTGGGGACTTCAAAAGGCTCGAATCGCTTTGTTTTTTCTAATAATGTCCATGCGCCATTACCAGTCATTAGCACTACGATCTCCCCAAAAAAGCGGAAATCAAACACATGACCCACTGGTAATTTCAGTGTATTGAAAGGTGCTTTTTGAGCATCATAGATTTGTTTTTGTTCGGTTTTGGGCCAATAATGTATAATTTTGAACTCATCTGTTGCGATCCACCAAGAACCATCTTGCGGGTTTTCGGCTATTGCATTAATGGCGAAATCATGTTGCAATAATTCGGGTAGCAATGCCGATAACCTATGGGTTTTATAAAATGAGCGATTAGGATTGCAGATCGAAATACCTTCTGGTGTACCTAACCAAATACTTCCATCGGTGTTTTGCCATACATTCCAAAAAAAATCGCCAATTGGCGCAGCAGAATTAGCCGGGTCATGTTGCAGTTTTTGGATATTCACTCCATCGCGGTATTGGATCATAGCAATACTCGGATGCCAAGAAGAGAACCATAACCGCTGCTCACGGTCTTCAAACAAGGTGGCTCCAGGCGCATTAGGTAGCGCATTGGCGACCGAAATGTGCCGATAAACCTGCCCATGTCGATCAAATTGTACTATTTCTTGTGTTTTGTTATCGAATCCCCATATTCTTCCTGCTTCTACCGCAATGGTCAAAGCACTCATATAATGATCAGAAAAAACAGGACTATTTACTTGGTTGCTCGCTTGTATAAACCGACCGCTCTTTTTTTCATAAAATAGGAGGCCATTGCGCGAACCCAGCCATATTCCATCTCCAGATGGATCTTCTACCATGCCATTCTTGAAAACAGATGGGGTTTTTAAGGTATAATTGGTTTCTTTTGACTGTATTGAATAGAATTTGTCCTGGACGGGATCGAATTTTAGAAACCCAAAGGAGCCTGCTGCCCAAATATTGCCCTCACGGTCACAAAGGATACAACCTGCTTTTATCTTGCTACCAGTTACTGTTTTTTTATAATTTTTAAAACGATTTAAAGAAGGGGAATAACAAAAAATACCTTCTTCTGTGCCGCCCCAAATATTACCCAAAAGGTCTTCGCAGAGGTCGTGTACGGTGTTTTGAGGGAGCGAAAGCGTATCTTTGGTCTGCTTAAATACCTTAAAATGAGTACCGTCATAGCGATTAAGACCGCTATATGTGCCAATCCAAAGCATACCATTGCGATCTTGCAGAAAACAATTGATGGTGTTTTGGCTCAATCCATCACTTTCACTCAAATGCCTGAAAATAAGATCGGCTTGTGGCTGCGATTGTGCATCCACGATAGCCGATATAAGCAGAACCTGAGCAAAAAAGAGTAAGTGGCGTAATGTCATTTCGTGTAGTTATTCAAACGTTTGTTGCATGTTATCAGAAATCCAATGAAGTAGATCCGACCATGCTTCCGCCAATTCTGGTATCCATTCCTCTTTCATTCCATCCGAGAGTACTTTAAGCATACACTCACAAACCACCTGATAATGTTCGGGTTGAGCACCATATTCTATATGTCGCTGCCCTAACTGACGGATTTGCGGTCTTAATGAGGATAAATGATCAATGTTTTCCACCACGAAAGCAAGTGTCGTTGTCAGTTTGAGGGCTTGGCCCGCAATATCGGTTTTGAACATGTGCCGAATTAAAGGTTCACTATTGAAAAGTTTCCTATAGAACTCTTCACCAGCTTCTTGTGCCATCGGCTCGATGCGCTTCCAACTCTGTTTAATTAACTGTGCTTGCTTTTTTTTCATGGTATTTACCATTTAAGAACGGTAAAGGATACAGACGAGGTGTACCAGACAATTGATTATTATAAATTACATTTGAATATTCGGCCACAAAAAAATGCACTTTGACTGAGATTTTCTGCTAAAAATAATTTGAAGCGTAGTAAAAATAAAATGAAACGTTATTAAGGCTTCATTTTGCGCAAATCATTCAGTAAATCAGCGCATTTGATGGTCATTAGGATGGCCGTTTTTGAGTATTTGTCGGCGTGATTTTTGGTCACGCCGACAAATAACAACTACTACAGTTTAAAGCGCAAGCCAAGGTTCAACCAGGCCACACCATATCCTAATTCGGCATAAGCGCCCAATTTTTCTTTAAATTGGTAACGTGCTCCAACAAAACCTGACCAAATAAGCCCACCAGAAGAAGGTGAATTATAATCGTTGTCGTTCAAGAGTGGATTATCGGAACGGAAACGCGCTCTTGCTATATTAAAACCTAACATGGCACCTGCGTAAGTATCCAATTTTGGTTTTTTAAATAGATCATAGTGGTATGCTGCCCTTGCACCAAGAATAATATTGGTGTAACGCCAGTTGTAATCCAGATCATTAAACCCATCGTAATTGTAGCGTGAAGTGGCATAGCCAATGTATCCGCCCACTCCAATATTGTCAGTGATTCCTTTTTCATAAGAAACATTAAGTGGAGGTAAAATACTGCGATAACCGCTGCCATAAAGCGTACTGCCCAGTCCTATTCCGAGGTGTAAGTCTTGTTGGCCTTTAGTGTACATTTGGGCATTCAGTTGGCTAAAAGAAAGGATAAATAAGGCACAAATGGCCGCAAAATTGAATTTTAACAATTGCATGTTGTTGGTACTTTAAGTTTTTGAATAAATTTTGTATTGTTAATTGATCCGTTGAATCAACGCTTGTTAGCATCATTTTCAACGTTTGATGACGCAAAGATGAGGGGTCTAGGGGGGCGCCGACAAAAATTAGAGTGCCAAGCGGGTGCATCTCGATATGAGGCGTGGCAAAATCGAATTGAAGTGTTTAGGGGCGGGGGGGTGGGGGTAGAAATCGAGCCCTAACCCTGCGTAATCCAAATTTACTACGCTTTAATTGTAATTTACTACGCTTTAAATATAAAAACTTTAGCGTTGGAATCCGAGCAGATTAACTTTGTTAGATATAAAAACATTAAATTATGTCTCTCTCGTTTAAAATTGCGCTCGCTATCAACTGTCTAGGCATATTAATCGCCTTAATTTTAATTATTTCGGACAGCATTCGGCAATCAGCTGCAAATAATGGCCCGCTATTGATCGCTACTGTAGTCTTTTGCGGCTGGGTAGGCGGCAGTTTTATGCTCTACCATGGTGGCTATAAAAGTTTTGCTTCTAAAATGGCTTGGTTACCGGCTATCCCATTGCTGGGTTACGGGCTGTTGATTTTGCTGTTCGTGATTTTGAAACCGGATATGAAATAGCGTATGCCAGCAACCCGATTTATTGATCCAGGCATTGGGCTCGGTGATCTTTCTACTCATTTTGTAGTACATTGCCCTAAATGTGAAGGCAAAACATGGATCAAACCCGCCGTCGCAGGCTACAAACTAGCATGTACTGCGTGTTTTCATGTAGAGCAACAAGGGCATTGGTATGGCGCGAGCATTGCTTATGTTTCTGTTGCATGTCGTAAATGCTATGCTCCATTGCAACGCAATTTTCCTTCCAATGGTGTACGAGTGCAATGCGCCATGCACTGCAAAAACTGCGGCGATAATGGGTTATATGAACCTCAAATCATCCGGCATTGGGTAAAAGATGGACTCATGTGCGACCCCGTATTTGGATTACCACTTTGGTTGCAAAAAACAATCAGGGGGGATATTTTTTGGGCGTATCATTACGAGCATTTAGAATTATTATCGGCATATATCGCAGCCAAACACCGCGAACGGGGCATATCACCGCTCCATAATATCAGAAAAAACAGTACAATGTTTAGTCGATTGCCTTCCTTTATCACTAAGGCGCGCAACCGAGATGATTTACTACAAATTATCAGCGATTTGAAATTAAAATAACAATATTTAATAGTTTTGATATAATATTTTGTTTTTTAGGTTTTTAAAAACCATAAAAATTGAACCGCCCACTCCAGTTATGCTAGAGTGGGCGGTTCAATTTAACTCCAATTCACTTTTCCCCTAAATAGTCCGACTGCACAGAACATTCAATTTGATATTGCTACACTTTATTTTTATTCTCCTACGCTTCATTTCCTAAAATTTGAAGCACCAGGTGTGTTGCCCCCACATTTGCAACAACAAACGATCAGGCACTGACAAAAAAACAAACATTAAATGACAGTATCTAATCTCATTTTTATACCATATTCTTTTTAACAAAATGATTTTGCAAATTATTCAACTACAGCAAACTGCTGCGGCTCGCCTTCAAAACGGCAACACCCAAATGAAACAGTATTTCACTTTTTTACTGAGTACTTTATTGCTCCTTTCTGCGCAGGTACTCAGCGCACAAACCTGGACAGGGAATTTCAATACGGATTGGAGCAACCCCGCCAACTGGAATACCTCGGCAGTTCCTACGGCTACAGGTAACGTAATCATCCCAAATGTTACTAACGACCCAGTCATTATGGCGGGCACAGCAGCAGTGGCTAAATCTGTTACAGTACAGGTTGGCGGTGTACTCGTCATCAATGCAAGTGCCAGCCTAAGCATTAATGGGGCAACGAATATTGGTCTGAACAACTTGGGAACAGTAACCAATAATGGTACTATCAATATTGGAAATGTATCAAGTATTACCACTGTTGGACTCCAAAACGGAGGTGTTTTTAACAACATGGCAAAAATCACTATTGGTGCCACTGCGAGCGTAGGGGATTATGGTATTCAAAACAAAGGCACATTTGAGAATAACATTGGAGGTGATATTCAAATTGACCGCGCAATTGAATCTAGTTTATATAATGAAACTGGCACCTTCAATAACGAGGCAAAAATTACCATAGGAGCAATAGCCAACACCAGCCCTGGTAAATCTGGTTTGTCCAACAAAAATATTTTCAATAATAAAACAGATGGAGAAATTACGATTAATCGTTCTAAACAAATTAGTTTTCATAACGATAATACGGGTTATTTTAACAATTATGGAAAATTGTACATCGGATTATCTGAATCTGGTGGTTATATTGGTATTTACAACGCAAAAATTTTTAATAATAATGCAGGTGGCGATGTCAAAGTTGGCAACGCAGGTACATATTATATAGCGAATTATGCAGGAACTGTTACAAATGCCTCAAAAATGACATTGGGTGGATTAACCTTAAACAGTTTCGTTGGTATTGAAAATACTGGAGATTTTAAAAATACTGGAATGGGCGAAATTACCCTAAATCATTCTTCAATTGCGGCTATTCGGCATAATTCAGGAAATTTTATCAATGAGGCAAAGATCCAAATTGGTACCGTAGCAAGCGTAGGTGATTATGGTATTCAGAACTTAAGCACATTTGATAACAAGACTGGGGGCGATATTCAAATTGACCGCGCAATTGAATCTAGTTTATATAATGAAACTGGCACTTTCGATAATGCTGCAAAAATTACCATAGGAGCAATAGCCAACACCAGTGCTGGTAAATCGGGTTTGTACAACAATAATATTTTCAATAATAAAACGGGGGGAGAAATTACGATTAATCGTTCCAAACAAATTAGTTTTCATAATTATAATACGGGTTATTTTAACAATTATGGAAAATTATATATCGGATTGTCTGAATCTGGTGGTTTTTATGGTATCTTAAACGAAAAAGATTTTGTGAATAATGCGGGCGGTGATATCAAGGTTGGCCGGGCTGGCACTTACTATCTATACAATTATTTAGGATCTGTTACAAACGCTTCAAAAATGACATTGGGTGGATTAGGCTTATCTAGTTTTGTAGGAATTGAAAATAATGGAAATTTTAAAAATACTGGAATCGGTGAAATTAGTATTGACCATTCTACCATTGCTGGTATTCGGCATAATTTGGGAGGGTTTATCAATGAAGCAAAAATCCTAATTGGTGCTACGGCGAGCGTAGGGGATTATGGTATTCAAAACAAAGCCACATTTGAGAACAAAACTGGGGGTGATATTCAAATCGACCGTTCTACTAAGGCTGCTTTATTTAATGAAATGGGTACTTTTGATAACGAGGCAAAAATCACCATAGGATCTATCGCAATCGTAGGTGAAATCGGTTTGCAGAACTACAACATTTTTAATAACAAAACGGGTGGCGAAATTATAATTGATCGTTCTACATACATTGGTTTATACAGTACAAATAGTGGAGTTTTTGAAAATTTTGGCAAAATATACATCGGTACATCACAATCTATTGGCTTAGCCGGAATATATAATGAAAAGTCGTTTATTAACAATACTGGCGGGGAAATCAGAATTGACCGCTCAACAACTGATGGTATTTACAATTATTTAGGTACTTTTTTAAATAAAGCGAAAATTACCATAGGAGGATTGGCGGCATCGGGTTTTGTTGGAATTGAAAACGCAGGACCCTTTACTAATACAGGAGTAGGTGAAATTAATATTGACCATATTACCCAAGCTGCCATACAGCATTCTATAGGTTTATTTATCAATGAAGCAAAAATTCGAATCGGCGCCACAACGAGCGGAGGGGATTATGGTATTTATAACGTAGGTACATTTTCTAACAAAACTGGGGGTGATATTCAAATTGACCGCACAATTAAATCTGGTTTATATCATGTAATTGGTAACTTCGATAATGCTGCAAAAATCACTATTGGATCCATAGCTAGCGTTGGCACGCTAGGAATAGAAAATAAAGCGTCTTTCACCAATAATTTCGGAGGGGATATTCAGATAGATCGCTCTCTTGGTTATGGTATCTATCATTGGTCGGGCAACTTCATAAATCTTGATAAAATAACCATTGGTTCTATCGCTACCGTTGGGTTCGCAGGTGTTTACAATAGAGGCGCTTTTTTTAATAACTCAAATGGTGACATTAAGATTGATCGTTTCAGTATTTCCGGTTTCATCAATTTTAATGCCTCTTGCTCCAACTCGGCAAAACTCACTATTGGGGCCGCAACCGTTGCTGCGCAATACAGTGTGTCTAACGATAATACTTCGACATTCGTTAATAGCACCTGTGCCATCCTATCACTATTCGCTCCGCTTGAAAACAAAGGCATCTTTTATCAAAATGGCCTTTTTAGTATGATCACTCCCAATCCGCACAGCAACACGGGTTATTTTAGCAACAACGGCATTATGGTGTTTCCGTATGGTAACCCTATCCCCAATGTAGCAAATTACGATATAATAGTGCTTCCTATCAGCAGTAACTGCGGAGGTACCATCACTAATGCTTTGCAATTGGGCGTTGACAATGATTATGTAGTAAATACCACTTGGTACAAAGATGCGGCAATGACCCTACCTGGAGGTACATACAACCAAGCCACTAATATATTTACTTTGACTAGTTTGTCTGCACCACTTTTTATCTCCATCCAAAGTAACGCAGGTGGCTGTACACGCAGGGTGCCTATTTTCATTACAACCAATGATAATACCCCGCCTACGATTACTTGTCCGGCTAATATCGTAAGAAACACCGATCCAAATCAGTGTTACGCCACGGTTACCTATACTACCCCAACAGCCACAGACAATTGCGCTGCCCCAACAGTAGCCATTGTTCCACCCAGTTTGGCGAGCGGTGCACAATTTCCCAAAGGCGTTAACTCGGTTACTTGGCAAGCCACCGACGGCGCAGGTCTTACGCATCGTTGTACCTTCACTGTAACAGTTAATGGTGGTGCTGGTAGCCTCAATATCGCTTGCCCGGCCAACCAAACCAAAAGCACAGATCTTGACCAATGCAGTGCTGTTGTCACTTATCTTACACCTACTGCTACGGATAACTGTGGTGGTAGCCCCGTTGTTACTTGGGTAAGCGGTGGTACTACACCTACTGCGAGCGGTGCCAATAGTATTTCCACATTCCAAAAAGGTGTCACCACTGTACAATGGAAAGCCACGGATGCTTCCAACACCACAAAAACTTGTACTTTTAGAGTGACAATAAATGATACTCAACTACCCTCTATCACTTGCCCTACCAACCAAGCGCTGACCACTACGGGTAATAGTTGCGCCTCAGCAACCTTCAATTATGCAGTAACGGCTACCGATAACTGTATGCCTGCTCCAACAGTAATCAGAACAAGCGGTTTGCCCAGTGGCTCTAGTTTCCCTAAAGGTACAAGCAACGTGACTTGGAGGGCCATAGACGGTGCTGGTAACACAAAAACATGTAGTTTCTCAGTAACTGTTGCCGACAATGTACTGCCAACCATCAGTTGTCCTGCCAATGTTGCTGTAACTGCTGCGCCAGGACAATGCAACGCTACTGCATTTTACACGAACCCAACGGCTACCGACAATTGCGAAGTACAATCCTTGTATTTGCTGAGTGGCTTAGCCAGTGGTTCTTCGTACCCACAAGGTGTGACTAATAATGTATGGGTGGCCACAGACAATAGTGGACAATCGGCCACTTGCGCGTTCACAGTAACGGTAACCTGTGGATCAGGATATGGAAGCGTAATCAACGACAGAGCGATCAACGACGATATGCAAGGTACTAATAGCGAGATGACCATGCGTTTGTCTCCAAATCCGGCCATTACTTCAGTAGCGGTTGCGCTGGAAGGCTTGGGTGCTACTGGCGGCGAATTGATCGTGATGGATGCACAAGGCAAATCGGTTTGGCAGCAAATGTTGACCAATACCTCAGTGGTAGAGCAGATTTCAGTGTCAGAATTTACGGCAGGTATCTACTTTGTCATGTTGCGCTCCGATAGGGGAGTGGTGACAAAGCGACTTGTGGTGAGTAGGGATTAGTTAAGTACAAATACTTAAAATACTTATTGTGTTCAAAGCCCGTTTCAACGATATCGTTGGAGCGGGTTTTGTATTTATCGTTATGCATACGTGGTGTGACCATACGCTTTATTTGAAATTTACTACGCTTCATTTTTTTTATTTAAATAGGCCAATATGTCATACTAATTTTGCGAAAACAACTTGCCCAACTGTAAACGTTGGGCATACTTGCCACTAATTGTTATACCTTACGGACTGAATTGTTATTTATTAAACAAAATATAGAATAACTGATTGTAAACGAATGAATTGTAGTAAAATATACTGCCTAGTAGTAATATTTGTTTTAGTATGCGCCAGCGGTTATGCGCAACAGCCGCCCATCAATTTTCACCATTTGACGGTTGAAGATGGCCTGCACGATGGACATATCCAAATGGTAGGGCAGGATAAATATGGCCTAATCTGGTTCGGTAGTTATGGCGCATTAAATCGGTACGATGGCCGCGTAGTGCGCACTTATGCCTTTAGGGCTGGCGATGCTCAATCGCCGCTTTCAGGTATGGCCTTTTCTATGGCGACAGATAGTACAGGTAATTTGTTTTTTGGATTCGACAATGGATTGGCAGCTTTTGATTTTCATAATAATCATTTTAGGGAGATCCCAATTTTTAAGGATTTTGTAATTTATCGTATGGCGGTATCGACTACAAACATGATCTTTCTGATTACCGATAAAGGTTTAGTGAAATACGACCCACGCGCCTCGGAAGGTAAGCAAGCCACTTTTTATTACGATACGGATCCGCTCCTAAAAGGTATGTTTGGTGAAGCCGTTGAACACAACCACCAACTGTATATCGGCACGCCTCATGGCATTGTAATCTTCGATATGGAGACCGAAAAATCTGCCCAACTTCCTAGCCGTATTTTGGATAAGTTGGATATTGGTTCACTGGTATTTGATGAAAATAATCGACTTTGGGTAACCACCATGGGCCGACCCAAAATACTGCGTTGCGCGCCAGATTTTAGTACTTATGAAGTGTATGACCGTTTTTTGTTGGATATAGATCCTACTTTTTCAACGAATTATTATTTGCGGAAAGATAAAAAAAATCGAATTTGGATCAGCACAAAACATAATGGTTTGTTGCAATACCTGCGAGAAAGTAATAGCCTAGCGCAGTACCTCCACGATGAAAACAAGACTTGGACACCTTCTGTGAATGTTCATTTAAGTATTTTTTGCGACAAAGACGGCATCATTTGGTTGGGTGGGAATGAAGGTGTTAATTACTTTCATCCCGATAAAAATTTATTTGAAACGATATTGCCATTCATCCATCCAACCGATCAAAATAACAGCCGCTGGGCAAGATCGGTAGTGGAAGATAAAAATAAAAACCTTTGGTTCGGTACACCCGATGGCTTGGTTACCTATAACACTACAACAAAAAAATACCGAAAATGGCGCAATGAACCCAACAAGCCGCCTGTTATCCCTTCCAATTCGCTCCGTGCTGTTTTTTGTGATGATAATAATGATATTTGGGTGGCCAGTTCTAAAGGCTTATGTCGGTATAACCATACGTCAGATAAAATAGAGATATTATCGCCGGGTAAAAATTTCCCGACGCTTTCTTATATGTCTTTCGCCCTCGACCATGATCGTAATATTTGGTTTGCTACCTTGAACGGGGATGGCTTTTACCACTATAATATCAAACAAAGAACATGGACAGGCATCAGCGAGCACCCTGTGTTAAAGCGATTTGCGGGATTGAGCGGCTGGCGGTTTTTCCAGGATAGTAAAGGCAGGTATTGGTTGGGGTTCGATAAGCAGGGATTGGGTATGTACGACCCCTCTACCCAACGTACTTATCATTGGAAAAGCGAAGGGCGAAATGCCATTGCAGGCAATATTGTGATTGATATAAAAGAAGACCTTAACGGGGTAATTTGGATTGCAACTAATCACGGAATTACGGGGATAGATTTTGAAAAAAATACCTTCAAAACCTTTAATACAGATAATGGATTGACTAGTAATTCAACCAATGCTTTGGTGGTAGATCCGTTGAATCGACTGTGGATTGGAACCAGTAAAGGTTTGGTGATGCTGGATAGCAGCCGACAAAAGACCACCAATTTTGGCATTCAAGATGGTTTACCTGCCCTTGCTTTCACGGAGTTTCCAGGTTATACGACCTCCAGTGGTGATATTATAATGGCCACTCAAAAAGGTTATATTCGGTTTAATCCGTTGAATTATATCACAGAAAAACAAAAACTCAATTTTTATACCACCGCTTATAGTACTTTTAATATTGAACATGCGCTGATCGAAGAAGATGCTTCAACCAAAACGACCATCAATTTAAAATATAATGAAAATTTTGTTTCGTTCAATCTTGTAGCCCTCAATTACCTCAATACCACACAAACTTGGTATGCTTACCAATTGGATGGCCTAGAAAAAGACTGGCACATCACTCAAGATCCTAAAGCGGTTTATACCAATGTCCAAGGTGGTAACTATATATTCCGGTACAAAGCCAGTCTGAACGCCAATGACTGGAACATACCCGAAAAAACGATTGATGTCCATGTTGACACCATTTTTTACAAGGCGATTTGGTTTTGGTGCTTAATTGCCCTCTTGTTAGGAACACTGTTATTCGGCTATTTGCGCAATAGAAAAATACATCAATATCGGGTTGAAAAACTGCAAGGCAAGGCACAATTGCTGGAAAAAGAAAAAGCCATCATGCAATATGAAGGCTTGGTGCAGCAATTGAACCCGCATTTTTTATTTAATTCGCTCACATCGCTGAGCAGTCTGATTCAAATAGACAGTAAAATAGCCAAGGAGTTCTTGGAGAACCTGAGTAAAACTTACCGCTATATTTTAAAAAGTAGCGATACAGAAATTGTGCTATTGAGCGATGAAATTAAATTTGCCCAAAATTTCCTGATGTTGCAAAAGACCCGTTTTGAGGAAGGTTTACTCGTCGATTTTAATATTTACGAAAGCGACTTGGATAAAAAAATTGTACCTGTTACCCTACAAAATCTGATCGAAAATGCCATAAAACACAATATCATTGACCCAGAAAGTCCCCTTCAAATCAATGTTTTCACCGAACACTTTACAGGAGAGGAGCACCGCAGTATGATCGTTGTTCAAAATAATTTACAACGAAAAAAATACGTAGAAACCAGCAATAAACGTGGGTTGGCCAACCTCATCAACCTCTATTCCTTTATGTGTAGCCAACCCATCGAAATTATAGAAACAACAGATTCGTTCACGATCAAAATTCCTTTGATCTAAGTCAAATACTAAGTTGTTACATTGCTATCCCGCGTATTTTTCTGTACCGCAATGGCACCAAACAATGCCAACAAAAAAGCAAAAGCATAAAAACCTTTTTCGCTCGGTAAAAACGTGGCATTCCACAAACCAACGACCAGTAATGCAATGGATAAAAGAGTGGAGAACCAACTCAACCCATAATAAATATCCGTCACTGCGATACCTTCCAAGCGGTCACGGACGCTTTTTTGGACAGAAACAACTGAAAATAGGCCGTACATGAGTACCGTAAAATAGTAGCCTTTTTCGTTAAGGGCCAGTTCGGAGCGCCATAAACCGACTAAAAAGCCGATCATGCCCGCGCCCAATGCCACCCAAGATGCGCCGATAAATGCGGCAGATGGTTTTTGATACATTGTTGTGTTAGTTAATAAAGTTATTAATTGTTTTGTATTTATTTAGGCATCGCTATCCGATAATGCACACCCTCATACCTCAGCCAAGCCGCTCCATCTTCGGTAGTTAATAACAAATTGTCGGAAAAACCAACTCGAAGGTTATGTCCATCCCTGTCCGTTGTTGAAAAACGCACCTTTTCCTCACCCAAGGTTAATTCGTACTGTATAATCGTTCGTTCTTTGTAATTGGGGTAAACCGATTGCGTACCGCCCGATAAATATTTTACTTCTTTGATACTTGTTGTGCCGTCCACAATTTCAAGATTTGTACTATCTCCTGTACTCACAGCCGGATTATTGGTCACTTCTATCGAAGCAAAGCGTTTTTTGAGATCGGCCAATAGTTCATCTTCATAACTCATGGGTGCCCAAGCAGAACGTTTACCTTTTGCCCCTTGTACAAATATCAAGTATTCACCTCCCGATGGCCAATACAAGAACCGCGCATTGGGGTTTTGATACAACTTTTCAAATTTTTTCAGGTAATCGGCTTGGTGTTCATCGCGGGTCATTTCGGTTTCGTTCCAAGATATATACGCTGACTCATGTACAGGTATTTTTTCTTCAATTTCAAAGGTTTTTGGGTCAAGAACTAGGAAAAAACCGTCCACTCTAAGCAATAATTGCCCTTCTAAAAGCCCAAAAGTACCACCTCCCGACCATCCGGTGCGAAGCATATCCTTTTGGCGAATTATTTCACCTTTAGCATTCAAACAACACAGACGATAATCTATCGGAACAACTTCACTGGGATGCGTTTTTTGGGGCGATTTTTCTGATGTGGTTCGGGTGGCAAGGACATATATATACTGCTTATCGGGTGTGATAAAAAAAGAGTATATCTTAAATCGATCATCGAGTTCGATGATTTCTATTTTTGCTTCCGGTCTGTCGGTAGCAGGAAAACGTGGCCATTCCTCCTCCACCTTGGGAAGTGTTTTTTTGCGCACACAACCAAATGTAAAGGCCATCAGAATAAGGAGGAGGCGAAATAAGGTTTTTATCATTTTTACGGGAGCTTACAGATCAACTGTAAAAGGTAAATCGTATTCTTTGACAATAGGTTGAGTCTTGCTGCGTACTTTTACTTCTATGCGCGCCTTCAGGGTTTCGCCTACGACCAAGTAGTTTTTGACATAAGTATCTTCATGCACCATCCAGCAATGGTCTTCAATTAAATACGTATCCGTTTTTTGTTTAAAGGCTTGATATGCCCAACGCTCCACGTGCAATGGCTCATAGTTGATAATACTTCCAAATGGATAATAAATTTGAATACCTGGTACGCCATTATTACCCATTTCGGTATTGTGTTCTACATATACGCGGAGCAGGCCGTTATCTTCTAAATCCCGGACTTCCCATTCATCTACTTTTGTTTTGATATTCGACATTAGATTCGTTGTTTATTGTTATTTTTGATGGCACAAAAGTGGGGAACTAAAGGGGGTGATTGAAACTAAATCCAAATGAAGCGTAGTAAAATTCAATTAAAATGCATGGAAAAGCATCTAGGGTGTATAATACCGAACTACAGTCGCCAAATTAATAAATCCACACCGTGATACGGGGCGAACAGGAGTAGCCCCAAATGCAATTAGGATTTTAGAAAAAACGTTTCCATTTTCATCTTCTACATTTTATTTTAAATTTGCTACGCTTCACCTCAATAGATTGGTGTAATTCAACTGATAGCCTGCACTTTTGCCTTCTAAAATTACATTAAATCAGCATCATTATGACAGAGTTTGAAGGTATCATTGAAATTACTCAAATCGAAAATACAGGCGATAATACCGACCAAATCGGTACACTCACGGCACGTTTTGTACGCTATCCTGGTTGTCAGCAACTCAGCGTATGGTTGCCCGAAAATGGCCTACAGGACGGCTATGGTCAATATCAAATCATAGCAACCGAAACGGAGGTAAGTATAGAACAATCAACCATTGACCAAATAATAAACGGTAGTGTCAAGATGACTTGGGATACTTTAGCATGGCATCCGGGTATATATCGCCTTGATATTGTGCACCCAAAGGGCGGAAAGCACCGTATGTATTTTAGTAAATTGAACGAAGGCGAGTTTGTTCCAGTGGACAAAATCGTAGAAATGCCAACTGCCACTGCCGAAAGCCCCTCCTTAGCAACATCTTTATTGCCGCAACCAGCACCGGAATCCACCGAAGATAGTATGTGGAAAGTATATTTAGATGGATTTGGCAATCCGATCCCAAACGATGATAGATCATTCCATGATTTCTATAAATAAAGCACTTATCCCAAACCCCAGTAATGCAAAATTTACGCTATTACTCCTTTTAATTAAGTATTTGGACATAATTAATTGCATAATTGAACGCAGGTATTTTTCGGCTAGATGAGCCATTTTTAAGGCAGATAGCGGTACTATCTAACGAA
>JAYUKX010000069.1:0-1245 GCA_043764095.1 Chitinophagales bacterium
TTCAGTCTCTTTTTGGTTTTTAGGTTCGCTATTTTTGCCTGCATTTTCACGAGTTTCTTTGTTTTGAATCTGCTGTTTAGCGATATCAAATTTATGCTCATTTTTCTCTAGATACTCTTTTACTTTGTCTAAGTTTTGGCTTGGCTCTTTGGTTAGGCATGGTTTTTCCCCGCGCTCTACTCGCCTGTCCTCAATTTTTTGTGCGGTTTCAATGGCTTTTTCAGGTGATCCGTGAGTTTTGGTTAAGCTTTCGGATGCTTCTCTTTGTTGGTCTTTAACTGGTTCTTTTTCAGGCGTTTTTTCTTGAATTTTATCATCAGCCTTTTCAGTTTTTTGCTGTGGTTCTATTCGCTCGTTTTGACTATCTTTTACAACTACTTTTGATTCAAGCGCGACTTTAAATTCTTTTTCAGCCTCGGTTTTAGGCTCTGGCAATGATTTAGGGTCTTGAATAAAATCACCGTTTTTGTATTCAATAACGGGCATTTCTTTTGCTATCGGATCTATTTTTTGGCTGTTATCAATGGTATTTTCTACCTCTTTTTCAGGTGCTTTTTCGGGGGCTTTTTCAACGACTTTATAGTCTTGGGTTGATTCATTTTGCTTGCTGGTTGACATCGCTTGCAGTGTATCTTTTAGCTTTTCTAGGGTTTCCTCGTTTTTAGATAATTCTCGCTCATTTTGCGTGTAAGTATTTTTGTTTAAATATTCGCGGCATTCAGCAAAATTCTCTTTGTAGTTTTCAGGCAAGCTTGGAGCTTCACCTCGCCCTATTTTCAGCTCTTCGACTTTTTCGGCAGCGTTAATCATTTTTTCTGTTGGTGGCGTTTGCTCGGCCATTTTGTCAATTTGTTTTTCGGTGAAAACGAACTCTGTTGAATCTTTGGCACGGCTTGCTTGGACGTAAGCTAATTCTTGAGAACTATCTTTACCTGCCATGACTACAGCGTTTTCAACCGTCATTCCCTGAGATTTATGAGTTGTAATTGCATAACCGTGTTCGATATTTTTATATTCTTTCAAGTCAATGTTTTTGGTTTCACCAGTACGGTCAATTGTTAGTTGGACGTGGTCTTTTTCGACTTTTGTTATAGTTGCAAGGTCTCCATTCTTAACATTTAACTCAGAATCATTTTTAGTTAGTAATATTCTGTCATCTTTTGCTATATCTAATTTACCTTTTTCTGTGCTAATTTTGACTGAGTTTTGAAGCTCGCCGCGATCTTTTAGCTGGTCTCTAACTGA
>JAYUKX010000070.1:0-14965 GCA_043764095.1 Chitinophagales bacterium
GGGCGGCGGATTGGAAGAAGAAGAACTGCTCCAAGGCAAATTCCAAACAATACAACGCATGGGCGGCGGATTGGAAGAAGAAGAATTGCTCCAAGGCAAGTTTGAGTCCATTCAGCGCAAAAAAAACACAACAGGTATGCCCGATTCCCTCAAATCCGGTGTAGAAAACCTCTCCGGCATATCCATGGATGATGTGCAGGTACACTACAATTCCGACAAACCTTCACAGTTGCAGGCGCATGCCTACGCGCAAGGAACGGATATTCATATCGCTCCCGGTCAAGAAAAACACCTGCCGCATGAGGCATGGCATGTGGTGCAGCAAAAACAAGGGCGCGTGCAGCCTACGATGCAAATGATGGGTAAGGTAAATATTAATGATGATGCTGGATTGGAAAATGAGGCGGATGTGATGGGGGCGAAGGCGATGCAAATGAAAAAGTCAAAATAATTTAGTGCTACTTAATTACCTAATAAGTCACAACCTAACTTTGAGAAAAATGAGCTAGTTCAACGTTTTGTCAAGGTAATTCAAATCTAGATCAATAGAGCGATATTTTGATGAAATAGAGCAATGGACCCAATTTGATTAAAATACAATAGCCCACCCCATCATTCCCCAGGTTGCCGTGGAAATTCAGTTAAAGTATCTTGTTTTTTTCGAGATTCCCAAGCAGATTCCCAGGTTGGTGACCAGCGGGATATAAATGGTTTCACTTTTGATAAAATCGTTGCTGTTGGTGCTATCATCCCTGATGACCCTACTGCTCTTCCATGTAGCATCATATCAATTATTTTCTCTTGTTCGTCTATTGGGGATAATTTGAATACTTCCCATTCCTGAGAGATTAATTGCTGCTGCTCCTTTACTGGTAGGTCTTTGAATTCCTTCCGAATTTGGGTCGAATCCCAAAAACCTTTATCCCTGAGTTGACGATTTTCAGGATTAGTATTATACTTAATTTTTGCTTTTGATAGCGTATATAAATCAAGGGCTTTTGCTATGTCATCGTCGCTTTTCGCGTATAGTTGTTTCATCTTGTCTGCGCCAGCAGGATTCCTCGAAACAAATCCTAGTAGTTCATAAAATCCGACTGCGGTCACTGCTGCCATATCAATATAAATATGCTCATAACCCATATCTTGGGCTATTTTTGCCATATAGTACATTATTAGGCTTCCAATACCGCTACCTTCTTCCGGGTCAGACTCAATATGATGAAGAATAAACTCTTTATTTTTAATCTGATACACAGCATAGCCAGAATGTGGGTCTTTTTCATCGCCCTTTATTTGTGTTGCGCTTATGGTTTTTCCATTATGCTCAATATTAAATCCTCGTTTGGTCTTCTCATTATTTACAGCGTATGGAAATAGTTGAAATGTCTGGTTTGGACTAGCCGGAATTGCAGATGTTTTTGGCGAGTTTTGATTTGATTTCAATTGCGCTACATTTGGTACATCTTGCAATTGTACGGGGTTGAACTTACCTTGTAATCGTTCATTTTCTTCCAAATCTCCTTTTGTTTGGATGATTTGTTGACTGACCATAGATCGGTTGGCTACCGATCTACTTTGTTTTTGATCCGAAAATCTGTTGGTGCTGGCTCGGCTTTTGATATCTTGCGTTATTATACGTTGCTTATTCATATTTTAAATATTTAAAATTAATTGCCCGCCCCTGTAGCCCCCCTTACCCGATCCAACTCCGCCTTCAATGCCTTAATATTCGTTTTCATTTTCCAGCTGCGTGTACTTTCATACACCACCAATTCATCCGCGCTAATATAGGCAATGGCAGAAATGCTTTCACCTCCGTTCGTTACGCGTATATGATCGTACCTGCTGCCCAGTGGTGTCTCCAAATTCCACAGCAACACCCGCCCGTCGCGGCTAGAAGAAGCCAATTGTGGTAGTTTTGGATTAAATTCCAAACCCGTAATGGATGACCGATGCTCGAGTGTATCGCGATATTGCTCAAATTCTGCCAAATCCAATATTCCGGGTGCTAGTAAACTCAAGGGTTTGTGCATAATCCAAACATCGCCACGTTCGCTACCCAATGCGAGCCAAACAGTAGAAGGCACACCATTAATACTATCAAATTTTATATCAAAATCGAGCATAGTAGTACCCGTGTGTTTGATCGTAATGGCTTTTTGGATATGGCTGGATGTACTCGTTTCATCAGGATTGAAGGCATAAACATGGGTATAATCTTTGCCAGTAGCCAAAATCCAATGATAATCTTTACTCCATCCTACTTGGCTCACGCGCTCCAGTTCTGTTGGAATAGCCTCATGAACTGGTTTATATTGCTCGGTATTCGATGCCCCGTTGTCCTCTAATATGTATAAGTTGCCTCCGTTATTGACCAGCAATTGCCCCCTATTACTTTCTGCTATAAAATATATGGATGAATTATCTTTATAAATAAGTTTTTTTTGAATCGGAAATTTTGACAAATCATACTTCGCTATATTACCGCGCTGTGAACCTACATATAGGTGGTTGCCATCCTTACTATAACCCATACTATTTACAAAATCGCCCATTTCAGGTAAGGTATCAATCATAGTTTCATGGACGATAAATACGCGACCATTTTTATCTCCAAAAGCAAATTCGGAGTTGTATCTAGGGTTAGAGATCAATGCGTTTTTTTCAATATTGGCCGTTCTTGGAATGGGTTTACCGTTTTTTGTGCGTTCTTTCAGTTCCGATAATAAGGCATGATAAACCGCCGGAGACTGTGTTGTAGGATATTGTATGGCTCGATCGTAAATACTATTCAATTCCTGCACATATTTCTGTTCATCACGATCAGTTCTTCGTGCTTCATAAAAGTGTTGAATATTGAGCAATGCATCCTTTGAAATGTCACGTAAATCCGGGTCGGGAATATCCAATTGTAAATATCCGTTATGAGTCAAGGTATCCAACACTTTTTCCCAACTGTTAATTTTTCCAGATTTCACGATGTCAATCATTTCACTCATCCTGCCAAAACGCTCTTTATTGGTAGGATAGAACATATCTTTGGCATCCAACAAGCGGACATAATTAATCATTTTAATGTTTAAGTTTTCTTGATAAGTCCGATACAATGCTACCATAGCCACTAGCGAAGCAATGGTGGCAGCGAAAGTCCACAATTGACTTCTGCGGCGCAGCTGCTGCTCTTTTTTTAGTGTAGTGGCCTTACTGTCTTCCTCTGCCTTTTCTTGCTGATCGCATATTTGATAAAATTTGATGGCAATGTCCAAATCACTCATTTCCCCAATGTTTCGATGTTCTGGAACATAAGGCTGATTTATTCCCGGCTTGTTGAGTTTTATTGGTGTATATCCGCTGGCCCATTGCCTAAAGTTTTCGATGGTTTGATCTTTGTTGGGGCCTACAATCAGCGTACGCACCGAATCGAGCATGGCTCCTTTATAGATTAACTTATCTTTTGGGATGGGTAACGTCTCTTTTTTATGATTCAACGGATGGGCTACCCATTTTTTTAACATTTGCATGTTTTCAGAGAAGGCATTTACCTGTTTTTCCGGCAGATTTTCTGTCGTATTTTTTCCTGTTTCTGCAAAATATTTCCTACCGGCTGTAATTAGACTGCGATACACCATTGCATCATTCTTTTCTTCATCTATCCACATTTGTAGTCGGGGCCAGTTTTTGATCAAAGCCTCCGAATCGATATCTACAATGGCACCTGGTTGCCATTCTGCGGGTAGTATAAATGCTTGGTTGTATTGGTTAAATGAGGAGAGCAGTTTTTTGATCTCTTTTACGTCAATTGCTCCCTCACGTCCCGACCACTTCTGTAGAGTTTCAATGGGTAGAGGAATCCGATCGTTTTTGATACCATTTTTGAAAGTGATTGCTTTAAAGAGGTATTCTACATGTTTTTTTTCTTCTGTTGTAAATTTTAACCACACCTCATTTTCGACAAATTTTTTGATAATACCACTCATTTCACCTTCCGACGAGTATAAGGTTTTTAGACTTTTATCAGCCCTTAAAGAAAGAAAAAGGTTTAGTTTTTGTAAAGCATAAGGGTCACCAACCTTTGTCATTTGTTCAAACTCGGTACACCATTTTTCATGTAACTCGGGTTCGGGGAGGTAATTTTCCAAAGCGTTACTTAACTCTTCTTTAGTCACATCTGGAAAGGGAATATTATAGGTATTCATGATTTCGGGCAAGCCCCTATACCGAGAAAAATATTCAAAATTATTCGTGTTAGCCACAAAAACGATATAAATGGGAATTTCAAATTCAACTAAAGCATTGCTTTTAATAGCATTGAGTAAGAGGCTGATAAACAATACATCATCGCCTGCCTTACCCAAATTTTTCATAATATTTTGATATCGAAAGAGTTCTTGCTTTTGATCTACAATCAATAAAAAATTGAAATCAGGTTTTCCATTTTCTCTTGCTGCCTGCTGGCATAAGCGCGCGATAGCATCTCCCCCTTTTCGAAGTTCATTTTCGATGTATGTTCGAAAATTAGGGTCTTTTGTGCTAGATGGAAACAATCCTTTGGGCTGTAGCAGGGCATCTGCTAAATGCCCAATAGGATCCGCAAACGGTTCGTTAATAGCAATCCTGTAAGGCTTGTCTTCCTTCAACAATTCATTGCAAAGCGTTTCTCTAACAAAAGTCGATTTTCCACTACCACTTTCTCCTGTAATAACAACAATGGAGTTCCGTTTCAAGCGCATGATCATTTTGCCCAAAACTTCTGAGCGACTCAAATCAAAGTGTATTGCTCCCGACTTGGAAATGGTTGTTTTTTGAAGCGCAGATGGAGCGACCGTTTGTGTCATATTGTTATTATGTTTATGCGTTACCAAATAGCAATTTAGGGCTGAATCCGTTGGTTTCTGAAACACAAAATTGCGCAAAGTTCAGTTGCTTTTTACCCGTATAAATACCTGTTTTTCAATCAGGTATTTATACGGGGGGGCCGGGGGGGTTACAAACACACCAAAGGATTGCACTTCTCCATCAATTCCGCGCTATACAAAAAATTAAAACAGCATTTTTGTCGCAAAAAACTACCCCAACCCCTACTTTTGCACCATCAATTTTTTAACCGCCGTTTTTTATGCAAGCCGAATTCAAGGACTGCGCCTCCGTTGTTATCCGTTTTATACATCAATCTCGTCATCAACTCACCATTGCCGTTTGTTGGTTTACCCATCCGCTTATCTTTGAAGCCTTGGAATCGGCACTCCGCCGAGGGGTAAAAGTGCGCTTGGCACTCGACCACGACCAAGTCAATTTTAACCCTAAAGGACTCGATTTTATCGGGCTGGAACAACAGGGAGTCACCATTATCGCCTTTACTGGCCCCGGATTGCTCCATTATAAATTTGCGGTAGCCGACCACGCCAAAGTCCTCAATGGCTCGTTCAATTGGACCCGTACCGACCAACTAGATTGCCTATCCATCGTGGATGATGCGCGCTTGGCCGAGCAATTTGAGACTGCTTTCAACAGCATACAAACGCAATGCAAACCGCTGGAACAATTGCGGCACACGCCAGCCCGACAAGTGAGTTTCAATATGATGTACCGTCCTATGGCCTGGACTTCCCATGACCTGCGAAAATGTATTATCGCCGGAGCCAAATCGTGGGTGGTGGTGATCGCGGACGTTTCTTTATGGCAAAATACGCTAGAAACACAACGACATACGTTGATTTTGCCACAAAAAATGCCCATTTCCGCCTTGGGTAGCACTTGGGATGCCGATATTTTTGCCCAATGGTTATTGCGCCAAAATGCACCTAAAAGCACACTTACAGTATTACACCGCTATTGTATTCGCATCCAAAAAGGCGATATTTTGATCGCTGCTTTGCCCAATGGCACATTATTGGGCGTAGGGGTAGCCGCTTCCGATCCCGAATGGAACGACCGCGACCAATACTCCCGATTTGTACAGTGGATCGCTTGCACCCGCACAGATGTGGTGATCGAATTAAAACCGAAGATTGTGGTACAGTCGTATAAAGGTTCGGCAATGGCTGTCTCGGCTGCGTTGGATGTACGCTCGGCTGCGTTTGACAACCGCTCGGAATTGATTGACCTGCGTAGTGAACTTACCTGACAACGGAATCTGTGTTGTGTTGAAAATCACAGTAGAAAACTCACCTTGGGCGTTATATCTGTTGATCTACAATGCATAAATGCTAAGCAAAAATAGCCCTGTTTCTCATTTTTTCAAGTAAAAACTAGATATTTTGCTTAGAAACCCATCTAAATCCGAGCGATAAGTTGAGATTGTGCCCTGAGCGTAGCCGAATTACATACTGAGCGAAGCCGAAGTAAGCAATCCTCAACATACTGGCGAATGGCTGCCCTTCGGCTTCGCTCAGGGCGCGTCGTGAACTTGTCTGCTAACTTGGATTTGTGGTTTGTTGAAAATTACAATCGAAATACTCACCTTAAGCGTTACCTCCTCTGACCTGTAACGAATAAATACTTAGTAAATATAGAAAGTAGATATGCTGCTTAAACACTAATCTGTATCCAAGCGATAAATTGAGATTGTGCCTCGAGCGAAGCCGAAACGGTGTTTGAGCGAAGCCGAAAACTATTGGTTCAAAAACATCATTTTCACCTCATACGCACCCCGAATCACCACTTTTTCATCTTCTGTAATGCCTTTCAAAATCAAAGTCCGCGTGCCATCGTCTTCGCCGGTTTGGACAAAAGCCAATTCGTATTCCTCCGGCGCATGTTTGAGGAAAACAGCCGTTTTACCGTTTATTTCTGTCAAGGCAGAGTTGGGTACCGTGATCTGACGTAACGTGCTGTTATCCATTGCTTTAAGCGTTACAAATTCACCAATTTTGAACTCGCCGCGCGGGTTATCCATCTCAAACAGCACGCGCTGACTTTGGTTACCCGCATTCATGGTTTGTGCCTGCGCAATCAGGCGGACTTCGGCAGTTTTATGGTCGTCGCTGCTGCAAGTTACCACAAACTTATTACCCGAATGCACCACGGCTACATCGCGGTCATAGACCTGTGCCTCTACATATACTTTATTGATATTGGTGATCGAAAACAAGGTTTGGCCCGCTACCACTTCCGCACCGGACGTGAGTACAAACGCGCCTACCGTCCCCGAAATAGGCGCAATAAGGGCAATAGAGCGGTTATTCGCACTGGTATTGGCACCAACGGCACTGTTTTCTAGCGTTTGTAGTTCGCTCAGGGCAGTATTATAATTGGCTTCGGCCAACTGCACATCGCGGCCCGCCGCTATATCTGCTATCTTTTTGATGCGATCTAGTTCGCGTTTGGTGGCGGTAACACGGTTTTTTGCGGTTTCTATTTGTACGGCTAGTCCGGCATTATTGCTCGCAATACCTACTCGATCGGGCGTACCAATATTTTGGAGGAGTGTAGCGAGCACTTGACCCGCGCGCACGGTTTGGCCAACGCTCACCTGCACCTTGGTAATGCGTCCGTTTTGAGGTGCTACCACAGCACCCATACCGCCCGAAGCAGGCACAATTGTACCAAACATGGTCGTGGCAGAGTGGTAATCACCGATAAGGATGGGTTGGGTCTCTATTTCAAATAAAAACTGAGTTTCTTTGGGAGCAAATACCATTTTTCCGTAGCCCCCACCCGATTTTGGGCCGTGTTCTTCGTCGCCATGCGCAAAGGCTGGATTCCAATTTGGGGTAGATAACCAAGCACTTACAAGGAATAACAAGGTCGTCAATACTCGGTTTCTGCGTTGCCCGATAAACCACATGGCCAAAATACCCAAGGCTAATCCGCCGATAAACCACATCCAGCCATGCGAATGGGTATGCGGTACAACTGCGGCTTCAGCGACCAGTTTTTGACCCACCATAATATCTTTTATACCGATCAGATCGGCGCCGTTGGGGTGGCTGACTTGTACACTTAGGGTATAGTTTTTAATTTCGGGAAAAGTGACATGCAGTTCATATACCCCAGGCGATTGCGGATGCACTTCAAAGGTAGCGGCTGCAGTTTCGAGGGCAGCGATCTTAATTTCCGCTTTTTCGATCGGGCGATTGGTATGATAATCGGCCACATAAAGCGTCAAGTGGGCTTCTGTTCCGGCGGTTATTTCGGGATAATAGAGCGTTAATTCGTATTTATCCGATTGGCCATACGCCGTAAAATGGTCGGTCGCGGGTTTAGGATTGCCTTTATTTGTTGCCTTGCTATCGTCGGCGTGGGCGGCGTGCGTAGTGCCGTCGGCGTGCGTATGGGCTTCTTGTGCCTGGGTAAAAGTGGCGGACAAGAGGATGGAAAGTATGAGTGATAAATATTTCATAATGGATGTATGTGCTTTAATTTCCCGCCAAATAGCGCAATTTTATTAAACCCATATTAAAAGCATACACCTGTTCGGAATACGCTTTTTTTACTTGATAAACTTCGTCTAATACACGTAAATAAGCAGAATAATCAATTTGTCCAGCCTCGCGCATCCGCAATGCCGTGGTGGCGAGGACAGTACTACCGGGCAATGCCTCTTTTTCATAATACCGGATTTGCGCCAATCCAATAGCCATTTCAGACTCCAATTGCGCGCGTTCCAGTGCCACCGTGCGAACAGCGGCTTCGAGCCTATTTTGTGCTGCTTTCACTTCATTTTCTGCGCTTTTTTGCCCATTATTGTATTGCCCGTACCAAAGCGGCACCCCTATTCCTGCCCGCAACCGGTATTGAACAGGCGTGTTGCGCGGGCCTTGGTTCAGGTACCCGACGGTAAATGTGGGTAGCCCCTTGCTTTTGGCCAAGGCCGTTTGTCGCTCGGCCACCGTAGTGGCTTGTGCGGCATAAGTGACTTGAGGGTTTTCTTTTTCGGTGGGCGCAGCATTAAGCACAAGCGTATCGGGCTGGAGCGGTGTCAAATTATATAAGGTGGTCAATGCCGTCCAAGTTGCCAATTGATTTTTGAGGGCAGCGGTATGTTGTGCTGCCGAAATATTGGTTTGGTGTACTTTACCTGCCGCTTGTTCTACCCTTGTTTTTTCCAAAAAATCAATATCGCCAGCGTCGAATTGTCGTTTTGCGGTATTGACCAATAATTGAAAAATGCTATCGTTTTGCGCGCTGAGTGCTTGTTCAAATGCTGCAAGTTGCGCATCCAAGTACAATTGCCTAACGGTATAACGCAGGTCGTTTTCGCTGATCCGTTGGTTGGCTTCGGCCAATGCGGTTTCGGCTTTTGCCACCTGTTTTTGGTGTTTATACACCGTAGGAAATTCGAAGGATTGTGAAACACCAATCGCATAAAATTCCCCCGTTGGACTTTCGGTAATCAGATCGGGATTGGGCAGATTAAAGGCTGTTTTTTCGCTGTATTTTTTGGCTTGCACGGTATATGCATCGGCTTTTACCAATGGATGATTGGCCAGCGCGGCTGTTACCGCATCATCGGAGGTAGTGATGTCCTGTGCCCAAAACACAGCGGGTAACACCATCAAAATCAATGTTTTAACGACCCGTTTCATGGAAATTATTTATTGGAAACAAGGATATGTTGAAGGTCGTAAGGGATCTCCATCGGCTGCAAAGGTGGCACATTTGCGCCGCCAGTATTGCCTACCGGAATTTTGCCCACAAAAGATTTTACACCGCCGACTAGCAGTCTTGGTATTTGGCCAATGACTTCTTTCGCGCTTTTAATGTGAAGACCAAATTGCAACATTTTCCAGTGTACCGCCGAGTGTTCCCGTGGCCAGGATTGCGCTAAAATGTGCGCCCGCTCCAAATAGTGCCAAGCCAATGGTAAATGGCCGCGCTCGAATGCCGTTTTGTAAGCAGTCATTTCGGTGCGGTAGTATTTTTTTAAGCCTTTCGGCATATTCCAGTAAAATTTCATATTTTTAATTTTTTGTTGCACTATTTCCAAATCATTACCCCCAGTCCAGCGAGAATGAGTACCATTCCAACCAAAATACGCGGCCCAATGGGTTCTTTCAATAACGTAAAAGACAACAATAAGGTGATGACGATACTTCCTTTATCAATCAGGGCAATTTGCGAAATAGGGCCTATTTTGATCGCTTTATAGTAAAAAATCCAAGATAAAGCGGTCGTTAGCCCGGATAACGACAAAAAGCCAATTGCTTTATAATCCAAATTTTTTAGGTCTTTTAGCCCTGTAAATACCCAAAAATTAAGTACAACAAGACCCAAAACAACAGCAGTCCGAACAACTACTGCCAAATCTCCGCTAATGTTTTTAAGCCCAAATTTCGCAATCACTGAAGTTAATCCAGCAAAAAACATCGAACAAAGTGCTAATGCGACCCATGTTTGCATAAGATAATTTTTTGTTTCCTCTTCCTCCTAATAACAACATGAATAAGCGAATAAAGATGCACCATTTTGACATTGAATGAACATTTCAACTGTATTCTAATCTGATTTGCCCTACAATTCAAACCCTTTCTTTGTTCTATTCTTAAAATAATCCTCGACCCCTTTTTTTCCCCAAGCCCAAAATACCGTTGGCGTAACAATCATATCCAATAGCGTAGAGGACAACAAACCACCTAAAATCACCGTCGCCACCGGGTAAAGGATCTCTTTTCCTGCTGCCTGTGCATCCATCGTAAGCGGTACCAATGCCAATGCTGCAACCAATGCCGTCATCAGTACAGGTACCAGTCGTTCCAGCGAGCCGCGTACGATCATTTGTTCGTTAAACTGCTCGCCCTCGTGTTCCATCAGGTGCAAATAATGCGAAATCATCATAATGCCATTGCGCGAAGCGATACCCGTTAGCGTAATAAAACCAACAAGGGTCGCTACAGAAAAAGTACCGCCCGTGAGCCATACCGCCACCACGCTACCTACCAGTGCCAATGGAATATTCAACATGACCTGTAATACAATACGCCAAGATTTAAAATGCGCATACAAGACCAAAAAGATACCCAAAAATACAAAAATACTCAAAATACCAATCATTTGAGACGCTTCTTTTTGCGCTTCAAACTGGCCGCCATACGTTACAAAATAACCTTGCGGGAGGGTTACATTTTTGTGTATTTCGTCTTGTATTTCCTGTACCGTGCTGCCCAAATCACGCCCTTGAACATTACAAGAAACAACAATGCGCCGTTGGCCATTTTCGTGACTCACCGCATTGATACCTTTTTCGTATTCAATATGCGCAATACTTTCTAACGGAATCAGCAAGCCTTCTGGCGTATGAATCTGTGTTTTTTTGATATTTTCTAGGTTTTCGCGGTCTTCCGGCACTGCGCGTAGCAAAAGATCGAAGGTTTTTTGGCCGTCAATAATTTGAGAAATCACCTTGCCACCAAACAACACTTCCAAGTCGCGGGCCACTTCTCCCGTTTGCATCCCATAACGCTGGAGTGCCTTGCGGTCGAGGCGAATGGTGAGTTGTGGCACCATCACTTGTCGCTCGATATTGACATCTACTGCACCAGGAATGGCCTTTACGGTTTCCTGCAATTGTACAGCAATCGTACGCAATTCGGTGAGGTCTTCCCCAAAAATCTTGATCGCCACCTGCGCCTGTACGCCCGAAAGCAGGTGCTCCAATCGGTGCGAAATAGGTTGACCAATACCTACCGAAACACCCGCTAAATTATTCAATTGCTGACGAATATCGGCTACCACGGCTGTTCTTGGGCGTGCGTTGGGTTTTAGCGTCACATCTATTTCGGAATTGCTAACGGGTTCCACGTGTTCGTCCAATTCGGCGCGACCTGTGCGGCGGGCCGTCGATTGTACATCGGGTACGCGCAGGATAAGTTGCTCTGCTACCGTGCCTATTTTATTGCTTTCTTCGAGCGATGTGCCAGCGGGTGTAAACAAATTTACCGTAAAACTCCCTTCGTTAAAAGGTGGTAAAAACTCCGTTCCAAACCGCGTTACCATAAAAATAGCACCAATCACCAATAAACTGGAAAGTCCAATGACCCATTTGGCGTGGTTCATGCCCAAATGTAGTACTTTCAAATCTTGCTTTTTTAACCAAGTCACCAATTTCGACTCTTTGCCTTCGTTGAGGTTAGAATTGGGCAATAAATAAGAACACAATACCGGAGTTACCGTTAAAGATACCACCAAAGAGGCCAATATCGACGTAATATAAGCAATACCCAACGGTACAAAAATGCGTCCTTCAATACCTTGTAATTGGAACAAAGGCAAAAATACCAACACCACAATAATGGTCGCATACACAATAGAATTGCGCACTTCGCTACTTGCCTCAAAAATAACTCGAAGCGCGGCTAGTGGGTTTACGCGCTGTTCTGCTGTTTTCAGTTTATGCTCTTTGAGTCGCCTAAATACGTTTTCCACATCCACAATGGCATCGTCCACCAATTCGCCGATGGCAATCGCCAAACCGCCCAAAGTGAGCGTATTGATCGAAATATCAAACCATTTGAACACCAAAGCCGTAATCACCAATGAAAGCGGAATGGCCGTCAGCGTAATAATAGTGGTGCGAAAATGCAGCAAAAACATAAAAAGCACAATCACCACGAGAATAAATCCATCGCGGAGTGCTTCTTCTACATTTTGTAAGGAGTTGACAATAAAGTTTTTCTGTTGAAACACCTTCGCATTGATGCGTACATCTGCGGGAAGCGAGGGTTTCAGTTCTTCCAAGGCTTTTTCTATGGCATCGGTGAGGGCGACAGTATTGGATCCGGGCTGCTTTTCGATGGTCAATATCACCGCTGGAAGGGCATTCACCGAAGCATCACCGCGTTTGGTGGCTGCGCCAAATTGCACATCGGCCACTTGGCTCAACAACACAGGCGAGCCATCGCGGTTGGCCACAACGGTCTTTTGCAAATCTTCGATATTTCGGGCGCGACCCAATATAGAAATCAACACCTCCGAACCATAACGGTTAAAAAAGTTACCCGTGGCATTCAAATTGGCGTTTTCCAAAGCGCGGTCAATATCCTCCAATGTCAAATTGTATTGCTTCAATTGGGCCGACGAGACCAATACCTGGTACTGTAACCGCTCTCCGCCTATTGGAATGACCTGTGCGACACCTTTAATGGCTAATAACCTGCGCCGAATGGTAAAATCGGCTAAAGTGCGCAAATCCGAAGCACTACTCACTGTTTTTCCGGTGATACTATCGGGTGCAGCAGTGAGTCCAACAAGCATAATTTGCCCCATTACCGACGAAATTGGTCCCATTACAGGCGTAATTCCATCGGGAAGCGAGACCGTTGCGAGTTTTTCGGCCACCAATTGCCGTGCGCGGAATACATCCATATTCCAATCAAATTCCACAAATACCAAACCAATCCCCCGCGATGCACTACTCCGCACCACTTCCACGCCTGGCGAACCATTGAGCGCGGTTTCTATCGGCAACACGGCTTGCACTTCTATTTCCTCTGGCGACATACCACCTGCTTCCAAAAAAACGGTTACGCGTGGGCGGTTGAGATCGGGTAATACATCCACAGGCAGGTGAATGGCCACCCATCCACCCCATGCCAAAATCAGGGCCGCAACAGCAACGACCAAAAGACGATTTTGAAGGGAAAATTTGATTAAATGATCAAGCATGGTGCGGCAAATGTACTGCGAATCTGATAAAAGTTAAAGGTATGAAAAATTCACAGTACAGCCAACTTTTTTGCTAAAAATTGTAAAAAACTAGATAGCGCACTGGTCATTTGTCGCACTATTTTGCCTTCAATATTATAAATAGTGCGTGTTTTGGTGCCTGTTATTTTCTCAATTTTTAGGTAAGTAGTCGTGTGCACGGGGTGAAGAAACAGTAAAAAGGAATCGCATTTAAGTCCACAGTTGACAATACTGCATCTTATGTAGTGTGTGAAAGATGAAATACTTATCAATAATTGTGTAAAACGCTAGATGTCGATAGCCCTCACCTTTGTGTTGTCGTAACAACTCAGTTACATTTAATAATATTTATTATGAAAAATAATCAACAATTGCAGACAGATGTTCAAAACGCCATCAAGTGGGAGCCATTATTGAATGCCGCAGAAATTGGGGTAACCGCTCAAGATGGCGTTGTATCGCTCTCTGGTGTGGTGGACAGCTATGCTAAAAAAATAGAGGCAGAAAATGCGGCCAAAAGAGTAATTGGGGTGAAAGCTTTGGTTGAAAAAATTGAAGTAAAATTCCCAAGTTCATGGTTAAAAACCAATGATGAAATTGCGAAAGAAGTGTTAACCGCTTTAAACGGTAATTGGTCAGTTCCAAAAGATAAAGTAACTGTAAAGGTAGAGGATGGTTGGATTACATTAGAGGGCGAACTTCATTGGAATTACCAAAGAGAAGCGGCAAAAAGTGCCGTAAATTATCTTGTAGGCGTTAAAGGTGTAACCAATAATATTAAAGTTAAATCGGAAACACATAATTTGATTGAACAGAAAGATGTTGAAGATGCAATCGGCCGAAGCTGGTCAGTTGATGATAGTGATATTGAGGTATCCGTATCAGGAACAACGGTCACTTTAAAAGGAATGGTAACTTCCTGGTACCAAAAAGAAGAAGCCGGTCGTATTGCTTGGAATACTCCGGGTATATGGTATGTAAAAAATGAATTGGTTGTTGACTATTATTATGCTTTAGTAGATTAACAAATATAAGCCGATGAGGGATTATTGCCTTCATCGGCTTATATTATACCGCCCAAAGGCTTATTGAATGATACATATTGTTTCTTTTTCTACAAGCATTCCTAATCAAAACATAGAAAGGGTACACATTTATTTTTGGCGAAACACTTTGAATTTTGGACTGAAGTACAGATCCCCAAGTGTGGCAAAACCGGCCTTAGAAAAATGCCGTTTTTGCTCGAGTGGAGGCGGATGAAGCCAAAAAGTGTTTGAGCCAAACGGAATTGGAGGGACGCAGTCCCCGCTCGATAGTGCGGCGAGTTTTTTTTGGCGCCGCC
>JAYUKX010000071.1:0-4137 GCA_043764095.1 Chitinophagales bacterium
ACAAATATTTTGCGGCTCTGCCGCTTTTTATAAGAAAACCCTAACAAACCCCTTCTTCCCGTCGCCGCGTGTGCAATTAAGCAACCAGATAGAAAATCGGGATTTTACCCCGTTTTATGTATAAATCTAAAATGAATGATGATTTAATATAGGTATGGGAAGAATTAAGCAGGGAGTGATTTTACCACAGGGCAAATGTGAAGCGTTTGGGTAGGGTAAGTGTTACACAATTATGGAGAAAAGTTACATGATTCATACCCCCTCAGTATAAACGCTCTTTTTCGGCATTTTTTCTCCGTTTATACAGAATTCCGAGAATAATTGAGACAATTAATTCAATTGAAAAAACAAGCATCACTTTCCAATTTATATCTAATTCTAAAACGCCTTTATCGCCAACGAATAATGCCAATCCGATACAGCCATTGAACCATGCGTGGCTTAGAATACAGAGAAATAAATTATTTGTGTATTTATAAAGCGTTGTAAAGCTCGACGTTAGAACGATACCCGATACTAAATACAAGTCAAATGGCAATTGACTTTGTATCGTCCCGTGCATCCACCACAAGGGCAAATGCCACAAACTCCAAATAATACCCGTTAGCAAAACCGAAGGTAAATAAGTAAGTGTTTTTTCCAATTGCGGTTGCAAAATCCCACGCCAACCCAATTCTTCTAAGCCGCCCCAAAGAATCAAAAAAGGCAGATTAATCAGCATTGACAACATAGACACAGGCTGATGAATACCAAACGACACCCAAATCATAAAAAAACGTCCCATCGAAAATAGCACAAATACACCCCACATTGTTGCGTCTATTTTTCTACCAAAAACAAACTTAAAAAAAGACGATTTGCTTGTATTTTCGGAGAATTGTCGATAAATAATGTAGCCACTAATGGCAGGAGCTAAACTGCCGATTGTGTAAGGTATCCAACATAAAGGCGAGCCATACCAAAGCGTATTGAAATATTTATTGCATAAGATGATGACGAACCAACACGACCATGTTAGGGAGAAAGTGTAGAGGAGATAAAGGCTTATTTTGCGCCATGAATGTTTGTTTTGTTCCATTTTTATTTAAAAATTCACACATTTTTAAGTCTTTACTTTTATGCTTTTCAAAGTCAAAAAGTGCTTCAATGCTTTATAAATTTCGGTAAGTTCACGAGAAGTTGTAAACCCTTTTCCAATATGAAATTCAAAAGTGTTGTAGGGTTTTCTTATAAAAAATTCACAGGTGCGTAGCACCGCAATATTTGTAGGAAATTGGTTAAAAAACGTTTCCAAAGGTGCGTAGCACCGAGATATTTACCAATATTTCGGTGCTACGCACCTTCAAAACGTCGGTAAATCTAACTTCTACAAATATTTTGCGGCTCTGCCGCTTTTTATAAGAAAACCCTAAAATTCCTAGTAAACGCTACCTCCAAACAGCGTTACAAGTGTGATTCTTGGAGGATTCTTAGAAAAAAAATACCTTAACCGCTGCAACGATTAAGGCTTTTGGTTGCGATAGAAAAATATCGCTTACCTGAAACACGAATGTGATATGCTAACATATCTTAGTTGTGCAAAGATTCCATCTTCTTTTTGAATTTCGCAAACAAGTAAAAACATATTTTTTAAACGCATAAGTTTTGCCCTGTTGTTGCAACACACCCCTCAGTATTTTTGTATTAAATCCTTGAATAGCAACACTTTACAGCAGCTTGCGCGCGTCGGAGACGCGGCTAATAATACGTATCGGAATAAAATCCTCATCAGCACCGTGCATTTTGGGTAAACGGAAGTGCCGTGTTAATAGGTCATTCAAAGACCTTATTTCTTTTTATTTCTTTTAGAGTATATGCCCTCATTTCAAGAACTCGAATTTTCTTTTCTGATACATCAATTTTTTCTATAAATACACTATCTACTTTGCATTCATAGGTAAAATTCTCATGCTCATCATCTCGTTTGCCTACATAGAGTAGGGCTTTCTTATAAAAAATTCACATGTGCAGCGCACCGCAATATTTGTAGAAAACCACGATTAATTATGTCCAAATACACAAATTTTAAGAATTTATATTAAACACTACCCTTTAGCCACGTATTTATCGTTTTTTTGCACCAAAATATAACTATGCGACAATTTTGTCTTTCCGCGCTCTGCTGCGCCATACTATTTCCTGCAACTATTTGGAGCCAGGAATTTGATCCTGAAACTGCTTTTGACAACCTAAAATCTATACGTGGAGTATGGTTTATGCCCACCGATCGTGGTGATCGTTTGGAAATTTGGCAAGTGGACAATGATAGCACCATGACAGGTCGCTCAGTGAGGATCAAACCAGAAGACGGTGATACGGTAACTTTAGAAACCCTTCAATTGACATTAAGGGATACTAATATCATCTATTCGGCAGTAGTTCGTGGTCAAAATGCCAATAAACCCGTCGATTTCAAACTCACAGAAGCCTACTCCGATGAATTTGTTTTTACCAATCCCAAACACGATGATCCTCAAATTATCCGCTATATTTTATTAGGTAACCGCGAACTGCAAGTAACCACCGAAGGTAAAAAGAACAATCGGGTCGTCACCCGCGAATTTGTATTCGAGCGAGAGTTCAATCCTGTTTCTTCAGAATTTAGGTTGCGGATCGGCACCAATGTAAGTTCGCTCATTGCAGAACGAAAGTTCAATAATATAGAAGAAAGCCCCAATTTCGGTGCTCTCCCCGGTTGGGATTTTGGCCTTGGTATGGTATTCAAAGGCCGAGGTGGCTTTTTATCGCTCAACACAGAAATAGGTCTATCGGGTAAATATTCTAATGTAAGATCCCGCTTTTATGCCGATACAGTACCGGGCAAACCCATTGCAGAGTTTATTCGAGATGGCGTTTACCGTACCACTTGGTTCAGTGCTGCCGTTTTTCCTGAGTTTACCTTCAAACGCGATGGCCGTTTGTCTATGATCGTTGGCCCTTACTATGGTCGGTTATTATCGAACAAACTGGCGGGTACGAGCACCCCACCGAGTAGAAATAAATTATTTAATTCCAATACGGACCTAAAAAAGAATGATTTTGGTTTGATCGGAGGCTTGCAATATCGTTTAAATATCGGTAAAAAGGACTTAAATGGCAAATTAGGATTGCGCTTCAACCTTGGCCTTTCGGATTTGGATGGTCTTTACAAACGCCGCTGCGACAATCCCGCCCTGTGTAACGAACGCGTGCTGCTGCGCGGGATAACGGCGTATTATTCCGTTGATTTGGTAAAACTATAAGAACCATGCGCCTGTGGTCGTACCAACCAAAAACGACAGTTGTTACCCTTCAACAAGGCGTACGGCATACTTGCTCTTGGCAATGGGTACAAGGCGAACGATGGCAAGCGGCCTATCAACTGATGGTACCACAAATGGAGCAATGTCAAATTCCGATTGGTGATAATGCCCATGTTTGGGCTTGGCATTCGGTGAAGAGATATGGTGGAAAACCCGACGAACTGTGTGCTTTAATGTTGCTTTCCGAACTAGAACTAGAGGCTGGCATTGATTTGATCGAGTTAAATGTCCCTGATGCGCTGGTACTTTTATCCAGTTATCCGCATTGGAATGAAATCTTGTTTGCTATTTTAGGGAGAGAAGAACCGCCTGCCGAAGCAATAGAAAAGTGTTTTAAAGTAGAAACCAGCCCACGAAAAGGGCGGCCTCCGTATTATTATCCTGAAATTCAGGCTTGTTTGCCTTATATTGAACCCAATTGGCTGGTGGGTTGGGAGGTGTTGGATACGGAAGAAATTTTGCGGCTTCGTTCCTAAGTATTTGGATACAATTAATTATGTCCAACTACTTAATAAGCGAATATCCCACAATTATCTACATAACCCTACACTTTTATTTTTGGTAATTTATTTTGAAATTTGATATAAAGTACAGTTCCCCAAGTGTGGCAAATCCGGCCTTAGAAAAATGCAGGTTTTGCTTGAGTGAAGGCGGATGAAGCCAAAAAGTGTTTGAGCCAAACAGAATTGGAGAGGCGCAGCCTCCGCTCGATAGTGCGGCGAGTTTTTTTTGGCGCCGCCGGAGCGAGGGAGCAAAAGCACCGCATTTTTCGTCAGCCGAAGCGTTTTTTGCTTAC
>JAYUKX010000072.1:0-53759 GCA_043764095.1 Chitinophagales bacterium
ATTTGTATTTTAATAATAATGAGGAACTTTTTCAATTGGATATCAGCGATGATTCCTTAGCGAGTTCCGTTCCTATACTTATTGATACCTATGATGGCTATTTTACCGACCATCCTACTTTAGCCGCTAATTTTTTTCAAATGCGGAACGCTCCAGATGGGAAAATATACATGGGATGTGGTAATGGCACTAGGGTTCTACACGTCATAGAGCAACCCAACGAGCCGGGTTTGGCCTGCTCCTTCAAGCAGCATGGTTTGGCATTGCCAAAGTGGCACGCTTGGATCATCAATTATTTTCCCAATTTCAATCTAGGTGCGGCAATCGGTAGTAGTTGCGATTCGCTGTCTGTGGGAACAGGACGGGCCACGGATCAATGGGCAAAAACAACGGTACGCCCTAATCCAGCAGACGGTTATACTGACTTACAATTTGGGGATATATTTACGGGAGGCATCGAAGTATATACCGCATCGGGTGTTTTTGTGCAATCCAAACAATACAATGCTGCGTTAACAGCGCATATCAGCGTGGCCGATTTGCCCAATGGTATGTATTTTTTAAGGTGTGTGGAGGACAATGGGAAGCGATACCATGTTTATCGGGTGGTTGTGACGCATTGAAGAGAGGGATAATTAAAAAGCCCCTTAAATTCCATTTTTCTTTATAAAAATAGAAAGGCCGATCACTTTGCTGGAAAGTGATCGGCCTCAATATTGTTGTTTCGGCTTCGCTCAACAACCATCCCATCTTCGCGGAACACTTGTTTTGAGCTTCGCCTAAACAACTATCTTTACTGTGCCTAATAACAAATCGAGCGCAATAGCAACTGGTGGTTGAGCGAAGCCGAAACCACCGGTTGCTATTGAGCGCAGCCGAACTCGGTAGTTGAGCGCAGCCGAAACTATAGTGCGATATGCTTAAACGACACCACTGTCAGCTCTTTATTAAGGCTGTGTAGGTGTTGTTGTACCGTAACTTCGTTATTTTTAACGAATTTTTGGCTCAACAATGTGTTCTCTTGGAAGAACTTATTCAAACGACCTAAAGCAATTTTCTCTAGCATTTCTTCCGATTTGCCTTCGTTACGAGCCAGTTCTTTACCAATTTCGATCTCTTTTTCGATAATGGTTTGATCTACTTCTTCTTTGCTTACCGCAACTGGGTTCATAGCGGCAACTTGCATTGCAACATCGCGACCAGCTTGTTCGAACTCAGTTTGACTCAAGTTCAACGCAACGATAACCGAACGTTTGTTATTAGAGTGGTTGTAAGTCAATAATTGAGCACCAGTCATTGGTGAATAAGAACTAAGTTCTACTTTTTCGCCAATGATACCGTTTTGCTCGCCAATTTTCTCACCAATGGTTACTTTACCTTCGTACGGAAGTGCCAATAAAGCCTCTGCTGTTTCTGGGAAATTTTCGAGAGCAATATCAGCAATTTTTTGCGTCATATTGATAAAGTTTTCGTTACGAGCCACGAAGTCAGTTTCGCAGTTGATTGCTACTACCACGCCACGTGTTTGGTCGGCATTGGTTTGAGCGATCACTACACCTTCTTTTGCTTCGCGATCTTCGCGTTTAGCGGCTTTAGCGATACCTTTTTTACGAAGGTAATCTTGTGCGCCTTCGAAATCGCCTTCAGATTCTTCTAAGGCTTTTTTGCAATCCATCATACCTGCGCCAGAGATTTCGCGCAGTTTTTGAATGTCAGCTACTGAAATTTTGCTCATTGATCAGCTGTATTTTGATTCTGCTTGTGCAGATAAATTGAAAAATAGTAAAAAGTTAGCCAGCGGTTTCGAGTCAAAAAAGCAGGCAGTTTTAGGTCAAACGAACCGTTTTTTGAGTTCGATGCAGCGCATCGGGCGAAAAAAAATGGCGAAGAGTGGCCTAAAATAGACCTTTTTTGACCGAAATGGGAGCGGCTAAATTTTTACGAAAATAAAATAATTAGGCAAAGGTCAATAAGAAATCAGAATTGGCAGCCGGAGCACTCATTAATTTACCATGAAGTCTTTGTACAAGACCAACAGTAGCGATGCAAATCCGCATTCCACACTCCCAATTCCGCATTCCTAAATTATTCTTTTTCTTCGCCTTTGGCTGCTTTACGCTCTTCCAAACCTTCTTTAATCGCTTCTACGATATAGTTCGTAATAAAAGCGATAGACTTAGAAGCGTCATCGTTAGCGGGAATTGGGAAATCCACCAAGGTTGGATCGGAGTTTGTATCGACCATACCGAAGGTTTTAACACCCAATTTGCGTGCTTCCGCCAATGCAAGGTGCTCGTGGTGGATATCGATGATAAAGACCGCACTTGGAAGGCGGTTCAAATCAGCAATACCGCCGAGTTGCTTGTCCATTTTAGAATGTTCGCGACCTAAAGTAAGGCGTTCTTTTTTAGTGATACTTGTTAAAGAGGTATCGGCCAACATGCGTTCGATGCTCTGCATTTTCTTTACAGACTTACGAATGGTCATGAAATTGGTCATCATACCACCCAACCAGCGATCGGTTACGAAAGGCATACCAACGCTTTGAGCGGCAGCCATAACGATTTCGCGCGCTTGCTTTTTAGTAGCAACGAACATGATTTTTTTACCACCTTTAGCCAAACTTTTGGCAGCCAATGCAGCGCGCTCGAGGCATTCTGCAGTGCGGTTAAGGTCGATGAGGTGGATACCCTTGTGCTCCATAAAAATATATGGAGTCATCTTTGGGTTCCACTTACGGCGCATGTGTCCGAAGTGGCAACCGGCATCCAGCAATTCTTTATATGTGGGCTTTTGCATAATTCAAAAGCAATTTTGTTTGAATGAATGTGAAAAAGAGAGAAGAATTAACGCTTGGAGAACTGGAAGCGTTTGCGCGCTTTCGGGCGACCGAATTTCTTGCGCTCCACCGCACGGCTATCGCGCATGAGGTATTTTTTCGCTTTAAGTGGTCCGCGGAATTCGGGATCCAATTTTATCAACGCACGGCTGACACCCATACGAACGGCTTCGGCCTGGCCTTTAAAACCACCGCCTTTTACGTTTACTTTGAGGTCGTAAGCACCTTCAACGCCAACTACCACAAATGGGTCGGTTACGTTGTGCTGTACGTGAATATGAGGGAAGTACTCGCGGTAGTCGCGGCCATTAACCACGATTTTACCTTCTCCCTTTGTCAGATATACCCGGGCCACTGCTGTTTTACGGCGACCTATGGCATTAATCATTTCCATATCTTGAAATGTGAGAATACTTGATGAATGAAATTACCGCTTTACCGAGTGGCACTGCGACAGTTTTTTGAATTAAATGCTTTGAGGCTTTTGAGCAACGTGTGGATGTTCAGTACCTGTATAAACGAACAATTTCTTGTACATGTGCTTGCCCAATTTTGTTTTAGGCAACATACCTTTCACTGCTCGCTCGATAATGCGCTCCGGAAATTTTGTCAACATCTCATCAGCAGTAGTCACTTTCAAACCACCTGGGTGCAATGAGTAATTGAGGTACTCTTTTTGGGCAAATTTCTTGCCTGTAAAACGAACCTTTTCTGCGTTGATTATGATAACATAATCGCCTGTATCTTCACTTGGCGTGAACGAAGGTTTGTGTTTGCCACGAAGAATCGTAGCAATTTTTGATGAAAGACGACCCACTACCATGTTGCTTGCATCAATGACGTACCACTTACGGTCCACATTGGCAGCACTGACAGATACCGTCTTATAACTTAATGTGTTCATTATTATAAACTATGTATGTTTTTTAATACCCTTTTCGCAAAGAGGGCGCAAAGGTAATACGATTTTTTACGAACAACCAAGGAGTCTTGAAAGTTTTTTTGAAATAATTTCATAACTCATTGATTATCAGTCTTTTTTTGGCAAAATTATTTTTAGTTGTTGAAATACTACAGCGATTTTACTATTGATAATCAATTAGTTATACCGTATTACCCAAAATAGAACGACGCTTACTGGATATGACTCCTGAAAGCGTCGTTTGATGTTTGGGATTATTGAACTTTTTTGTTCTAAAAATGGATTAATCTCTTTACGAAAAATAGGCTTTTACGGCCTCCCAAATCATTTCATTCCTTTTCGATTCGTATTTATCATACTGCTCTAGGGTTAAGATCGGTTGGAGTTCTGCGTCTTTATCGCTTTGTATTTGCATAATTTTGCGGTATTTTGACCAATCACTCATCGCCGGTTTTACGACCTCTTGTTCTATACGATTGGAATAGCGCAAGTTAATTTCCTTTAGTTTCTTGATTTGTTGATCGTTGAGGCCAAGCCCTTTGCTCATCATCTCATCTGCTTGTTGGGCACGGGATTCTGGTGTGCCATATTGGCCATTTTTGATGCCCTGGATGCTGATTTGGCCAAAAGCCAGCGCACTTACCAGTAATAATACCGTTGTGATACCTGTTTTTACCAGTACATTGGGTAACCGCTGCTGTTGTTCCGTCCGGTCTTTAATGGCCTCAAAAGTTTGGTCGTATTGAGGGTGATTGGTGCCCATGAGCCGATCCCAAATATTAAAATAGAGGCCATAGTTATACTTGGATTTGGAATGGTGCATATTATGGTGTGTAGGCGTATTGAACCACTTAAACAACCAATGTTGGGTGAAACCACGGGGCGAAAACTCGTACCCCGTATGTCCCATTACATTAAAAGCAATACTCCAAGCAGTAAATAAAAACAAAGCCGATGCGTGCAGTGGCAGCACTAAGGCCACCAATGGAACAATACCAAACTCCACCAGCGATTCCAACGGATGAAAAGAAAAGGAGGTATAAGGTGTTGGATTAGTGGACTGGTGGTGTACTAAGTGTATGTGTTTGAACAACTTAGGGTGGTGCATGAGGCGATGTGTCCAGTAAAAATAGGTGTCGTGGGCAAAAATAAGCACGGCAATACTGGTAAAATAGTAACCCCAACCATATTCAGCAATTTGGAAATACAGTACGCCATAACCTGCTTTGCGCAAGAAAAAGACTCCCAATGCCATACCTCCAAATATAAGCGAGGTAAAAAACGAATACATCAGTTCGGAGCGCAATTGTTCGTTTTTAGGGAATTTTTGCTGGATTTTCCAAGAAAACCAAGCATTGCGCTTCATTTTGTAAACAATAAAAAAAACAATACTCGCTGGCCCCGCATAGCGCAAAAATATAAAAAGAGAGGCTAATATCCAAGCGGGCGCGATACCAAATTGTTGGCCAAATGATTCAAGAAAGTTCGGCATAATTTTGTAGATTTGTTGTGAACGATGCTACAAAGGAACAGGGGATCCAGGGGCCTTCGGGGGGCCTTTCAACCATTGGTAGGAGATATTCAACGTATGTATTAAAAAGGTAGATTTATTGGATTTTTTTGGGGTTGGGTATTAGGAGGGAAACTTCGGCGCTGTGTAGGTTTTGTATATAAAAATTATGTAGAGTCCCCATCAATCTATATACAAAACCTAACGACGCTCAGTATAAATTCCAAAAAAGTATGACTTCCATGTTCACAGGCTGTGCAAGATTGCGCATTAATCTAAACATCACCTAATGACCACCTACATATTAAGTATCCATTAACCATCGAAACACCCATTGATATATTATAATTTTAAGACGATTATGAAAAATACCATCACCCTTATTCTACTTCTTTTATTATTTACCATCCCTTGTATGGCCATCGTAAAATACCGAGATGGCTCCATCATGGTCGGTGGTGTTCAGTTTTTGCAAGACCGCGAAAAACCAACGGATTACTACTATATTCCTCAGTTTCCGCGTGTTTCACAAACCTCCGAGGGCAACCTCGAAATACTATGCATGAAATATGTAGGTGGTAGTGCTGCCAATAATGGCGGTATTTTCCATGCATTGATCGAGTTTTCGCTCCCCGAAAAGTTGCTTGTCGAACTGGAAGATCAACTCAAAAAAGTAGCTGGTTCTTCGGCGCGTATC
Source organism: Chitinophagales bacterium (assembly GCA_043764095.1). Lineage (GTDB taxonomy): Bacteria > Bacteroidota > Bacteroidia > Chitinophagales > Saprospiraceae > M3007. The sequence goes on from JAYUKX010000072.1 coordinate 5,969, forward strand.
GCAGGGCCTGTACCTATCCAACAGGCCGTAAAGGACGGTGAAGCGGGTTTGGCCAGTTTCCAAATCGTTTCGTCGGTACTCAAAGATAGCAAATTTACGTCCAGCCTTATCACTTCGGGTTTTGCGCCCTTCTTACCCGGTTCTAAAGCAGCGGTATCCGCACGATTGAGCCAAGAAGGTGCCACCCTTTTATTTGCCACCCTCGAACGCCCTACATCAGATGTATCTGTTTCGTTATCAGGATATTATGAAGCAGCAGTAAAAGCATACGAAGCCGAAGTGGTAGCCGAGAGCAAGGTAGTTTACGATCATTTTAGCAAGATATTCAACCAATCACAAGGTTATACCAAGGACGAAATACGAAAAGTAACCGACAAATTGGTGCGCGACCAAACCATTAAAATACAATCGTTTGATCGCGGTGCAGCACTCAATGTGAACACCAAGGATATGGAAGCCATTTTGAGTATGGTAACCGACAAGCTCATCGAACTGATGTTCAATGCCGAAAAAGGTTGGGCAAAAGACCCCGAACGGGTAGCCGCTGTGGGTGCCAACCAAATTCCAATGCGCCAAGAAAGGGGCTTTTTCGGGCAATTATTCGCAGGTTCTGGCAATCAGGAATATATCAGCGACAATCAATTTGTGATCAAAAAAATAAAAGACGAGCGTTTGAACCGTTTTTACCTCAACCTAAGCAAATCTACCACGATTAAAGTACCGATTTATACATCTGGTAATATCTCTTTTTTGATGAGCAACCTCAAACCCGAAGAAAAAAGCAAGTATTTTAGTGTCGTCAACCTCGACGATCCAGATTTCCAAATGCGCGATGTGAATGTACAATTGGATGGTGCTTTTTCGGAGGCATTTGGCGAATTTTTCAACAATGTGACTGTCAATTTTCGCAAAAAATACACCAATGACCAAGATGATGTAACAAAAGACCTCATTTTTGACCGAAAAGCGGTAGAAGCAGGCACAGTGCTACAACATATTATGTACCCTCGTTTGGGCAGCAATGAAAATTGGCTCAACTATGAATACCAAATCAATTGGTCGTTGAAAGGAAAACCAACGTCCGTAGGTACCACCAAATGGAGTGCAGCCAACGGCAACGCCATTACCCTTGTGCCGCCATTTTCCAAACGAACCATCGAACTCGATGCAGACCGAGGTTTTTTCAAAGAGAAAGACATCATTTCGGCATCTGTACGGTTTTTAACCATTGTACAAGGTGAACCCGTGGTACAAAAAACAGTTGTCCTCCGTGCTACCGATACTGACTTAACCAGTAAAATTGCGCTATTCCACGATATTGGCGAAGAACTTGGTTACCAAGTGACATGGTACAAAAAAGAAGGCGAAACCAAAGAACCCACCAAAATCCTCAAAGACGACTACATCATCTTAATCCCCAAATAAGACCCTAAAACCCCAAAAGGGTACACAATCCCAAAAAGCCCCAAAGGGGCGACACATCCAGCACAGGGCAACGCCCTGTGAAAAAAAACGAACAAAAAATGAAACATTTATTCATAACAATATCATTATTAATCAGTTGCAATATTTTCGCACAAATGCCCATGATTGATAAAGGCAGATTTGTAGAAGGGTTATGGTGTTTCCCGATGCACACCGACACCTTAAAATATGTGTATCTACCCAATTCGGCCCGTTTCGCCCTAAACGAAGAAAAAGGCCCCAAATTCTCCTATCTCCGCTACGCCATTACCCAGCCCAAAACAGGCAATTCCACGGCATCCGTCACAGAAGCAGATGGCGGTGGCATCCTACATTTTATGGTCTTATACGAAACCAGTCCCGAAACAGTAATCAAAGCAGAAACAGCCCTACAACAAAGCATGGGCAACAACAAAAATATCCGGCTCACTGGGCCCATGACCTTTGAAAAAGGATCCTACGCCTTAGTTTCATCGATTATCAACGAAAATAGTCAAAAAAAAGAAACCAAATTGATCGCCACTGGAGAAGCCCCCATTTTAGAAAACACCAGCCTCGCCCTCTCCTTTAGCCTCGATCCAGTGCATTCCAAACTACTATTGGAAAGCCTCAAAATGAAAACCCCTGACGTATCTGTCGTATTTGATTTATCCTTTTCGGGACTAACCGAGGCTTACGATGCCGAACTTGAAGTAGATTGGTCGGAAGTAAAAAAAAGCCAAGCATTCAAAGCGGGTGGCTCCGTCTATTTTGTGGGCGCCGATGTGGAATTAGGCTTTGATAAATTGCGCCGCGACAATGCCATTAAACTCAAAGTAAACGGCAACAGTACTGCAATGGAAGGCTTACTCAACACCGTTTACGACCGAATGCTTTCCCTCATGTTTCAGCCCGCTAGTGCCGAAAAAGCAGACCAAACGGGTGGTATGGGCAGCGCAATCGGCGCAATTCTAGGCAACGCAATGGGTAGCCGCAGCACCACAGGATTTGGCATCAATGTTAGTTACCAACTCAAAGAAATGGAGAGCGTAGGCAAGAGCCGAATGTTTTTTAAAGGTCGAAACAGCCTCCAACGCCACCATTATATCGTTTTTAACGTAGGCAATATTTACCAAAAATACGGCAATAACGAGTTTTACTTCAAAGATGTACCACTTTGGGATCCATTGTTTCAGCAACGGGAAATATTTATTGGCGTGGATGGTGATTTAGAAAAAGAATTCAACAAAATTCTAAACAGTGTCACCATCAATATTCGCAAAAAACACGTGAGCGGCCAAGAAACCACCGACAGCAAATTGATTACAAAAAAAGTATTTACCGCCGATTTCAAGCCCATTGTGGCCTCCTACGGTTGGAGTGGCGATTCGGTGCGTACACAATGGATGGAATACGAATACCAAAATATTTGGCAATTCCAAGGCGGGGGCACCTACCAAACCAATTGGGAAAAAACCGCAGCCGCTATGGTGAACGCATACACGCCTTTTTCGCGAAAAACCATTGCTTTTGACGGCGATTTGGCTGGGTTAGCGGCCAAAGGAGTCAGAGCAGTGTCTATTGTGCTGGCTTATCCGTTCTTTGGAAAAACCAATAGACCGCGTATAACGCTGCGCCCGACGGATAATATCAGCGAAAAAACCATTGAGATTACACTCCCCAATGAGGTAGAGGAAATTGATTATGAAATCACTTGGCAGATCAACGATGGCTCCATAAAAACGCTTAAAGGAAAAGACCGGTTCGGTTTGATTTTTATTGATGAAATACCCAAATAATATTTATCACATTCAACCAATTACCATGATACGATTACGCACTTTTATCATTGCTTTTATTGGCTGCTTAGCCGCAAGCCTCGCCTCCGCTCAGCTGGTGGATTGGTCGGCCAAAATAGAATGCACCTTACCCGATGGGGAAGTCCTCCAATTGTTCCCTTCTAGCAGTGCACCATCGGGTTATTACTGTTTGCCATCACATTTGCGACTGTCGGTAAACGAAGACAAGCAGCCCGAATTTCTGCTTATGCTTTGGGCCAATGAAGGCGAAGCAACTGTCAGTCACGGTATTATGCACTGGCTCATTACGTGGGGATTGGACAAAGAACAGGAAAATTTTGTACGCAATTATATCACCACAGTAGTGGACAGTACCGCCAATTTACTCGGCACTTTGAGCGTAAATGCGCCCGAAAAATACTTGATTAAAGGGGAAAATACCGAATTGGTAACCCTGCTCAATAAGGCCGTTCAAACCGGCGGTAGCATACCCACAACTCCCGGCGGCAAATCGGCTACTTCTTTTAAAATAGAAGGAGAAAACGCTGTTTTGCTCCAAAAAATATACAAAAACAAGGACAAATGGAAGGGTGTTTGGATCGAAATGCCTTTTTTCGACCTTAATGGAACACCACTCTGTACCCTTCAATTGGGTGCCTACCAACTGATGCAAGATGCCATTAAATGCACGGACTGTTTTATTATTCCAGAGTGACAATGTTCACACTTCGACGGATAATATCATCAATACAAACCAATATTGATGAAGTACATATTGGCAAAGATCAAGAACTAATTTTAAACCATTACACATTATGCTCCACCCAAGGATACACTTCATTGTTTGCTTGCTTTTTTGTGCGCAACCGTTTATTTCATTAGCGCAAATTTTGGATAGCGAGAACAAACTCACCATTACACTCAAAGACCAAACCAAGATTACGCTGTACGGCCAAGCATCCGTTGGCTCCGATGTGCCCACCAAAAACTATTATTATTTGCCTTGTAACCTGCGATTATCCAAGAAAAAAGACAAGGAAGGGACACCTGAGTTTCTGTTCCTCAAATTTACCTCCGATGAGAAAACGGCCAACAACAGCACCCAAGGCGCATTGCTACACTTGCTGATGGAGTATGGCTTGACCAAAGAACAAGAAACCGAATTGGCCGGTATCCTCAAAAGCAAACATAATGGCGCAGTGCTCAAAGGCGCAGCTGATGTAGAACCCGATGGCGACAATTCGGTACGCCTTATCTCTGCCACGCTCAATACCAAAGATATGACCCGTACATTGGTCTATAATGGCAAAGCACCCACCTTACCGGGCAGCAAGATTGCCGTAGCGGCCCTGCTCGAAAAACAAGGTGCGCAATTGTTTGGTGCTACTTTGGAAAAAACCAAATCCATTTCAGATTTAAGTATCAACCTATCTTATAACTATACTGTTCGGGTGCCCGCCGCTAAGGGTTATATCCGCGAAGATTGGAGCAAATTGGACAGTATGATCCAGCGCGATAGTGCCAATTTTTCTAAAAAAAGCGATACCGATTACGGCAAAAAAGCAGCAAATACAGCCGTAGGAGCCGCTTTTGGTGGCCCAATTGGTGCTTTGATCGGATGGTTTGGTTCCAGTGATGAAGAGCATTTTAGTTATGATGAAATGCGGGAGTTTTACCGCAAATTAGAAGAGCAAAAAGTAGTCACCCTTCGCTTTGAAGAGAATGTAGCCGACGAGCGCGTGGACAAAATTCGGGAGGCGTTTTTTCAACACTTCTTAAATAATTTTACCGAAAAAGATGGAACAGGTGCGCGCGACCCTGGCCCGAAAGAAAAAGAGGCTATGCCCGATATTAAACAAGGTGACTCCTATAAATTCAAACGCGAAATAAAGGAAATTATCAAACAGAAAAAAGTGCAGATTTTTGACCTCAGCTATTCCATGGCCGTCAAGCGCAGTTTTCAAATTACCGAAAATTTTGCCAGTTGGTACAATCAATCAAAGGACAACCCCAAATGCGTAGGGCTAGTCAACCTCAACGACCCAACCTTTCAATACCGCGATATTAACGTAATACTCGACCTCGATGCCGAGGAAATGATGGGCAAAGAAGTCAATTTTGTAACGGTGAATATCCGCAAAAAGCGCAATGCAGAAGGTGCTAACGATTTCCAGCAAGATGTCACTTTCCACAAAGACCTCAAAGAAGGTACACGCACTGTAGTCACTTATTCCAAGGCGCAGGACGACAAGCCCGAAACGTATGAGTACAAAGTGCAATGGAGCCTGCGTGGAGGTATGCAATTCCCCCTCAACGATACAACTTGGAGCAAGGGCAGTTGGCAAGGGCTCAATTTGGCGCCGCCGATCAAACCTAGAAATATCCGTTTGGAGGCCGATATTCCCGATATGAAAGAATTGGGGATTAAGAATGTCTCATTGCAATTGCGGTACAAAAAATTTGGAAATGAGGTAGAAACAAACTTGAGTATAAATGCTTCATCGACAGAAGGTTATGCCGAAAAAATGATATTCCACGATCGGAACACACAGGGCTACGCCTATCGGTTTGTGTTCCACGACAAAGAACTCGGCCCTGTGGCTACGCCTTGGGAAGCCAAGATCAATACCGATTATATTTTTGCTACCATACCAAAAGAACTACGCGAAAAAAAGCAGGATTGGATAAAAACCGGACTTGAAGCGGCCAAAATATTGGTCACCACCGATGGCACAGGTGCTATTTCAAAAGAGCAACAAATCTTGAATAAATTTGAAAAAGTGCTGGAAGTTGCTGAAAAGGAAATCAAAAAATAATGCACAACCTGCTTAGGAATGAAATTTAAATAAAGGTACAGATTTGGGGAGACGATTTTGTCACTATTAAGGCATGAAGAGGGCGTTTAGTGGCGCTAAATAACCGATGAATAACGAAAAGAGGGGCAAAATAAGGCCGCCAAATTTGTTCCTTTATTTAAATCTCATTCCTTAAGTATCAGGACACAATTAACCAGAATAATTGACGAACTCACCCTTCATCATTCACCATTACTTACCATGAATCAAATCATCAAAAAAGGCATTATCGCGCTTTTTGCGCTTTGGATAACCGGCGCTAACGCCCAAATCCTCGATTATCAAAACAAAGTAGAAGTCGTATTGAACGACGGCCTCAAAATGATCATGTATGGCCGCGCCAGCTCGTTGAGTACCACCTTCTTCGAAGAATATTATTACCTTCCGCTCAACCTCAAACTGGGTGTGAAACCCGACGGTACGCCAGAGTTTCTATTCGTCAAATACACCACCGAGGAAAAAGCAGACCAAGGCGGTACACAAGGTGCTATCATGCACTTTCTGATGGAATGGGGGCTTAGTGCCGCACAATTAGCAGAAGCACAAGCCAAACTAAAAGCCAAACTGGCAGGTATGGGCGGCAATTTCGCTTTGCTCAAAAATCCCAAAATAATGGGTCCCGTTGATGTAACGGCGGCCACAGAAAGCGGTAGCTTTAGGGTCATATCCGCTACACTTGGCGACGACAAATCGGCCAAAACCGTAACCTCCGGACGCGCAGCCACCATGCCTGGCTCCAAAGTAGCAGTAGCCTCCAAAATGGACAAATACTCTGCTCAACTCTTGGCTGCTACTTTTGAGAAAAACCGCTCCATCACCGACCTTTCCCTCGAAATGAGTTTCAAGTACAACGTGCTGTTTCCAGCCGTGGATGGTCAAATTATTTTAGATTGGGAAAAAATCAACTCTTCCTTTGAGAATTTCTCTGCTTACTACGACAAACAAGACGAGCGGGTAAAAAGGAAATACAAAATGAGTATTTTTGGTATCACCATCGCCAAATGGACTCAAGTGGAGAAAACAGGCAAAAAAATCATCAACCAAAGCGATGCACACTACCTCTATGAGTTTTTGCAAGAGACCAAAGCCATTGATATCCGTATCGACAAAAATATTGCGGATAGCAAAATAGCGGATGACGTAGTAGAGAATTTTATGCAGGTATTTATGGGATCTATCTCCGATGCCAATACCGATAGTGGCTCCGATGACGCAGCCGCAGAAGATGGCGCAGCACCACAAAACCCACTCAATGACCAAGCCACTAAGGATCAATTGGCAGCCAGCGGCGAAGTGCGTTATACCTACAATTCTAGTAAAATAAAATCAAAAACAGCCAAAAAAACAGAAGTTTATAACCTTAAACTCCGCCTCGCAGTACCGATGTATTGCAGCCTAACAGGCAATCTAGGTTCTTGGTACGATGGCGTGAAAAATAATAAAAAATGCGTCAGTAGCGTCAACCTCAATGACAAGTTTTTCCAACACCGTGACATTAATTTTATCGTGGACAACAAGGTTAAAGACGTTTTTGAATCGGAAGTAAACTATGTCACCGTCAACGTCCGCAAAAAACGCTCTGCCGGCAACGACTTCTCCGAACAAAAAACCATCGACTGGGAGTACATGAAAAAGAACGGTGCTGTGGCTGCATTTACTTATGCCCGTGGCGAAGACAAAAACGCCGATGATTATCAATATAAAGTGCAATGGAGTCTGCGTGGTGGCGTACTCTATCCCGAAAATCCGATCTGGGAAAAGGGTGATTGGCAAGGTGTTACCCTTACTTGCCCCATGGTGCCGCGTAATATGGAGTTTGAAGCCGATTTAGAAGAACTAAAAAAAGTAGGAATTACCAGGGCTACACTCCAACTTCGGTACATGAAGCACGGCAAAGAATTTGAATCCAATATTCCTATTACGGTTTCAAAAGGCGAGGCATTGGTGTCTAAAAAAATATTTATCGACGAAGATGTGCCCGGTTATGCGTACCGCCTCATATTGACACACAAAGAAAAAGGCAAACTCGCATTGGATTGGGAAACCAAAATCAACGATGATTATGTGTATGCGACCATTCCTAAAAAACTGGTAGAAAACGAAAAAGAATTTTGGGACAAACTCATTGACCAAGGCAAAACCATATTAGAACCCAATGCAGATGGATCGGTTAAATCCGGTACTGAAGTTTTGGGTAAATTCCTTGATGCGATCAAAATATTTATCGACAAAAAATAACCTAAAACGATGAAATACTTAAAAATTTGGCTCTTTTTGTTGGTTTTTTCCCAGCAATTAGCCGCTCAAAATATCTTTATCGACAAGCCCGTATTGGCCGGAAAACTCACCTGTTTTCCCGAAATATCCAATGCAAACAACTATTATTTTTTGCCCAATAAACTAAGGCTTGGCATTGGTGCAGACGGCAGTCCGCAGTTTTCGTTCCTTATGTTTGTGAAAAATCTCAGGGGCGAAGACGGTGAAGCAACACCACGCGAAGGTGATGGAGGCGGTGTTGTACATGCAGTGGTGGAACTGTATATCAGCGACGAAGAACGAAAAGATGCAGAGCGCGAGCTCCGTAAATTGATCAAAAACGACGCGGCGACTATTGTTGGTCCCGTCATTTATAAAAGCGGTACCATGTCGCTGATCTCTTCTATTGCAGATCCAGCAGGTGGGTATAGCAAGGTGGTATTGGGACTTGGGCCTGCGCCCGTTTTGGCAGGTAATAAGGCGGCAGTATCTATTTTGCTCAATAAAGAAGGTGCCAAAATCCTTTGGGAAACCTTCAAAACCCCCACTCCTGACCTCAGCTTTTCCTTTGTAATGGATGTGGACGGTTACCGCTCTCCCATCGCCGCTTGGATCGATGTCAATTTTGACAAAGTATATGAAAGTAAAACCATCGAGGCAGGTTTAAAATACCGAACACCCAGCAATAATAACGGACAAGGTGGCGCACGTGGACGTACCAATACCCCAGCGGGTGGCGGTGCAACTCCAGCGGGAGGGAATAGACCTCCAGCGGGCGGTGGTGCAACACCAGCAGGTGGAAATAGACCCCCTGCGGGCGGCGGCGCAACACCAGCAGGTGGAAATAGACCCCCTGCGGGCGGCGGCGCAACTCCTCCAGCAGGTGGCGGCGCAACTCCCCCAGCGGGCGGTGGCGCAACTCCCCCAGCGGGCGGCGGCGCAACTCCTCTAGCGGGCGGTGGAAGAGGTATGTTATTGACTACGGCCTCCATCATGGCCTTAAATCCATTTATTGAGGCTTTACGCGCCGAATTTGCCCATTTGGAAGTACCACAAACCAATGAAGCCATTATTATGGACGAATGTGGAGAGGTAGCCGCTTACGAACTGGAAGATGCCGTGGAAGGCACACCTTTTTACCTCGATGCAGAAGTAAAACTGATGTTTGAAGAAATGCGTACTTCTGGCGCTATCCAAGTCGGTGGCCCACAAGGCGATGAGAAATTTGAGGAAATTATCAAGATTTGCTACAACAAAATGCTCGATATGCTTTTTGAACCTGCCGGAAATGGGCAAGCCGCCGCACCCGATATGAACAGCCTTTTAGGCGCAGCCAACCAAATCAACCAGCAAGGTGGCGGTCGAGATAGTGCTGCCGAACGCAATGGCGGTTTAGGTATTTCTGTAGCGTATAAATTTAAATCGGTAAAAAAATCAGGGAAATTCCGGATGGATCTCAACCGCAGTATGACCGATGCTTTGAAAATTCGTTTCGACGAAAACCTAGGCAAAATCAACTGCAAAACTTGTTTCCGCCAAATTAACCTCGAAGATCCGATGTTCCGCCAACGCGGTGTTTTGGTTTCTGTGGACGGGATGAACGCCGACCAATTCAAAAAATATGTGAATTACGTGGCTGTTTCCATGAAAAAAACACACGGAAACGGTGAAATCACCCCTGATGAGGTACGAATTGGAGTAGCTGAAATGGAAAAAACAGGCAACCTGTTCCGACTACAATATGGTTGGAAAGACGAAAAAGATGCCGCCAAGGACAAATGGATGCAATACGAATACAAAACCACTTGGAGTTTCTTTGGCAACCAAACCATCGAAACACCTTGGACGAATACCGATAATTTTACCATTACGGCATCACCGCCATTGCGCCCAATTACGGTGGAAGTGGAAGCATCACCAGATTTGCTCAAAAAACAGGATGTCCGCTCTGTAAACGTCAAATTTTACTACAATACTGGCGGCACCGAACGCTTAGAACAGATCAATATCCGTACCGATGCCACTACAACAGCCTCAAAAGTAGAATTTGTATTACCCGATGGCAAATACGAATACGAGTACGAAATCACGTGGCGGCTCAGCGGAAACAAAGAAGTGAAAACACCGCGCACCAAAAGCACCAGTACATTTTTGTATGCGGACGAAATGCCTAAATAAATCTCAAAAAAAATTCAATTTTATGCGTACTTCTATCATTGCATTCCTTACGCTAATTTCTTTTTCAGTACTGAATGCCCAAGATATTTTACTGGACAAAACCGTCCGCGCAGGCGACCTCACCTTGTTCCAAAGCGTGAGTAAACCCAATGAATACTATTATTTGTCGGACAAGCCCAAATTGGCCGTTAATGCCACCACTGGCAAACCTGAATTTTCTTTTCTACGCTACGTAGAAAACCAAAAAGGCAGCGGCGACCAAGCCACCAAAGACGAAGGCGAAGGCGGCGGTATTGTGCATTGTGTGATCGAATTGGGGATATCGCCTCAGCAAATCAGCGCGGCCAAGCAAGACCTCCAACGGGTTAATCCAAATGGTGTCATCACTGGCCCCGCGATTTATTCGGGCGGCACTATTGCCCTTATTTCATCTGTCAATGACCCTGCTACTGGTTTTTCTAAAAAAGTATTGGGATTGGGTAAAGCACCCATTTTAGATGGCCAAAAAGCAGCTATTTCTATCAATTTGACCAAATTAGGTGCTAAAATCCTTTGGGAAAGTTTCAAAACACCTACGCCAGATATGAGTTTCTCTTTTGAAATGGACTTGAAAGGCTATAAATCGCCCAAACGAGCCATTGTGGAGGCCAATTTTGACCAAATTTACCAACATCAAAATTTTTCGGCAGCGGCTATTACCCGCCAAGGCAGTACCATCCTCGCTGGAGAAATCAACAATACATTTGAGGACTTGACCAAGACGGGTGCGATTAAAGTGACCACTTTCAACCCCGACGAAAGTATGGAAAAAGCCGTAGAGGATGCTTATGGAAAATTAACCCGCCTCATGTTTGAGTCATCGGGATTTACGCCACCAGGTGGTTCGGCCACGCCGGGTTTGCCTGGTGCTGCACCTGCTAGTTTGCTCGACCGCGCCCAAACCCTTCTCAACGAAGGCAGAAGGGATGCTTTGGAAGATTTTATGCTCTTTGAAGGCCAAGAACGCCAAGTGCTTTCCCGCGCACGCGAACGGGAGAATAATGCCGGTAGTGGCGGCGGCACAGGCGCAACTGGTGGCTCAGGGGGCTCAGGGGGGGGAGCGGAACACGGCGGGTTGCACGACGGAGTGGAGCGCCCACCCAGCGTAGATGGTTATGATGCGCCGCCGGAACGATTCCCGGTTACACGCCAAAGACCTACTATGCCTACCACGGCAGCGGTGTTTTCTTATACCATGAAAACAGTGCGTCAACGTGGTATATTCCGAATTGACCTCAACAAATACACCGTAGATAATTTGTCGCTCCGTTTTGACCAAAATGTAGGTGCTATCAAATGCGATGACTGTTTTAGACAGATCAATTTGGACGATCCTTTGTACAAACAACGCGAAGTATTTGCTATTGTGGATGGTTATAACGCTGATGATTTTCAAAAATACATCAATTATGTAGCCGTTGCGTTTCGGAAAAAACATGAAAACGGCGAATACACTAATTATGACCTCAATATTGACCGCGCTAAATTTAACCAGCAGGGCAATAGTTTTTCGTTCCTCTATGGCTGGAAAGGCGATAATAACCGCTTAAAATGGCGCGATTTTGAATATAAAACTGTTTGGAATTTCTTTGGCGGTGCTACAATTGAATCGACTTGGCTCAAAAGCGATGTGGCCTCAGTGCCGCTTTCTCCACCTTACCAACGCCGTTTGATCGATATAGAAATGGATCCTACCGTAGTGGAAAAAGAAGGTATCCGTTCGGCTGAGGTCAAAATTTCGTACAAAGTGGAAGATAAGGAAATGGTAAAACAGATCCGCCTCAACCCTAAAACTGGTTTGTTGACAACCCAAGTGGAAGTCCTACTCCCTGCTCCATATATCAATCCCGATCCCAAATTTGAGTACGAGGTGATCTGGAACTTGACCAATGGCAGTACCAAAAAGTCCCTTAAAAAAAGTACAAATGGCCTAGTCATTTACGCCGATCAATTGTAAAACATACAAAATATCATGTTGAAACATATTTTCATTTTATGCTTTATTTGTGCATTTCAAGCACAAGCGAAGGCGCAGGCTGGTTATGAAGAAACCATACGCCAATACGTCCTTGAAAAACTCCGTTTCTTCTATGTGGACGCACCCGGCACAGCCAATCCTTCTAACATTACAGCCCTAGAAATTGATAAGGTGACCATTGCTCAAGGCGGCAACATTGCAAATCCCGTATGGACAAGTGCTAATAACGATGGCTTGAAAACCATGCTCAAACGGTTGCTTTGCGATTCTGTGCACGGTGGTGATATTTTGCTACAAGGCCGTGTGGCTAATGTTTTGCTCATTACTGACAAAAAAGTTTTGGTGTTTTTGTACAACGATATGCCCAATGTACAATGCCCACAAACATGGAAAAACCAGCATCCATACTGCGAAAACGGTAATTACGAAGCCGCGCATAATAAGGCTTCGTGGCCTTGTGCATTTGCTTATAGGGACACCACCTTACCTACCGCGGGGGAAATTGGTATCGGTGCTTATTTTTTTAACCCTGCAAGACCCGGTACTTCAGGAGGATGGTCCGCTACCGATGATAAGATGCACGTTTTTATCCATGAACTGGTGCATACTCAATTAATTGTAGAAAACGACCCGACCCTTGGCACAGTCAATAAATATGGTACAGGGGGGCATAGTTTTGACGAACTGCTACCGAGCAAGAATACTGCTTTTAATGAAGGTATCGCCACTGCATTTGCATTGCGCTACCACAGAATGTCGTGGAACAATATGACGGACTGGTTCAATACCAATAGAAGTATGATCGTGGATAACCTAACAGTTTGCGGCACTGCTACCAATCCGCCCGGACATTGTTTGCAAACAAGGCTGAGCAATGCCGCCGTTCCCGTAGCGGCTGGAGGCAGCACTACCCAACAAAGTTATTTGCTCCGCGATATTCCGGAGGATATTATCATGCACAACGAAAATATGTACGCCTATATGCTGTACGAGTATATGGATCAATTTAGAAGCGAAATGTTATTGGTACGCAATGTTAAAGCCTCACAATCCGAAATAAAAAGAGCGTCGTTCGCCTTTGTGCCCTTGTTCAAGGAAATGGTAAAATCGACCAAAAGATACACCAACCCAACCGCACCCGCTGCCACGCCGGCAAGAGGACATGTACTGACGATGTCCATATTGGATTATTACACAGGGTTCAAAATGACAAATTTGGGCAAGTTGAGCGGCATCATCTACACCGATTACCGAAACCTGCCGGATCAACAAAATTATTTCGATTATTTCAGTCCTACAGGCCGACAAGAGATACTGCGTTACAGGGCAGCAACACCAAATGTATGGAGTGTTCCACAGCAATTAGACCGCTTTGCTACTTATTTGCACGTCCGCTAAAAAATCTAATATTTACCAAAAAAAAGTTATAAAAAATGAAAAAGAACATCTTATATATAATTTTTTGTTTTTCTTTTTGCCAATCCACGTTTGCCCAAAACGAAGAACGCAACCGCACCTATGTCATAGAAAAACTCGTTTTCTATTACGTGGATAATCCTTCGGTAGCACGTCCAGCCAATATTGCACCGCTAGAAGTGGATAAAAAATCGATTTCCGAGAACAGAGAACTCACTACCCCGCTTTGGACCAATGCCGACAACGCAGGATTAAAAGATTTGCTGATTGCACTCTTGCGCGACTCTGCGCATGGGGGCGACAATAACCTCCAACGCTGTGTTAGGAATGTGCTGCTTATTTCGGACAAGCAAGTCATCGTTTACTTGTACCACGATACCAATAATTTGGTTGTTGATGCGACATGGACTGCAAATGCCATTTATACTACTGGCGGTGCCGACAATTTTCCGGCTAAACCCAACGCTTGTTGGCCTGCTGGCACCGATTTTACCAATAGAACAAGACGAGCCAGTGGACATTTTGGGATAGGGTCTTACTTTTATAGTGCTGCTTACGCGTATTCGGGCGATGCCGACGAGGTAAAAGTCAAACGCTCTGTGGTGGTCCATGAACTCACGCATACCCAATTGCCGCTTAATTTGGAATCTACTTTAAGCCCAATACCGATGTATGGCAATGGTGGACATAACCGTTTCGAAATGATACCCAGTCGTAATAGCGCGTTTGATGAAGGACTGGCCAATGCTTTTGCATTTTGCTATTTATTTCCTAATTCGCACAATATTACCAATTATCTCAATGAAAACACGCATCTTTTTGCGGATAGCATAGCGGGATGCCCCGCAGGAAGTACCTCTCCACACTGTATTCAACAGCGTTTAGCCAATGCCAGCGTCACGGCTCAAGCCTCCTGCTGGGCCGATGCTTCCGCTTGCTATGAGATTCAGGATATTCCCTCCGATGTATTGATGCACTGCGAAACGGTGTCGGCCAATGTAATGTACCATTGTACGCGGCAGTTTGAGAGCGAAATGATGCTGGTACGAGCAGTAAGAGCCATGGCTACCCAAATGCGTACCACACGCGGTTCCACATTCGCGCCCGTTTTTAGGGAAATAGTGAGCAGGGGAAATAATTTTAGCAATGACCGCAATCCGGCGGGTACTGCTACTCACGGACAACATTTGCCGATGGCTATTCTCGATTATTGCACAGGATACAAACTCAATAATATGGCCGATTTAGAAGCCATTATTGGCGGTAATTGGAGACCAGGTGATACCGATATTAGCGGTTATTTTACCCGCCACCGACCTGTTTTCCTTGGTTATAGGGCCAATGCAACTACTTGGGATACCGATTATTTGGACAAATTTGCGGTCAATCATTTACATGTTCGATAAATTAACTATCTATGCAAAAGCACATATTTTTTTCATGCGTCATCCTCGTGCTTCAATGCACCCTGATCCATGCCCAAAACAAACCCCTAAAATCTGCCGACGACCTCGCTGGCATCCTCGGGGATAAAACCAATGCCATCAACAAAGCTACTGTTCAGACCGAAACAGAAAAAACGGTGTCTTTCCAAATCGAATACGCCGGTTTTAAGGACAAGGACAAATCTTACAAGATAAAAGGGCAGATCCTCAACGCTAAAAAAATGAAAATCGATGAAATAGAACCCGTTGAAGTCGATTTAGATCCAAAGGCGGGACTTGCCGATCTGTTTTTTACTTTTAAACAAAAAACAGGCAAACAATATACCACACCCACCTTGGATTGCTCTTATGTGCAATTTTCGGTCATCGATAAAAAAGGCGTAAGTTCCCAAATTGGCGGCCTCGAAAGCCTCGGCCTTGATAGTAAAGTATTTACGTTCGAGTACAAGAAAAAATGGAAATTGAAAGGAGCAGTCGGACAAGAGGTCATCGTAAAACTCACGCCATACAAATCAGCAGCAACTATAAAACAGTAAACAATATGTACAAAATATTCATTTTCAGCCTATTGTCTATTTTCACGGGTGACCTGCTTGCGCAATCAGGTATGGCAAATGACACCACCGATCGCGAGCGACGTGGGCCCGCCAACAAGCCCATCACGGTGCTGGAACAGATAGAAAGCGACTACGATTTCAAGAACGACTATTTCGACATGATTAATATCAGTTCGGAGGTGTTCCCCGATGCCAATCCCAAATCAGGCTATTTTTACTATTTCCCAAAGGAGTACCAACTCTCGTGGTCGGAAGCCAATGGTTATAATTTTGCGCTCAATTACCTCTCCGCCGATGCCTCTGGCAAAGGCAAAGTAGTAATTACACTCAAATTAGAGCCCAATATATCGAAGGAAGACGTAAAAATGGCCGAGCAATTGGTCAAAAGTGCGATTAAAAATTTGCCAGAAAAGAAATTCACCGCGCTGCAATCCATTCCACTCAACGAGGCTTCCAAAATTTCTTTCAAACGTCTGGAGGGCATCATCGATCCAAAAGACGTGGATATTACGGTACCCTCCAATTTCCTCGACCCCATCGTTTTATTGATAAAAACCGATAAACCCGACGATCTGCTCACGTTACTCTTCACCGATATTGGGCTACGGGGCGACCTCACCATCACACCCGCAGGTGATGTACCCGGACAAGTGATCCCGATTACCATCAAATTGGATTACCAAAAAACATTTGGTACCGCCGAACTCAACCCGCTCACTTGGCGCAATGATGGCTGGACAAATCCCTCCAATTATCCCGTTTTTTTAAAAAATATCCACGTATTACGCATGGAAAACAAAGCGGGAGTGAGTACCCCCGTGGTCTATACTTGGGAATTGGGCAATAAGGAACTGACAGAAGGCAGCAAGGCCAAATTTGACGGCGCATTGCTCCCTACTTGGCTCGATTCGGACAAAAAAGTAAAAAAAATGTGGCTCGAATATGCCGTAAAAGCATGTCAAGACTGCAATACCGAGGTGCGTAACCAATTGCTCAACTCAACGGTACGCAGCGAGGTATCGAGTATCACTTTTGATATTTTAGATGTACTGGAATATTCCGGTGCAAAAAAAATGAGGCTCAAGGTCCGATCCACCCAACTTGATCCCAATGGCAACCAAAAAGTGGAGCGCAATCCGCCTTTTACGATTACCGAAGACGGCGTTACGCTCGAAAGTTTTCATTTGTTTGTACCGCAAGGAAAAACCCCGCAATTTGAATATGCCATTAGTTTGGTCATGCCCGATGGCGACGTAAAACCATCGGCTTGGGTATCCAATAAAAACAAAACTGAAATTGGTATTGGCCGAAATTTTATCAAAGAGCAATTTCCCGAACTAAATAAAACTGGTACAAAACCTAAAAAAACAAGCAATGAATAATGCTTTTAAAATTAATGTAGTGAAGATGTTTTATCCGTTAATAGTGCTGATGCTGGCGCAATGCCTAGCATCAGCACAACCTGTTTGGCAAACCAAACAAATGATTGCTGGGCGCAGTATTGTAAAAGATGCCAAACAAAAAAACAGGTTTTATTACGGCCCCGGAGCACTTCGCCTCACCACCGACAAAGAGGATAAACCGGTGTTTCAGTTGGTCGCGATGCGCTATACTGGTACCACTTTAACCAACGATAAAGAAGAAAAACGCTTTACCAACCTGCTTATGTTCAGTGTGACGATGGAGGCCATGACAGCGGCTTTACTCAAGGAAATAAAAACCACATTACCCGCCAATGCGATACTCGGCCCACTGCCCATTCGGCACTTGGAATCAGTGATTGTTTCGGGTGTAGGAACACCGGGCAACGACACCGATCGGATGCGCAAGCACACAGGATCGCAGCAGGATGGCGGTGAGGCACCGGGCGTATATTGGACAGAGCGCACTTTTACTGTTCCGCTCGATAACCACGATGCGCAAATTCTTTGGGATCAGGTGGAAAACGGCCGTTTGGTAATGAGCCTCAACTACGCTTTTTATGCCAATATGCTCGTTTTTCAGGAAGAAAGCCTACAAGTTTCCGGTGATTCGGCTTTTGTTCACACCATGACCGATGCCGTAGAAAACATCCAAAGGGATACCGATATGGTCTCGCAAGTGGTATTAGGCGATGTTTTGAACATTTCTATTGACCCAAAAAAATACCCTGAATTGCTCAAAAAAATTGACATAAACGCTGCATCTATTCCACCTGCTTATGCGGCTTTTGAGGTAAAATGTTACGATTTTGAACTCGGTATCCGCCCCGATATTGCCTTCAAAACCGTTGAAATAGAGGGCGAATCGGTGACCGGTGTACCGGTAAAAACGAAGGTGAAATTTTCGAGTAAACAACCCGATATTACGGGCAAATTTGCGTCGTTTCCCTACCCTGTTAAACTGGATAAACCCATCCGATTCCGAATAGTGGAAACCCCTTTTGAAACCGAACCCATTACCGGGACGTGGAAAACAATGGAGCAGTTTTCCAACCTGATCGACGCTTCCACGCAGCAGAAAAAAAATCCACTAGCCAAGCGTTGCATTGATCTGGAAATTCTACCTGAATACATGGCCGATAAGAACCTCAACGAGGCGGTGGTGCATCTAGTGTACCAATATGAAGGTAAGCAACAGATCAAATCTTTGACCTTTAATAAAGCCGATGCGCATTTTTTTGATAGTACCTGTATCACATTTGAGCAGGAAATACCCATTAAGTATATGGTAGCCAAAAAATACGCCGATGGACGCAAAACCAAAGGCATTTTGAAGGCTACTGGGAAGGACGATTATATACTTGTTCGGTAGCGAAGTAGTCTTTTATCATTCCTTAAATAAAAAACACTTTACTAAAACTAAACTATATGAAAAATACATTTCAATACTTATTTATAGTCCTGTTGGTACTAACTGGAAACCGCTGTAATTTGGAAAAAATTGCGGACTCTTTAGTTCCTAATGCATCATTCACCGTTGATAAAACCAACTGTGATGCGCCGTGTACCATCACCATCACCAATAATTCAACAGATGCGCTATCTTTTGCGTGGAACTTTGGGGATAATTCTTCTTCAACGGACGAAAACCCTGCCCCACATCTATACACAGCAGCAGGGAATTATACCATTCGTTTGATTGCGTCAGGTCCACAAAACAATAAGGATACTTTTTCTGTACAAGTTGCTATTGTGTCTGCTGGAGTAAAACCCATTGCTGGATTTACGATCACCAATAATGGTTGTACCGCTCCATGCAGCATTAGTTTTACCAATACCACAACCAATGGAGCGACTTATCTTTGGAGTTTTGGTGATCCGATCTCTGGAACATTGAATACCAATACTGATATTAGCACGAGCCATTTGTTTTCGCAACCAGGCTCGTATGCCGTAAAAATGGTCGCTACTAATGGGAGTCAAAAAGATTCCATTACGCAAAATGTAACGATTAGCGGTATAAAATTTGAGCAAACTCTTGCCGCATTTGGGCCAGGAGCAAAAGCAAGGCAACTGTCGGATGGTGGCTATATTGTGGGTGGTTCTACTTCAAATACGGCATATTTAGTGCGGTTTAGTGCAACGGGGATTATTGTTGCCCAAAACGAATATCCCTATAATAACTCAGAATTAATCAACGATATAGTACAACTTTCAGATGGTAGTTTTGTGGCAGTAGGTGCTACTTTTAACTCGGCACAAGGCAATAGTGATTGCTTTTATCTGAGAGCAAAAAGTGATCTGACTCCATTAACCGGTCCAACCCGATTTGGGGAGAACAACTATGAAGATGTAGCGCAAAGCATTACCGAACTTACCGATGGATCGGTGCTGATTGTGGGTTACTCTACCTCTATATCTACGGGAAACAACGATGTGTATATCGCTCGTTTTTCGCCTGATTTAACAACCAATGATTTCAAAAAAAGACTGTCTGCTCCGGATGACGAAATCGGTTTTGATGCCGTTGAAGTGAGTGGCGGTTATATCATTGTAGGATCAAAATCTGTGACAGGAAGCGCAGATCCTGGTAATGCGCTTGTACTAAAAATAGATGAATTGGGAGACGTAACTGCTACTAAATCAATTGGAACTGCTGGTTATGAAACCGCCGTTTCCGTTGTAAAAATCAATAATTCGGAACTCATGCTTTGCGGCAACACCACTGGTGCAGGATCAGATATTTGGTTGCAAAAAATTAGTAGTAGCACAGCCGATCCGATCGGAGCAGCAACCATATTGGGTACCCCTGGCGATGATTTTGCATTTGAGATAGCAACCACCGGTTCAAACGGATTTGCTATTGGAGGGCAAAATGGTTTGGATGCTTATTTGCTGGTAACAGATAATCTTGGCGTAGAGGTTTTTGATAAAATTTTCACAGCCAATGGGGAAGAAGCCTTCCGATCTGTCCAACAAACCTCTGATGGCGGTTATATTCTTTGCGGGTATAAAGCCAGCGCATTATACCTTGCCAAAACAGACAAAGACGGCAAAACAAATTAAAAACTAACTAGATCATGAAAAACTTAATAACTTTATTCGCATCGTCCATTATTTTGTTGTGTAGCACTATGTTGCAAGCACAAGAAGATTTTTTAGCAACACCTGTTTGCCCAGACACCGTACAGAATGAATTTGTAAAACACTTGGAGGCCGGAACACCTGCAAATATCATCATAAATGTGCCAGCGGCGGCTGCACTAGTGCCGATTAGTTGGGGATATAGCAGTAGTACAACTACGGCTTGTCCGGGCAGCTTTACGAATAAGTTAAACGGATCAACAGAACAAGTAGAATCAATAGAACCACCTGTTGGTTTTATCACGCTTACCTTTAATAGCCCAACGGGAGGGGCTGTTTCAGGTAAAAACGTTACTTTATCAAGCCCATCCTTAACCGAGGGAGAATATCATTTTTCTTTAAAATTGACCTACGGCGGTGCTGCTAGGATAAAAAGTTTCCGTTTTATCGTACGCAAGCCTTTAGAAATGGTCATGTTACTCGACCGCTCGGGCAGTATGGAATGCGATTTGGACGAAGCGGCCAGCGGTGCCACATGGCCCGGTTGTGCTACGAGTAATACAGGAGGCGGGGTGGATAACAAGCGGTGGGACATACTCAAATCATCAATTAATAATTTTGTCAATAAATTGGATGGCAATCATACTTTAAGTACTGATTTAATGAGCGTTGTCTATTTTTCTGGTGGTACAGGTGTACAAGGAAGCATTACAAACGATGCTATGGAATTTGCCAATATTACTACTTTTCAACTTCCGTTGAATGCTGGGCAAACGCCCATTTACCAAGAAATGAGTACTGCTCCTCCAGGCGGCGTGCCCCTAGCCCGCGATGGTACAAGCCTAGGCGAAGGTATGTACAAAACTATCGTGGATAGATTTAACAATACAGACGGTGGTGGTAAAAGAAAAGTTGTACTGCTCTTTACCGATGGGGAACAAAACACCGGAAAATGGTTCAACGAAAGCGGTGCTATAGGTACACTTGGTAAATTGATCCAAACCAGCAGTACTGACGCTAGTGTATTACTCAATTTAAATAATGCAGCCATTGATGATATTGAGGTGTACACTGCTGGGGTCAATTTACCTGGTAGTGCAGCAGAATCTTTGCTGCGAAATATTGCGGATAATCATACACCTGCTAATCCTAGTTATTTTAGTGTCATGCCGGGTACAGAATCCGATTTCAGTAGTGAAATGTCGCTTAAGGCATTCAACGAAATCTATAACGATTTCTCGCCACAATGTGTACGCGCCGATAAGTTCACGATGAACTATAATACCACAGCACAGGCTATTTATCCTATTAATAAAAGCGTAAATCGGGTTATTTTTGAAGCCTATTTTGATGCCCCTTATGCCAACAACGCAAATTATACGATCCTAAAAGATGGCGTTGATGTAACCAATAAGGTATCTCGGAAGCATATGAACGACTATATCGCTACATTCATTTTTAACATTTATGAAATTCCCGATTTTACTAGCGATGGTAATTGGACGTTTAAAGTGGCCAACTCCGATGATATTTTCAATAATAACAAGATTACGCTTTTTGCCACTGCTGATGACCATAATATCGAGTTCAACGGGTACTTGGACAATGGACGAATCCATGTTGGTCAGCCATTAAAAGCCAATGTTTCCCTAAGCGCATTGGGTATGCCTGTCACAAATGCTGTGGTGACCGCCACTATTATTAAACCCGGTGAAGACCTTGGAAATTTGTTGGCGACAACCAATATTAATAATTTAGCACCAAAAACCAAGGAAATCGGGACTTGTAGTGCTCAAAAACTCGATTATTTGGAAACAAACAACCCGACAGCTTTGACTAAATGGAAAAACCTAGAACAAAACACTATCCAACTCGTCCATCAGGGCAAAGGCATATATAGTGGCACGTACAATGATGTAGATGTGACAGGTAACTACAAAATCATTTATTCCGCAAAAGCAACCACCGGGGATATTGGCCAAATAGAGCGGATGAAAGACCAAACCATTCACGTTCGTTTTGCCCCCATTAATATCAATCTTTCGGCTAGGAGCATAAAAAGTAGCAAGGATAATCCCTCTTATTACCACACCATCAACTTTACACCAACGTATAAAGCCCCCGACGGATCTACTAGATTATTAGGGCCAGGCTACGAAAACGCTATTGCTTTGGAAAATACCAACGTAAGTCACGTGGACGATGAATGTAACGGGAGTTACACCATATATGCCAATAGCAATAGGAAAAACCCAAATGTCAGGATTTGGGTGGCCGATGACAAGGTGTATTCAGGGCCAATTCAGAGATTCCCGGAACTGTATATAAAGCGGAAATGGAATGTTTCTGCTCATGGTGGCATCACCAATCCATCGGGCAAAATGGATAGCCTTTACTCCAGCGGAAGTTCGGCCGAACTAGACCTAGCTTATCGGTTTCACCCACGCTTTAGTGCTGAATTGGTAGGTGGCTACTATGGTTTTAAGCCGAATTATCAAATCCTTGGTGGTACAGGATACGTCAAGGCTCACCTCAACACGAACAACCCGCTTCAAGTTTTTATTGGTGTAGGTGGTGGTGTTTACAAACCCAAAGACTTAGATATTACCTCCGGTTACAGTATCCGATTGGGTGCTGAAAGGTTTTTTGGCGAGAGGTTCTCTTTAGGTCTTGATTTGGCTGGATTCTTTTTGCCTCAACCTGATCTAAACTTTGGAATTATTAGTGGATCAATTAGATATAAATTATAATTATGCTAAACAAACAGACAAAACTCCAACTTTTTTGCTTTGCACTGGTATTTTTTACCGCCTGCAACCTTAAAAAAATTGACGACGACAATGGCGTTATCAATAACCCATGCGCTACGCCGCCCGTGGTTGCTTTTAGCCTCGACAAAATGAGCGGTACAGTCCCTTGCGAAATTGCCTTCACCAATACCACCACCAATGCCAATGAATTTCAATGGGATTTTGGTGACGGCACCAATTCCAACCTCAAAGACCCCGCCAAAAAAACCTATACGCAAGCGGGAAATTATACCATTAGGCTCATTGCGTCCAAAGGCGAATGTAAGGACACCCTCGAAAAAACAATTATGGTCGTGAACCCGCTCATTCCCGTAAAAGCATGTGCCACCATCACCAACCAATCCAATGGCGGTACTGTCCCCAGCACCATCGATTTTAGTGCAACTTGTTCGCAAAGTGCTACCACTTTCAATTGGGATTTTGGCGATACAGGCAGCCCAACCAATACTAGCACAGGTATTACCACACAGCATACCTACAATACGCCTGGTAATTATACTGTAAAACTATTGGCCTCCGGTGCTACCACCAACGACGATACCACCTTTGTCGTTCAAGTAAAACCACCAAAACCCGTAGCGTCTTTTACGGTAGGTAACAATGGCTGCCCTGCGCCTTGCATCACCACATTTACCAATACCTCTACCAATGCCGTGGCACAATTTTGGGATTTTGGTGATACTGGCACGAGTTCGCAAGTATCACCTACGCACAACTATTTGAATAAAGGTAATTTTACAGTACGACTCATTGTTACCAGTGCCAGCGGCGAAAAAGACACCGCCGAAAACATCGTAACGATCATCAAATTGCCCATCGCTGATTTCACCATTACCAACAACGATTGCGTGGGGCCTTGCAACGTGACATTTACAGAAAACTGCCAATTTGAAACTGCTTATAAATGGGATTTTGGCGATGGTGTCACCAGTACCTCTGCCAGCCCGGTGCATCCATATAATGCCAAAGGCAGTTACAATGTGCGGCTGATCGCGCTCAATGTGGACGGTGCAGATACAATCGCCAAAACCGTCACCATCAAATCGGCTAATTTTGCCACTGTCTTCAATGTCAATGGTTCCGATGTAGATCCTTTGTTGGGTGTGCAACGTACTGATGGCCAATTTCACGTGCTTTTTAAGCAAAATGCCTATAAATCGGTACTCATAAACCCTGCCCAAACCGTAGGCAACGTGGCTACACATACCCTCACAGATTTGGTGAACCTCTCCGAAGTTATCCCTTCTGGTGATGGCGGATTTGCCCTCGTGGGCGATGATAATGCAAGCGCGACGAATGCCGTTGTGGCCAAAATTGGCAGTGCACAAACCGTTTCTTTTACCAAAAAATTCGATTTTAATGGCGCAGCCCAATTCAGTACAGGCAGTGGCATTACCTTAAACAGTGCGAACCAATTTGCGGTAACAGGAGATTATATCCCAACAGGAGGCGGCGATTTAACACCAGGTTTTGTACTAGTGAGCCAAACTGGTACACTGTCCAGTAACGGCAATGTGGCCGTACCAGTGGCCACGACCGGTTCCATTTCGGGTTTAGATTTGGCGCAATTATCCGATGGACAATACATGCTCATTGGCAACCAATTCACATTTGGCGGTACGCCCAAAAAGTATTTGGTACTTTGTAGCGCAACTGGCAATTATGTTGTCAACAAAGATTTAGGAACTGCACTAACACTGAAGCAAATTGTTTCAGTCACCACCAATTCCATTGTTTTACAACTCATTAGTAGCCAATTTACACTTAAAAAGTATAATTCTTTTGGCAATTCCACCGGCAGCACCATCACGTTAACTGGAATTACAGTCAACCGCATTATTACTGCTGCTGATGGAAATATTATTGCAGTTGGCACCAAAAACAACAACGCTTGGATGGCCAAATACAATAGCAGCACCATGAGCGCAACGCCTATTTGGGAAAAAGAATACGCCCAAACCACAGGCACAACCACCCTCAAAAATGTCGCTATTACTGCCGATGGCGGGTACTTGGCCACAGGGCTGCATACGGCAACCAATGGTGTGAAATGGTTGTATTTGGTAAAAACCAATGCTACTGGTGAGGCGAATTAAATGTTTTTTTGGGCTGATAGTTCACACCTTTCGTAGATCTTTCATTAAGCAATATCCTTTAACAAGGTTATTAATGATTTAAAAGACCGATTACCCATAACTTCACTTTTACCCATGAGTACCTATACAAAACTTCAAATTTTAGTAGCCACAATGAGTATTTTGGCTGCTTGCAACCTTAAAAAAATTGAAGATGGTAGCAGCGATAGCTGCCCCAACCCACCTACAGCCAATTTTACAACGGATAAAACTACGGGTGCTGCTCCATTAAGCGTTGCATTTACCAATGCCTCCACCAATGCTAGTTCGTATGCTTGGAGTTTTCGCGATGGCAGCGCGTCCTCTGAAGCGTCGCCTTCACATACTTTTGTGTCAGCGGGCAATTACGATGTATTTCTGATTGCGCAATCTAGTAATGGCTGTAGGGATACATTTACTAGAACAATTACGGTGACGGGTACGCCTGCTACGCCGCCAGTTGCGCAATTTTCCGTTTCCGGAGGCGATTGCGTAGCACCATGTACTGTGGCATTTACCAATGCTTCTACAAATGCGGTCACTTTCAATTGGAATTTTGGAGATGGTGCCAGTTCTACCGAAAACAGCCCAAGCCACAACTATACGACTGGCGGCACTTTCCCTGTGGTACTCACTGTAACCGGTCCATCTGGTGCCACCGATGATACCACCATTGTAGTAACCATACGCAAAGGGTTCAAAAAGATCCTTGATCTGGCACCAACAGCCTTAACCCTAGCCTCCAGCAACCAATTAGCCTCGGGAAATTACCATATCATGTACTATGATAACGCATACAAATCCCTTATTTTAGACAAAAACGGACAAACGATATCCAGTATTACCCCTTTTTCTTTTGATGCTAACTGGTTCTTTATCAATGGTATTCCTAGTAACGATGGCGGTTTTGTCCTCGTTGGCCAAAACGGTTCGACTGGCAAATCCGTCACCGCAGCCATTAGCAATGCACAAGGGGTACTATGGCAACAAGATTTCAATTTTGGTAATGTCGTTGGTACTTCTTCAGGGTTCAATTTATTACAATTGGCTAATAATGAAACCGTAATCTGTGGTTACTCCAATACGTCGGGTAATACCTCACCTGGGTACGGACGCATCAGTGCAGTAGGCAATGTGATCAATAATATTGACATCAATGTAGCGGAAACACAATACCTAATTGCTAGATCCATAGGAAGAAAAACAGATGGATCGTTTTTGGTCACCTGTGATGGCGCTGGGCCACGTGTTGGTCAAGCCTACTTAATGAGTATAGACCAAAGTGGAGCGTATCAAAGCGTAACTCCCTACTCAGGAATTAGTAGCATAAGTGGTTTAAAAAGCATTGGTTCGGGTCGTTTTTTGATGAAAACAGAAGGGCAAGGCCAATATTTCTTAGATATGATTGACGAAACAGGTATGCTCATTACCTATCTCCAAAATACAGATACTAATATCATTGAGTACGATGTAGCCTCCGATGGCAATATTATTATCCTTCGCAAAGAAGATGGTATCCGACTCACCAAAGTACGTTCGGACAATATGCAACCCATTTGGGACCAAAAAATCACCGAAACCGGCGGTACGCTCGAACCACGCAGACTACTTAAATGCGCTGATGGCGGCTATTTTGTATCGGGTACTTTTGTGAGCAATGGCCAAACCGATTTGTATTTCCTAAAAACCGATGCTAATGGTGATTGGCAATAAAAAAACCAAAAAAATGAATTATAAAGCATTAATTTTCAGCATTTTAATACTTTGCACCACCGCCTGCAACCTCGAAAAAATAGACGATAACCAAGGCGGCCCAAGCGGTAATACTTGCCCTGTTGCAAAATTTAGTACCCAAATTGGAGGGATCAACTACGATTACCCAGTGGATGTATTGGCCACCAATGACTGCTCCTTTGTCGTTTGTGGCGGCACCTATACGGTCAATAATAATATTCAAGCCTACTTGGTAAAAACCGACGATAAGGGCGTTCAACAATGGGAACGCACTTACGGAACGCCCTCTTACGACTTGATTAGTAAAGTAATCCCCATTAAAACAGGCGGCTATATGATTTGCGGTGCTACCAGCGATTTTAACCCCAGTACTTATTACGATGCTTACCTCATAAAAACAGATCAAAACGGCATAGAGGCTTGGCAACGGAATTACGAAATACCCGGTTTTAGTGTGATCGCTTCGGGCATAACCCAATTGGCTGATGGTGGTTTTTTACTGGCTTGTAGTAAAAATGATACCTCCGCCTCTCCCATTGCCGGCCAAATTGCTATGATTAAAATTGATGCAAATGGCGGCGAAGAATGGACAAAACTTATTTCAACCAACAGCAAAAATCTTTCAGTGGCAGATATGGAATCCGCTGCCGATGGTGGTTTTATCATTGCTGGCTCAGCCAATGATGTGGTAACATCCATCACCCAAACATATATCCTCAAACTCGATGCCAGTGGCAACAAAGTGTGGGAAAAATTTTATACCAACCCCAATAGCACCTATTCCCCTGGGTACGCCGTAACTGCGCTTGCCAATGGCTACGCTGTGGCTGCCAGTATCTTAGGGCCAAATGACCATGATTTCAACGTACTATTCTACGACCTTAATGGTACGCTCAAATGGGAAAAAACCTTTGGCGGCGTAAGTGCCGATGAAGCCACTGATATTGCCGCCACATCCGATGGACAAGTGGCTGTTATTGGCTATTCCAATAGTTTTAGTGCCATGGCAGAAGTCTATTTACTGCAACTCAGCAGTACCGACGGCAGCACCATCTGGGAAAAACACTTTGGAAGTGGTTCGAGTGGAAGTACTGTTGTTGCAGCCGCCAAAGATGGAGGTTTTATTGCTTCTGGTACTGATTTCAATACGAACAATACCGATATTGTACTCTTTAAAACGGATAAAAACGGCAATTTCCAATAACCTTTCAGTATTTATTACCATGAAAATTCAACACATTATACTCGCCATTTTATTTTTGGTTTCTTGCAAGCCTTTCCCGCCACTCCAAGATACCTCAGCACCCACCGCAGGCAGTAGTTCCTCCGCGGCTATTATGATTATTCCCAAAAAATCAAGCGGCGTAAGCCAATCAGCCACGGTTACTATCGACTGGATTTCGCCCACCTCGGCAGATATTAACGTAAAAAACATTGGCGGTAAAGTGGAAATTAGGGTGCGTATTAATTCGCCGTCGCCGATTACAATGGATCAAATTGACATCCTAATCAATGGCCAGAACATTGGCAATAAAGCAAGTGAAGTGGCGCTGATGAAACGGCCTGAATTCAAAGATCAGGTGCTTACCGCCCAGATTCCGGTGACCGATGGCAGTAATAATGTACAAATTGTGGTGTCCAATTCGGGCGACCAGCGTTTTGTAGCAGAGCGGACTTTGGTGAAAAATACGACGGGTATTAAAGTGGAAACGAGCGTCATCTCTTCCAATACCCGTATCGCTTGGACGCAACCCGACGTGTTCGCACTCAAGGAAAACGAAATGTTCAATGCCAAAACACCCGAACTGGAAATCAAATTTAATATCACCAGTCCCGATGTGATTGACAAAAGTAATATCAAAATCCTTTTGAACAAACAGTACCGAACACCTTCGCCAACGGCGGTCTTGTTGGGCAGTGCAGGCAATTATTCCTTTAAAGACATCGTAACGCTCAACGAAAATGTGCCGATCAACGAAATAGCACTCAAGGTAGAAGCCAAAAGCGGCAACAGCGAATCGCAAAAACTAAAAGTAAATTATTCGCCTTTGCGCCCCAATTTGTATGTGCTTTCGGTAGGTACGCAAACCAACCTTAAGTTCACCAAAAAAGATGCCCGCGATTTTGCTAATGTTTTCTACGCACAGGGCAAAGATGCATTCAGGCTGTTCACAAACGTCACTATTGATACATTAATAGGAAAAGCGGCAACTGCCAACGAAATTAAAGGCGCTATTGAGTCCATTAGCACCAAATTACGCACCGGTGTCCTGCTCGAAGACGATGTGGTGATTATCTTTATTTCATCGCACGGATTTATTGATAATGGTGAATTTCGTTTACAAGGCGACGACTACAATTCCACCAAAATGAAATCAACATCGGTGAATTATTCCACCGAAATATTGTCAGAACTGGATCAATTGCCTTGCAAAAAACTCGTTTTCCTCGATGCCTGTCATTCCGGCGGTGCCAAAGCGGCTAGCCCAACAGACATCAACAAAGCGAGTAGCGACCTCAAAAAAGTAAAAAAAGGGTTGGCTGTTTTTGCTTCAAGCAGCAATACCGAGGAATCGCACGAAGACTTAGTATGGCAAAACGGCGCATTTACCGAAACCATCGTAAAGGGCCTCACCGACGGCTCCGCCGATGCCAACAAAAACGGTATTGTAACCCTTGGCGAATTGGAAAAATACGTCACCGCCGAAGTGCCGCCGCTGGTTCGGAAAGTAAAAAGTAAAGACCAACACCCCGCGCTTACCCGAAACGAATTGGGAGATATTCCCATTTTTGTGGTGCGTAAAAAGAATTAAATCTAAATTATCAAATATTCAATATTATGAAAATCACCTCAATTATTGCTCTATTTCTACTGATTTCCATCAGTGCAGCCACGGCGCAAATTACAAATACCAAAATCAAAATCAGTGATGAACAGGACAAAGTGACCATCACCTACGACCTTGCGCGCAACCCTCGTATCACTTTTTTCAATATTAAAGTAAATATTACCCTCGGGGGCGAAACCGTCAATGCCACAGGGCTTTCCGGCGATTTAGGACCACAGGTAGCGGCTGGGTTTGGGAAAAAAATCGTTTGGGATGTTTCTAAAGATCTTTCCGAACTCTCCGGCGAACTCAAAGTAGAGGTCACCACCGATACCAAAGGCGGTAGCACCAATTGCCGCCCGATCAATGCTGTACCTGCTTATGCGGGTTTGGGCAGCGTTGGAATTAGCGGTATAGGATTGATTATCAGCGGATTAACCGTAGAAGGCAACTCCAAGGAACTGTACGATGTTTATAAAAACAACCTTAGCCCTACCGCTTCGGTGTATAGCGAATTGAGCCGCGACGATCATTATGCAGAAGCCAATAAAAAGCACAAATTAGGATCTGGATTATTATACGGAGGCACAGCGGTACTGGTAGTAGGCGGCGCGGCATTTATCACACGCGCCATCAAAATCAAAAATTACAACCGCAAATGCGCCGGTTTAAGCAGTGCTCCTGAGCGTAGGTTGGAGTTTCAGCCACGTGTAGTAGGGCTTTGTGGCATTGGCGTTGGTATTGGTTACACCTTTTAACAATCCTTTATTTTCATGAAAATCAGGTATTTATATATCCCTTTACTACTTTTATGCACGGTTATCGTACGCGGGCAAGAAGTAGAATGCCCAGGCAAATCGCCGTTTTGGGGGCTCAATTGTTTCCTCTCCTCCGATTTTATGATAAAATTCGAAGCAGCGCGCAACAAAGCAGAGCAATCTGTCAAAGATTTCAAAAAAATGAGTGCCACCGAGGAATATTCCGAAGAAGACGTGGAACGCGTCATGGATGCCTATAACAAATCGGCCAACCGTTTCAATGAAGTATTGTACAAGATCAAAGACGATATTTTGGACAAAAAAAAGCGGAAGATTATCACACAATCGCCCACCGATTATGCAAGTATCATCGAAGCGGAATTGGACAAAGCCAAAAGCGTTTATGCCAATACGTATCAAAAAGCAGTGACAGAAGTGACCGGTGGAAAAATAACCGGAATGCCTTTTATTTTGCTTTTGCCCGAAATTATCAAATACGGCAAATTGGCTTTTGAAATATTTAATAGAATAAAAGCCGAAATAAAAAAGTACAACGAAAACTTGATGGAAGAATACCTCATTACACCCAATAGGTTCCACTCATGGGATGAATTGAGTTGAGTAAGTGGTTAAAGACAAAGAACACCAACAATATTTGCCCGTTTTTCATCAAAACACACCATGAAATTACTCCAAATTGCCCTCCTAACTTTATTCCCCGCACTCCTCGTTGCCCAAGGCTTAATCATCGACGATGCAGCCTATAACCGACTCACACGGCAACCTGTTTACGAAGAGGGAAGCAAATCGGAAAACGAAGCCCTGCGCAACAACCCCAAAGCCGATTTGCGCGCCTATTGCCCTACCCCGCAAGACCAAGGCAGTATCGGTTCGTGCACCGGGTGGGCGAGCGGTTATGGCGCAATGAGTATTTTATTCGCCTTGCAAAAAAACTGGGCGGGCAAAAAGGACAGCATCAATACCAATGCATTTTCGGCACTTTTTATCTACAACCAAATTAGAGAAGGCAGCTGCGATGCTGGTTCTTATATCGACAAAGCAGGCGCATTACTCAAGGAAAAAGGTAATTTGCCCTCCAAAAAATTCGATAAATTCAAAAATGCCTGCGATAAATTACCCACCGCCGACGAACTAAAACTGGCATCCGCTTGCAGGATTAAGGACTATATGACCCTCTTCGCCTCAGATGCAGCAGAACGGATCAAAATTGAAAAAACAAAACTTAGTCTGCTGCAAAAAAAACCAGTCGTTATTGGTTTGTTGTTGCGCAAAAACTTTGATTCCGTTAGAAAAAAAGACCAATACTGGTATCCAGATGCTGGCGACACCACCTTCAACGGCGCACATGCCATGGTTGTAGTTGGATACGACGATGGCCGCGAGGCATTCGAGATTATGAATAGTTGGGGTTCCAATTGGGGCAACGACGGCTTTGTATGGGTAAAATACAAAGACTACGGACGCTTTTGCAGTTATGGCATTCAATTTATTCCTTCCAATGAAATTATTGAAAATCAGCCATTTACACTAAAAACCAAACTACGTGCGCCCAGTTTTGATGCCAATGACAAACTCACATTCGTTGACAAAGAAATTTATTACAACGGTACCCATTATGAATTATCGGAAGAGTACGTTCCCAAGGATTTTCTAGCACAGATACTCGTAGAAAACACGACTTCTGGTGCTTATTTGTATGCATTCTCTTACGATACCCGCCGCCAAATAAAAGTGCATTGGCCACGTGATGCCACATTTGACCAAAAATTTGAGGGGCATAACGAAAGCGCTATTATCACCGTACCCGATATTAAACTGGTCATCCCCGATGCTTTTGGAGCCCTATCTTTTACTGAGATTGGTACAGAATATATTTGCATTTTGGTGGCCAAGCAGCCGCTTGAAAACCTCAATACGATGCTCGCAAAACTAGCACAACAACCAGTATCCAATACCTTTATCAAAAACCTCTACAATGCTTTTGGGAACACGCTAATGCCCGCTAGAAATATCAAATATAGTACGGAATTTATGGGTTTTAACAATGTAATCAAACAAGGCGTGGCAGTGCCCGTTGTTTTATCGGTGAAGGTAAAATGAGGCTGGATATGGTTTGGGGGGATAAGGGGTCGTTGGGGAGGAAGAGGAATATGATATAGAATGGCTGGTATTAAGATTTGTTTTATATGCGAGGTCTTGTTCGTTTCTTATTTGAGTGGCTGATTGGGGCTTTGTGGATTGGCTGGCTGGCGTTGGGTTTTGGGCGTTGATATTTGGGGCGCATTAGGTGAGCATGTGCGACGTGGCGGCGAGCGTTAACTTCACGGGTTGAGCTTTCGCCGCCATATGCGACCCTGCTTTGTTGCAGGTAGTTTTTTGTTTATTCATCTTTATATTTTTCAATCCACGTATCAGCCTCCATTGGTGTAAAGGTATCTCTCAATTCAACATACTTGTCAACATATTCTTTAAGTTCATTATCCAAAAGAATAAAATTGCCATCATTGCCTGGTGTAATTAAATATAATATTTCCTTAGAACCTAAAATTTCTAACTGGTCATTGATTATCTTGACAAAATCGTAAGCATATTGTGACCAGTCAGTTGAATATAAAATGTAATTTTTTTTATTAATTTCAATTTCACTGAATCCAAGGTCCCTTTTTTCATCTATTCCATTTCTTACAGTTTTCCAAGTAAATGGAAGTTGCATCTTTTCGAATGAAAAGCTTAAGATATGGAGCGTATCTACCGCTTGCCACTCTATCAGTTCTTCGAGGTCACAATTAATAAACCTGAAATCCTTTGCAATATCTGCTTTGTCAGGTTCTCCAAAATAGACCGTATAAAGTTGTTTATGTTCTGCGATGCTACATTCTAATTCCTTTTTCAACTCGTCAATATCTTCAGGTTTAGAATATTTGAAATACCCTAATTCCTCAAAATCATCAATATTTTCCTTGGGTGTCTTTTTCATTTTTATTATGTGCAAAACGTGAGCGTGGGCTACGTGGATGCGCTTAGTCGGCCATCTGAGACCACGCGGTGTTCTCCGCTTATTTAGTTATTTGCGTTACAAAGTGACAGATAATGCAAATTGTCATTGGTTTCAAGCCAGTTTAAGATATAATCGATAGTTGGCTCACAAAGGTTTATCGTGTCATCATGTCTCGACTGCTGCATTACTCCATTAAAATGATTGTGGGTATGGATAAATTTTAATATTTCTTTGGAGTAAATGTCATTATCAAATAGCTCCTTTACCCTTTCTTCTAATCCGCTGCTATTGGGGATTCTTGTACTTGTATAAGATTCTAGAAATTTTCTTATAATATTCGGCAAAACAAAAAGAAGAGGATAACTTTCTTTATCTGATTCCTTTCGAAAATCGTCAAGGACTTTGAAGAGGTATTGATACTCTGATTTAAAATTCTGTAACTGTTTTGGCAATTCTTTAATTGAAGATTTATTTGTATTATCCCTTCTAATCAGATACTTGCCAGTTCCTTTTGCTTTAATTTCCAACTGTTTAGAATCTTTGAGTAAACTATAAAACTCAAAATTGTGAGTTGAAATAAATAATTGCTTACATTTTAAAGTTTTTTCTTCAAAAATCACATTCGCAATTAAAGAATAAACATGATAGATATGATTACTGTCTAGACTCGAAATTGGGTCATCAATAAATACGATTGCATCAGACAGTCGAATACTTTCTAAATTTGTCAGAAAATATGAAAAAGCAATTGCAGTTTTCTCTCCTTCACTTAAATTTTTAGCTTTTTCGTTATTTCTTTTTAAAACAAATGAATCTATGTCTTGTATTTTCTCAACATCAATAAACAGGTCTTCTCTGCCCAAAAAACCGTGTATATACTTATTTATATTTTCTTGCCCTTTATGAATACTACTAATTTCTGATTCCAACTTTTTATTTACAAGGGTGAGTGAAGCAACCAATTTTTTATATCGTTCGGACAAAGCATTCATCACTCTTACCTTTTTGAACTTATATAGATAATCTTGCTCTTTTATATATCTTGCAATATAATATTTTTGCAGTTTAGTAATTGCCAATTGCTTATCGTTCTCAAATGCATCGCATTTTTGGTTATGACTTAAAACTATTTCATTTAATGAATCAATATTCTTATCTAATTGAAAAGCAAAATTCATTTCCGATGTTGAAAATTTATCAAAGGCATTTATGGCTTTTTTATCCAAAACAAGGATCAAATCGCCAATGCTCTTATTTAATGCTTCTATTGATTCAAGAGTTTTTATCCTTAATTCTGCATATTTCGTCCTTAATTCTTTATAAAACCTGACTTCATCAGGAAGCGCCAAATTTATTTTGCATTTTATCACTTGGTCTTTTATTATTTGTATTTCATGCATTAAATCTTTATAGTCTTTTGAAAAATATTGATTTAATTGTGTCAATCGACTTTCTTCCAATCTACTATTGCAAAACTTACAAGTCCCAGATTCTGAATGAAGCACCAATCCTTTTTCTACCCATGAAGATAAATTACTGTCCTGTTCTAATTCATTTATTGTAACAGAAATGCTAGGTACCCTTTGTAAAATTTGTTCAACTTTTCCAATAACATTAGATAGATTATCGGCTATCACAAATTTTGGAATATTATCTAATTTATCGTCTGAAGTAGCTGTGATTTTCAGTAATTCTATTTGGTCAAAATTGGTTAAAAAGTATAAGTCTATCTGTTTGATTACATCTTGAATAACTTGTTTTACATGTATCTTCGTATAATTTCCAAGTCGTAGTAAATCTTTGATATTTGAAGCCGTGCTGGTCAGTTCCGTTTCAAACATATTTTCGGCATCATTACTCTCTTTGCTTGCACTTGCCTGTTTTATTTTAAATTCTTCAATTTTTAATTTATTCCCTTCGATTAATGTGGATTTTTCGATGCTATTTTCTCCCAAAAGCAATATGGGATTGAGCATACCTCCATTCCATTTCAGGTTTTTTTGGACGAAGTCATCATTAAATACTTTTACAATTGGCAAATTGGTACTTGACAGAAGATTGCTATCAACGGTATTGTTGTCGTCTAACAAAATCTCAAAATAACCACCTGTATAATCAGTATTGAACTTTCCAACTTCAATGCAGGCAAATAATCTTGAAAGAGTAGTCTTTCCAGAATAATTCCAACCGTATATCAAGTTTTTTGGAGCAAACTCTTGAAGGTTTCCCCAACTAAAATTGTGGAATACACCAAAATTTCTTATGAAATTTATTTTTTTTATCATTATTTATTTTTTTGGGTTTTGGAGAGTTGTTTTGGGCAGTATTAAGACTCTTCCTTTGAATATCTATCAAGTTCAATTAGTTCTAATAAAAGACTTTGGCATTTCATTTTTCCTGCAATCCACTTAATGTACGTTCTTTCTCCATATTCGAGTTCGATATAAAGTTTGCTAACTTCATCCAATCTAATTCTTTGTTTAACTAAGGTCAGCAAATAAAACTTTAACCCAACTTTTTTTAGATATTCTTCAGGTAAATTTCCTTTATTGTTCGCCTTATCAATCAATTTTTGTTTTTCAAAATTTCTTAATGAATCTTTCCATAACTCTTGGAAATATCTTAGAATGTCTTCCTCATTCAAATTATCAATTAATTGAACTGCAATAAATTTGTCTTGATTTTTTCGATAAATGTCAATTATCTTTTGTTGAACTTCATCATTCCAGATTAATTTGCTTATTTGGGATGCTCTCCTATTTTCAATTACATCATCTGAGTCTGCCAAAAGGTTAAAAATCCTCACTTGAATTTCAAATTTCAAAGTTGAGACAAGCGTTACCAAACTCTCTCTCAATGTTCGTCTTTCACTCGGCAAATTTTTCTCATAAACATTCAATAGGTCGAGTATGATTTTTGTGTACTCCCTTTTCTGTTCATGATTATATTTTTCTATGTACCGAACTATAATATCTTCTAAACCATACTCAAAATATAGGTTTATAATTTCATCTTCTGATAGACAATTCAAAATTGAATATTTTTCCAAGTTGTCTAATCTGTCTATATTATCCGCCAGAAATTTTTTCAAGTTAATCATTTATATTTATTAATTTATCGTATCTAAGTACAAAATTGATCATGGAAAATCAATGAATTAAATTTTGTCGTTAGAGCATTTGCTTTTACCGTTTTTACGGTATTCTAATTGCCCACAACTTATTTTTTGTTGCGGCTGATTCCAGTTTTATTATTATTTTTCAATCGCGGAGCGGCAACATAGACGCTGTGCCGCCGTGCATTGGCTTCGGGTGTTGGCTTTCGGCGGCATTGGCGACCATGCAGTGTGTGCCCGGAATGGTGTTTCGAGCGAAGTTCGGCACAAATATAAGCATTTGTAATGAATTAGCAAAACTTAGGAGATGAAAATTTTCCTCACGCTTAGGCAACGTGGCGTGTAGTAATACTACTGCATTTAGAAATAATGTAAGAAACAGCAAAGGTGTTATCGAGCATTCCGGCAGTTAGGCGTTAGCCATGCTTGGGCGATGCGTTACGCATGGTCGAGTAAAGGTGGTTGGCGACTATCGTGTAGTCCGGAGATGCGTATGATGGTTACGGAGGAACGGCTAAAGCAGCGTGGTTATCAGTCGTTTAAATATTAATACCATTTTGTACGCAATCTTTGGTGCAAGGTTACTGAGTTTACCGAAGTACGGTTACATGAACCGCCGTGTACCAGGTCGGTATGCACGGTGGTGTGAGAGGGCTGGGGCGGCTATTTGCGCCTCTCCCTACTCGATTCGCTCATTTTTTTATTTTTTATCGTAATTAGTTCTTTATCAAAGATTTATACATTTGTATTAGCATCTAACAAATTGTCTAATTCGCTAATAAATTCATCTTTTATTAATTTTCCATTCTGTAAATGTCCGAAAAAATCGCTATAATTTGAAGGACTTAGAAAATGGAAAAGGTATTTTTGTTTTATCTCTGCTGCTTCTAACATTACATTCAAATCTATAAAATGTTGTTTGGCATATTTATATTTTGCTTTATTTTCATCGCTATCATCTCCGTCTGCTTTTATCTCCGTCACTACAATATAATCTATTTCATCTTGACGAACAAGTATAAAAAAGTCTGGGTTAAATTTTTGCTGTTTCTTTGTGTGTGTACTATCTTGTCTTGTCAAACTATATTCTATTTCATAAAAACTTTGATTTCTTGACTTTAACCATGCTGTTACTCTTTCTGCATTTTCTTGTCTACAAATTCTTTCAACAAAATCTTCCTCTGGCTTACTGCTTGTAAATACAAGGTCAATAGGTGTCTTTAAAAAGTACTCATTTTTTTCAAGTATATTCCCTCTAAATTCTCTTTCGCCTTTGAGTTCTTCAAAAATTGTATTCGTATCTTCGTGCAAAATCTCTGTTGCAAAATTTATTGTATGAAATATTGTCGTATCTCTACGCAACGCTCCAATAGACAAACTTTCATTCGCTCTTTCAGATGTTTGGATTTCAAAATACGGCTTTGCTTTCTTTGCAAAGGTTACACTTTTAGGCTTCTTTCGTAAAAGTGTATTGAAAGACGACAAAATGGTTTGCTTATTTGCAAGTGTCAATTCGTCTCCGTCAATTTTTGCTTCTGTCATTGAATTACGGATAATTCTTTCTATTACATCTTTCGGAACTGTATCAGTTGTGTACTCTCTGTCTTTCAATTTTAATGCAATGCCTTCAAATCGTCTGCTTTTAAATTCTTCAAATATTTTGTGTACGATTTTTCTAACTGGTTCGGTATCTTTTCGAACCTTATAACTTCTTGTGCTAATTTCGCCATTGATATTTTCATATTCTGTAACTGATTGATAATCAGTTGTCTGCGATTGTAATTTTATCAACTCTTTTGAGTAGTCAAAAACTTCTGTGTTTTTAGTGTCTTTTAAAGTTTCTATTCGCTCGTAATCTATATTGTAAAGTGTAAAATGAAAATTATCTGCCCTTGCTCCACTTTTCAAAACAGAACTTGTTATACGGACTTCTTGCTCTAAAATTTCATCTACTAATGTCTTTATCTTACTACTCCAACTGTCATGATTAAATACCGTCACTGTTGCATTTGTATAGCCTAATGGCATACGCAAACCACGACCTAAAACCTGAGCAATCAATAATTTTGAGTTAAATGCTCTTTCTTCTAATGGTACAATCTGAAACACATTTTTAACGTCCCAACCTTCGGTAAGCATAGAAACGGATATTATCCATTCGTAAGTATTATCTTTTAAATCTACATTTGGTAAATGCACTTTTACATTTGTTTCGTGGTCTTTTGCAGAAGTTACAACCAATACTTTTTGGGCGGCTTCTTCTTCACTAATCGCTTCTTGATGTTGTAAAAATTCGCAAAATATCTCAAACTGCTGCTTTGCTAAACGAATATCCTTTGTTATCAAAAGCGTTAAAGGTTTAAAAGTCGGATTTATCTCTTTATTGCGCTGATGTTCTTGATAAATCTTTTGAAGTTTTATATTTTGTTGGTTTTGTTCTTCATCTTTTGCTGTATAATAAATCATTTTTACAATACGCTCATCCATAGCATCTTTTAATGAATATCTATAAATTACATCGTTAAAGTATTCATTATCAAGGTATGCCGTACCTGTTAAGCCCAACAAATATCTGAAATTACAACCGTTATTCAATAAAAAATCTTTCCATTTTTTAATTGATTTTGCTTCTTCTGTACTTCCGTCAATTCCATTATAAACATGATGAACCTCATCGCTTAAAACTAAACATCTTTCGCCTTTGCCAAAACCTAAACTATCTTGTATAGAAGATTGGTTTTTTGAATAAACAGCGTGTATATTCTCAATACAAATACAACCGTCTTTAATTGTTGTTGTTGCATCTATAATATCAACAGTTTTCCGTTTTGCATTTGCAGGAATTGCATTTGACAA
The DNA here is from genome assembly GCA_043764095.1 of Chitinophagales bacterium. Taxonomy (GTDB): domain Bacteria; phylum Bacteroidota; class Bacteroidia; order Chitinophagales; family Saprospiraceae; genus M3007. The sequence continues at coordinate 45,674 of JAYUKX010000072.1, forward strand.
ATTAGCATTTGCTGCCAATTCGTTAAATTTGTCTGTTAGTCCTTTTTCTATTGTCAATGAAGGACACAAAACCAAAACTTTATCAACAAATCCCATTCCTAAGGCTAATTGGGCAATTCCAAAAATCGCATAACTTTTGCCTGTTCCTGTTGCGAGGTCAAGTGTAGCCGAGCGTAAATTGGGTAACTGAATTTTTTTATGATATTCAGATACACTTTTATAACGCTCTTGTAATTCAGCATTTTGTTTATAATTTTCTTCTACTAATTGCTCTATTGATTTATACCTTCCTCCAAACAAATAAATCAAAGCCGTTTGAATTGCTTTTTTTTGATATGTTCGGGTAGTGCAAAGTATATCTAAATACCTATCCCAATCGCCCAATAAAAGTTCCGAAGGGTTATAACCATTTGGATTGACCTTTAAAACAAGTTCTTGTGTTTTAAATACTTTTTTATCTTTCATTTTGTTAAGATGAGGTTTTAAGTTCTTCGGTAAATTCATTGCCGTAAATATCTATATATTTTACGCAAATCTTTGAACCACAATTAGTTATAGATATTTTCAATTCCTGCATTTGCTTTAATTCTTCTTGTATATTCGTATCTTCTTCGTCTTTCTTCTGCTTTTTCAATAAATCGGCAGCAAAATAATATTCTGACATCGTAAATTCTTTACCGTTAAAATTCTTATCAACAATAATCATTGATAGACTTTCAAAATTATCCATTTCTCGGTCTGTTTCTTCTTCGGTATAGTTACTTCTAAATTCTTGAATGACTAAATCATTTTCGGTAAATTTTGATTTTACTTCGGGTTGTCTTGAAAAATGAAAACCAACAGCATTATCAACATCATTTATTTTATTTTTGCTTTGCGGTTGTCTAAATTTCTTAAACTGTTCCTTATGTAATTCTTGTATAACTTGGTATGGAACTTTGAGGAAATAGTAGCGAATGTTATCAATTTCATAATAGTCTGAAATGAAATCTATTGCATTTGCAGGAGCGATGATATAAAAACGCCTTCCAATACTATTTTTCAAATTTTCGTGTAATTCTTCCAAAAAATCTATATCTACATTTGCTTCTTTACTATATTTCCAATATTCCCAAACAAAACTATATGAGCCGTTACGCTCTCCACAAATTTCATAACCTTTTATTTTTTTGGGTTTTGCGTATTTTTCTATCTCAAAAAGTGGCAAAACAAAATTAATATATTTCTCCTTTCCTAAATCAAAAAGTTTGCCTAAGTCATAGTGACCAACATTTAGAGTAAAAAAACTTTTTGCCTTTTTTTCAAACTTTTTGCTTGTATTGGTTAGGTCTTTGCTATCTTGAATAGTCAAAATTCTTTTTTGCATCGTATAAAATGACAACTTACCAATATCGCAAGTTATCCATTTTCTACCCAATTTTTCGGCTACGGCTGCTGTTGTACCGCTTCCACCGAAAAAATCTAAAACTAAATCATTTTCATCTGTACACAAATCAATTATCCTTAACAATAAACTTTCTTTTTTTTCTGTTGGGTAGTCTTGACCAAAGCTATATGCGGTAATATCGTCCCATAAACTTGTGCAAAGCATTTTTTCTCTCGCAGGAATAAGGTATTCAGGCTTACCCGTTTGAGGATTGGCTCTTAATTTTCCTTCAAGTATTGCCTTATCAGAACGTTCCTTTTTCCAGGACCAACATCTACTTTCTGGAGGCATTTTGCCAAATAATTCATATACTAAATTAGGTCTATTACCGCTCCAATTTGGAGCATCTAACGAATGCCAACTTTCTTCCTTTTTAACAATTTTATAAACAGGCTTTAATTTAGATGCTTCATTTTTAGAATAAATTAAAATTGTATCAACTGCTGTGTTTAGCGTTTTTATATATTCATTTTCTAAAAAATTTTTTTGAGTTCTTCTTACAATTACTTCATTTCTAAAATTATTTTCTCCAAAAAGTTCGTCTAAAACTAATTTTATATAATGAACTTTTTTATAATCTAAATGGACACAAATAAAACCATTTTCTGATAATAATTCTTTCGCTAAAACTAATCGTTTCCTTAAAAACTCAACAAAATCTGCTCCTTTTGTTTTATCTGTGTATGCTTTTTGACCTGTTTTGGTACTAAAATCACTTGCTGTTGCAAAAGGTGGGTCAATATAAATAAGTTTTACTTTGCCTTTTACCTTGTTTTTTATCAGTTCATCAGTATTCTGATAGCAAGTTTTGAGAAATTGCAGATTATCGCCAAACACAATCATATTGCGCCAACCGTCATCAAACAGTTCACGCTCTCCGTTAAATATTTTTTCTACTTGCAAAGGAACAGGTAAAACGCCATCTTCTCCTTTTAAAATGTCTTGTTTACGCATTTTTCCTGCGTAGTTCAATTCATATTCTTTTTGCGAAGTGGGAAACAATTTGTATTTAAAATCCATTGGCAAAGGTTCGCCTTTTGCCAATGTTTCAATAATAAATTGCCTTTCCTGTTCAGTTAATATATGTTTCATGTAAGTATATTAAATAAAATTTTTGAATTTTAAATAAAATGTTGCAAAAGTACAACCAAATTTATTATTATCCAAATCTTAAAAAAAATAAAAATAAGTGCGGCGTAGCCGCACTTATTTTTATTTTTTGGGTGCGAAGCACCCAAAAAATAAGGCACGTTTTGAGCGCACCTTTTATTTTCTGTCGTGTTTCTTTACACGGTTTTGTTTTGTTTCTTATGGGGATAACTATGGTTTGCCGTCACTCCCTCCCAATACCCCTCTATTACATAAAAACCCGCATTCCCCCCACCACCTACTTTGTCGCAAACACACCAAAACAACCTATTCGAACATGTAAGACGAGCAATGAAGTGCAAATAAGAAAAGCAAATAAAGTAATCATCACAATCTGAAAACAACGAACAAACCATCTAATAAGGTCACAAATATATGGCAATAATATTCACATAGAAAAGTATTTTAACAATTTAATTCCCCCAACCCCTTTTATTCCTCTAATTTATTAACAAAGGATTCGTTTATCTACTTAATTTTGCGCCCACATTTCAAACATACACATACTATTATGAGACGTTACACTTTCCTATTATTGATTACCCCTTTGTTTTTTGCTGCCTGCCAAGGCGATGAAAATGGCGTACGCGAAATCCGCGATGGTAATGGCCCCAATGCAAACCTCGTGCGCAACCCCGCTACTGCGGATCTGCCATTGGATACCAACAACTTGGCGCGTATCGTATTTGAAGAAAGCGTTTTTGATTTTGGTACCATCAACGAAGGCGATATCGTAGAGCACCGCTACAAATTTACGAATACAGGCAAAGTCCCCCTTTCTATACTCGATGCACGTTCCTCTTGCGGATGTACTACCCCAGAATGGCCCAAAGAGCAGATACCTCCCGGTGGTACGGGCGAAATCTATGCCAAATTTAATAGCGAAGGACGCACCAAAGAACAGTCAAAACTTATTATGATCACCGCCAATACTTATCCCAACGAAACAAAAGTGAAGTTGAAGGGATTTGTAAAGGAATAAGAAAGAAAAATGCAATTATTAGGAATCGGATCCAGGGTAAAGCACCCTGCTTACAACGATGGCGTTGTTATTCGGCTGCATATCGCCGCGTATGAAGTCTGTTTTACACAAATGGGGATCAAAATGGTACCCAAAGACTACGAAAACTGGCAGGTCATTGAGGCTATTCCAGCAGAAGAAGCCGTTTCTTTTACGGAGGCGGAACAGGGGCTGGCGCGTATCCTGAAGTCGTGGGCGGGCATGAGCCTCGAAGTAGTACCCATGGGCGACAAGTGGAACAAAGGTATGCTGACGATGAAGCCTTCCGATGGTTCGCAAAGTAAAGAAGTACCGATCGAAACGTTTTTTCATAAAATCGTGATGATGCGCGACCGCCTCCGGGTACTGGAACAACAAATCAATGCCCATAAAGTACTAACCGATGAGGACAAGGTGAATCTCCAGCAATATATCACGCGTTGCTATGGGAGTATGACCACTTTTAATGTACTGTTCAAAAACAGGGAGCATTACTTTGTTGGGGAAAGTAGCAAGGATTAAGTACCCTTTTTTATAACTTATGGCCACAACCACTCGGTCAATTCTAGTAAAAGACCTCATTGCCTATACGGAATCGGAGGAATACCGCAATAGCGCAGTGGTACCCATTTCGCCGCATCGCGCCCGCTCGCATGCGCACAACCCGCGTGCACGACCCCACGATTTGGCTTTGTTCTTGGTGTACGAAAATGGTGATTTGGCAGGTTATGTGGGGGCAATTCCCGAGCGCTATTTTACCGCTACACAAGAGGGATTACCTATTGCATGGCTTTCGTGTCTTTGGGTAAGTCCTTCCATGCGCGGTCGCGGTATCGCCCAAAAACTGTTGGCAACCATAAGTGAGCATTATCATAAACAGGTTTTTGTAACGGGTTTCACACCCGAATCGAAGATATTATACGATAGATTGGGCTTTTTTGAGGAGCAGAAAACACCGCTCGGGTTGAGGGGGTATTTGCGGCCCAATTTTGCAGATATATTGCCCCCGAAAGGCGGTTTTTGGCCAAAAATCAAACCATTACTACTGTTTTTGGATACTGTATTGGGCTTTTTTAACGGGATAAGGTTGCTTTTTTATACCCAAAAAATGCCGGAGATACAAGTCGTCGAACATTTGGACGCCGAAATAGAGGCATTTATACAGCACCATAACAACAACGAATACACCCGCCGCAGTACTTCCGAACTCAATTGGATATTACAATTTCCGTGGCTGATGCAGCCCGATACGAAATGGGATGCGCACCGTTATTACTTTTCATCGGTAGCAAAACGATTTCAATATTTTGTATTTACAACGCGAAATACCACCGGACAACTTACGGGATTGGTCTTTTTGTCGCTGCGCGAACGGCATTTAAAACTCATTTATGCGCAATTGGAAGAGGAGGCGTTGACTACAGCCGCACGTGCTATTGCTACTTACGCGGTACAACAAGGAGCGGCGATGGTGACGGTGTTTGACCAGCGTTTGGCGGCGGCCATTAATAAGGATCGGCATGCGCCTTTTTTTTACAAGCGGGCGGTGCAAAATCGTTATTTAATCAGTACGGCTTTTAACTTGCAGTCCAACTTTCGTTTTCAAGATGGGGATGGGGATGCGGCTTTTACATAGATGGTAATCCGTTTTTGCTCAATTTATACTTGTTTCCTATACCAAAAATGTTCAAAAATTCTCTAAACCCGCTGATGCACCCTGTTGCTTAATGGGAGAACGGATGAAACGGATTTAAACGGATTGTTTCAAAATAACCCGTTTAAATCCGTTTAAATCCGGGTAATCCGTTTCATCCGTTTTGCTATCCTATCTTAGTTTTGATCCACATGCACCCTGTTGCTTAATGGGAGAACGGATGAACCGGATTAGAGCGGATTGTTTCAAAAAAATCCGTTTAAATCCGGGTAATCCGTTTCATCCGTTTTGCTATCCTGTCTTAGTTTTGATCAACATGGGAAATTGCTGGACCTTGACATAATTTTAATATAAGTAATTGATAATCAAACATATAGCATTTTGTAATTCGCACTACAAATCTTTAATTACAGCAAGTTCCTAACCTTTCCAATGAATACCCGCCCTTTTTATTAATTCATCCATTGAAATAATTTCTTTTAGGCGATATTCGCGTCTTAAAGCGCCTTTATCGCCATAAACCTTTTTAAAATACACCAATCCAATGCCTTTGGCGTACCATTCTTCGCCTACGCCCTCAATTTCGGTTGATCCTTCTCCTTCATTGCCAATGGCTTCGCGGATGCCCATGCGAATGGTCGCGTATTTTTTTCCATTAAATTCAAAATCGGAGCCATCACCCAGGTACCGACGGTTGCGGATCAGATAAATTTTCGACTGGACTTCGCTTATTGGGCTATACTGCAGACTAAATAAAAAAACACCCAGCGAGTCCTTTACACTAAATGGAAAAATATCAGGTGATTTTAATACCGCTTCGGTTTGAATGGCTTTTTGGGTGGCACTGTCCTGTTCATATACGTAATAGCTTTGGGCAATTGCACCATTTTTTGTCATTTTTTCGCGGGCAATCTGATTGATTTGAAATTGGTTATCGTAATTAGTAGATGCCAAATACAAGCCGCTATCGCGAGGAAACCCCATTAAATACCAGTAATCGGTCGTTTTTTTGCCATTTACATTCAATTCATACACATAAACACTGCCCTTTTGTAAGTCCAAAACGGGGTAGTAATAGTCTTTGATATTGCGTCGATCCAGATGACAGGAAAATCCAATGGATACGATGATGGCGATATAGCATAAGTTTCTTTTCATAATCGTGCAAAGGTACGGAACGATCATAAGTTATTTTTCCCAAAAACCTAAGTTCAAAAACTAAAAATGGTGGAATCAGCGTACATTTGCACCGCTTTACGCCAAGTTTGTTTTTTGTAAAAACTTAGCCGCTCGCATTTCGGCCGAAACCGCTGGCCAAGTTTTTACTTTTTTTCAAATAAGGCCTTACCAAATATGTATTAAATAATGGCTCGTGTAGAATTAGTGATGCCCAAAATGGGCGAAAGTATTATGGAGGCAACCATCCTCAAATGGAGGAAAAAGCCAGGTGACAGTATCGAATTGGATGAACCCGTTTTGGATATTGCCACCGATAAAGTAGATTCGGAAGTACCCTCGCCAGTAGCAGGTACTTTGGTCGAAATTTTGTTCCAAGAAAACGATGTAGTGGCTATTAATGTGGCCATTGCCGTGATTGAAACAGAGGCATCTGCCGCTCAGCCTGCCGCTTCTCCCGCCGTAAATGTGCCCACCACCACACCCAACGGTACGCCCAAAGTAGCAGTCGAAGTGCCTTATGTACCGCAACCAACCTTAGCAGTAGCCACGGCTGGTGCAGCAAGCGATCGTTTTTATTCGCCACTGGTGCGCAATATGGCCAAAACCGAAGGTATTGCTCAGTCCGAATTGGATCAAATACCTGGCTCCGGTGCCGAAGGCCGATTGACGAAGTCCGATTTACTGGGATATATTGCCCAGCGCGGTGCGGAACCCATTGTACCCGCCATTATTGCTCCGGCAGCACCAGCACCGGTGATCAGTACACCTGCTCCAACGCCTGCTGTATCCATAAGCGGCAATGTGGAAATCGTAGAAATGGATCGGATGCGTAAGTTAATCGCCGACCACATGGTGATGAGCAAACATACCAGCCCCCACGTCACTTCTTTTGTTGAGGTGGATGTAACCAATTTGGTGAACTGGCGCAATAAAGTAAAGGACAATTACAAAAAGCAATACGGAGAAAATATCACATTTACGCCTATTTTTGTGGAAGCCGTGGCACGTGCTATCCGCGATTTCCCGATGGTAAATAGTTCTGTTGATGGCACCAAGATCATCATCAAAAAGGATATTAATATTGGTATGGCAGCAGCTTTGCCTTCGGGTAATTTGATCGTACCGGTTATCAAAAACGCGGATCTGCTTAATTTGGCAGGACTTACCAAGCAAGTGAATAGCCTCGCTTCTAGGGCGCGATTGAACCAGTTGAAACCCGATGAAATTCAAGGCGGAACGTTTACGCTGACCAATGTAGGTACATTTGGCAACGTTATGGGCACACCGATCATCAACCAACCCCAAGTAGCTATTCTGGCAGTAGGAGCAATCCGAAAAAAACCAGCCGTCATCGAAACCGAATACGGTGATGTAATCGCCATCCGTCAAATGATGTTTTTGTCGCTCAGTTACGACCACCGCGTGGTAGATGGTATGTTGGGCGGGTCTTTCTTGCGCAGGGTAGGTGATTATTTGGAGCAATTTGACGCAAACAGATCGATTTAATTTATAATCGTACACTTTTTTTGGTAATTTATTTTGAGATTTGAAACAAAGTATAGTGCCCCAAGTGTGGCAAGACCGGCCTTAGAAAAATGCAGGTTTTGCTTGAGTGGAGGCGGATGAAGCCAAAAAGTGTTTGAGCCAAACGAAATCTACGAGGCATGGCCTCCGCTCG
>JAYUKX010000073.1:0-53274 GCA_043764095.1 Chitinophagales bacterium
ACTTACAATTGGCGGTAGTTTGCTCTGAGGATCAGGAGTTTTTGGAGCATGAGGGCTTTGATTTTAATGCGATTAAGAAAGCGTATAAATACAATCAAATGCATAAGAAACAACGCGGTGCTAGCACAATTAGCCAACAAACGGCAAAAAATGTCTTTCTTTGGCCGGGTCGGTCGTGGGTACGCAAGGGACTGGAAGTCTATTTTACATTCTTGATTGAGGTAATTTGGAGCAAAGAACGCATTATGGAGGTTTATTTGAATATCATCGAGTTTGGCGATGGTGTATATGGGGTGGAAGCAGCTGCATTGCGTAATTATAATAAATCGGCAAAAGATATTAATCGCTCTGAAGCGGCTATGTTGGCTGCGGTATTACCAAGTCCATTGCGGTTGTCTCCTATTAATCCTACGGCTGATTTGCGGGAAAAACAGTCTTGGATTATGCGTCAGATGCGTCGTTGGGGTGGTCAATTGGACTATGAAGACCCCAATACGCCAAAGAAGAAATAAACTATGCACGATAATATCCTTGATCAATTTGATTTTGATGACCATCTTTTTTTAGAAGAAGGCGATGACCGCGAAGTAGTGGCAAAGTATTATTCACCCATAGAGGGGGAGGTGGCTGCTGCTCGTTTGAGGAGCGAGGGTATCCCTTGTTTTTTGGCCAATAGTACTTCACAGAGCATTTTGCCTCATTTGCAATTGGTGACACGATTGCATGTGCGGCCGCAAGATATGGAAACTGCGAGGGCAATCTTAGGCGAAGCGGCAATTGATGCTGGTCAAGATAAAGGTGCCGTAAATATTAATTGGAAATTTGCAATTGGATTGATTACGGCGGTGGCCGCTGGGCTATATTTAGCGCGGATTTGGGTAGGAATGTTGCCAAAGAAGTGAGAAGCATCTAATGCAGAAAAAAATAAGCGTTTAAGAAATTAATCTTAAACGCTTATTTTTAAATGTTATTTAAGGTAAAATTATACCTTATAAAATTTGATGGCGGAGAGACGGGGATTCGAACCCCGGATACAGTTTTGCCGTATACACACTTTCCAGGCGTGCTCCTTAAACCACTCGGACATCTCTCCAGTTGAATTACTTAATTCGGGGCGCAAAGGTAAGCACATATTTAGAACTCTGAACATTTTTTTGATTTTTTTATTCTCAATTCCGCTCTTTTGAAGCCAAAACTCTTTCAAATAGACGATTTACAGTATTAATTATCAAATTTGAAGCCAAAACCTATGTACATTTGTGCCGATGATGATTCAAAGTTTTAAAAAGAGATTGTTTAGGCGTATAATAGTAGTACTCCTTTGGTTAGGTGCTTTATATACTATGGCTGCTTTATTGGGCTTGTTACAACCTTCTATTTCTGTTTGTGATGCGGAGTATATATCATTAGGCTATCTTTTATTGGGTTTATTGTTTTTGTTTTTTAATGAAATTCGATTGTTGTTGGTATGTTTTGCTTGTAGTGCTGTGATTAGTTTTTTGGTACATGAGCGGTTTCCACTAGAAGAGGAACGGCATAGTACAACGCCAATCGGTCAAGTTAAGTACTGCTCTAAAATTCCCTATTCATAATGCGTGCTTTTTTTCATAGTTTTGTTTTTGCATGGACTGGTATAGTGGATTTTTTTAAAAACCACAGAAATGGCCAAATTCACCTTTTTACTTCCGTATTGGTTGTTTTTATGGGCTTATATTTTGGCCTTTCCAAACTAGAGTGGAGCGTAATTGTATTATGTATTTTTATGGTTACGGCCTTAGAGGCCATAAATTCGGCGATTGAATACCTTACGGATTTGGTGTCGCCAGATCATCATCCATTGGCAGGGAAAGTAAAGGATATGGCTGCGGGTGCAGTGCTTTTGTCTGCAATAGGTGCCGCAATTATTGGGATAATGGTATTTTGGCCTTATTTTATGCAACTGGTTCGATAGACATTTATCGCCCTACTTCCAAACGTACCGAAAATGCTTCTTCCCCTGAATAGTACAATTGTAGTTTAATTATTATTCCTAAATTCTCACCATCTAAACTTTCTACTTCCCAGATATAAGTATTTGCCGTGTTGGATGTATATTCAGACTTTTTGAGTAATCTGTACTCCAGCGCTTCTAGGTTTTCCAGTTGTTTTTGCATATCGTGGTAAGCGTTTTGTGCCTCTTCCAAAGGTACTTTTGTTGCAATTTTGGCTTCTAACCGCCATGTGTTGTTTACATTTTTTCGGATAATGGTGTTTTCAGGATCATCACTGAAGGAGAGCAGTGTTTGGTATTCGTTCATTTTGCCGGGTATTGGGTCGTCTTTCATGCCTTCAAAATCTAGGAGGGCGTATGCTATAATGGTATTAATAGTGCTTGTAAATTCTTTATCGGGTGGTCCAAACACACTATCAATAACAATTTCAGCCTCGGTTTGTGGCCATCCTCCGTTTTGCTCGGCTACGTGTTCGGCAATAAATGCTTTGCCTAAATCGAAGTTTTCCATCCCAAATAATTCTGTTTCGGGCAGGTTATTGGCCATGACTAGGAAGTTTTTATCGCGCCAAAAAAGGGTTGCAATACCGTATTGATCTAGGGCAATGATCCAGTGGTCTTCCATGCCAGGATGATCAGGTGTGCCCAATTTTTTTTGACAAAAGGCGGCTAGCGTATCGGTATCCGAAAACTGTAAGAATACAGCGTATAATGGTTGGTTGCCATCTTGGTCAAAGTAAAAAGTAATATTATCGAGGCCGTACTGCTTGGGGTCGTATTGGTAAATAATTCTAATGCCGCTGCTATCTGGTGTGGCTTCGAAGCCTGTTTTGAATAGGGTTTTGGCAGTGTCGAGTGGCATGTCCATCTTGAATCCTAGTGCGATGACGTTGTTAAAAGATGTATTATAGTCTTTTACGTCTTGTGCTTGTATGGTGTATGATGTTAGTAATAAAAGAATGATATATTTCATGCCTATTCACAGCGATTTTTACCGCAAATGTAGGTAAAAGGAAGTGAACGGGCGTAGCGTTGACTTTTGTGGTGGAAAAATATTGTTTAATGGTTAAAAGTTAAAACATTAAATAAACACCATTTGTCCAACCAAATCCATCTTGATTGGGATATTCTCCACCACCGGCCTTTACTTGAATGTCTTGGATATTGTATTTTTCCATCATTTTACCCGTTTCTGCGTAGGTACGTTCATTGAGTCGTTTCCAATGTTCGCGAATTTGGTTGGCAAGCGCATCGTGGCCATATTGCATCAAACCTTTGTACGTCATCCATTGTAAGGGCGCCCAACCGTTGGGAGCATCCCATTGTTGGCCGGTGTTGGATAGGGTAGTGGCGAGTCCTCCATCTTGCAGAAATTTGTTTTTGAGGTGATCTGCGGTACGTGCTGCTTGCTCGCTACTAGCAATATTAAAAAACAAAGGAAAGGCCGCAGCCAAATTCCAACTATTTGATTTTGAATGACTTGTCCAATTGTAATCAAAAAAGAAGCCTGCTTTTTCGTCCCAGCAATTATTCAAAATCGCTTGTTTTCGTAGCCTTGCCTTTTCTTTCATCACATCTGCCGGTACTCGATCGGGCAATTGGCGATAAATTTGGAGCAAGGTTTTTTCAAGAAAATACAAAAGACAATTCAAATCAACTGGCACAAGTTGAGTGGTTTGAATGGTTGACATATTTTGCCCATCAGCAAACCATCTGCTACTAAAATCCCAGCCAGATTCTGCAGCAGCGCGAATGTCACGATATACAGATGTTGGTGGACGATCTGATTGTTGCGCTATGTGTTCATCTTCGATATATGCCTCAGGCCGTGGCGTATCTTTATCGTCCCAATATCGGTTCATAATACTGCCATCGGGCAACAAAATAACCCTGCGATGTGAAGGTGCGTCTTGTGTTACTTCGTTTTCTCCAGACATCCAGAAGGCGTATTCGCGCTCTAAGGCGTGGCGGTATTTGAGTAATATTTCGGGGCCGCTTATTTCGCTTAATAATTGTACCATCAAAGCAAAAAACGGTGGTTGCGACCGACTCAGGTAGTAACTTCGATTGCCATTTGGTATAAAACCGTGTTGCTCAATTAAATAAGAAAAATTATCGACCATGTTTTGGATCAAATCAGTGCGCCCATGCGCACGCAAACCAAGCATCGTAAAATAACTATCCCAATAATACACCTCCCGGAAACGGCCTCCTGGCACGATATAAGGATAGGGGAGTGGTAATAAAGTAGAAAGCCCTTCTTGATCCGCACTCGGCTGCCGTTGCAGTACTGTCCATAAGTTTTCCAGATGCTGCTCAATTGGTTTTTCTTCCGATTGATAACTTGAATCAGCAGCAGGAGGCAAATCAAAATATTGTTCTACAAATAATTTTAAATCAAAATCTTCGCGCTCGCAAATTGCGGAATATGCGACCAATATCTCTTCTGCGGTCGTTTTTAATGTGCAATCGGGGAAAAACTTAGAGTCTTGAAATATACCACTGGTTTGTACCGCTTCATATAGCGGCGAAAGTTCCTCTATAAAAAAAAGATTAGCCATGAGTTATCGTTCCTTGTAATTTTTTGAAAAAATAGAGTCCAACGATCAATATTGTAATAGGAATCAGTGAGAAATAAAATGCGGTTTGTCCCCCAAAATGTTGAAAAATATTACCCGTTATGATGGAGCCTGTAGTACCACCTAATGCAGAGAAAATAATAATCAAACCCGACATTAATCCGTGTTTATTCACAGGCAACGAAGTCAGTATCAATGAGTTGATCGCCGGATAAATAGGAGAAAGGAACAATCCAATTAAAGGGAAAATAAAGGCTGCAACAGGCGCGTCGCCCCAGCCAGTTACCACATTTCCTTGTGCTCCATTGGCCAGCGGAATTGCAATCAAAACTAATGCCCCTGCAAGTAGTAAACAAGTTGTAAGTACGGCATGCCAGTGAAATTTGCGCATTACAAATCCCGCTAAAAGACGACCTAACGCCGTACTTCCGGCCAATATGCTCGCCATTTGGATACTCAATGTTGTAGGCAGCGACAATACTTTACTGTTAAACGTTGGCAACCAACTCATAATACTTTGCTCTACTAAAACATAAAAAAAGGCACAAAGCACAAAGACCAAAACCAAGGGAATGGTCATCATTTCGAACATCTTACTAAAATCGGTGGCCGATGCAGGGGTTGTCTCTTGCTGGATGGACGATTCATCAAGCGGTGCCGTTAACAGCAATAAAAATGCGATTGCTCCAATACTACCCAATAAGTAATATACATTTAACCACGCCGTAGATTGTGGATTGCTATCATCCATGAAAAAAGTAAACACAAAATAACCGGCTAATACCCCCACCATAAAAAAGGACTCGATAAAGTTCATCAGACTTAGATGTTCTTTTTTGTCCTTGGTGACTAAACCAATCGTACCATAAACAGACATTTTTATTAGGGCAAAACTAGAGCCAATAATAGCAAAAAGCAATTTTGTAGCCCAAAACGCAGGCATAATGGGTAGTAAAAAGCAGCCCAATGTCACGAACCCTAAAGCAAGTAACATCGCTCGTTTGTAGCCAATACGTACAATATATGAGGAAAGCAAAAACGAAACTCCTGCAATACTCAAATCCTTAAAGGCTTCCAAGATGGAGGCTGATCCCTCGGATACTCCAAAATTATGTTGTACTTTTAATATGACCGTGCCTACGCTATTTAAGAGTATGGCGTAAACAAAATAGTTGAGGAATAGGGATAATTTAATTTGCCAGTTGCGCATAATAAAGTTGGTGGATTTTTCTAGCGGCTAAGTAACGGTGATTTTAGTACATTATCGCGAATAAAAATCTTATTTTTGCAGCAATGTACAAAATAGTAATCAACTCGATCGTAATTGTAGTCATTATACTTAATGGTGTATCTTGCACCAGCACTTCTAAATATAAAGCACTCAACACTGCAATGGCTAGTATTTGGGAGCATGATACTTGTGGTTATTTGTTTGGTGATAGGGCTACAATTGCCCATATCCTAAACCAATATACGAATAACCCTAAAATGCGACTTACTACAACGGAAATTACCCGTATATTAGGGCAACCCGATGAAATAAGAACATACTCAAATATACATTGGTATTATCATATTCGTGGATTCGGAAAATGTGATAAAAGTATGCCAGCCTCCTATTTTACACTTGACATTAGTATAAAAAGGAAAAGGATAATGGGGAGTTCTATCTATCTCTTGGAACCTGAAGATAATTGATCCCGAAATGCACTATATTCCAGTGGTGTTACAGTCCACCCCAATAAGTCACCTTTAAAATCAATGCTCTATTTTTTATTCCAAATGTTTCTGGCAAATAATTATCCGTATAAACCAAAAAAATATCAGAGGCAGGTTGGAACCGCCACTGTATGCGCGTGTTGAGGTTTACGTTGTTTTGTTGCTCGTTGTATTGCAGATATGTAGTCCAAAATAGTTTGTTCGTAAAGGTAATATCGAGTTTTGAATTGAGTAACACAAATCTGTTGTCCCTTTTTTCGGTCAATTGGGTTGCTGAATTGATAACCGTTACCCCTCGTATATCATTAAAATCTACACTCACCGAAAGTGCAGCAAAAGGCTGTAAACGATACGCGATTTCAGTGTTTAAATTGAGCCGTCTTCCTTTGGTGTAATAGCCGCCATAACGCGATCTAAATGAAAAATTCAGGAGTTTTCGAGGCGTGGTGTTAAAATTAAAACCGCCTGCCTGCCAAATATGAATTGTACCTGCTTTAATATAATATGCCGATGAAAATGGATTTAATGGGTTGAAGGGATCTGACAATCGGATCCAATCTTGTGCTGTCCAAACGGACATGCTTGCTTGATTCTTGAAGTTTATTTGATAATTACCATAAATCAAATGGTCTGTTTTAAGCCTAGATTCATTATAATAAAGTGTGCCAAATACATTAGGGCCATGGTAATTAATGGAGCTGTTTTTCGATTTGGGGTAAATTCTATAATTAAAGGAAGGGCTTACATAATAAAAGTTTTTGCGGGGCACATACCCTGTCTCTGCTACAAAATCGCGGCCAACATGCGAAAAAACCACACTATTCACCCAGTGTTTAGAGGCATAATTCAGTGTGCCTGTTTGCGCCATATCGCGTCCAGTACTATTGGGACTCAAGGATTTTAATGCTAAAATTTTGCCCGTCCAATAGTTGCTTTTTGTGGCCAAGTTGTATTCCAATCCAACATTTCGATTGTATTCCTTAAAACCGTGGTGTTTACTGGTATCAAATTGAAGCGATTGCTTATTGAGCAAAAGCAATCCAATATTCGATCGTGAAAATATCTTTCGTTGCAACGCAATGGCACTAAAATTTTGGGTTGGCCGGCCTTCTGCGCCAACTGCGCCTGTTTGCATATTGAGTATGCCCAAGCGTGTATTTTTGTCTAGTTTTCCACTCAAACGAACGCCATATTGGATCGGTACACCCAAGCCGATCCGACGGGAGAAAAAAGGCCGCACCGAGTTGGTGCCAAAACTGCTAAACAAATCCGAGTTTTCTAAAAAAAACTGCCGTCTTTCGGGAAAAAACAATTCAAAACGATCCAAATTGGTCACTTGTTGATCCACATCTACTTGTGAAAAATCTGGGTTGATGGTCAAGTCGAGGTTGAGCGATGATGTGACGGCAATTTTTCCATCTACCCCAAATGCGGTACGTGTATCTGCTTTTTCGTGCTGCTCATAATTTTTTGTCACCGCTCCCAACGCGTAAGGAATAATAGAAATGTTATTGCTGGGTGTTGGCGGTGCTTCATCCCAAACGAGTACACCTGTATAAGCGAGGGTAATGCTTTTGAATTGTCGTGGAATAGGTGCCCACGATGATTTTTCATTGGATTTGATATCCAAACGGCTAAAATTCATGCCCCAGCGTGTTTCTCCTGCTTTATAACGCAGTGTTTTGAACGGTATCGCGGCTTCAAAAATCCAACGATCGCCAAGGTATTTAGTGGCCGATATCCATTTGTTATCCCAATTCACATTGAGTTCTGAACCATCATAAATCATCCCATCGAACTGCGCACCTGCTGGGTTTGCACCAAAAACAAAACCATTGGTCAGGTCATTAAATGGCTCGAGTATCAACCATAAATTATCGTTTTTGCCAAAATTAAAATCACGTTTTAAAGACTCTACAATATAGGATTTATCC
This sequence comes from Chitinophagales bacterium, assembly GCA_043764095.1. Classification (GTDB taxonomy): domain Bacteria; phylum Bacteroidota; class Bacteroidia; order Chitinophagales; family Saprospiraceae; genus M3007. The sequence continues at coordinate 8,223 of JAYUKX010000073.1, forward strand.
TTAATGGCTTCATAGCAAACAGCCACCAAATACAGGTTTTTATCATCGTAGGTAAATTGAAATTCAGTTTGTGCCCTTGTTAGGCTGGTATCCATCGGGGTTATCATCCAAAAGGTGTTACCAACTTCGGCATTTAACCAACCGATGTCGTTCATGTTGCCGTCAATTTTAATTTCACCTTCGGTTCGTTTGATCTTATACTGAACAGATTCGTTGATTTTTTGGGCATTCAGGTGGGGTAACAAGCCAAAATACAACGTAAATGATACGATAATGGCATAAAAATGGGAATAATTCACTGTTATTTTATAATTGATATGATGTCAAGATACTCGATGGTTTTAGGTTTTAGGTCTAACACACGGATCGTTAAATAAGATCTTCCTTTATACTGGGGCTGTTAGGTTTTGTTCATAGATTTATCGGGATATTATCCGATTTTCATGCACAAAACCGACAGAGATAAAGTATAACAACCATGAAATAGTTAAATTTGATGAGCCGCTTATAACTCGTTCATTTTAACTATTTCATGGTTGTTTAACCGCTTGAAAGTTTAATGCTGTACAAAAATCTGCACGGGCAATTCTTGATTGATTTGCAACCAATACGTCCCTGTAGCCCAAGAAGCAACGTCTATTTCAAGACCTTGAGTAGCAGATGTACTGTGCAAAGTATGCACCAATTGACCGGCAATATTAAAAAATTGAATATTTACATCATCCATGGACTCCATTTTTAGGGTAATGGCATCTGTGAATACTGGATTGGGAGCGAGCGAGTAAGCAGTATTTCCCTTTAATGTAGTTGAAACTACTTTAGAATAGGCAAAATGGCCATCTATATCCACCTGTTTTAAACGGTAATAGTGTGTAGCGCGCTCATGCGTTTTGTGCAGATAGGTATATGGGCTTGGAGTACCTTTGCCCGTAACATGGTCTAACGTTTCCCATATTTGCCCATTATTGCTGTATTCCACTTCAAAATGGCTATTGTCGCGTTCCATTGCAGTTCTCCAGGATACTAAAATACCTTCTTTTACTGCCTTAGCAGCAATATCCACTAGTTCGACGGGCAATGAAGCGGCCGCAATTGTAACTGGGTTGGGAGCAGCACTGCCAAAAACAACGGCTCCACTTCCGTAGTTGCCATCGCTGCTACCAGCAGGCGTTAAAAACTGGTTACTTAAAAAAGCACCATCACTCATATATATCGCAAAAACTTTTATTTCGCCAAAAGAGGACAGGTACCCAAGTGCTGTTTTTGAAACAGCAATTTCAAAACCAGCCGTTTGAGAGCTGTTTGCGGGTGCTGCGCCGATGGTTGTGCCGTTTGGGCTGCCCAAAAATGAATTGGAGCCTCCGCCTCCTGCTGCAGTGCCGGCTAAGGTAAATAAGTCAATAAAGTAATTGGACGAACCAGCATTGGTACCAATCACTAAAGCATAATCCGCATTGAATCCGGCATCAAAAGAAGTGCCCGAATTGAAATCATCGACACCTTGAGGCGCACCAGTTCGGCCATAATTGCCATTGTTATAGCCTCCTGTTTGGGTGTCTAAAAACAAGACAATTCGATTGCCATTTTGGACGTTACCAGCCACTCCAAAGTTGATGTTATTGGCATCGCCATTGACATAGAGGGCATTTATTTCGTGTCCAGCACCAAAACCAGGTGTTGGCCCTCCTGCACTGGTAGAGGATGCTGCTCCCCATTGGGATTCGTTGATTGTACCGTCAAAAGTAATTTGAGATGAAAGCGTAGAGGCGCATAGTAATAGCCCCAAAAGTGTTTGTAATGTTAGAAATTTCATACGAGATAGTGTTTTTAAATTTATTCGCAAATATAAGTAAGGTTTTACTTTGTTTATTCTATTTTATCCATCAAAAAGTAACGGAAAGCCAGTATTTTACTTGTGATAATTGCGCCCACCAATCTGGTATATTATCGGGCCAATAGGGGAGGAGTAGGAAAATGCCTGATAGCATTGTAATTTTTAAAGCCAAACTAGCCCTTGAAAAATCGCGTTTGTCTTTAGCCGAAAATACTAAAAACATACTCATTACCGCTGGAAAAAGTAGCAGTATTACACCTGCCATAATGCGCAGTTCTTGGTTCATATTGTCTTGCCAAAAGACCAATAAAATACCCATAAGCACACAAACTGCCAGCCCAGTAATACCCGCAGTTTTCTTGGCGGCGCGTACACCCCGTAAAACCGGTGTGGTATTGCAACCGCACGCAGCATCGCCTTGTATATCTTCTAAGTCCTTGATTTGTTCTCTAAATAAATTTGTGGCCATTCCGAATAACCCATACATCCAAACGATACCCATTGCTTCTCGGATTTCATGGGGAAAATAAAAAGAGGCTAGCCATAAAGGGCGGCTCTCCGGAATTAGCATAATTAAAGGCGTAACGCCACAAAGTAATGCTACCAACAAATTACCAACAAATGGTGTGCATTTTATTTGCCAGGCATATAAAAACAGCAGAAAAGATACTGCAGGAAATAGCCACAACGCCCAGTTGCCGTGTGGCTTTGGCATTTGTAGAAATAATTGATACGATATTACGGTGATACACAACTGCAAGGCCCAATATCCAATTAAGGCGTAACCGGGTGAAAAGTAACGTCCAATAACCACCTTTTCAGGACGATTAATGGCATCTATATCCCGATCAAAATAGTCGTTGATCAAATATCCTGCAAATGTAGTAAGAACTGTGGCTAATGCCAGCAACCCAAAGCTATGCTCGTCCAATACTGGAATACCTCCCGACCGAACAATGGCGGGGCGAAGTACGCACCAATAGGGAATGGCCTGTGTTAAAAAGACCAAGAACAGATTGGGAAGGCGTAGAAAAGAGGGGATTAGCCACAGTCTTCCAAACATTTTTATGCGTTGAGCACCTTAGCAACCAAGTCAGCAGCCTCTTGGAACTCAATGGCTCCATACACTTTCAAACCTGATTCATCGATGATTTTTTTACCTAAATCGGCATTTGTACCTTGTAAACGCACAATAATTGGCACTGGAATCGTTCCAATTTTGTTATAAGCATCCACAACACCTTGTGCTACACGATCACAACGAACAATACCACCAAAAATATTGATTAAGATGGCCTTTACGCTGCTATCTTTCAACATGAGGCGCATTGCATTTTCAACACGTTGTGCATCGGCGGTGCCGCCTACGTCCAAGAAATTGGCTGGTTCGCCACCCGATAACTTGATCAAATCCATCGTGGACATAGCCAAACCTGCACCATTAACCATACAACCTACATTACCGTCTAGTTTTACATAGTTAAGGTCGTACGATTGTGCTTCTACGTCGGTGGGGTCTTCCTCATCAGTATCGCGCATGGCCAAAAGATCGGGATGGCGATAAAGCGCATTTTCGTCCAAAGCCACTTTTGCATCCACGGCAATAATACGGTCGTCGCTGGTTTTGAGGCATGGATTGATTTCGAACATACTTGCATCAGAACCTACGAATGCTGCGTAAAGTTTTAGGATAAAATCAACCATTTCTTTCAACGCTGTACCGCTCAAACCGAGGTTAAAAGCAATTTTTTGCGCTTGGAAAGGGCGTAAACCCAAAAGCGGATCTACAAATTCGCTATAAACACGATCCGGGGTTTCTTCGGCTACCTTTTCGATATCCATACCGCCATCGGGAGAATAGACAATCACGTTACAAGATTTTGCGCGATCCATCAATACGCTGATATAGAATTCTCTTGGTTCGCTTGCTCCCGGGTAAAACACATCCTGCGTCACTAATACTTTACGTACCAACTTGCCTTGCGGTGGTGTTTGGGGTGTAATAAGCATCATGCCGATCATTTGATCTGTTATTTCGCCTGCTTGCTCGGGGCTTTTGGCGAGTTTCACGCCGCCGCCTTTACCGCGACCACCAGCATGTACTTGTGCCTTTACAACGCACCAGCCGGAATTGTATAGTTCTTTTATTTTGTGTGCTGCCGCGATGGCTTCGGCGGCTGTGGTGGCAACAATCCCTTCTTGGATTTTCACACCGTAAGATTTTAGCAATTCCTTGCCCTGATATTCGTGTAAATTCATATTTAAATTATATAATAGTCTTAATTATGTTTGCCTTAAAGACGGCCAAAAGTACGACGAGTCTTTTAGATTAGCATTAGTTGAAAGTGAAGTATTTTTTCAAATGTCGAAAATCAAATATTTGCTTTACCTTTGCGGGAAATATTTAGACAACACTATGGCAATAATGATTACCGACGAGTGCATCAATTGCGGCGCTTGTGAACCGGAATGTCCCAATAATGCAATTTATGAAGGTGGGGTAGAGTGGGCCATTGCAGATGGCAATACTGTAAAAGGCGATTATCTTCTAGAAACAGGCGCATCTGTGGATGCATCGGCAAAAAATTCCCCTGTTTCTGATGACTATTATTATATCGTACCGGATAAATGCACCGAATGCGTTGGTTTCCACGAAGAACCACAATGCGCTGCGGTGTGCCCGGTGGATTGCTGCGTACCAGACCCAGAAAGGGTAGAGGCCGATGATGTTTTGTTGGAACGCAAGGCGAGGTTACACTTGTAAATCTTATTTTTAAATGATTTCGCCCCTTTTTTTTCGTGTGAAAATGATTTTTTTTATTTTTTCCATAAAAATTACTAACTATTTTATGGTATTTCAATTTGTGGCTCAAAATTTGCTGATTACAGTATAACCACTAATTATTACACTGTATTTAATCCTTAAACTTTAATTTGTAAAATGCAAAAATTAAACTGCATTGTTGTAGAAGATGAGCCTTTGGCAGCAGAAATTGTCTCTGAATATATTGAGCAAACCCCTTTTTTACACCTTGTTAAATGTTGTTCGGACGCATTTGATGCTCGGGAGACCCTCCGTACCCGCCAAGTTGATGTGATGTTTTTGGATATCAATATGCCAAAATTAACAGGGCTTGAGTTTTTGCGTTCAATTAGTAAACCGCCAAAAGTAATTATTACCTCGGCTTACCACGAGTACGGTATTGATGGTTTTGATCTTCAAGTAGTGGACTATTTGTTGAAACCCATTGAATATGAGCGTTTTAATGCTGCAGTGCATAAGTTAATGTTGCCTGTTCACTTATCTACTACGGTGCCTGCTAATGGTATTGTTAACGAAAATGCTAATATCCGACCGTACTATTTCTTTACGGTGAACAAGCGATCGGTTAAGATTTATTTGGACGAAATCCAATATTTTGAAAGCCTAAAAGACAGTGTTACGATTTACACTGCTGAAAAAAAATACAATACTCATTACCAATTGGGCGAGTTAGAGTCTATTTTGCACGCAAAAAATTTCTTGCGCATCCATCGCTCTTTCTTGGTTTCTATTGACAAAATTGATTCTTTTTCTGCCGCGGAAGTGGAAATTTCCGGGCGCTCTGTGCCTATTGGTCGTAGCCACAAAGAACTGGTGATGGAAGTATTAGCACAAAAATCGACTTAGGCTGATGCTGGGTTTTCTTATAAAAATTGAAGGTGCAGCGCACCGTGATATTAAATTTAATATTGCGGTGCGCTGCACCTTCAAAACGCGGGAAACTTACCATTTCTACAAATATTACGCGGCTCTGCCGCTTTTATAAGACAAACCTTACAAGCCTATAAACAAACATTCCTTAAAGGGAAGTTGGGAGTAACTGGAAAGTTACCTATATTGGTACTATAAATTTAATTCAAAATTATCTTCACAATGTCCGAAATCGAACGCGCGCCGTTCGACTTCGGACTTTTTTTTAAATCAAAATTGATTTATGTGATTGATTTTCAGTTAGTTGTATTTTTGGAATATACCTTGCTCCTACTATATTGTACATTCCATTTATAATCATATTTTACTACTAACAGCGGTTAATCATGTTACAAAACTATCTAAAAATAGCACTACGCAACCTATCGAAAAACAGGGTTTATGCTTCCATTAATATTGGTGGATTAGCGGTAGGTATGGCCGTCGCGATGCTGATCGGGCTTTGGGTTTGGGACGAGTTGAATGTTAACCAATCGTTTTCCAATAAAAGTACCATTGCACGGGTCATGCAAAGTAAAACCTTTAATGAAAACTGTACTTTGTATCAAATTTCAAAATTCTACTACTAAAAACAAATGTATCCGCTTTCTAATATTATTAATTAACAAGAACGAGATATAAATAAAGATATGGAAATCAAAACGTTGCTTTCACAGACACTTCGTAGTCTGCGCCACCAAAAAGGCTTTACTGCGCTCAATTTTTTGGGTTTATCGGTTGCCATTACCGTTAGTTTACTTACAGCCCTTATGGTTTTCCACGAGCGGAGTTTTGATGATTTTCATATCAATGGCGATCGGTTGTTTCGTGTAGTTGTCCAAATGGATAACCCGCAGACAGATACAGGGCATTTTGCAGAAGTTGCCACTGCCGCACCTGCTATTGCCCTTGCCGAAATAAAGGATATGGGTCAATTTATGGAAGTTAATGTGCATAATACAGAACTTGTACGACTTTCTCCAGAGCGTTTTTTTGAAGAAAAATACCTTGTTTTTGCTGATACAGCCTTTTTTAGCCTTTTAAATTTTGAAATAAAAACAGGGAATGCCCGCAATGCACTCGTACAACCCAATGTGGTATTATTGACAGAAACAACAGCGGCCAAGTATTTTCCTCATGAAAATGCAGTGGGCAAACGTTTGACCATTGAATTGGTGGAATGTCGTGTAAAAGAGTTTGAGGTCGTCGGTATTGTAGCGGATGCGCCCGCTAATTCGCATTTACCCTTTAATATGATTGTATCGGCAGCATCGCTAACCCCAGACCCAGATGCTAGTTGGGGGTGGTTTTCCTCAGGGCAATATTTGTACGTCAAGCCAGGGGCGAACATAAGTACTACTCAAATAGGGGAGCGATTGAGCACTATCGCCAACGACCGTAAAGACAAAGGTGACGAGAGCCGTTACACTTACAGTCTGCAACCCCTCGCTGATATACATACCAACATGAAGTATGCAAACGGTAATGCGATCTATACCGCCGATTTTGAGCAGTATTATTGGATTGCGGCCATTGCGCTGTTCTTGTTATTGGTTGCGGCCATCAATTATATTAATTTGGCGACTGCCATTGCCCAACGCAAAGCACGCGAGGTAGGCGTACGCAAAACACTAGGTGCCAGTCGTTGGCAATTGGCGCGCAGGTTTTGGTTCGAGACGTTTTTATTAGTTACTGGTGCCTTATGCACGGCGGCATTTGCAGCGCATTTGTTGTTGCCGGTATTGAACCAGTTTTTGGATAAAAATATCGTAGCCCATTGGAATTCCGTCGAAATGTTGGGCTTTATGGCCATACTTTGTGGCGTCACTACGTTGGTGGCGGGTTTTTATCCAGCATTTGTATTAGCGGGTTTTAGCCCTGTTGAAGCCTTTCGAGGCAAGTTTTTGGGCAAAGGTACCCGTACGTCTCTCACTTTGCGGCGGGGTTTGGTGATGTTCCAATTTGTGTTGGCGCAGGTGTTTATCGTAGCGGTAATTGTGGCGGCGACACAAATGCACTATATCCGCTCCAAACCACTTGGTTTTCGTAAAGAAGGTGTGGTAGATCTCCGGTTGCCATTCGAAGCTAAACCAGAGCAAATTTCCGCTTTTCGTTCGGAATTGTCGAACATTCCGGGTGTACTTTCTACGACCCGTTGTAGCGGTGGCCCCACTTCGCGGTCTGGTTTCACCACTCGTTTCAATCGCCCAGAACTTTTTGAACAGCACGGATTGGAAGTGGCCATGAAGGTTGCCGATCCGCAATACCTCGAAACTTACGATTTAGAAATGGTTACTGGCCGATTCTTGAACGAAAGCGATATGGCTCAAGCCGCGGAGGGGCTGCCCGAAAAAGAGCGAAAATACGTTTGTGTGGTGAATGAAACTGCTGTCAAAAACCTCGGATATGCTACACCAGAGGAGGTAATCGGCCAAAAGGTGCGAACGGGAGCCAACGGTGTAACCCCGACCATTGTGGGTGTTGTCCATGATTTCCATACGCGCTCGTTGCGCAGCGCGTTGCAATCGGTAGTTGTAATCCCTTTTCATCAGTTCAACGGAGCAATGGGTATTCACCGCGATCCCGCTGCGGCCAATGCAGTATCGCTATCCAAAATCGAATCGGTATGGAAAACTATTTTCCCCAAAGATCTTTTTCAGGCGGCATTTATGGACGATTATTTGGCCAGCCTGTACCACGACGAAAATCAAGTCTATTCCATTTTTAGGTTGGTGGCTTTGTTGGCACTACTGATCAATGCTTTGGGGCTGATTGGACTTACGGTATTTGTGGTTGCCGCAAAAACAAAAGAAATTGGGATTCGTAAAGTATTGGGTGCTAGTGTTGCGGGTATCACGGGGCTTTTGGCCAAAGATTTTTTAATATTGGTGGTGGCAGCCATCGTGATTGCCTCACCTATTGCCAATTATTTTATGAATAAATGGCTCGCAAATTTTATCTATCACGTTGATATTCAATGGTGGATGTTCGCCGGGGCAGGATTAGCAGCGGTGGTTATTGCTTTTTTGACGGTGGGTTTGCAGAGTGTTAGGGCGGCGTTGGCGAATCCGGTGGAGTCGTTGCGGAGTGAGTGAGGTTAATGGTCGGTTTTTAACGGAACTAAATATGTAATAATGCTGTCTTTATAAAAAAAAATGTCAGGTCTCATTTACTTGTTTTTAGAAGCATTGAGCCTGACATTTTTTCTTTGGAGTCCTGCTACTTTTTCACAACACAAATTACACCCAAAATTAAAAAACCAAATCCTACAATGCGGTGTGGGTTTATCTTAATAACGGGGACTCCAAAAAAGCCGAAATGCTCAATGACAGATGATGCAATTAGTTGCGCGGCCACAACAATGCTACACGTCACACCATTTCCAAATTTTGCTGAGGCGGTTGTGACAGATACCAAATAAATAACCCGAGCAATTCCACCTAGGTAGTGGTACCAATGGGTTTCAGAAAGTTGTTGAACAGAAGGAAATGGGTTTGTGCTTGTTAACCATGACCACGCTAGGCTGGCTATGAAAGCCATACCAAAAGCGATTACTGAAACTGGAACAAAATTACCAAAAATGAGTTTTGTTTTCATTTCACAAGCAACTTGTGAAGAAAGTAATATACCAGCAACGGCTGGTAAGAGGAGGTAAAATGGATTATTCATATTTGAATATTTTATTTAAGTGAGAAAAAATATTATATTTTTAAAATTTAAAATATAACAATTGACCATTTATGGTATATTTCTATTTAGATTAATTGTAGGATTATTACATAGTAAATAATTTAGTTTTCCATGTTTTGCCTTAACCCAATTCCAATTCCAAGGCTAATTAAAACATTAAATAAGCTAACTTTTCCGTAGTATTGGGAAAGTAGTCGTGTAAGAATGTGATGAGGATAATAATCCTTGAATACCATTTTGAAGTCAAAAATATCAAAAGAGTCAATAAGCATAATATTTGTAACCAGTGCAGCAACGAGCAATGACACGATAATAAATACCCAAGACTCTGACCAATCCATTTCATTGTAATTTATAGTGCCTAGTATAATTGCAACTGACCAAGGAGCAATCCCAAAAACATAGGCAACGACTCCTGCCGATGGTGGGAATTCCACAAGGTCAAATAGCCCGTTGAAGATCACTTGGGCCGCAATTGCGATGAGTACATACTTGATAGGGTTAAATTTTTTTGAAGTATTCATGTTGTTATTTAATTAAATGTTTTTAATTCAGGGCGGAAGCAATAATGCCCCCGCCCATGGTCGATTTGGTTTAAATAACTCCTATAGGCTGAATAAAAGTCCAACGATAATGCCTGCAATTGTTATTGCAAGTGCACTTTCTGCCTTGTCTGGTTGAGATTTTCGCTCGCTTAGGAAATAAATGAGACCTATAAGTGGGAGTAGAGAGCAAACCAGTTTAAAGCCCCAATGCAAATCGTCTGTATGTTCTTCCATGTGTGAAAAATTTAAAAGTGAATGAAGTAGTTGAATTTTGATACAATATCAGGCAGGTGTAAATTTGTTTTGCTAGTGTGGCTGAAATGTTGAGGAGTGTGGCATTTTATTTTATTTTTGTATGATCTGAATACGAAAATGATTTTGATGTGTATTAACCGCCACAACCGCCGCCTCCTCCGCCGCCGTCTCCACCTCCAGAAGAATCATTTGTAGATTGAAATTTCTCTGGATGTAAATACCGATCAATACTTACAGCGGCTTTACGTACCTTATTATATTTGCTATAAGATGATTGGTATGCAATTCTGGATTTTACCGACTTTTGCGATAGTGGCATAGAAATGGAAATCCGGGCAAACCATCGCTCGCTTTTACCTACTTCGAGGGCAAGATCCACTATGTTATATTTGGCTTCTACTCCTACAAAATAATTTGGTCGAGCCTTTGATTCATGGATCTTTATCTGATTGTGATTCAAAAAATCTCCATCAATCTGCGGTAAAATACTTGTTACATCAGTGCCAAACCCACGGTTAAATGATCGAAAATCGTACCCACCACCTATATAAGCCCATTTGTAATGTAGAAGAACCTGAGGGTGCCAGTTCAATTGATACAAGAAGAAAGGTTGGTTCAGTGTGCTATAACCTGCGGCTCCAACCACTTTTCCGCCTTCGGGCAGTTGAAAGAAGCCAAAACTTCCTGCGATGCGAACCGATAGATAATTGATAGGGCGGTACGAAAGTCCCAATCGGATTTGGCTCATCATTCTAAAATGATTTGCTGTATCGTTGCTGATGATGTTACCATCACCGTCGCACGTTACGTATGGGCGCCACGTGCGCACAGCATCATTTTGATCAAGGCCAACCTGTGAAAACAAGTACCAACCTCTGTAATCGCGATGGGGCAATTGTGCATACAGTTCGTTAGATACTCTGTAAAGGCTATCCATCCTGACCTCTGTCCAATCTTGGTTAGATTGTGTGCTTGCTAATATTGGTAGAATGATAAATAATACCAATACTGCTTTTTGCCTCAAAAAAGGCATAGTAATGATTGGCCACTTGAAGGTAGCAATGTTGTTTTTCATTGTAAAAGTGTTTAAAAAATTAGAGAATTAGTGATTTTTGTAGATATTGGGATTAGATTATAACGCCGTATTTATCTTCAAAAGAGCCTTTAGATGGTTTGTGATCGAAAGGTTCATCTTCAGTGCTTTCTTCTTTTAGAGGCTTTGCTTTTTGGGGTGTTTCTTTGCTATTTACATCCTCCTTTTCCTCTTCGGGGTCGGGTTTGTAAGGATGCCAATTTTTAAGCCAGTTGTCTGGGATTGCCATTGCTAAGTTTACCATGCCGAGGTTTGGATTGAGTGAGAATGTTTGCTTGGTGATGAGGATGCCTGTTAGGCATAGGAGGAGAACAAAAATGGGAAGGTAAATCATGAGTCATTGAATTTTAAGTGTTATATATTTGCAATATATTTAATTATGTCCGAGAATGTAAAAATAGTTACGGCAATTATTACAGCGATGATAACCCCTATAGTAAGACCCCTTTTAAAGCCCCCATCGTTTCGAATCCAGTACTCACCGTTCCAGATGTAGCGTTTACAAGGAGAAAAAATTGGTGATTTCTTATAAGAAAAACTATCCTGATACAATTCATTGCTGTAATGAATCGCCTCATTCGCATTTCTAACTTTTTTGCTGAAAACAGAAACTAATGCCATAGCGAAATAAAATAGAATAATTAGAATAATCAGAATCTCCATGATATTTGAATTTTAAAGTGATGAACTATTTAGTAGTGCAAAGGTCTGATTGTTGAAGAGCCACTACAATAGCATCCATCGCCACAAGAACCACAGGAAGTAAAAATTTACCACAAAAAAAATAGCCTTCAACGTTCTGTTGAAGGCTATTTTTTAAAATTGAGAGTAATGTAGTTTTAGTTGCGTTAATAAAGGCTTCCACCTTTCAGAGGTTAATTCTCTGAAAAGAAATAGTCTATCGTGATAAGTATTTATAACTCGCCGTTCATTTTTAGTTATGCTGGTTTGCATGGTTCGACCATAAATTGGTACGTAGGAGTTTTTTCCATTTCCATAACTAATGTTAATGTTTCCTCTAATGTCATCTTCAGGGTCAACCACAGAAACATCCTTAACATAGTTTAAATTATAGGTTTGTAAATAATGTTTTATTTCATGAAGATTAGGTCTTACATCATTAACCCCTGCTAGAAAAAGTGGATTGATTGCAAAATATCTACCCACGCAAATAAACACAGGTAATGATATCTGTATTGAATTGGATATCCTTTTTTTTCCTTCTTCCTTTACTCTTTCTGTTGATTCTTCCTGATCTTTTTCCCAGATGTCAACATCAACTCTGTATTCCAATCGTTCGCCGACATTTGCAGCATCATAACAAAAACTCTTAAAAAAGTTTGTTGCATTTATTGGCCTTTGATCTAGATGTGCTGTTTCAGACAAGATACCCTCTGTAGTATAAAGTCTCAAAACTTCATCTTTGCAATGCTGTACAGCTATGATCTTATGAAAAGGAATAAACTGGTTTTGAATGGAGACTATCTTTTCAAATTTAGGGAATTTATCTTTTAACAGCCTTGTATTAAAGTACTTGTTACCTCCTCGTACAAACGGAGGGGTGATGAAGGCGCTGGTTATCAGGTGTTGAAGTTGTTGTCCTAAAGTTTCGCCTTTAGTCGCATAGCCTAAAAAACAATTACCAAATAAATTAGCAGCATTTTCTAATACTTCTTCAACATAAGTGCTTGCATGATTTGTGACTACAATAATGCCAAAATTTAGGGTATTAGCATTTAGGTTGTCTTGATCGGTAATCCAATTTTTTACTGCAACTAATCCATTGTTATCTTCATCAGGCAACTCTATATCAACTATAAGCAGATCAATCTGATTGTAGTATTTATCCATAACCTTATCGACATCACGATAGTAAATTTCTATTTCATCATGTATTGATTCATCATTTAAGATGAATATTTCATTCCCAAGGCTTGGTTGTTGAGTGTGAAGCGCATCTTTGGTGGCATAAAAACCATTGTCTTCCAAAATTAATGTTTTAATCATGTTATATTAGTTTATTTTTTAAATTTTTCGTAGTAAATATTGAGAAAATTGTCTAAATCATCATACGTATCCTCAAATTTAGTACTGAATCCTAAATAATTTTTTGGAAACCTTTTAGTCATAAATATCGAAACATCAGATTCTTTAGATGATTCCCCGGATAAAAAAATTATTCCTATTTCAGCCAATTCTATATTTTCCTGGCTTAGTTCTTCGAATATTTGTGTCGTCCAGTAATCTTCTTCTCCATCTTTTGAAAGCATTAGATCAACAATGACTATATTAAAAGGGTGTTTTCCTTTTAGTACGTCACGTGCTTCATTTAAAGTATTTACAACTCTTTCAATTTTTATGTCACCCTTGAGTGTTCTATTTCCTTCCCCAGTGATGATTTCTTTAGTTTTAAAAACATCTTCAGCATTATCTTCGATTAACAATACTTTCTTCTGCGCTAAATTCATTGTTGGCCGCTGTTCGGCTCTTTTTTCAAATCGACATCCTATTATTTTACAAGTTAATAAAAATTTATTTCCACGAACTTCTGGTATAATTAGTACTCCATCCTCACTACTTTTATTTTTTATCTCATAGTTGAGGCGTTGCCAAATTAAATGCAAAGAATTATGCGCAAGCGCATTTGGCTTGCCGAATAAGATTTTTTGTTTTACTTCATCAAGATTAATTTTTGTTTCGGGTTTTATTGAATTGGAAACACAAATCTCTATATCAGCAGTGTCTTCTTCAACTTCATTTGCGATTCGCTTAAACTCAACTTTTAAGCCTAATTCATTCAATTCATTCATCTTGTATCCAGAATATTTAAACGCATTTTCAACCATAGGCTGGATTATCGCTTTAGGCATATAAACATTCTTTAACTCTACTGGAAAATCAATCTTCCAATTAAATGGCAAGATTTTATTTCTTACAGCAGAGTCTATTTTTTCTTGTATTTCAGCAGGGGCATCAGATCTTTTATTATTTAAGTAATAAAACATGTAACTTTTCAAAAACTTTAACTCTTTTCCAATCAATATTTTTGATTCAGATGCCATATTTGATGTTAACAACATAGATAGATTATCAATTGTATTCAACTTATCTTCATCGGATCTTGATTCTGACGTCACACATTCTTTTAACTTTAAGAATGTATTCCGAATAGCATGTGTACTAAGGCTCTTAGAAAGTAATCGAAGCAAGTTCTCGTAGTTCATTTCTGATTGAGTCGTACCATTTATCTCATCCCACTTTCCTTGTACTGTTGAAATCAAATTTCTTAATCTTTTCAAGTTGTCTTCACTTAGTTCAATTGCTGTTTTTATGACTAAGGTACAACGAGGTTCATTAGATATTGGCTTGATAATATATAAGAAATATGTGTCCGGATTATAAGTATTGGCATCAATGCGAAAGAGTGCAAATGTTTGTAATAGTTTTTTATCTTTACTTTCATATTCTCCATAACTTCCTATTTGAATATTTTCATACATTTGTTTGTTTTCGTATTTTATCGTTTGTTGAACCTCTATTCCTGTTATTTGTGCAAGGTTGATCTCATCTAATTTGAAGTCTTTAAATCCTTTAGACTTCATTTTTCTATTTTTACGACTTGGCAAATACATTAAGCCTCCAAAATAGTCATTATTTTTAAACAATTCATTGATATATGAATGGTGTCTCCCTTCTTTGATTAGTTCCGCAGAAATCGAGTGAGCATGTTCAATATTATAATCATATTTATCAGTTGAGTTGCAATCAAATGCTTTTTTATTGGGTTCATATTTAGTATGTTCAATAGATTCATATTTAGTATGTTCAACATTAGAATGAATCTTATAGTATGTTGATATTAAGTAATATTGTAGGTTTAAAACATCTTTTAAATGATCATGAATCTCTTGATTCGCCTTTTCAAAAAAAGCCTTTGGATCTCTTGCTTCAACTTCGCTGATCTTTTTTAATATCTCTGCTTTGTCTATTTCTCCATCAGCATCCACCCCTGTCTTTAATGGGTCGCCTTCATAATTTTCATTATTCAAGACTAATAATGCTAAAAGCCCTAAAAGTGAAAACACAATTCCCCAAAGCAGAATTCCTTCATATAAATCATCCGAGTAATCAAGACTATTAGCATTGGAAACAAAATTATGTGTTCTTGAGTGTAAAATAATTTCAGATGCCCTAAAAACATTTGGAGATAAAATAATAAGCCATAAGCGTAATTTTAAATCAAACTGTTCTGCCACATAAAGTATCGAAACAATCCAAATACTTGATAGTAATCCTGTAATAATGTATATTGCATCTAGCCCTATGTCACTGATTTCATTACAACAAAATAATCTTATCATTAGAAGAACGACACACAAAATTATAGATAGAAAAAAAATAACAGCCAATGGTATATCCCTTCTCCTTCGACTATTATTTTGAAAATAAAAGATAAAACATATAGAGCCTAAAACAGCCCCTAAATAACGCGCGGAAGCACCTTTCCCATGTCCAAATAACTGTTCCGAATGTCCTGCAAAAAATACCCAAAATTGAACTGTCAATCCAATTAGAAAACTAAAAACAATTAACGATCCATTCTTTGTCCAAATTTCTTGTAGTTTTTTTATTAGTTTTTTATTGCTACTCTTCTCTGACATACTTACTAATTTTGCATCCTTCAAAATATTCTTTTTAAAAAGTAATCCGGAAAGTAGTATAAGCAATACAGGTAAAATACAAAAATATTCATATTTAGAATCAAATGGAAACAGGTTAAGCGTTTTTTGCTGACAATTTAGCACTTTTAAGATAATGTTGTCATTATATTTATCAATGCTTGATGCAATCATAGCACCGATGAAACCCCAAAAACCAATGTATAAAGCTGCCGATGTTCTCAAATTTCTGAAAACAGTTTCGCAGACCCATGTTATTGCTAGTCCAATAAATGTAGCATTTCCTACACCTATAAAGAATTTTACTATTCTTAATTGATCTGGATTTATACTTATTATATTAAAATTCCAGAAGAAATACAAATAGGCAAAGGCAAGTAGGCAACTTGAAATACCTAATACTATTTTGATTGTATATTTATTTTTATCGTTTTTCCTAAGCCACCATAAAAATAAAACAGATAAAATAGCACCCAATAAAGTTCCCCAAAATTGACATATTTTGGGATCAAAGTCATTTTTTTTATCAACATAAAAAATACTAGTTACTTCAATTAATCTGTTAGTCAACAACTGAAAAAAATACATGATTGCCAAGAAGGCAACACTATTTTTATGTTCTTGTGGGATTTGTACATCCCGCCCCCTCCATGCTGAGTCCATCCAGCAGAGTGGTTCTAAAATAGCCTTGGTGATTATGTTTGCCATAATAAAAAATTATTTTTGAATATGCTTTTCGATTTTTATTGGTAATTTTATGTAAAGGTGCTGATTTCTGGTAATATTCTATCCTTGTGGGAAAAATATAAGATTTGTGGGAGCGTCCATCATCGGTTCAGTACGCCCCCACAAATCTTAATCACCTTACTGCCTGACAAATCTATAAAATCGTTTAATACTATCAATTTCCACCTCTACAGATAACATGTTTTGTGTTCGACTTTTGATGGGCAAACCCTTTATTGTTTTTGTTTTAGTGATTGATCCACCCTCTGAAGATCCAGAATCTTCATCATAATTCTGATAAAATTCAAGCACCAAAGTAGAGGGGTCCCAAGGATTACTCGCTTTAATTTCGATGAACTGAATATCACTCATGGTTTTCTCCGAAGTGGTATATCCGTACTGATTGAGTTCAGTATCTTCATAAACACCCCTGAAAGTATAATTATTCACTACACCACTCTTAAAAAGAGATGAATCTAATTCTATCCAAATCAACGCATTGATGTTGCTGGTAGCGTTGATTCCATTTATTACAACAGAATCAGTTTTCCACAAGCCAGCATATTCGTGACCTAAAGGTCTTTTGCCCGCGACCTCAGGTTCTTTGTCACAAGCAAGGATAAAAAAACTAAAGAACAAGATGAATGATATTTTTTGCATAATAGATATACTTTTTAATGATAATGATAAAGTGCTAGTTTGGTTATTACTCCACAAAGTTACAAAAGCATATTCTTCTGTGTGATTTGTGGACATTTTTAGGTATTCTGTGGTTTATGTAGTTTCCCTAATCGATTTTTATAGAATAAATACCTTTAAATTACCGATTAGTAAGTCAGCAGTGGATCAACAAAATCTACCTCATGGGATTGAGAACTACCATTTAGTTAAATAGAACTTCTGCTTTGCCCCTTGATATTCCCGTTCTAAAAGGTACTTCCCGGGAGAGGTTCTCATAAATGGCATATATAAAGAATCAAGATCTAGGACGGTTATGGTAGTGTAAGTTGTTGTAGAATATTCACCTCCAGATTCAGATGAAGTAGTTTCAGTATGAGAACCAGTAATAATTTGAAGAAAGAGCGAATCCTTTGTAGAATTAAGATTCCAATCATAAATATCTAGGGCAACGGGGTTGGTTGTCCCTGTTGCTGGGTTTACTTCTTTATACAGAAATTGGCTCTTAGCACCTGCATTTTGAAGATCAATTACTAATTTTATAAAACTACTGGCATCCACCCCATTAGAAATTACTTGATCGGCTTCATAGTGACCGATGAAGTCTGTGCCATAGAAAACATATGGAGTGTAGTTTGTATGCACTGGGTTTGAGATTGGTTCTTTTGAGCATGATGAGAAGACAATCACTAAAAGAATTAGACTATGAAAAATAAATTTTTGCATGTTTAAATTATTTTATAAAATGAATATTGAATTACAATGAGACAAAAGTGCAGCATTTCAAATTATTAAATACCTCTGTGTAGCAAACTACTGGTTTTGTGGGAGATTATTTTGATCGTCCATATTTAATTCCCCTTCCCACTTCGCCACAACGACACTGGCAAGGCAATTACCAATCAAATTAACCCCAGTACGTCCCATATCCATCAGCGCATCGATACCCAAAATAATAGCAATCGGCCATTCAGGAATACCAAACTGTGCCACTGTCGCGGCCAAAATAACCAAGGACGCACGTGGAATCCCCGCTACACCCTTACTAGTGAGCATCAACGTCAAGCAAATCAACACTTGTGTACCCCAACTCAATTCCATGCCCGCTGCCTGTGCACAGAACACCGAGGCAAGCGCGAGGTACAAGGTAGAGCCATCTAAATTAAAACTGTAGCCAGTGGGAATGACAAAAGAAACGATTTTCCGCGGTACACCAAAGGCTTCCATTGCAGCCATCGCTTTGGGCAAGGCTGCCTCCGAACTCGCAGTAGCAAAAGCCAAGGAAGCAGGCTCATAAACCGCTTGAAAAAACCGCTTTACAGAAACACGACAAATCCATAGCACAGGGATAAATACCAACAGCATGAATACGATAAGCGCACCATATAGTGTACCAAGCAAAGCCAGCAGATTGCCCACTACACCAAGTCCCATAGTCCCTATCGTAAAGGCTATTGAGCCACCTACAGCAAATGGCGCGAGATACATAATGAAACCGGTAAATTTAAACATTACTTCGGTAAGTGATTCGATCCACCCCAGCATTGGTTTACGGTGTTTGTCTGAAACCTGCGAGAGTCCAAATCCAAAGAGTAGGCTAAATATTACAACCTGTAATACTGCTCCTTCATAAATCATTTTGGCCACATTCTCAGGGAAAGTATGGAGTATGATTTTTTTCCAATCTTGTTTGATGGCGGGTGTTTCTGCAATGAGGTCTTTTTCGTTTAAGGTGAGTTTATAGGTTCCTTTATTGGAATCAACAACCGCATTTAGGTCTGAAATGGGGACATTCATTTTAGCAACCTCATTTTTTTCAGGAACATGGATGCCTCTGCCTGCTCCGGTGATATTGATGGCTACCAATCCGACAAACAGCGCAATAGTGGTTGCTAACTCAAAATAAATGAGTGCTTTTAGCCCCATGCGCCCTACTTGTTTCATATTGCTATGGCCTGCAATGCCAATGACCAACGTACCAAAAAGTAGAGGTGCGATGACTGTTTTGATAAGTTGGATAAATATTTTTGAAAATATATCTAGGTTTGCAGCAATACTAGGAAAATCAAAACCAATTATGGCTCCAATGGGTAATGCAGCCAAAATCCAACCCGATAAGGTATGGTATCGCCAAGCCACTGCGGCGATAAGGCATGTAGCGAGGATACGCGAGGTGAGCAAACCGGATGTGGAAATGTCTGCAATATGGAAAAATTTAAGAAAATGTAGCCCAATGATCGCAATAAGTGCTGGAACAGCAAGTTTTAAAATTTGATTTAAGTTCATGTGAAAATATATTTAGTTAAAAAGTGGGCGCAAAGATCTGTTGGGAAAACGAGTTGTATATTTGTGTGGCTTAAATTGCCTTGATTGTGGCAGATTAATTTGCCCCCTGAGTCCCCTTAGAAAAGTGTCTCAAAATGCGTTTATTTCTTCAAACTAGATACAATATAGAAATTTGGATTTTGATCCTAATATTTAGCACACAAGGTTGTACTGTGTCAAAAAGCAGAAATGACTTTAAATGGGCAATCATGGATGCTCCCCCGCCCGCATATGTTGAAAAATTACAGGGACATTTAAGGGTGTTTCCCCTTACAAAAATTGATAGAAAAGAAGTTGAACAGGTATTAAAAGAGGTATATGCGTTGAAGTATGCAGGTCAGTTTGAGTCAAGTTTTCCACTATCTGAATTTTGCAGACAATATTATGCTTTTGTCAACTTGCAAAACGAGCGGATCGTATTTGTACAATGCTATCATCGTTCCGTAGATAGAGATGACGCTACCATAAAAAATTATCTACCTGTTTTTGACGATGGTTGCGAGAGCGTTTTTCGTGTTCAGATTAATTTGGACAGCAAGATATTTTGGGGTTTCAATATTAATTCTTGTGCTTGACATCCGCAAAACCTTGGATAATTTAGCGATAATTGCTTGTGCCCAAGGCAAATAAGGCATCCTTTGCGTTATTTGGAACAAAGTTTTGATATACTTCTCCTCACACACAAAAAAAAGAGTGTACCATCCCCAAAGACAGTACACTCTCCCATATTAATTTAAAAAATCAAAGCAAATTATTGCACAACAACCCGACGCGTAGCGCGATTCACGCCATCGCTCAGTTCAACGAAGTAAATCCCTTTACCGTAACGGGCCATTTCTAAACGGATATTACCCGTTTGGATGCCATTTTCGATACGAGATTCTACCAATTGACCAAGGCTATTCATTATTTTAACCGTTAGATCAGTCGATTCTGGCAACGAAACCATAACAGTAGTAGTACCATTGGTTGGGTTTGGAGCGATGTTAATATTGCTGTTAAAAGTTACGTCAGAAGTGCTGATAGTACAAGCTGTACAAGAATTGAAGCACACATTAGGTGTGGACAAAACAGTAGCAGGTACAATAAGAGAACGGTTGCCCGTAGTTCCAAATCCACAAGGAGCTGGCAAATTATTTTCCCAACCACCAGGGCCATTTTGGAACTTATACTCAATGGTGTCGCCTTGTGGCAAATTGATCGTAATTTTCCAAATACCAGCACCTGCGCTGGTCATGGGCTGACCTGTCCAGTTATTGAACTCGCCTGCGATATAAGCACCCATTGGAGAGAGCGTTACTTGCGACATATCGACTTGGAACGTAACCGCGCGTGCCGGAGGAGGCATACGTTTTGCACTTATACAAAATTCGCCATCGGAAATAGCACCGTTGAACGCAAATCCATCCACCATCATAAAGTATGTTTTACCCACTACCGTTTGTAGCGTATCGCCGGCAGGATAAAGCGTTGCGGTGGCACTTGGACCATCTTCATTGCACAATACAGGCGTAAGTACACCACAATTAGCACCTTCATAAATAGCCATTTGAGTGTCACCATCGTTGATATAATTAGCGTTTGTGGCATTACATTGCGCTGTTTCGATCAAATAGGCGTTGCCATCGCCTTTAAATGTAAACCAAACCGTATTTTCTAAACTTGGTGCAGCAGCATTACCTGTAGGTTCACCAAAGCAGGCATAACCTGTTGTTGGGTCTCCTACTATTCCAGCACCTGTATTATTGTACAAGGTAGAACTTTGGACAGAACCTACTGCTTTACCAAATAGTACATTGATATCGGCAGCATTTAAGCAGAAATCGCTAGGAATACCAGCGGCCAATTTTACTAATTGAACATCGTCCACGTAAAATTTATAAGTTGCATCAGCAGGGTAGAAATTCACGCCAGCCAGTTGATTGCTAGTTGTTACCGCACCCGTACCATCAGTAGCACGGTTGAAATTCCATACACCTCTTAACGTATCACTAATGCGGAGATAGGTAACATTATTGCTGATATCAATATTCTGATCTACGGTAATCCACTTATCGTATTGGTATTTGAAGGTAGAGAATGCTGCACCCCCTACTATTATACGGCCAGCGCCGTTTGCATCAAAATATACCTCTGACCCAAAAACGTGTGGGGTAAGGTCGTGTTGAATATTGAAGTATGCTTTTTTGCCAGATGGAATATACATTTTCCATTTCAACAAATAATTGCCTTTTGTGCTATCGCCAAGCAACAATACAACATCCTGTGCTGGTGTGCCTGCTGGTACTGCAAAGTCAATTTTCAATGATTGTGTACCAGATTTGGCTTGATCTATAGAGACAATACCATCGCCGCCAGTACCGTCCCAAGTGTCCCAAATTGCAGATTGTGCATTGAGGCCACCTACAGTGTAAGTGTCAAAGCCATCACAAATGATCGCACCCGGGTCGCATTCGAGGAAAAGAGATGGACATGCACCGCAAGAATCAAAGCAGACTGCTGGCAACTCTGTTGAAGCCTCATTAGGTACAACATAAAGGCGGTTGAAGCCTCCAAATCCATTGGGTGCGCCGCATGCTGCTGGAATAGACTGCTCATCCATACCAAAGGCATTACCATTGATGAATTTATATTGCAAAGAATCACCTGGCTTTGCGGCAAAGGAATACGTCCAAATGCCATTACCTGCATTGGTCATTGGTGTGCTGGCTGGGTTAAATCCTTGGAAATTGCCTGCAACGTGTACGCCCAAAGGAGATACCGTTTCCAGTTTCATATTGACACGGAGCGTCACGATGTTTTCGCAAAGTGTACAGCTTCCAAAACATACCTTTGGCAAATCGCCGCCAGTAGTCGTAGAAAACACATAACGAGCACCATCAACGCTACACGCGGCCGGAACAACCTCTGCACCAGACGCAACAGCACCATTAACAAAGATGTAGGCTATTTCGGAGGTAGCAGGAACACTCAATGTATCTGTATAAATACCGCCACCTAGGTTTTTCATCGGGCGTGCACCTGGTGCTGCAGTTTCAACTTGATACCCAAGGAATACACCTGTTGGATCCACAGTTTGACCCTTCATGTCCACCGTAAAGGAGACTTTTACATCGGGAAGACTCATACAACCTGTGACAACAGTACCGCCAGCCAACAGTTCTGTTTTGAGTTTTACACCATCGGCATTACTGATTAATGCAGATGGAATAGTAATTTGTGGTATCCCACCGCCCAAAGCACCAGGTACAGCACCTGCATTGTTGCCAATGATAACACCAATAGCGCCAGCATTTTGAGCCGCCAATACTTTAGCCGAAAAGCCACATGTACCGCGCTCAACAAAGGCAATTTTACCCACTAAACTAGTAACAGGTGGTAAACAACCGAGGGTAGCACCGGTGGAGTCCAGCATGAGTACCAGTTCGCCGCAAAGGCCAGTAGCAGGTGCGCCCCAACCATTCGGTAGTGAAATGTAATTGTAATCGCCGGCAACACTAGCCGGAGCGCTTACGATAAACTTGCCCACTTGGGCAGAGATAGAGTGCAGTCCTGACAATAATATTGACAGGATCAGCATTAGTTTGAGTTGCTTCATAAATAGCAAGAGTTTGTGTGAAAAAAAACGAGTGATTGGTAAAAAAAACTAAGGTTTACTTACATAGTCGAGCAAGAATAAGCGCGATAATGTTGGATTAACCGTAATACTTGTCAAGATTTTGGATCAATAAAAAACAAACAAGTACTACTTTAATAATAGATATATCAATTTTTGAAAAGATAGAAATTATATATCGAGCATCAAAGTTAGACAATTATTTTATAGAGTTAGCTTATTTTGTTTGCTTATTTTATTGAAATCTTTAAAAATGAAATTTCAAATGATTTTTGATTTTTGATTTAATGTATTGGTAAACAGTGTTTTGTGTTATCAATGTTATCTTTAATTGCGCCATTTTAGGTTTCTTTTTTAACAATAAACCATTCCATCAATTTTATTAGTGTGTGATACTTTTGGGACAGATACAACCTGACTTTAGGGCTACAAGACAAGTTCAGCCTTTTTCCAAACGCTGTATTAGACACATCTTATTGGGCATCGCCAGCCACCGTACAAGGCGGTCATATAAATGGGGTATCCTTGTATTTGGGTACGCGGATTGCTATGTAAGTTCCGTTTTTACCGTATTTTAAAGTCCTTAGGAGGCGCTGCATCCAGCAAATGCGTAACAAAATAGTCCCATCGACGACGCATCATATAATAGCTGTCTCCGCCATATCCATGACCTGCATTGGGAAATATCACTAGATCAAAGTCTTTGTTGGCTTTGATCAAAGCGTCCACGACCAAGTATGTATTGTATGGGGGAACATTATCATCCATACCGCCATGAGCCAGCATTAATTTGCCTTTTAGGTTACTTGCAAAGTTTTGGTTGGCTTGATCCTCGTAATTGGATGTACCCGTGGAGTCATTTACCAGGAGTCCGATATAACGTTCGCCCCAGTCGTCTTCGTAGTTGCGGTTATCGTGGTTACCCGATTCTGCAATACCTACTTTATAAAAATCTGGGTAACGGAACATAGCTGCTGCGGTGGCATAACCTCCGCCCGAATGTCCCCATATTCCCACTCTTTCAAGATCAAGAAAGGTATATTTTTCGGATAATTGCCTCAAGCCTTCTATTTGATCGTCCAAAGTATTGTCGGCCATATAGCCATAACAGGCATCGTGAAATGATTTTGAACGGCCGGGGTTGCATGTGCCATCTATCACCACTACCACAAATCCCAATTCCGCCAATGCCTGATCGTCGCCTCTTGCCGCCGTAAACGAACGACTACCCACGCCGCCACCTTGCGGACCAGGGTAAATATAGTTGATGACTGGATATTTTTTGGTTTTATCCAAGTTAGTGGGCGTAAACATCAATCCATACAAATCCCATTTGCCATCCAGTGTTTTTACTGTGATGGGTTCGGGGGCTTTCCAGCCGTTAGCCATTAGATCTGTTATATCGGTTTGTTCTAGTTTAGTGATGATTTTACCCTTCATATTCTTCAAAATCGTCTGGTGTGGCACATTGGGTTGTGAATAAATATCTATAAAACACGACGCATCTGGTGCCAAATGGATGTTATGGTGGCCGTCTTCTGGTGTGAGCAATTGTAGGTTTTTTCCACTAAAATCCACGCGGTAGAAATGGCTAAAATAAGGGTCTCTTTTAGATTCTTTGCCGTTGGCCTCAAAATAGAGTACTCGGTTCTTTTCATCTACTTTTAGCAAACGGGTTACGACATAATCCCCTTTTGTAATTTGAGATTTAAGATTACCGGTATTGGCATCGTACAAATAGAGGTGTCCCCAGTCATCGCGTTCGGAGTACCAAATAATCTCGTTGGTTGCTGCTAAAAAATGCCAATTGATGATTCCTTGTCCACTTTCATATTGGGTTTCTACTTTTTCTTCCAATACATCTTTTACAGTGCCCGTTGCGGCATCTGCCATCCGTAGTTTGGCCGATTTATGATCGCGGGAGGAAGACACAAAGGCGAGTTTTGTACCATCGGGACTCCATTCGTTGTCGTCGAAAGTGCCAGAGCAAGATATATCATCGCAGAGCGTTCCCCTGCGGTCATCGGGGGGCATTTGTAGTCGGATAACTTTGGGTTGTTCTACCTCAATAATGACGCGTTGGATCTTAATAATCTCTTTATCTACTGGAAGTGGGTATTTCCAGGCTTCCAGTGTCGGCCTGCCCACGTTAGTTGTTACCAAATACATATCACTTACCTGCCGTTGGTCTTGTTGGAAAGTGGCTATTTTTTTGGAATCTGGCGACCACAATAAAATGGCGGCATCGCTGTGTTTCCATCCTGCATTATCTGTGGCGTAGCCAAAATCTTTTATGCCGTCGGTGGTGAGTTGTGTTTCTTGTAGCGTTTCCATATCCCTTACCCACAAATTCCAATCTTTGATAAAAGCGGATTTTTTACCGTCAGGGGCAATTACATCATTAGGGTATTCTTTTTCATGCAAATCCTTCATTACCAATTTTTTATTTTCTGTAAATAATGATATAAAGCCTGGATCTGCATCCGTTTTGCGGCTACCGTCAGTTGGATTAATGAGGACGGATTGTGGGCCATCTTTTCGCATTACACTGTACCAAAATCTGCCATCCTCGAGCCATATTGGTCGAACATTGTTGTTATAGACCAGTTTATTGGTGTTGAAACCCAGAAATTTTGTGGCTTGCTGGTAATTGGCTGTGGTGAGTACTTTTTTGTTATTTTACTGCGCAAATGCAGATAATTGGATTAGAATTAAGATGAGTATTAATGTGATTTTTTTTGTCATAATATACTTTGTTTTTTAAAAAAGGGATAAGACATGCAAATAAAGTACTTATATCAATTAAATTAGAGTATTTTGCTTGGTTGGTGTATAATTCCAAGAAAATAGAGTAAAAAAAATGTAAAAACGCATATAGCGATAGATTGAATTTTTTTGTTTACAAAAAACAAACAAAATGTTTTTTTGTTAAAAATATACCGTACCTTTGCCCCAATACAATACCGTTGTTTTATGGCAAAAGGAAATATAAAAAGGGGTTTTGATGCTTATTTTGACACATTTTGGAAGGAAATGCTGGATTTAGTAGAACCAGCGGTGCTTTTTTTTCTCCCCGATCTCCATGCTGCTGTGGATTGGTCTGAAGATTATAAATCTTTGGAACAAGAATTACGAACCTTGTTCACAGGCGCAAAGATCAAAGTGAAAAAGACCGACAAACTCTTTCGCTTAAAAATGAAAGATAGCAATATGGGGTATTTATTCCTAATTAAAGAAAAAGTTTTTAGGGCACTTGAATAAGAAAGGAATTTCGTTGGATAAGTTCAGGGTTATACTTAACTTTGCACTGTATTTGGTCAAGTTGACTCCGGAATTAGATCACGATTTTGAAAAATTACTCGATAAACAGTATAATTTAAATGCAAAAGATATGACAGGTAAACAAAAAGTCTTTGAGCATAATAAAAAACTTATTGATATAATGACTTCCGCTTTTTATGGGGAGGCTGCATCGGGTTTAATCGAAAAAACAAAAGAGGCGGAGCGAGAAATGCAAAAAGCGGAGCAAAGAGCCGTGCGGGAACAGCAAGAGAAATACAAGATTCTTAAGGCAAGTGTGCTTCAGTTTTCAGAAAAAATGAACCTTTCTCCAGCGCAAATTGCCGAAGTATTGGAGGTAGATCTTACACAAGTACTTAGCATTCTTAAAGATTACAAAATATAATACCAGTGTATTAATGTGCAATCCTCGCAAATTATAGATACCAATTCCACAATAATGGACGCACCAATCGATACTTATATCGCCAAATTTCCAACAGAAATCCAAGAGATTTTGGAAAAAATCCAGCAAACCATTCAACGGGCGGCACCAGAAGCCGAAGCCGTTATTAGTTATATGATGCCTGCTTATAAGTTAAACGGGAAGGTTTTGGTTTATTTTGCAGCCTATAAAAATCATATTGGATTTTACGCCACACCTACAGGTCATGAGGCTTTTAAAGCAGCATTGTCTGTCTATAAGCAAGGCAAAGGTTCTGTACAGTTTCCGTTGGATAAACCCATTCCTTATGGTTTAATAGAGCGAATTGTACAATTTAGGGCGATGGAAAATGCAAAAAAGGAATCCAGCAAAACCACACAGCCAAAGAAAAATCAATCAAAAGACCAACAGGAAGTAGATACTTTTTTGGCTAATCTCGAACATCCATTAATGGCTGGGATAAGGCAAATTAGAACGATTATTAAAGCAGTAAATACAGATTTACAGGAAAATATCAAATGGAATGCCCCAAATTACGCGCTAAATGGCGAAGATTACATTACGATGAGTCTCAGCAACCCAAAAAAGATCCAAATCGTATTTCACCGTGGTGCAAAAAAACAATCCATACCCGATGTAAAATGGATAGATGATACATCGGGTATGTTGGTTTGGAAAACAAATGACCGTGCCATCGCGACTTTTAATAAGGCCGCTGATATTGAATCACAAAAAGACCGTTTTGCAGATATTGTTCGTAAATGGTTGCATGCTACAATAAAAAAGGAATAAAGGCTACTTCTATTTTCGTAGTTTCGCAACAATAGATTGCACGGCACCGCGCTGTACATAAAGTGAAACTGCACAAGCCACAAACACCACTACTGCCAAGAAGAATAGATATCCGCCATCATTTTGAATATCGATACCTAATATAAAAAGATGCGATAAAATGGCGCCGCTAATAATGCCCAGCCCCAGTCCTGCACCATATACGGAACTACGCCTAAAGATCAAAAGTGCGCCTGCAATCAGTTCTGCTACTCCCGAACCAATCCGACCAAAGGGCTCAACACCCAATTGTGTAAAGATATAAACGCTTTCTGGTGCGGCTGAAAATTTAAAGTATAAGGTTTGGAGGAGAATAATTGCGGCCGTAATTGACGCAATGCGCTCTACATAATTGATGTTTTTCGTGTACATTGTAATGATATTGATGAACGATTAATGTTTCTTTTTACTCCAGTTGGTATTGGCTTTTTCGATATAATCTGCCCGTTTTTTCGCCCATTTGCGTTGTACCGAAAGATCGTAGTTGAGGTAAAGTTTTTCGTCCACAATCGCCCATGCCTCGGGTTCTATTTTTACGGCATAGCCTTGCGCCCAGCCATAAGCACAATAGCCGCCGTATTGAGGCGCATATTTTTCAGGTGTTTTAGCAAATGCATTTTTGTTTTCGATGGATGAAAAGTGCCAAACGGCATCTTTCCACTGAAAAGTAATACTATCTTTGCCTGCTTGTGGCTTTCCGGCTGTAAAATAAGATACCGGATCGTAGCCCCTGATGGCACCATGCTTGTCAGAGAAAATAGCAGATTCGCCTTCTTTTTGAGCAAAAACGCTTTGAAGGCAAAGTACAAAAGTAATTATTAAGAATGATGTACGCATTAAATTTTGTTGTTTAATTTGATACAAATGTAGGAGTGGAATATCACGAAAGTATCACGGAGAAGCACTTGATAAAATATACGCGGAAACTAATGTCGGGTACGCCTAATCGAAAAAAAGCCGACTTACTCCGAATGCAAATTGAAAAAAAGCAGTATATTGCAGAAAAAGATTGGTTGTTGGAAAAATTGGGGAAATAGTTCAACGGATTTTTATTCCGCCGCAGTTGCGCCCGACTGATCAGATTTGGTTTAGCATATCGACTCAATTAATTGTACGCGCGCTGTTTACTCCAAAAGCCGTCTGTGGTAATTTATTTGGCCTAAATATTACATACATGCCAATCTCAACAACTCCATCTGTTTTAAACCTTTACGGTGCGCAAAATCAATATTTCGTTCAGGAATTCCTTCCGGATCGGGGAAGTTTTGGAGTGCCAATGTGATACTTTCCTCCCTCAAAATATGTAGCATCGGATAGATGGAACGATTGGTATAATTGGCCGGATCATCGGCTTTTGCGCCTTCAAAAACATAATTTGGATGAAAACTGGCCACTTGGTAAATACCATCGTAGTCTTCATCAGAGGCCAGATTTTCCGCTAATGCCACCAAATCAAGGTATTCCTCAAAATCGGCGTAATGGTTAGGGAAAATAAGTAGCGTTGTTTCAATATCCTCCGACTGATCCAAAAGGCGTAACTCCTCCAAAAAAACTTCCAAACTGGAATCATAATTGGTTTCCTCCACAACAACATATCTAATAGTGCTGCGTAGCATCGCTTTTGCAGCAAATGGACAAAAGTTGCAACCAATCACAACGTTTTTGATCCAATTAGTGGTTTGTGTAATTATTTTTTCTTGCATATTAAATTTTATTCGTTGCCCAAAAACATCACTTTTCTTCGCGCAATTATGCCATCCACGCTGAGTACCACAAAATACGCACCTGCCGATAATCCCAATTGGTCTTGATCGATGCTTTCAACATGTTTTCCCGTGTCACGCCATTCATTATCAATCAGTTGTGAACGAACCTTACCTTGAAGATCAACGAGGTAAAGATTAACTAAAGAACGGTGGCGCAGTTTGAACGAAAACGCAGTCAAATCTAAAGAAGGATTGGGGTACAGTGCTTCAATAGAAAATGCCGCCGCTGCTCCATCGGGTTGCGTAGCATTGACGAGTAGTGCTTCGGGTTTTACCAAGGCTGTCCATACAGAAAGATCGCCATTGCTCAATCGAGTCCAAATTGGACGTACTACATTGTTATGCGCCGTGATATTTGTATAATCGCCAAAAAAAGTACCAGCACTGGGGATAAATGGGCTTTCGCTCACCTTAAAATTCTGGAAAGTAGTACCGCCATCTTTAGAAACAGCCATATAAACATCGGTTTGGATACCTTGATAATTACGGCGGTCGTAAAAAACAAACCATAACCAGCCTGTTTTTTGGTCAATAGCCATCCATGTGAAAAATTGCTGCCGCGTTGTGGCATCATCATTAACTTTAACAGCCGCGCTCCAGGTATTTCCGCCATCCGTGCTTTTGGAAAGCCAAATATCCGTATTGTTGGCACCATTGCGTTGGTCACTCCAATTGATATAAATCGTACCATGATAAGCACCGCCACTGGTGTCGCAACTGGTCACCGGTAAGCCATTGGCCCTATCAATTCCTGCAATGCTATAATCCCATCCGCCAGGTTGGTCACCAACAAAAATATCTTCCGAAAGCCATGTGTTTCCACCGTCGGTAGAGCGATCGAACCATAATTTATTTCGATTCGACCATGCAACATATACTTCACCATTGGGTCCGACACAAGGCATAGCACCTTCCGCGGTAAGGTCGCTGTCCACACAGTCGCCCGCCAGTTTGTTGATGCGTTTGGCCGCCGACCAATTGGCTCCACCATCTATGCTTTTGGAAAATAAAATAATAGAACTATCAGTAGCCAATGCCGATCCATATTTGTCAAATTGTGTCCAAGTCACATATAAATGATTAGTTTTCCAGTCGGTTGCAATCCAGTGTTTGTCTTGTGCTTTAGAGCCATTTAGCCCCATAAAACTGCCATTATTCCATGTAACACCGCCGTCGGTACTTTTTTGAGCAATAATGCGGTCGATCCAATTACCAGAAGTAGGCGGATTAGACAAGTGCAAAAAGTAAAATGCACCTGTGGTATCAATACCTATGACCGGGTCGCCCCAAACGCCCCAAGAGCAGGTAAGTGTATTTTTTGTCCATGTTTCACCACCGTTGTGGGAATAGTAAACATGGTCAATATTGGCACCTGCCACGAGTTCTTGTGTGTTTTTGGGATTGATACATATCGAAGGTTCTTCTGGAAAATTAGTATTGCTAATCAGTACGTTGGTATGTTGCCCAATCGCAAGGAAATAAAAAGAGCAAGCGAAACAGAAGGCTAAAAGCGTTTTGGAATAATTCATGTGCTATTTAAAAATTAGAGGACAAATGTAATAGACATTATACGGAATTAGGATCGTAATGCTGAAATGAGGAAGTTTTTGTCAAATCAAGGTAAATTTTGCAGTCGAAATGGGGTGTTTTCGGTGAAAAATTTAACGAAAATTTGGCGACAATTAACCATTCTCAGCATGCGAAACTAATTCTGAATAATGTCTAATGTGTAAATTCTAAAATCTTTTGATTAAAAACGTCATAAATACTTAATGGGAAAAGAACAACAGCAAAATATCCTCCAATGTAATACTGATGCTTACTTTTGTTCCATGAAAATTATACCTTTTTTACTATTTTTTGCGCTTACAACACTGCAAGCCCAGCAATCCATCGCTCGGAGGTGGAGTGAACTGACGCTACTCGGTTTACGCGAGGATTTTGCCCGCCCGCCCGTGAATGCGCGTACCTTATTCCATGTTTCAATGGCCATGTATGATGCATGGGCGGCTTACGATAGTATTGCAAAGCCATATATTTTGGGAAATACGATCAATGGAGTTAATTTTCCTTTTACAGGTGTACCTGCACCCGCCGATATAGAGGCCGCACGCAAAGAAGCGATTTGTTACGCTGCTTTTCGTGTACTCAACCGCCGCTTCCAGTTTTCGCCTAAAGCTTATCTGTCGCAGTATCGTTTTGCACTATTAATGAGTGAAATGGGCTACGATATCAATGAGTTATCCACCGATTACACATCGGGAAAACCAGCAGCATTGGGCAATAAAATAGCGGAATATATTATTCAACTTGGACTCAACGATAATTCCAACGAAACCAGCCTTTTTGCGATACAAAACTACACAACGGTGAATGGTCCATTGGATATTTCACTCCCCGGTAATCCGAGTTTGATGGATCCCAACCATTGGCAGCCCCTCAAAGTAGAGGGTGCAGTGGATCAAAATGGTAATCCGATTGCTGCCCTCCAAAAATTCCAAATGCCTGAATGGGGTAGGGTAGTACCCTTTGCTATGGATAATAGCGACAAAACGTCGTATTTTAGGGGCAATTGGGAGTATCCAGTTTACCACGATCCGGGGCCACCACCTATTTTTAATACAACTAATCCCGATGATTTAGGTACATTGGCCTATAAATGGGGTAATGCAATGGTTGCGGCATGGGGCGGCCACCACGATACTAAAGACGGCGTACTATGGGATATTTCACCTGCAACCATAGGAAATGTGCAAGATTACCCAAAATCACTAGCAGATTATCCCAGTTTTTATGATTTTGAAGGAGGAGGTGACAATGGTATCGGACACGCGCTAAACCCCAAAACAGGACAACCTTACACGCCCAATTTAGTACCTAGAGGCGATTACACCCGCGTGATTTCGCAGTTTTGGGCCGATGGGCCTAACTCTGAAACACCCCCAGGACACTGGTATTCTATTTTGAATTATGCCATGGATCAACCCAGTTTTGTACGCAAATTCAATGGAAAAGGCTCCGAACTCGGTAAACTGGAATGGGATGTTAAGATCTATTTTACCCTTGGTGGTGCCCTGCACGATGCTGCTATCTCTGCATGGGGCATCAAAGGGTGGTACGATGCCAGCCGTCCGGTTTCGGTGCTGCGTTATATGGCTTCCAAAGGGCAAAGTTCCGATCCTGCGCTACCATCGTATCACCCCGAAGGCTTGGAATTAATACCTGGATTTGTGGAATTGGTACAGGCGGGCGACCCATTGGCTGGTTCAAATAATGAAAATATAGGTAAAGTAAAACTATACACTTGGAAAGGCCACGCTGCCGTGCCTGGACCTACTGTTGCTGCATCAGGCGCAGCGTGGATACTGGGTGAGTCATTTATTACTTACCAGAAAAAGACATTTGTAACGCCTCCATTTGCGGGTTTTATCTCTGGTCATTCTACTTTTTCACGTGCTGCCGCCGATGTGATTACCGGCGTGACCGGCGATCCGTTTTTTCCGGGAGGCATGGGTGTGTTTCCAATTGCGGCAAATAATGGCTTTCTAGCCTTTGAAGAAGGACCATCTTTACCCGTAAATTTGCAATGGGCCACTTACCGCGATGCAGCAGACCAAACCAGTCTGTCTAGGATTTGGGGTGGTATTCACGCACCTTTTGATGATATTCCCGGTCGTACTATTGGCAGCCAATGCGCTATTGACGCTTTTGTTTTGGCGCGCGATTATTTTTACAACGACAATGACGGAGATGGGTATTTTACCTACGAAGATTGCGACGATTATAACGCCGCTATCTTTCCGGGTGCGCCCGAAACCTTGGACAATGTTGACAATAACTGCGATGGTTTGGTAGATAATCCAACGGGTGTTTTGACGGTTGAAGCACCCAAATTGGCACTTTCGCCCAATCCAGTACAAGATTTCCTGAATATCGAGTACGAACAAGGGCATTCAATGTTGGTTAAAGTAACCGATATAGCAGGAAAATTCATTTTGGAGCAACGCCTCCCATCTGCATCTGGCCAATATAGATTGGATTGCACACGCTTGGATTTGGGAACATATTTTTTGCAATTAATTGATACACAAAGTGGTATGTCCACAACAGCACAATTTGTAAAATGGATTCATTAACACAGATCGTATTAGGCGCAGCTTGCGGAGAAGCGGTAGCAGGTAAAAAACTAGGAAATAGGGCAATGCTTTGGGGGGCTTTAGGGGGCACAATTCCCGATTTGGATGTATTTGCTACTTTTTTTACAGATGAAATTGGTTCCACATCTTTTCATCGGGGGGTTATGCACTCGTTTTTGTTCGCAGCATTAGCCCCGTGGGTATTGGCTTGGATGGCGCAGCGGTTCTATGATCGAAGTATCCACCGACATAAGGGATATAAAACCTTTTTTGCACTCTCTTGGATCGTACTATTTGTGGTGGCCATTGCAGGCATCAATTTTATTCCAGTTGCCCTAGGCGAAGGATTTAGTTGGTATATCTTTTTGCCTACATTGGCTTTGGGTATATGGTTTTTTCGTAAATTATGGTCGGATTATTGGAAACGCGATTTTTCTGCCGTAGAAGCACCGTATCGTACATGGGTACAACTCTTTTTTTGGAGCATATTTACCCACCCGATCTTGGATTGTTTTACCAATTGGGGTACTCAAATTTGGCAGCCATTTTCCGATATTCGTATCCAATGGAATACGGTTTCGGTGGTAGATCCGCTTTATACTGTTCCTTTTGCTATTTGCTTAATTATTGCCGCCAATTTTGTGCGCCACAATACTTGGCGTGCTGCCATGACTTGGGTAGGTATCATTTGGAGTTGTGGGTATTTGGGCTATACTTATTGGCATAAACAAACCGTTGAGCGTTCTTTTAAACAAGAATTATTATCACGAAATATAACGTACCAACGTTTTCAATCCAATCCATCTATTTTTAATAATATAGTTTGGACTGTTTTAGCGGAGAGTGATTCTGTGTATTACTTTGGTTTATATGGTTTTAATGACCGCCAACCACGTGTACGGCCTTTGTCGGTTTTGCCCAAGAACCATTATTTACTCGATCATATTCCCAACGACGACCGTGCCAAGAAGTTCCTTTTGTGGTTTTCCAATGGTTACTACAACGTGTTGCCTTACAATGGCGATACTTTACAGGTCAATGACCTTCGTTTTGGCTTGCTTGGCGACACCCTGACCAATAATAACTATGTATTTTCATATCTTTTGTACAAAAATACACGCGGTGTATGGGATGTGAAACAACGCAACCAAGGGCGCGATGATCTCGATGCCAGCAAAAAATCAATGGGCGATTTATTTAATCGGGTGCTGCATGGGGACTAAGGAATGATGTCGAAATAAAGGTACAGATTGATGCACATCTTTTGCCCTCCTATTTCCTCTTTTTCTACTTAAATAGGTAGGCTATTCGCGCAAAAAAACAGAAAATCTGAGACCAAAATCTGAAGCCTGAATTTATCCCATTATTCCAACACCATTCCTAAGTCAGGAACATGAATGACAATAAAATATAAAAAAACTTAAACGATGAAATATAAATTTCCACTTCAATTTACAATTATATTGGCTGTTTTGGGGCTAGTACCGTTAGGTTTTATCAACGCCCAATCAATGCACCGCAACTATGATATTACCCAATTTGGGGCTATATCAGATGGGGTTACATTGAATACAGAGGCAATTCAAGAGGCAGTTGACCAATGCCATACGAATGGCGGCGGTAATGTATTGATTCCTAAAGGCGATTTTGTGACGGGCAGTATTTGTTTAAAAGACAATGTTACAATTTTATTGGATGCTGATGCAGTCTTATTGGGTAGTATTAAACGTACCGATTACGATAGAAACAGGTGGTATGCTTTAATTTTGGCCAATGGTGCACGCAATATTGGTATTGGCGGAAAAGGTACGATTGATGGCCGTGGAAAAGCATTGGCTGCAGATACCGACGAAATGTATAAAAAAGGATTGATTCAAGGTGGCTATAAAGACAACCGAACCCACGAAAGCGAACGCCCGCAATTGATTGATTTTGAGCATTGTACCAATATAAAGATCAGTGGAATTACTTTGAAAAATGCCGCTTGCTGGGTACAGCGCTATGGCCGATGCGATAGCCTAGTCATAGATGGTGTAAAGGTGCGAAGTACGGCTTTTTGGAATAATGATGGTATAGATCTAGTAGATTGTACGAATACCCTTGTTCAAAACTGCGATATTGATGTCGGTGACGATGGTATTTGTCTTAAATCGGATCGTAAAGACCTGTCCTGTAATCATATCCTGATTCGCCATTGCAGGGTGCGCTCTAGTGCTAGTGCGGTCAAATTTGGCACAAACTCTTACGGCGGTTTCCGTAATATCAAAGTGGATGATATTACGGTTTATAATACTTTTCGATCGGCCATTGCACTCGAAATAGTGGATGGTGGCGTGTTGGAAGATGTAGAAGTCTCCAATATTCGCGCTGAAAACACTGGGAATGCTTTTTTTATTCGACTTGGACACCGCACCCAACGCTTCCCACCCGGGCAGGTGAGGCGAATTTATCTCCACGATATTAAAGTAGCAATACCAGCGGGCAAACCTGATATCGGTTATGAGCACGAAGGCCCACCTGTAAAAGAACCACATAACTTGATGCCCGCTTCAATTGTAGGTATTCCGGGGCATCCAATTATGGATGTTCGGTTGGAAAATATCCGAATCTCTTATGCTGGCGGAGGTGATCGCAATATTGCTTTTGTGCCAATGGACAGCCTGTCCAAAGTACCAGAACGGGAGCGTGATTACCCTGAGTTTTCTATGTTTGGGGAGTTGCCCGCGTGGGGTTTGTATTGCAGACATGTGGATGGTTTACAGATGGATCGGGTGCGTTTGCGGAAAAAAGTGGCGGATTATCGGAGTAAGGTGGTATTGGATGATGTGCGGAGGCGTCGGGTTGGGAAAAGGTAGTGAACAATAAATTTTTGGTTACATTCATTCCTAAACTTTTCAATAATCTGTCAGGCAAAGTGTTGTTTATTGCAGCATATATTCCTTATGTTCCTTATACCAATCTGTCAACGCTTCCACCAACTCTTCCGCCGTTTGTTTCGCATTTTTTATTTTATCAATTGTTTCGGTCACTGCTTTACGAGTATTAGACTCGGTTTCCAAATGCAGAAACCTATCCAAATGCCAAGTCATCCGATTTAAGTTATCCGTTAGATTGCATTTCCTCAAATCGGAGAACAGATCTACTTGGACTTTTTTGGCATTAACAGAGTTCATATTTGATAATGCTTCGAATACGGCTTCTAGTGCTTTTTTCCGGCTAATTAACTCTTCACTTTCTGAATTAAGTTCTTCTAATAGATATATCTCTTCTCGCTTTTCCTTGCTAGAAACTTCATCCTCTTGTTTCTTTCGAAAAGTCGTAAACTCGTGTTGAACCGTTTTAAATTCCTGTATCAACCTTGGAATCAATAGTTGGCAACTTAAACAACTTGGAACGGCCTCCCTTCCCTTATAATGCTCTTTTTTCCCCTTTTCATTTAGAACTATTGGAGTTGGTTTACTAAATGGGGCAACTAATATTTCCGTCATTGCGAAGGGCTTTTCTTCTGTTTCACGCATCAGGCTGAGCAGCAATTTGGGGGCTGCGCAGGTGCCGATAACCCCTCCAACTTCATCTTCCCCTAATACTCTGCCTTCTTTATCGAACTTTGCTTTTACTTTTAATTTTGCTTCCTCTAGCCTAAGTATGCTACCAATAAAGATCATTCCTTGGGACTTCACAATGTCAGCGAACCCCCAGGGGCTTCCACCGGAGCAGGTTGCATAAAAACGACCATTAATAGTCTCAACAACTCCGATCATGTACCCCGTTTCTTTTGTTTTAGTTGCATCACTCTTATCTTCATCTTTATTCTCATCTCCTACTCGGTCGTTGCGAAGAACTGACATTTCTACCAACTTATCATGCAAATCGGTTGCGCGCTTGCGGGTAGCACTACTTTGCGGGATTGTAAAGGCCGCTTCCTCACCCTGAGATTGTCTACCGTGCCCATCAGAACGGTTGGGATATGTCACTCCTAAGGTTTTTAGACCCTCGTTCAAATTAGTAGCAATATTCTCAAGCAATATTATAGCAGCATTCACGTCCTTGATATTGACTAATTCCTCCTGAAATGTATTCCAATTTTTATTTAAAAGTTCACCAAAAGTATTGGCAGGGCCAAGCAGCCGAATACCTTCCACAACAGCCTTTTCAAAGGTTTGCCCCCTACTATTAATAATTTTATTATAGGCATAGTCTTGTAACTGTTCGTGGGTAATTTCGGGACTTTTAACCTTATCATCAGGAAGAGGGAAACAAATAGTTGGCATAAATTCCTCATCTATTTTTCGTTGAATAGGCATACTTGTTGCAAATGCTGCCTGTATTTGTAGATTTAAATTATCCAAGTCACTACTATTAGGTCTATTACTTACCCATGTCATTTGATAAATAGGTGACATAATATCAATTTCTTGGATTGACTGTAATTGCGTATTATCACTACTGACCACCCACTTAGGGTGCTTTGGCTGTTCGTTAATTAAATGCTGTCCTTGGGTTATGGCTTCTAAACCCATCAAATCTGCTTCTTTCTCCAAGCCCAAATCATCATTGATATTTATCTTCTCCTTCAATTGTACCGTAGGTTTCACCCGTCCCTGCTTTTGCTGCACCACATGCCAAGCTTCATGCGGCAAGTGTCTTTCTTGACCAGAGGCAACGTGAATATCGGTTCCCTGAGCATAAGCATACGCTTGTAATTGAGCAGGTTTATTAGAATTATAATGGACTTTTACGTCATCCATAGTATAGCCAGAAAGATTTTCGATACCAGATTTTAAATCATCTGGCAAACCTGTATTATTTTCCTTTTTGGTTGGCTCGGGGCTTGTTTTTGGGGGAGTAGGTTGCTTGTTTTGCGTAGCATGGTTATTTAATATTGCCCGCAATTGAGCTGCTTTTTGGGCTTCTGGGCTATTATTAGCCATTTCCTGAATGGCTTTCAACTGCATTGCTCGTGGACTATTTTTTGCTAACTCTATCAGTTTTCTTTGCATAATCGCTTCTGGTCGATTATCTTCAAACTGAAAAGTGGATTCACTACTACTAGATTTTTGAGCAATAACATTAGCCACCGATTGGCTTTTGGTCTCTTGTGTCTTGTTAGCGTGAGTATTCATAATATTCCTTTTAAAGGTTTATTTTGGCGGTGGAGTATTTTCGCTGCTACTTACTTTGTCTTGGTTGCAGGAAACCTACCTATTCGAAGCCGACGCAAACATACGAATTTGATTTTTATATCTATGGTATATAGCATTTTTTTTGTTTAATTCCAGTTATCTTTCGGAATATTTATCAGTTTTTATGACTTGTGCGGAATTTTCAAAACATTCTCCCTACTCCTTTGCATTTCCTGTTATCTTGCATGATCAATCCTCCTTCAGAAGTGCAATTATCCCCTTCATTTTTCCTGCCCAATCTAAATATTCAAGTGCAAAATCGCGCATTTGTACTTGGTAATCTGGATAATTTACCTTTATTTTGTCATAAAAATCTTGTATTTCTGCAATGTTTATCCGAGCAGCATTTTGTGGAAGGTGTAGGGCAAAAGGCCAGTTTTCGGATATATCACTGTCTTTTCCTGCCAAAACAAATGGAATGCCTCGTGCGCAATAGTCTCGGTGTCGGAGAGAAGAAGTAGCGGTTAGACCCTTTACGGGTATAAATAATTTTCCAATAGCGATATCGGCCTCATCAAATAATCGGTCGTATGCCGACCCAGTGCAAGGCGGTAAAAAAGAGACTATTGCCTCCATTTCAAGTTGTTGCACCAAGCGTTTTAAGGTGGCTATGGCTGTACCTTGACCAACAATGCGCAAAGTGGCTTTTTTACCCATTTTATGGTACATACTCAGTCCTTGCAATAGGCGATCTATCCCAAGCGGATGGTTCCAATTGCCCACTGCTAATAACCGTAATACACCATCTTTTTGGTCTTTTAGTTGGCGTACTGGCTTTTTTTGCACTTCAATTCCGTTGGTTATTCGTAGGGTGGGGACGCCCCATATTTCGGTTTCTGGGCCAAAATGTACGAAATAGTCAGTATAATCCGACATTTTTTCACGGCAAGCGCGGTCTAAAATAGCGGCTAATTGTGCAGTTATGCCTTTTACCTCCTCGTCATAAGGCCAAGTGGGCAATTCGATGATAATTTTGAGTGAAGGGTTCTGTTGTTTTGCTTTTTTTAGTAGCGTTAAAAATATCGGGTGTGCGGGCAAATGACGGATATAAAATACAGCATATTGCCTGAAATCAATATGCTGTATCAAATAACGATCAGCGGCAAAATAGTACAGATACAAGTGCCTCCACGAACGCTTGGGCGTTCGCCAGTGGAAGGAAGGCGTGTTGTCGGGGCCTTCATGTTGTAGTCCATTTTGATCAAAAAACCAACTATCGCTATCAGCACCAAAGCCCTGCGTAATCGCCTTACATTTGTCGATTACACCTGTGTTGGCGGGGGCGTCGAAATGGGTCCTGAAATAGAGTAAGGTGCGCATGAAACAAGGCGTTGATAAAGGTATTTAAAAGGGATTCCGGCTAATTCTGGTTCGTAAAAAACGGGATTATGGAAATTTATATTTATTTGAGTATTGTATTGGTTAGCATTTAAAAATTGATGCCATGCCGACAAAAGGTGTTTGCTGTGATAACGATACGCTCTTAATAAGCCAATATCCATCACAATCAAGGGAATTTCTTTCCAATGGTAAGCGCGTTCGGCCTTAAAATGATACAGATGAAACGGGAATCCAGTGCCGCACCGGAATCCAATTTGTTGCCTAAATCCCAATGTGCTATCTGTTTCTATGCCCGATTGCTCTAAAATATCGGCTGTTTCTGGAAATGAAAACCGTAAAAAATGTTGTCGGCTGTGGCGCACTGGTGCTTCCTGCCAATCTGCT
Organism: Chitinophagales bacterium; assembly: GCA_043764095.1. GTDB lineage: Bacteria > Bacteroidota > Bacteroidia > Chitinophagales > Saprospiraceae > M3007. The sequence continues at coordinate 48,762 of JAYUKX010000073.1, forward strand.
ATCATCTGTTGCTCTTGTTGCCAAAGATCTAGGTTTTTCCAAGTGTTAAAACTGGGATGAAAGCCCAATTGAAAACCTTTTTGGCGGGCTTGGTCTCTGATGGTTTTCATCCTAGGTGTATTCAAATCGGGGAAATGATCGAATTTCGTTTGTCGGCCAGTACCCAAAAACAAGAATTTTTGAGCAGCATGGTTCGAGTCTAGCAACCAGTCAAAAGTATCTGCGGGATCGCTTTTTTTACCGCTTTTTACCCGCACATAATCTGCAATAATGCTAGGCCATTGTCGTATTGTTTTGTACCGAACAGCACTTCCCATCAAATAACGGACAAGGTTAAATTGGTCATTAAATAGGCGTAAAGTATCCAAATCATGTGAAGCAACCACTGGGGATACTAATTTAGGGGTGCGTTTTGTCAATATTTCGCCCAAAACAACTACCAACGCATCTACCAAAGGGCTTTGATGCAAACCTGACCGATAACAAAGCAACTGCTCTCCGGGCAAAATGCCAATATCGTCGGTGGTTGCAGGGGTATATTCTTCTATTCGGGAAAGGTGGAAAAATAAGGTAGCCAACCAATCAAATGCAAATTGATGATTCGTTGAATTGGCGCTTGGAGGCTGCAAAAACTGCGATATTGCTTGTTTTTTTTCTAATTCAACACTATAAATCTCCTTATGCTGCCACTGATAGGACTGCATGATCCATGGGTTTTCCAGCGGAGGTTGCGCACCCATCAATTCAAAAAGCGGTTGGATGACAAAATTGCAAGACTGCTTGGGCGTACCTACACCATAGTATATATGAATATCGGACGGTGCTGCGCTAGTTGTCTGATTCAATACCCATGTGACATCTAGGGATTGAAGCACTGGATGTCCTTTCAGAAAATCGAGGATATACTGTATGCGCGGCAGTAAATATGCTGTTGCATCATCCGTGAGTACATGTATGTTTTGACGCATCCACGCAAAGGTATTGTTTTGTAAGATAAAATTGATTGTATCTTTGCTAGTATTATAAATTATATAACATACATGATTTATTCATTTAATGGAATAACGCCACAAATACACCCAACATCCTTTATTCATCCACAAGCAGCCGTTACGGGTGATGTTATCATTGGCCAAAATGTATATGTAGGCCCTGGCGCTGCCATTCGGGGTGATTGGGGCAAAATTATTATAGAGGATGGCTGTAATGTGCAAGAAAATTGCACAATCCACATGTTTCCGGGCATTACAGTGGTTTTATACGAAGGTGCGCATATTGGTCATGGCGCTATTATTCATGGTGCTAGTATTGGGCGTAATAGTTTGATTGGTATGAATTCAGTATTAATGGACGAGGTAGAAATAGGAGAAGAGTGCATTGTAGGGGCGCTCTGTTTTATCAAAACCGGCGATAAAATTCCAAGAAGAAGTCTTGTGGTCGGCAATCCGGGTAAAATTATCCGCGAAGTAAGCGACGAAATGATTGCTTGGAAAACTAAAGGCACTGCATTGTACCAACAATTACCTGCTGCGTGTTTTTCAAGTTTACGCGCTGTTGGTGATAGTGACGAAACTGCAGTCTCGGTGCAGGTGGATCAGTTGGAGGGATATAAAATTTGGAAAAAAAGCCAAGAATAATCCCAGTTTGAATGATTGTTGTACATTTGCTACATATAGGGTCGTAAAATCGGGCCCTTTTTCATCAATTATGAAAAGACGCACCTTTATTTCCTCCTCTGCTCTCCTTGGCACTTCCGCGCTTTTGGGGCAAAGTACGGAAGCATCAGTTTATGAACGTAGCAAAAGTACTGCGAAAGTTCCACTTAAAATATTGGCGACTGATTGGGGTTTTCCGGGTACATTGGAACAGTTTTGTATAAAAGCAAAACAAGCGGGATACGATGGTTTTGAGGCATGGATTCCTCGTGACGAAAAAAAACGGGAGGAAATGCTCAATATTGCAGCCAAACATCAACTTGAAATTGGTTTTTTGGCAGGTTCCGGCAATCCCGATTTTCAAGCCCATTTTGATGACTATGCCAAAGGTGTGGAATTGGCTGTGGCCACAAAGCCGCTTTATGTGAATACACACGCTGGGAAAGACTTTTTTTCAGTGGCGCAGAACATAAAAATCTTGCAATATGGTATTAATTTAAGCAAAAAATCGGGTGTTTCGGTGTTGTGCGAGACCCATCGTGGGCGCTGCGCCTATAATGCACCCGTTACGAAGGAGTATATGGATGCACTGCCAGATTTGCGACTTACTGCGGATCTTTCTCATTGGTGTGTGGTGCATGAAAGTCTTTTGGAAGGTTTTGAAGCCATTCTTGATCAGGCTTTGCCACGTACGGGACACGTGCATGCACGCGTAGGCCATCAGGAAGGGCCTCAGGTAAATGATCCGCGTGCACCAGAATGGGGTAGTGCTGTAAAAGCGCATCTAGGCTGGTGGGACAAAGTAATGAATGCGGCGGAACAACAAAAAAGGCCGTTTCAGACCTTTTTATGCGAATTTGGACCACCTAACTACCTGCCAACATTGCCTTATACCCAACAACCCGTCGCAGATCAATGGGGCGTAAACGCCTATATGATGCAATTGCTACGCGAGCGTTATGGATAATGCTATGTAGTGACACTTATTTATTGAAACAAGCGTAAATATCTCCTCTAACACAGTTACATTTGCGCTCTAATTTAACAAACGTAAAATACGCTAATCGCTGTCAATGAAAAATACTTATTTCGATCTTGTTGCGCAGACTTTTGATTTCCCGCAAGACGGATTTAGCCTAAAAAACAACCGCCTTTTATTTAACGAGATTGATGTGCAAGACCTGATCGAAAGGTATGGTACTCCCCTCAAACTGACGTATCTCCCTAAAATTGGAGAAAAAATCCAAACGGCAAGAAAGTTGTTTCGTAGTGCCATGCAACGCTATAATTACAACGGCAAATATGTTTATTGCTATTGTAGTAAAAGTTCGCATTTCGCTTTTATCCTTAATGAGGTATTAGAAAATGGTACGCAGTTAGAAACATCATCTTCTTTTGATATTGATTTGGTACGGCGCTTATACAAACAAGGCCGCATCAATAAAAGCACCATTATCGTCAATAACGGCTATAAACCGCTGGAGTACGTGCAAAAAATTGCAGGTTTGATCGATGAAGGATTTATCAATATCATTCCTGTTTGTGACAATGCAGAAGAATTGGAACGTTACAATCAAATTGTGCAGGCTGAGACGATGAATATTGGTTTGCGCATGGCTACAGAAGAAGAACCCAATTTTGAGTTTTATACTTCTCGCCTTGGTATTCGGCAAAGCGAAATCATGCAGTTTTATACAGAACGTGTTCAAAACAACCCTAAATTTAACTTTAAAATGCTCCATTTCTTTGTGGATACGGGCATTAAGGATAATATTTACTATTGGAGCGAACTCAAAAAAGGGATTAAAACCTATTGTGCGTTGCGTAAAATCTGCCCAACACTCAATGCCCTTAATATAGGAGGAGGTATGCCGATCCGTAATTCGTTGGGTTTTGAGTACGACTATTCTTATATGGTGAACGAGATTGTACGCATGATTAAAGAGGCGTGCGATAGCGAAGGTGTACCTGAACCGGATATTTTTACAGAATTTGGTAAATATACGGTGGGCGAAAGTGGCGCTACAATTTTCTCCGTGATCGGGAAAAAGAAACAAAATGATGCGGAAGAGTGGTATATGTTGGATAATTCCTTGATTAATACTTTGCCAGATAGCTGGGGTATTAAGGAGCGTTTTATTTTATTGCCGATCAACCATTGGGATAAAGAATACCAACGTGTTAATATTGGCGGCATCAGTTGTGATAATGCAGATTATTACAATTCGGAGGCGCATATCAACCAGGTTTATTTACCTGTTTATGATGAAAAGGTGGATGAACCCATTTATATTGGCTTCTTTCATACGGGTGCATACCAAGAAGCATTGAGCGGGTATGGTGGTTTGAAACACTGTTTGCTACCCTCGCCAAAGCATATCTTGATTGATCGCAATTATTACGGCGAGTTTACCGATTGGGAAATTTTTCAAGAGCAGGATGCTGAATCTATGTTGAAAATACTTGGTTATCTCTAGTTTTACATGTTAGACCCGATCAAAAGAATGCTTCGACGCTGGTATTGGAAACTACCACGCACCGAGTCTGGCGATATCCAATGGATGCGGTATGTCCGTCGTTTGATCCTAAAAATCACGCTATGGTTTTTTATCATTTCGATTGGTTCTACCGTTTTATATCGTTTTTTGCCTGTACCAATTACGCCGCTGATGCTGATCCGCTTGATGGAGCAAGCGGGAGAGAGCGATCGCTCTATGCGATTAGAAAAGGATTGGGTTTCTATTGATGAAATGTCTCCACACTTACAATTGGCGGTAGTTTGCTCTGAGGATCAGGAGTTTTTGGAGCATGAGGGCTTTGATTTTAATGCGATTAAGAAAGCGTATAAATACAATCAA
>JAYUKX010000074.1:0-52600 GCA_043764095.1 Chitinophagales bacterium
ATGGTGTTGGAATAAAGGTACAAATTCAGGCTTCAGATTTTGGTCTCAGATTTTCTGTTTTTTTGCGCGAATAGCCTACCTATTTAAGTAAAAAAAGAGGAAATATGAGGGCAAAAGATGTGCATCAATCTGTACCTTTATTTCGACACCATTCCTTAGAGTTCAAGAGTAATCTCTTTTACCAGAAATTTTTGAATTCCTTCTTTGGTTTCCACGCAAAGTCGTCCTTCTACATCTACATCTATAATTGTCCCTTGGAATACAGTATTTGCTTTTGGTAACAAAAAATTACGTTCTTTTTGGTAGCCCAATAAGCGTTGTAAATAGGTCGTTTGAATGGCCTCAGCACCATTTTTTTTTAGTATTTCATACCAATATTCAATTTTTTCAAAAAGGGAGTCTGCCAAAATAGCAGTATCAATGGTTTGGCCTGTAATTTGCTGTAATGATCCTGCATGGGTCAATGAAGGGGAAAAATGAGATTGATTCACATTGATACCAATACCCACGATAGCAGTGGATAAATTTTGACCACTAATTGTATTTTCAATAAGTATCCCTGATACTTTTTTTTGGTTGATTATCAAATCATTAGGCCATTTAATCCAAATATTTTCGACGTTGGTATTGTCCAAAATAGTATCGTAAACAGCGAGCGAAATGGCCTTACTTAATCCAGATTGCAGGTCTGCCCGCAGCCAAATAGGTTGCAGAATAATACTTGCAGTAAGGTTTTGACCGGGCGCACTTTCCCAAGCAGCACCCATTTGGCCACGCCCTTTTGATTGTTGGTCTGCCATTATTACAGTACCTTCGAGGGTACTCGTTTCATTGGATAAAATGCGGGCATAATCGTTGGTGGAGGTCAATTCGTCGAAATGTAGCAGAACTTTCCCAACATATTTAGTGTTTAACAGGTTCATTATATCATCAAATATACAGCAAAGGTCAAATAAAGTCAGATAAAAGTTATACCTTTGTAAAAATTTATATTACAACCAATCATTTTTAATTTTGAATTTAACTGTTGCAACAGGGCGGGGAGCAATAAACCGCCAAACTGACACTGAAACATTGAATCAGTGGATTATTGAAGGCATCCGCGATAAAAAGGGCAAAAATATTGTTATGTTGGATTTGCGTCATTTGGATGATGCCCCGACCGATTTTTTTGTTATTTGTGAGGGCGACTCTAATGTCCATGTCAAATCAATAGCCGATGGCGTTTACTCTAGGGTAAAAGAAGAATTATTTTCCACTCCAGTGCATACAGAAGGATCTATGAATGCCCGTTGGGTTTTGATGGACTACTTTAATACGGTGGTACACGTTTTTTATCCTGAAACCCGTATGTTTTACGAATTGGAAAACCTTTGGAGCGATGCCAAAGTGACCGAATTTGCAGACATTTAATTTTTATCAAAAGATATTTTTTTAATGGAGAATAATCGAAAAAATAACGATAATTCGGACGATCGCCGCGATGGTGATGGAGGTCTTCCTAAATTTAATTTTACCTGGATCTACCTACTTGTTGGTGTAGCCATCCTTGGCCTTTATATGTACCGAAGTTTTGGACAAACGAAAGAAACTTCGTGGTCTGATTTTGAGGTAATGGCCAAGAATGGCGATGTAGCCCGATTTGTAGTCCTGAATAGCAAGTCTCAAGGTAGGGTTTTTATAAAAAAGGAAAAATTGGGTCAAGGTAATTATTCGGAGCTCAAAGCACCCGAGAATGCTTTCGATCAAAATAAACCTAATTTTATTTTCAATACAGGCCCTATTGAAATTTTTAGAGATAATATCAAAGAGCTGAACGAGCAATTGGCAAAAGACAAAAAAGCCAAAATTACCGTTGAATATCAGGAAAGTGATTGGACTGATAACTTATTTGTTTATGGATTCCCTTTACTTCTGTTAGCAGGCTTGTGGATATTTATCCTACGCCGGATGGGTGGAGGTGCTGGTGGGCCGGGTGCGCAAATTTTTAATATTGGTAAGTCAAAAGCAACACTTTTTGATAATACAACAAAAGTGAATATTACTTTTGCCGATGTTGCGGGCCTTGATGAAGCCAAAGAAGAGGTGATGGAAGTAGTTGATTTCCTGAAAAATCCTAAAAAATATACTACATTAGGTGGTAAAATACCTAAAGGAGTACTATTGGTAGGGCCTCCGGGTACAGGTAAAACACTTTTGGCGAAAGCCGTTGCTGGCGAGGCTGGCGCGCCGTTCTTTTCTATTTCTGGTTCCGATTTTGTCGAAATGTTCGTAGGTGTGGGCGCATCGCGTGTACGTGACCTGTTCCGTCAAGCACGTGAAAAAGCCCCTTGTATTATATTTATCGACGAGATTGATGCTATTGGCCGCGCACGTGGCCGTGGTGCGGTACAAGGCGGAAACGACGAGCGTGAAAATACCCTCAATCAATTGTTGGTTGAAATGGATGGTTTCCCAACCGATAAAGGTGTGATTCTAATGGCTGCTACTAACCGCCCTGATATTCTCGATAATGCGTTGTTACGTCCGGGTCGTTTCGATCGCCAAATTGGTATTGATCGCCCTGATCTTAAAGGCCGCGAGCAAATTTTTGAAGTACATATAAAGACGATCAAAATCGCGGAAGGTGTTCGGCCTTCTACATTGGCCGAAATGACTCCTGGTTTTGTGGGTGCCGATATCGCCAACGTGTGTAACGAAGCAGCCTTGATTGCTGCCCGGAAAGGTAAAACCGCGGTTTATCTGGACGATTTCAACTATGCTTTGGATAAAGTAATCGGTGGTTTGGAAAAGAAAAATAAAATCATTAGCCCTGAAGAAAAACGAATTATTGCTTACCACGAGGCAGGCCACGCCATCTGTGGTTGGTTTTTAGAGCATGCGCACCCTTTGGTAAAAGTAACGATCGTACCACGTGGTCTTGCAGCACTTGGTTATGCGCAATATTTGCCCAAAGAGCAATATATTACACGTAAAGAAAAATTGCTCGACGATATTTGTATGACACTTGGTGGTCGTGCTGCCGAATCAGTAGTGTTCGATAAAATCAGTACTGGTGCACAAAGTGATCTCGATCATATCACTAAGATGAGTTACGATATGATCTTGAACTATGGCTTGAATGAAAAGATTGGTAATGTTTCTTATTACTCCATGATGAACGAATCCTATACACGTCCGTTTAGTGACCAGACGGCTTGGTTGGTGGATCAGGAAGTAAAGAATATGATCGAAGTAGAATACGACCGCGCTAAGAATATGCTCCGCGAACACCGCGAGCAACTTGATCTTTTGGCGGCTGCTTTGTTGGAAAAAGAAGTATTGCACCGCACCGATCTCGAAGAAATTATCGGGAAACGGCCATTTGCTACTGAACCCGCTCCAAGCGATACGGCTTATGCTCCTATAGATACAGAAAACCTTGGTGCAGAAATCGCCTAGAAATAAAACGTATTTCTACACTTATCTTTATCTTATCAAGAGGAGTGTAGAAATACGCTATTAAAAAGCACAATCATGTTTGAAGATGCAGCGCACCGTGATATTCAATTTATATTGCGGTGCGCTGCACCTTTAAAATGGATTTTGCCCATTTTTGCTACAAATATTGCGGTGCACTGCACCTAAAATTTTCATAAGAAAATCCTGTACAATGAAGCCCTCTTTTTTTCTTTTTTTCTTTTTTGGGTCGTGCTTGAGCCTTGCTGCTCAACACCGTAAGGTGAAATTACCTGCTGAATTAAAGGAAATATCTGGGATTGCTTATTTGCCAGATCAGTCGCTTTGGGCATTAAATGATGGAGGAAACACATCCGATATTTACAAAATAGACCCTAAAACGGGTAAAATACTAGAAAAAAGACGCTTGCCTATCCCCAATAATGACTGGGAAGATCTTCAATCGGATGGAAAAGGTAACCTTTGGATTGGTGATATTGGCAATAATTTGAGCAACCGAAAACAACTTCGCTTTTATCGTTACCAAATTACGACTGGCCGAATAGATTCCATTTTATTTTCCTATCCAGATCAAAAAGCATTTCCACCAAGTACCGAGATGGGACGCAGTTTTGACGCGGAAGCATTTGTTTGTGTCCACGATACACTCCATATATTTACCAAAAGCCGTTTTAAAGGCAACCATTTTACCAAACACTATACAATCCCTGCTGTACCAGGTGCCTATATAGCGACCCTTCGCGATAGTCTTTATCTGCCCAAACGCGCAGTAAGTGGTGCCGCAATGAGCACCGACGGACAAACCCTTGTACTGATTGCTTACTATTTTAAGTTACGCAAATTTTGGCTGCCCTATACGCGTACCAATGCTTATTTTATCACAGGATTTTCGGGTAGTGATTATTTGAAAGGGCAAATTTCCCCCCAACGCCTTCCTAAAGTCTTTATTTCAAGACAATTTGAGTCCATATCGGCTTTTAGCGGACAAACATGGCTCATCGCGAACGAGGGTATTCTTTGGCAAAAACCACGCTTATGGAGGCTCACCAAAAAATACTGATCGCTGTCCTCGATTGGGGGCTGGGCCATGCAACCCGCTGTATCCCGATCATTAGGCAATTGCAGCAAGAAGGCAAGGAGGTTGTACTCGCCTCTGATGGCGCAGCGATGTATTTATTGCGGGCTGAATTTCCTCATTTGACGGTAGAAGAATTACCTTCATATCAGATTCAGTATAAGAGTCCTAATATGGTTTTGAATATTGCGCGCCAAATGCCCCGTATTTTATGGGCAATTGAGGCAGAAGGCAAAGTTGTTGCTCAGTTGGTGCGACAATATGGTATTACTCAAATCATTTCAGATAACCGATATGGCTGTTACCATACGGATACGGAAAATATTTTCCTGACACATCAGTTGCATTTAATTATCCCTAACCGTGCTTTGCAGTGGGCAACCAATGCTGTACTTCAAAAAGTACTTACGCGCTTTGATGAAATATGGGTGCCCGATCTGTCTGGAGCGGATAATTTGGCAGGTAAACTCGCGCATCCGCCCCTACGCAAGCCATTGGTACGCTATATAGGTCTGCTTTCGCGCATGCAGGTGCCAGAGGAAATAGATGAACAAGAATACGATGTGGCTATTGTACTTTCTGGCCCTGAACCACAACGGTCTATATTGGAACAAAGGCTTACAGAGCAAGCCATCTCATTGCCTTATTATAATTTTATTATTGTGCAAGGTCGCCCTAAGCAAAAGTACCACCACTTCGTATCCGAAAACGTAGAAATAGTCTCTTATCTTACCTCAAAGGAGATCAATGCAGTACTGTTGCGCAGTGGCGTTATTGTTTGCCGATCGGGCTATAGTAGCATCATGGATTTAGCAGTGCTGGGTAAAAAGGCGATATTAATCCCAACACCTGGCCAAACAGAACAGGAATATTTGGCCGAAATGCTTGCGGCAAATGGTAAATACTACTGCCAAAAGCAAGATGACTTGGATTTAGGCAGCGCATTAAAGGCTGTAATGGGCGGCTAATTACATACGCTCCGGCATTTCAATCCCCAACAAACGCATACCCGATTGTAATACCATACCCGTTGCCTTGCTCAATTGTAAACGGAATGCTTTGGCCTCCGCAGTCTCCGCGCTAATGATCTTTACATCGTGCCAAAGACGGTTGTACGTTTTAGCCAAATTGTAGCAATAATTGGCAATATGGGATGGATCATACTCGTCTGCGGCCTGAAGCACCGCTGCGGGGTATTCATAAAGCACCTTGAGGAGTTCTTTTTCGCTCGACTGGAAATCCGTATAAGATTTAAAATTTTGCATATCAATACCTTCTTTGGCCACGCGTAGCATAAGACCATTGGTACGTACGTAGGCATATTGGATAAATGGGCCGGTTTGTCCCTGCAAATCAACAGATTCTTTGGGATCAAAAACCATTCTTTTGCGCGAATTGACACGAAGCATAAAATACTTCAATGCTGCCATACCCACACGGGTCAGCATTTCTTCCTGTTCTTCGGGAGAAAAAGCCGATAACTCGCCGCGTTCCTTGCTTTCTTCACGTGCTGCATTGATTACCTCGTCCATCAGATCATCTGCATCTACAACGGTGCCCTCGCGGGTTTTCATACGGCCAGTTGGCAATTCCACCATGCCATAAGCCAAATGGTACAACCCAGCGGCATAAGGCTCACCCAAGCGTTTGAGGATTTCAAAAAGCACCGCAAAATGGTAGTTTTGTTCGTCTGCCACGGTATATACCACGCGCTCGGCACCAAAATCCTCATAACGCATGCGGGCAGTACCCAAGTCTTGGGTCATATACACCGAAGTACCATCGGAACGCAGTACTAATTTATGGTCGTAACCAGCATCGGTGAGATCTACCCAAACAGAATTATCTTCTTTTTTGTAAAAAACGCCTTTTTGTAACCCTTCATCCACCAAATCTTTGCCTAAAAGATAAGTATTGCTCTCGTAATACAATTTATCGAAAGCAACGCCCATACGGTTATAGGTAGTTTCAAAACCATTATATACCCAATTGTTCAACTGCTTCCACAATGCAATCGTTTCGGAATCGCCGGCTTCCCATTTCACGAGCATTTCGCGTACATCTGCACCGAGTTTGGAATACAGGTTGAACCACTGGTTTTTATAGTCTTTAAAAAACTCGTCGGTCTCCATTTCCGTTTTTTTACGGGCGGCAAAAACCGTTGCGGCTTCATCGGTTTTTTGCCATTCGGCGTATTCTGCGCGGCTTTTATTTTCAAAAAGTACATAATAATCGCCTACAAAATGGTCGCTTTTAATGCCTTCACTTTCAGGTGTTTTACCTTCTCCGTAGGTTTTCCAGGCGTACATACTTTTGCAGATGGCCACACCGCGGTCGTTGATGATCTGAACTTTTACAATATCGTGGCCAGTAGCATCGAGGATTTGGCTGCACGACCAACCGAGCAGGCAATTGCGTACGTGTCCCAAATGGAGTGGTTTATTGGTATTGGGCGACGAATATTCCACCATAACTTTACGGCCATTGCGCGGCTGGCGGCCATAACTTGGGTTGTTATTGGTGGATACCAAGAAATCCTGCCACCACACGGCACTGATTTCAACGTTCAAAAAGCCTTTAATGACGTTAAACCCGCTAATGAGTGGTACGTTTTCTTGCAAATACGCGCCAATTTCGGCACCTGCTACATCGGGTGCTTTTTTGGCTGCGCGTACATAAGGGAAAATAACCACGGTGTAATCACCCGTAAATTCTGCGGGCGTTGGGTTTACTTGTACCGCACTGGCCTCGGTGGGTGTGCCGTAGAGTTGGGTCACTGCCGATGCTACGGCTTGTTTTATGCTGTCTAAAAGATTCATATTGTACTGATCAACGCTTTAGCAATTTTTTCAGGATCGCCATCTTCAAATTTCATGATTTGGATATCGGAGGATTTACTATTATCCAAACAAAACTGGTATGTTTTGTCGTAATATTCCAATGCAATCGTGGCCGCTGCGGCAAAATCGCCTTGGTCAAGGGCTTCGATGGCATTTTTTAGCCGCAATCCGCCCAGTTTAGTGGCTATTTTGTTAAAAGCGAGTTTTAATTCTTCGGTATGCTCCAACACATAGTCGGTCAAAAGATTATCAATACGCGCTTGTAATGGTATTTCGATATGAAACAATGGAGCGGCCTTCATTGGTTCCCAAAAGCCCGCAGGAATATACAAACGGCCAATACTACGGCTTTCGTTTTCCACCCATACTCGGCGTGTTGGATCGAGTTGGGATACCACCTTAAACAATTCATTTTCAAATTGTTCCACCGTAGGTTGCGCCGCTTCACCGATAAACCCGAAGGCAGAACCTTTATGGTTGGCCAATCCTTCTAAGTCTATTATTTGCTCTCCCAATGCTGCCAATGCATGGATAATCTTCGTTTTTCCAGTACCGGTGGAGCCGCCCACGACACGAATATTGAGGTTAGTTTGCGCAAAACCCTCTAATACAAATTGCCGATATACTTTATACCCACCCGACAATAACGTTACTTCAAAACCAGCGGATTGCAATAACCAAGCCATGCTGCCACTCCGTTGTCCGCCGCGCCAGCAATGCACCGCTATTTGCTTATCCGGTGCTAATTTGGAGGCTTGTTTGACAAAACCAGCCATTTTAGGCCCTACATATTCAAGCCCAAGCACAAATGCAGCGTCTTTGCCTATCTGTTTGTACCGCGTACCCACTTGCGCGCGCTCCTCATTGGTAAACAAAGGGAAACTAGTTGCCCCCGGTATATGCCCTTGCACGTACTCGCCAGGCGAACGTACATCGAGGATGGGGATTTTACCTCCACATTCCAAAAATGCTGCTGTATCTATTTTTTTGACGGACATGAAGGGGTGTTGATGCTTGGGGCGCAAAGGTAGTTAAATTGTGGGGAAATTGTGGGGTGGGTTGGGGTAAGAAAATGGAATGACTTAGATGTGCTGCTTAATCCCTGTCACAACATCCAACCAAGCCTCATCCCGATCTTCAAACGTGGTGATTGGTACTCCTTTAGATGGTAATGCGCTCAGTTTCCCTAGTGGAGTCTCTACCCAAGAGCAGTAGCGCAAGATAACAGGAATAACAACGGCTGCGCCGAGTTCATGTCGTTCCAAGGCTTTTAGCATCTCAACGTCCCAAATATAGGAATTGGCCAAAAAATCGGCACTTAACAAGCACAGAATGATATCAGCGTTGGTAATATTCTCCTTAGTGGCGTTGTCCCATTCCTGTCCAGGAAGTATAGCGTTTTCAGACCAAAGTTGAATTTGGCCCTTTCGCTCCATGACAGAAAGGTGGATACAAAGTTGCTGCAACAAAGCCTTGTCTTGGGTGGAGGAAGATATAAATATTTTTCGTTTGGCGGCGGGGGCTTTATCGGGTTGAATAGCATTGATGCTAAAAGACCCATTATTTTTATGCTCATCAATCCAACGGCCAAATATTGGGTAATGAAACCCGAGGTGTTTGCTCGTGTTTACCCTAATAATACCCAACTGGGTTAATTCAGTTAAGGCATTTGCCACTTTTTTGGGGGCTAAAGCACTATTAATTCCTTGAATGGTATGTGATTGTTCTGCCAATAAAATAAGAATTTTTTTCTGTTGATCATCCAATAAATTAAAATCAATTTCGAAAAAATTATCCAGCACCCCTATCGCAATCCTGTTCATATCAAACTCCCCTAATTTATTAGTGGTAATTGAATAATGTGCGTCACATATAGTTTGGAGTAAAAAAGGATGCCCCCCAACCAATGAATAAAAATCTTCTACTTCTTCATCAGAGACACTTACGGGGTTTTCTTCTTGTGTTTTGCGCATTAAATTAATTGCTTCGTGTTTATCAAAGGGGCAGATAAAACGGGTTGTAAAAAGTGTAGCAAAATCAGAGAGCGATTGACTGCCCCTACTCATGACAAGGTATTGGGGCGATCCTGTCATAATCACCTTTACATGGCTACGGGCATTGTTAAAATGGGCCGTTATTCTTTGGATGGCCTCATTGGAGAGTACGCCATCTTTACAAAATTGTTCTACTTCGTCAATGCAGAAAAAAGCTTTATAGTTATGGTTTTTACAAAAGTCAATCCATTTGCCAAGCAAATTCTCAAAGCTTTGCGGCTCAGTCCAATCACTAGGAATGGGAATTTGTTTAGCATCAAGATAATTACGGATTGAACTGAACAAACTTCTTTTCAAACCTTCATTCGAATCAGCTATGGAGGCATCTAAAAATACTGGCCAATACCCTCGCATGGTTACCCGTCGTTCCAATTCTTTTAAAACGGAGGTTTTCCCGATACGGCGTACGCTGTTGAGAAAATAAAAACGCCGGTCAAAGTTTTCGAGTTCGGCCATTAACTCATGTCGGCCATAAAACTGCTTATCCAAAGCAGGCGCACCAATTAGGTAAGGGTTCATATTCATAAGCGGGTATCAAAATAGATGATTAAATGGTATAGTCTGTTGTGTTTTCTTCTAGATTTATAGGTTTTGCATCTTCGATCTTTTTATTAATCTTTTTTTGATCATTTTCAGGTTTTATTAATTGGACATCCTCTGACAAAATAATAGGCAAAGATTCTGACTTTGATTGTCCAAGTCTTAGGAACATATTAAACAATGCCTCTGAACAATAATACTGGATATTACGAGGTTTGAGGTTGCCTTTTTGAACAATTAAGTCTATAGCTTCATTTTGGTAAATATAGTATCCTGCAACGGGTTGGGTGATTAAATCTCTTGCCTCTTCATCGGTAAAATGACCGATTTTTAATATTTTTAAGAAATTGTACCAAGGGCTAGTAAGGCTATTCTCCATAAAATTAATCTCATAACCCGCCATTACTACACGAAGCAGGCGTTCTTCCACCAAAATAGACCGTAATTGTCGTTGTATAATTTCAGGGTATAAAGATAATGCGTCAATCTCATCAATCAAGAGCACAACAATAGCATTACGCAATGGGAATTCTGCTTTGATTATTTTTTTTAATTCATACAAATCATCTTTAAAATTGTGGTAATCATAATCCTTGTATTGAGGTATTTCGATATTATTGAGATCAAACGCCTGTCGTATTTTGTTGATAAGTAAGGGATAAAAAGCGGTATGTTCTACGCCTTCCAAACTAAAATAAACAGGCAAAAATTTTTGTTTTACATTTGACAATTCGTATTTTAACTCATACTCCAAGCGGAACAAAAGGGATGTTTTGCCCAAGCGGCGTTCATCCACAACGGCGTAATTATTATTATAAAGACCCGACAAAATGTTTTCCATTAGGTGTTTTCTCCCAAAAAAATGTTCCGGATTGCGCACAGGAGTACCCAAAATATACGGATTAAACCTTTTTGCTACTGCACTGCTGCGGCGTTCACGTTGCTCAATATGCTGGATAGCCAAACTCCCCTGCAAAATTAGAATAGATAAAAAACTCTTTCTATTATGGTCATATTCCGTTGATACTGCCTCCAACTCCAATACGCCTACAACCTTACTGTTGTACCAAATAGGGGCAAAAATAAGGCTCTGGCCTTGCTCCAAATAGATATTAGGATGCAGTTTGGTATCAAAATCATCGGGGTATAGTTTTGCATCCCCTTCTTGCGCCACCCAACCGGCTAATCCTTCTCCTATACGCAGCGGAGTAGTTTTAAAATTATCGGGCAAATCAGTCAAAATATGCTCCCGTTTATGAAAATATTCGTGGTCTTGGTAGTGGAATAGGTATCTTTTAGGCTTAAACATGTCTTCTAATATCCCCACGCTTTCAATAAAAATCTGTTCTACTGTATCATCTGGTCCAATTTGGGCAACCCTACTGGCAAATTTTTGCAGTTCCACCAAATGTCGTTGATCGATCTGCGTATTGTAAAGGGCGATAGCCGCTAAATCTGCAAAACGTTGTAGTTTGTCGAGGTCGCTTGGCTGATAGTAACCCTTGATAAAGTGATCTAGCATCAGTAAACCAAGTACTTTCCCTTCATATACCAATGGAATGCATACCCAAGAGCGGACTTGCTTAGTTTCCTTTATATCCTTTGCCCATAATGGTTCTTTATGGGTGTCAGATATGAGTTTAATCTTTTGCGAATCAACGATAGCCTTAATAAGGTTGTCTTCTTCAATAGGCCGTTCGAGTTGGCTATTTGAAGGCAGGTTATCGGGTTGCATAGCCAAAATTTGCCGAGGTTCATGCTCGTTTTTGAACACCTGAAAACTCGCCCTATCGTATTGAATGATACGGCGTAATTCTTTTAATATTTTATCGGCCATATCTTTCAAATCGGCCTGTGCGACAATTTGTTTGGTGGTTTGGTGTAGGGCATCTAATTCATCGGTCAAGCGGCTGTTGAAGATGGATAACGCGGCTTGGTCGGCAAGGCGTTGCAGGATGCCAAGGTCACTTTGTGTAAAAATGCGGGATGCCTTGTCATCAAAAACGCTCAACACACCAATTACTTCTTTACCGATACGCAGGGGAACTTCCAGTACAGCGGAAAAAAAGTGGCTAAATTCAGGTATTCTATATGGATAATTGGCATAATCTGCCGTTATTTCGGGCTTGCCAGTACTCAATACCCTACCAGCCATGCCTTCTGTTTTGGCGATGACGGATTTTCTTTTTTTTAATTCGGGCGGCAGCCCAATAGACGCGACCAAGTCCAAATCTTTTCTACTGCCATTTATTACTAAATATACTTTTCCGCCCTTTGCATTCAACAGTTTTATCGATTCCTCTACAATACTTTCTAAACGTTCTTTTTCGTTGGAAGTAGCCATAATATGCAATGCAGAATTACTCAGACTTTCCAGTACTTTTCTTTGCTGCAATACGGAGTCGTATAGTCTATTGCGGTGGATAATATTGGCAACTTGGCTACAAAAAATATCCAATACCTGTAGATCTTCATCTGTAAAATGGTGCGGTGCGCGATAGTTGATATACAAGACTGCTACATCATTTTTTTGGGGATGCGTCTGTGTCCCGTGCTCCAATGCACTCAATGCAATACCCACAAAGGCACGCACATTCTCGCGTTGAATCAAGTCGGATCCCTTGATGAATTTGAACACATTTTGATAATCTTCACTTTCCGGACTAACCAACTCCTCCGATTTTCCAATCTTCAATATGATCTTCTCCTCTGCTATATTTTCCACGATAATCATACCTTTTTGACGGATATAGGCACTCATACCATTTTCACGTGGGCGATCTGTAAATCCTTTGGCATCAAAATGAAGTGTGCCGCTATAGGCATAAAGCCCTTTATCGTAGTGATTTTCTTTTTCGGGATCAAAAGGATAAAGGACGGTAAAATCTGCTCCAGCAATTTCTTGAGCCATAGTTGCCACACGACGAGAAAGGTGGAGTGCACCAGGCATCCCCATATTGAGGTTTTGTCCAACTGCCGTGAGTTCTTGCAATATTGCAATATAGCGTTGCTTTTGCAGTACAAGTGCGGCCTGATTGGCAAAATGCTGGATCAATCGCCCGTCATCGTCCGAAAAACGGTTTATTTTTTCACTAAATAGACTAATAGCACCCAAGTATTCTTCTTTTTTACCAATTAGAGGAATGGTCATAAAAGAATGCCATCCAAATTCCTTAATTCTGGCAATATTATGAAAGGGAGGATTGTTGACATGGTCGTAGGTATGCAAATCCTCTACAATGACATGTCTTCGTTCTTGGAGTGCTACTGCAATAAGCGATTTTCTCTGTTGAATCGGCACCTTTGCAGTCTCTATATAATTTTCATATTCAGGTGTTTTTTTACTTTTGCTACTACATACAATACGCATCCAATCATCGCCTTCATCTTCTTTTGTACTGGCCATCCAAAGGTTGACATCTGTATCGGTGAGGTCGCGTACGGCATCGACTACATACTGGGATAAAACTTTAAACTCCGTAGAATCTTGAGATAATTTACCGATTTCGGATAAATGGTAAGTCAATTTAGAGCGTTCCATACTCAAAGCCGCTACAGCCGCTAAGGAGGTCATTAATTGACTGTCCTCTTGGGTAAAAAAGTCAACTTCGGTGCTTTTAAGCGTTATCACACCCAAGGTTCGATTCGACCGTCGAAGCGGGATCGAAAGTACGGATCGAATGGGTAATCCCTCCACAGGAATGAACATTTCGGGGGTGAAGTTTTCAGACTTTTGCTGCACATCGGGTACATAAAATGATATACCTGTTCGGGCTACATAACTCGTAATTCCGAGACCATCTAATGGGCGGGTACTATCGGTAATCGTATTTTCAAAACCAAAGCTATGTCCCATTTTTAGCACCTTTTCACCATTATCGTATTCATAAATCCATCCACAATCGGCACCTGTGGCAGATTGTGCCTTTGACAAAATGGTTTCATAAATGAGGTTGTAGTCCATTGTCCCCGATAGGCTTTGGCTGGTTTCATGCAAAACACGGAGTTGCTGGGTGAGTATTGCTGAGTGAAAGGATTCTGTCGCTTGGCTAGCAAATATTTTTAAAAACTGTGATTTTATTTTCCAGTTTTGGTCTGTTGTTTTGTCGTATTTTTGGCGTAATTTGTAACAGTCTATAAAACCAATTAAACGTTGATGCCGAATCAACGGAATGGAAAGCACGGATTTCCACATCCTTTTTTCTGCCTCATCTTTGTCCTTATATACTTTTGATGCCTGAATATCCTCTAAACTCAGAATATCGCCCTTTTTTAATTCATTCACCCGAGGATATCCTGTACTTGTAATTGTAACTTGCCGTTCAAAGGCCATATCCAATTCGCCTGCCCATCCTACTATTTTATAATGTTTCTTGGATTTATCGAATAACCAAACAATAGTGGTTTCAAATCCGGTTATAGACATAGCGTCCTTAGCCAGTTGCGTAAATAGTTTTTCCCGCTCATTTAGTTCCTTTAAAATATCGTGCAATTCATTGTAATCCAATGGTTTATCCATGATAGCATAGGCTCCAAGATTGAAAGCCCTCATACTACCAGGCGTATCTATACCTGTATAAACAATGACGGGGAGGTCGGGATATTTTTCGTGCAATTGCTCCACCAACTCTTCTCCACCACCATCCATCACAAAATCTATCAATGTGGCCGTGGGGAGGTGCGGTGCTGCATCAAGCGCGGCCAATAAGGCAGAACCCGATTCAAAAGTATGCGCCTTTACGCCCTTTATTTCTAAAAGGATCTCTGAACTTTCCCTAATCATCAGATCGTCGTCTGCAATAAATAATGTAATCGTATTTTCCATGACTTTTTGATATTATGAAGATTTTACGGGAAAAGAAACAACAAAGGCACTTCCTCCAAAACGGATACTTTCGGCTAAAATAAGTTCCCCTTCCATTGCTTCGGCTAGATTCTTGCTAATAAAAAGGCCAAGACCTTGTCCATCTCTCCTAGAAGAAACACCCGCCTTGAACACTTTTTGGTGTTGATCGTAATGTACCCCAGGTCCAGTATCCATGATGGCAATTCGGCACATATCCACATTACTGCAATAACAGGTTTGTATAAGGACGGCTTTGTCAGATTGAATAGGACTTTGATAGCCCCGAATATCATTCACCGATTTGATGTACTTGAATTGCATAGATACATGCTGAATGGCATTGAGCAATACATTGGAAATAATTTGTTCTACCCTGAGCTTGTTCGCCTTAATTCGGGGAGCCTCCCTGTCCAGTTCTAAGATTATTTCTACATTATTTTCCTCTTTTGCCTTATAATTCAATTGCCTTTTTACTTTTTCTACGGTTTCATTAATATCTACATATTCGAGTTCATCCTTCATTAGTCGGGTATAAGACGTTGTCATTTCGCTAATAGCGGTATAACTCTGCTCCAAACCATTTATCCCTTTTTGCAGTTTTTCGGCATCAAACCCAACTAATCCCGAGTGATTTGTTATATCAATATAGCTTTTAAGACCATTCAGCGCGTTGCTTAATTCGTGCAGTAGTGTTCCAAACAATTGTCCTTTAAAATATCGGTCTTCGTACATTTGCAATTTTCGCAACATTAAGTCCCTTTCAATCAAAACAGAGCAATAGTTGGACATGGTGCGGATATGCAGGATATTCTCCCAAGTCAAATCCGGTGTATTATTCAGGACAAACAAGCCATAGCGTGCGGCATATCCTTTTAGTCGGATGGGTATTGCGTAGCACGATGTAAAATAGATATGGCTAAAAAAATTATGGAATCGACCCTGCTTTTCTTCTTTTGAGATAGAACTTGCATATAAAATCTCCTCGTCCTCTATTACGTCACGCGCTTGGCTAAAGTACAAATTATCTAAACCTGTCTCGTACAAATCCACACGACGATTAGGCAATGCCGCAACCAGTTTAAAGGAGCGTTGATCTTCCTCAAATTCTAAAATAAAGGCATGTTGGATAAATGTTCCACGTTGCAAGTCAGCCAACATATCCATCAAACCTGTTTCCAAAGGCGTGTTTAGAAATGCCTGCATTTCCAATTGTTCCACAAAAGCACCTTGGTTGCGCGCTACAATTCCATTTGCTTTATATACAAACCCAGACTCCATCAAGCGGATAACCTGGATTAATTCTTCTGGATCTGCACCTGTTTGTTTGGTGTAAAACGGAAATTTTGTCTGATATTTTTCCTCTAATAAGCGAAATGCAATTATATTATGCGGATCTTTACTGGTAAAAAGGAATCGGTGATGCGCTCCATAGATGGTCAATATTTGTTCTGCAATATCAGGGCCAAACTCATTTTCTCCAAGGTTGATGTCCATAATGACCAAATCTGCTGTATTACCTGCCTCAAACCATTCCAAAGCATCCTTTCCTCTTGATACTGCTTTAATACTAATATTTAAAGAAGACAAATCCTTTATTAAATTGGTACGATCATTTTCTTGGTCATCAACAATTAAAACACTGGCTAATTCCATCAAGGGCAACACCTCAAATTCTTCACTTTCGGTTCTTCTAAAGTCCTTTAAGCCCATGCTCGATACATTTTTCAATTCTTCTAATTTTTCCCTGAAAAAATGCATCAAACGCCCTTTTGAGGAGCCAGGCTTGATTTCCATTTCCCGCAACCAGTCATTGATGCTAACTGTTACGCGCCTATGCTCTAAATCTAATTCTATTATTTTGGCATATACTTGGTCACCAATAGATAAAATACTATTAGGAAATTGTTCCGGCAACATTGGAAGGTTTACTGCCCAGTTTTTAGCATTAATCCCTGGTTTCAATTGAATAAAAACGACATCGTCCAGTATATTTACGACTACACCTTTCAAGGAATCGCCCAGTTTTAGGAAGTCTTTTGCATTTTCCCAAGGGTCTATTTTTTCCTTAAAACTAAGTTGTGCATAGCCATATTTGGATGCGCCAGGCAATAGTACCGCCTCATGCGAAGTACCTTCTACCCATGTCTCGGCATCGGGTTTTTCAAGATGATTCCAATTCCATTCGCGTTTGCGAATCATCCCTCTCCCCCCATCTTCCATTTTTACCACTAATAAAGAGGGCTTCACAGACATAATCCGTACCTTTACTACAGGATGTCCAGCATAGTTAACTTTACGTACTTCTAACATTTTTTACGGTGTGTTTGGGCTAATTAACGTTGCAAAAATATGCAATGTTATTCAAACTACGATATAAAATAATATTTTTTTACTTTCAATATAAATAAATTCTTAAATAGCGTAAACATGGGGACAAATATCTCCCTACACAACAAAAAAAGCCTACGAAAAATCTCCCGATTCTCCGTAGGCTTCTTACTTTTTACTATAATGGAGCAAGAAAATGCTTACTCCTTACCATGGCATTGCTTATATTTCTTACCACTACCGCAAGGACAAGGCTCATTGCGGCCTACCATTTGTTGTTTTACGATAGGCTGTGGGCGTTGTGGAGCGTTATGACCCGCCGACATAGCAGCGCGTTGTGCGGCTTTTTGCGCTTCGGTCATTTCTTGTGCGCCACTGCTGGCTGCGCGCAAACGATTTGCCTGTGCGCGACGTGCGTTGTCCACTTGTGCGGATTGTTGAGCGCGCTGGATGTCTTCGTCGGAAGCCAAAGTGAGCGTTCCGCGCAACAAGAACCCAGTTACGCTGGTATTGATGTGGCCAATGAGTGCTTCAAACAAGTTGTAAGCCTCCATTTTGTAGATCACTAGCGGGTCTTTTTGTTCAAAAGAAGCACCTTGAACAGAATCTTTCAAATCATCTACATTACGTAGGTGTTCTTTCCAAGCATCATCGATCAAGGCCAACGTGGCTACTTTTTCTACATCGTGCATGATGCTTTTACCGTTGGATGCAATGGCTTCTTCCATATTGGCACTGATATTCAATTGCCCTAAAGAACCTTCTGCATAAGGTACTACAATGCGTTTGTAGCGGTGGCCTTCCTTCTCGTGTACATCTTTGATAACGGGCAATAAACGATCCGATATATGTTGGCGTTTGTGTTCGTAAATATCAAATACCTGCTGTTGGAAAGTGGCCAAAACTGTAGGCAATGGTGCGCTTTTGAACCAAGCTGGCTCCATTTCTGGATCAACACCAATCATACGGATCGAATCCATACGGAAGGTATCAAAATCACCACCTTGGCGGTGTACTTCTACTAATTCTTCGGTAATAGAAATAAACGCGTTGTTGATATCGACGGATAAACGATCTCCAAATAGGGCGTTGCGGCGTTTTTTATAGATCGCCTCACGCTGGATATTCATCACGTCGTCGTATTCGAGCAGACGCTTACGTGTTCCAAAGTTATTTTCTTCTACCTTGGTCTGTGCCCGTTCGATAGATTTAGTTACCATCGAATGTTGGATGACATCGCCATCCTTATGACCCATTTTGTCCATCAAACCTGCAATCCGGTCGCTTTGGAACAAGCGCATCAAATTGTCTTCCAAGGATACATAGAACTGAGAAGACCCTGGATCACCTTGACGACCTGCACGACCGCGCAACTGGCGATCCACACGGCGTGAATCGTGGCGTTCGGTACCGATAATAGCTAAACCACCCGCGTCTTTTACACCTGGGCCGAGTTTGATGTCGGTACCACGACCTGCCATATTGGTAGCGATGGTAACTTTACTCGCAAAACCTGCTTCGGCCACTATTTCAGCCTCGCGTTGGTGCTGCTTGGCGTTCAATACATTGTGTTCGATACCGCGTTGCTTGAGGATACGCGAAAGCAATTCAGAAATTTCTACGGAGGTAGTACCAACGAGTACCGGACGACCTTCGTCGCGGAGGCGTTTAATTTCATCTACTACAGCATTGTATTTTTCACGCGAAGTTTTGAATACCAAATCTTCTTGGTCTTTACGAGTAATATTGCGGTTGGTAGGAATTACTACCACGTCCAACTTATAAATATCCCAAAGTTCCTTGGCTTCAGTCTCTGCAGTACCCGTCATACCCGACAACTTATGGAACATCCTGAAATAGTTTTGCAGGGTTACAGTGGCATAAGTTTGGGTAATTTCACCAATTTTTACATTTTCCTTGGCTTCAATGGCTTGGTGGAGGCCATCGGAATAGCGGCGGCCTTCCATGACACGACCTGTTTGCTCGTCCACAATTTTTACCTCGCCTTCCGGTGTTACCAAGTATTCATTATCAATATCGAAAAGGGCGTATGCTTTTAGTAATTGTTGAATAGCGTGGATACGGCGACTTTTTATGCCATAATCTTGAGATAATTTTTCTTTCGCTTCTGTTTTTTCATTCACATTCAAACTCGAATCCCTATCAATACGCACCAATTCGGATGAAATATCGGGCATGATAAAAAATTCTGGGTCATTGTTAAAGCGGGAAAGGAACTCTACGCCTTTTTCGGTAAGTTCTACGGAGCGATTTTTTTCTTCAATATGGAACAATAACTCGCGATCTACCAACGGCATACGCTTATTATTTTCCTGCATATAAATGCCCTCCGTTTTTTGGAAAAGCACTTTTACGCCTTCTTCACTCATAAATTTGACCAGTGGTCGGTATTTAGGCAAGCCGCGGTGCGCGCGCAAGAGCGACATACCCGCCTCGCCTTCGTCTGATCCTGTTTTTCCTTCGGTGAACTGCCTTTTGGCATCTGCTAAGAATTGGCTGGCCAGTTTGGCTTGCTCTTCGTGAAGGCGTTTTACAGTTGGATTGAGGTCAAAATATTCTTGGTCGTCGGCACCACGCGTAATTGGGCCAGAAATAATTAAAGGCGTACGCGCATCATCGATCAAAACAGAATCCACCTCATCCACAATGGCGTAATGGTGTTTGCGTTGTACTAATTCGTCGGTACTGATGACCATGTTATCGCGGAGGTAATCGAAACCAAATTCAGCATTGGTACCAAAAGTAATATCACATTGATAAGCATTGATACGCTCTTGAGAATGCGGGCGGTATTTGTCGATACAATCCACATTCAGCATCAAAAATTCGTATATTGGGCCTACCCACTCGGAGTCACGACGTGCAAGGTAGTCGTTTACGGTTACGATATGTACACCTTCGCCAGCAACTCCGTTCAAATATGCGGGCAATGTAGCGACGAGGGTTTTTCCTTCACCAGTGGCCATTTCGGCAATTTTGCCATCGTGCAGTACCATACCACCAATCAACTGCACATCGTAATGTATCATGTTCCAAGTGATTTCACCACCAGCAGCCAGCCAATTATTTTTCCAAATAGCTTGATCGCCTTGGATACTGATATAGGTTTTACCAGTTTTAGTCGCCAATTTGCGGTCATGTTCCGTAGCACTGACGGTTAACGTTTCATTTTGGGAGAAACGGCGCGATGTTTCCTTCACAACGGCGAAGGCTTCGGGCAGAATAATCCACAACACCTCTTCCAACGCTTTATCGCGGCGTTTGCGGAGTTCGTCCACTTCTTTAAAGAGGTGTTCTTTATCGCCCATGTCCTCGTTTTCGAGGGCTTGTTGGTTGATATTGTTAATTTCAGCGTCAATATCCTGAAGGTATTCAGCGATACGAGTACGAAACTCTAGCGTTTTTTGGCGTAATTCGTCATTAGAAATGCTATTGTACGCTGCAAAGTTGTTATTAATTTGCGCTACAATGTCTTTGTATTTGACTAAATCGCGGTCTTGTTTAGAACCGAATATTTTTTTTAATATACCGAGCATGGTGTGTCTATTTATCTTAATCGTGTGTGTAGTAGCTGAAAGCCCTTTACCCAAAGGGCACAAAGATACAGCTTGGCTTGCGTATTTCCTTTATCATATTTTGTTCCAATGTTAAATCAAATGACAAAATGACCGAGAAACAGTGTATTGCGGCGGCTTTTGTCAGTTTTAGCAGGTGTTCTTTAATCATTTCATCAATCTATCATTCTTTCATATTACCTTTGCGGGCTTTTTTTAACAAAGCCATCCAACAAGCGCGTCATTATACAACGTGCGAATGCATTATTTATGGATCAACAACGCGATAGTTTAATCGGAGTTTTAAAAACAATATGGCTGTGGCGCAAAGCAATTCGCAATGTTTGCGGCACTGTATTGGTAGGGAGCATTATTGTTTCCCTTTTCTTGTCCAATTATTATAAGTCAACCACTATTTGTTATCCGGCCAGCCCTAAATTGGCTAACCCGGAATTGCTTTTTGGTACTTCCGGTGAAGTAACAGAGTATTACGGTACAGACCAAGACTTGGATCGTTTGGCAGAGATTGCCAATGGTAATCAATTGGTGGATTATATGGTATCGGCATTTAAGTTGTACGAGCACTATGGTATTGATTCTACATCAAAAGATGGGCCATATAAAGTACGCGAAGAATTTCGTGATTTGTATGTAGCGCAAAAAAATAAAAATGATGCTTTGGATATTAGTGTGGAGGACACCGATCCAAAGTTTGCGGCCTTAATGTGTAATGCCGCACGGGAAAAAACCGACGAAATTGCGCGCAGGTTAACCACAAATAGCCAAGGTCGTTTGTTGGCCGCTTTGGAAGATAATATTAATAGAAAAAAGACGGAGTTGACGCGTTTGGGGGATAGTTTGCGGATATTACAAGCATTTTATGGTATTTATGACCCCACCGCACAAGGCGAGCAATTGGCTAAAAGTAGTGCAAGTGCGGAAGCCAATGCAGTAGGGTTGCGCGCCAAACTCGAAATACTGGAATCCAATCCTAATATCCCGCGCGATACAATTGCTTATTTGAAAGCAAATTTACGTGCGGCTGAACAGCAACGTTCATTACTCACCAAAGGCATAAAGAACAATTCTGATGATACGCCCAATGCCCTTACGGTGAGTCGGTTCAGTGATGGACTAGCTTCCGTGTTGGTACTAAAGGATTTGCACTTTCAGGCGCGTAAGCAATTGAGTTACGACTTAGAGCGCTATACACAGATAAAAGCGGTGTATAACACTAAAATTTCGGCAATGCACGTGCTAGAAGAAGGCGAACCGGCATTGCGGAAAAGTAGGCCAATGCGGAGTTTGATCGTCATTGGTTCTGTTATTGCGGCATTTCTATTGATGGTAATGGCTGCTTTGATTGCCGATACCTATAAAGATATTAGGATTAAAGACTAAAACGATGAACAAAATACTGGCCAAATACGGTTTTCCGATGGCACACCCGCAGGTGTGGTTGGTGGCGGCATTTGCAGTTGTTCTTTTGGGGTCTTTATTGGGTGCCATAGCGATGGAAAGTGTGGTTTTTGCCGCTTTACCGTTGGTGGTACTCACCATTTGGGTGGCTATTGTCGATTTTAAGGTACTTTTTTTCCTTATGTTGGCCTGTATCCCGCTTTCCACGGAAGTGGAGTTGCCGGGCGGTTTTGCCACTGATCTTTTTTCAGAACCATTAATGTGGTTGTTGACCTTGGCGGGTACAGTATGGTTATCTCGAAATTACCATACCATAGATGGCCGATTTGCGCGGCATCCTATTACATTGGTGCTATTGCTGCATTTGGTATGGATGCTGATTACGGTCGTTTTTTCTCAAAACTTTACGGTTTCTTTTAAGTTTATGCTGGCCAAGGGCTGGTATGTGATCGTTTTTTATTTTTTGGCAGGTCGATTTTTGCAGGAAGAACGCGATATAAAAAAAATGGTCTGGTGGTTTTACCTACCCCTTGTTTTTACAGTCATTACGGTCATTTTTAGGCATTATTTCAAGGGGTTTACCTTTGAATCGGTCAATTCTGTGCTATCTCCATTTTACCGTAACCACGTAATGTATGCTTGTATCATGGCTGTATTTATGCCATTTATATGGTTTGCGATGTATTGGTATAAGCGTTGGTCGCTGGCATGGTGGGCCTTGGCTTTAGGGATTGTTATTTTATTGGTAGGCATCAATTTTGCTTATACCCGAGCGGCTTATGGGGCATTGGTGGCGAGTATATTTATCTATTTTTTGGTGCGTTGGAAGGCAGTAAAGGCGGGTTTGGTGGCGGCATCTATTTTGATGGCCTTGTTTATATCGTTTGTGACCTATCGGGACAATTGGTTGTTATTTGCGCCCGATTTTGAACGGACGGTGACGCATACACGGTTTGAAAATTTATTGGAGGCAACGACTCGCTTAGAGGATATTTCGGTGATGGAAAGGGTTTACCGATGGGTAGCAGCCAGCCAAATGCTCAAAGAACGGCCATTGTCGGGTTTTGGTCCGGGCAATTTTTATGGTTTTTATAAGGATTACACCGTAAATAGTTTTCAAACGTATGTAAGTGATAACCCAGAGCGATCGGGAATGCACAATTATTTTTTGATGACGGCGGTAGAGCAAGGACTTATTGGGGCGGCGGTATTTATCGGACTATGTTTTTTTGCGATGGCGCAGGGGCAACGGATTTACCACAGGTTGAAAACGCCTTGGCGTAAAAAGGTATTACTGTCTGCATTGCTTTGTTTTGTCTTGATTGTACTGCTCATGCTGATGAACGATTTTGTGGAAACAGACAAGATTGGTTCTTTGTTTTTTATGAGTTTGGCGCTGATGGTGAGTATGGATTTGAATGATTGATTTTTTAATTCATTAGGCATAAAAAAAACGGTCACAAGCTTAACATCTTGTGACCGTTTTTTTTACCCTAACATAGCAAATTTAGTTGTTCGTAAATACAATCCGGCGTTTAGCAAAGCCGCTATCAAATTTTAATTCAGCAATATAAAGGCCATTTACGAGGCTATTGCGCTCCATACGGAATACATTGTTGTTGATATTGGTGTGTGCTTTTACCAATCGGCCATTCAAGTCATAGATGTAAATAGAGCGGATGGGTTCATCTGTTGTTTGGAATAAAATGGCATCCACCGCAGGTACTGGAGCAACGGAAAGACCAATTTCGGCACTATTTATCTCATTTATTTTAGAAAAACTGCACAAATCGAGTGCCAAGCAAGCCCGTGGTGCAAAATAACCGACAATAGTATCGATGTATTTACGCGAAGATGCTGCATTGTTGTTGCAAAGTGATAATGGGCTAGGGGGTTGGGGGTTGGGCCCTGCTCTCCATTCCCAAGGCGCATTAGAATTGTTTGGTGTGCCGTTGAATGGGCGAAAACCGCTATAACCAGTTACTTTGTATGGGTCATTGGACGCAGGCACTGATTCAAAAATACTATTATTGCCATTTTGCTCAATAATATCGTGCAAGTCACAAGAACCGGTTACAATTGGTAGAATAGCCAAACACATTGCCCCTAAATCCAACTGATCCGTTTGGCATGGCGCAAAATAATCCGTAGGTACATGATAAGAAATCAAAGGCATTTCACCTGCATCTAGCCATGTGCTGTCGGCGAGCGCACCACCCATATTGACACAAAGGTTAAAATTGGAGGCATATCCAGCATTTTGGCTTGTACAAAGCGTATCTCCTAGTGGAAATCCTGTTGCAGCGGAATAAGCAGCATCTACTTTACACACTGTTTGACCCGCAGGCGGAAATCCATTAATATCGCCATTATAAATAGGATTAACCATCGGAACATTACCATTACTGGTTGGGAGCATATACTGCAAAGTGTCCGAAGTGGTCAATAGTTCTTCGTAATTATTCAAATAAGCCGCTGCTAAAGAGACAAAACCACCGGTACCTTGTCCCCATACGACTACTTTATTGGGATCAATACCATAAGGATTGCCTCCTTCGGCTACCGATTTACGAAAGAAACGGATACAGGAGCGTACATCTTGCATACCACGATAAACCGCATTGATCCAGGTGAAGCGCACGAGCAAATGTATTGGCAAATCGGGGCGCCAGCCTTGGCGATACGAAGCCACTGCTACCACATAACCCATTTTTGCAAGGCGTGTAGCCACCTCTACATTGGAGGAGTCGGTGATCGTTCCGGTGCACGTGCCATTTATGGAGAGGGGAAGAAAATTACCCGTTTGGAGGTAAATAATCAAAGGGCGATTGGTGGCAGCATCGTCCTTGGGTCGGTATATATCTACCCGCTGTGGAATAGGCAAAGTATGCCCAAACTGCGATAATGTAATGACCGAGTGGTTATTACCATATACCATAGAGGTGACGGAAGTTTGGGTAAATACTTGATCGAGGTAACGCATTTGTGCTTGTAGTGATGACAAGCAAGATGCCACTAAAAGGATAAGGAAAGTAATTTTTTTCATAATAAGGAAGGGGGTAGGGGGGGGAAAAGGCTGCCACAAGATAATACTTATGGCAGCCTTTGCTATTTTATACTGAGCGTCGTTAGGTTTTGGGCATAGATTATGGTGATATCATACGATTTTCATGCACAAAACCTACAAAGCCGAAGTATTAAGTATTTGGACATAATTAATTGTGTCTAAATACTTACATCAGAATTGATTAGTTATTGGTAAAAACGATCCTTCTACGAGCAGCGCCCTTATCGAACCGTAATTCAGCGATATACAAACCATTACCAAGCGTATTGCGCTCCATACGGAACACATTGCTATCGATATTAGTGTGTGCTTTTACCAAACGACCGCTGAGATCATAAACATAGATAGAGCGGATTGGCTCTTCTGTTGTTTGGAACATAACAGCATCAACCGCTGGTACTGGAGAAACAGAAAGACCAATTTCTGCGCTATTGATTTCGTTTACTTTAGAGAAATTGCAACCCAAAGCAAGTGCTAAGCAAGCACGTGGTGCGAAATAGCCAACAATTGTATCGATGTATTTGCGCGAAGATACTGCGTCATTGTTACAAGTAGCCAATGGTGATGGTGGTGCAGGGTTAGGACCTCCTCTCCATTCCCAAGGAGAACTTGAATTGGCTGGAGTACCGCTAAATGGACGGAAACCACTGTATCCTGCTACTTTGTAAGGATCGAGTGATGCGGGTACAAATTTGAAAATTTTGTTATTGCCGTTTGCCTCAATGATATCCTGCAAACCGCAAGAACCTGTTACTTCTACTACGGGCTGAGGGCCGGTAGGAGTAGGTACATTTAGTACATCTGTTTGGCATGGCGCAAAGAAATCAGAAGGTACGTGGTATGAAATTAAAGGTACTTCACCTGCGTCCAACCAAGTACTATCACCAAGTGCTCCACCCATGTTGACACAAAGGTTGAAATTGGATGGATAACCAGCGTTTTGGATGGTACAAAGGGTATCGCCAACAGGAAATCCTGTAGCCGCAGCATAAGCAGCGTCTACTGTACATACCGTTTGACCAGCCGGTGGGAATCCATTCACATCTCCATTATAAGCAGGAATTACCATTGGAATATTACCCGCAGCAGTTGGAAGCAGGAATTTCATTGGATCCGAAGTAGTCAAAATTTCATTATAGGTATTCAAATAAGCAGCGGCCATAGACACATAGCCACCAGTGCCTTGTCCCCATACAATTATTTTATTTGGATCAATACCATACGGATTACCTCCAGCAGCTGCCGTTTTACGGAAGAAACGAATACAAGAGCGTACGTCCTGAACACCGCGGTAAGCCGCATTGATCAAAGTAAAACGCCTTAATAATTCTTGTGGTAAATCGGGACGCCAGCCTAGGCGGTAAGTGGCTACCGCCACAGTATAGCCCATCTTTGCAAGGCGTGTCGCAAACTCTACATTAGAGGAGTCTATGATAGTACCTCCGCAAGATCCATTCACTGAAATAGGTAAAAAATTACCCGTTTGAAGGAAAATAATCAATGGGCGGTTGGTTGCAGTATCGCCAACAGGTGTATATACATCTACACGCTGTGGCAGTGGAGCAGTATGTCCTAATGCAGATAAAGTAATTACCGAATAATTATTACCATAAGCGGTAGTAGTAACGGAGGCTTGTGTGAATACTTGATCGAGGTATCGCACCTGTGCTTGTAGTGAAGACAAGCAGATAGCCATTAAGAGAGCTAGAAAAGTAAATTTTTTCATGAAATGCAGAAAAGTTTATAAATTAGTGTGTTTGAAATATATATTATTTAATCTTTTTTCTGGAAAGAATAGAGCAGGCTCAAGTAAGCCATGCGCCCAATTCGGGGGCCGCCATATACTTGAAACTGTTTATTGTTTAATACATTAGATGCACCGAGTTTAAGCGTTGAATTGATGCGTGGAATGGTACAGTTAATTTGGGCATCCATCAATGAATAGGTTGGAATATTACCTGTAAATTGCGGCGATCCCTCAAAAATAAAGCCTTCAATCCATTTATAGTTGATATTGAAACCCCAGACATTTTTCCGGCTACCCATTCCTAATGGAATATCGCGTGCCGACCAACCCAAATTAAATTTATGCTTTGGTGTATTAAACGCGGGTACAATTGGGTCTGTTTCTGCAGTATTTAAACGGTTGAAACTATAATTACCTTGTACCATAAAATATTTAGCAAAATAATAATTCAATCCAAGTGCAAAGCCCTGTGTGGTAACCGTTTGAGACGCGTTGGATGCAACACGCCACACCTCTAAAGTATTATAATCAGGGATCACCAAAATAGGCACAAAATCGACAGTTAGGCCAATATTGTATCCGATAAAGTCTTGATAAATATTGTAATAATAGCCAGCATCAAGATATACCTTATTAAATAGGGTTGTGCGGTAACCCACTTCAAAGGTCTTTACCTTCTCTGGTCGAATTGGCCCCAAGTTAAGGTATTTTAGACGATCTGGATTAGGATTTAAATCACTACGGTAGTCATTAAATGATTCTATGGTAATTAAACTATCAAATCCATTGAGATTGCCCACCAAAGTAGCTGGACCTACACGAAGGTTGAGGTACTGGTCGGTGAGTGTTGGATTGCGGATGGCAGAAGAAAAAGAGAAGCGAATAAAATCCTGCTCGCGTGGTCGCCACACAACAGAAGCCGCCGGGGTCGCCAACCAATTAAAATTTTGGTTTTTATCCACACGCACGGTTGCGGAGAAGCGAAAATCACCTACTTGCTTTTCGGCGCCAGTATAAACACCAAATTCAAGGTTAGTAATACGCTCAATACTATCACTAAAAATGGTACCATCGGAAACAGGGCGGTACATACGACCATTTGCCCCAATCCGAGCATCATCAAAGAATTTTGAGGCGAAGCGGTATTCGCCATGTGCATGATAAAGCGCAGATTTATCGTAGAAACGCGTACCTCCTTCTGTGTTTTTACGCGAAGTGATAGAATTGAACAAAGAATCAAAGCGAGCTGTACCCGGTTCATAAAAGGCTGGAGTGGAAGTATTCTGATTTGCTCTATTGGCATATTCTGTTGCGCTTTGGTGTTGTTGCGCTAGCCAATCAGCATTATCCACTTGCCATTGCTTAAGTGCTTCAGCATCAGTTCCTGGGCCATAACCCATTTCCTTCATTTTTTTGAATACCGATCCAAGGTCGTTACGAATCCACCAAAACTCATAATCATTTTTCCATTGCGTTGGTGTTTTTTGTGCGCGTTGCATGAGCAGTGCTGTGAAGTATGGATCATAGGAGTCTCCAGCATCCTCGTTGGTACTGTACAAACGGATAAAGTATTTATCTTTTTTCTTAAATTCGATCCGATTTTGAAAAAAGAGCAGATTACGCAAGCTAAAGCGATTATCACCTTGGTAAACAGTTGTCCCTGTTCCAAAACTAGAGGCAATAACAAGTTCTGGTGATTCAAAATCTAGGGAAGGTTTAGTCCTGAAGTGTAACGCCGCACCTGCTTTTAGGTTACGTGTATTATAGTCCACCAAATCTGTTTCTTTATAACCTTGGCGCGTAAATGAGTTCAAGCCCGCGCGGCTATCAAACAACGTAGAGTAATTATAAGATGCATTAGGTTCATCTCCATAAATATTCACCGCATTATAACCACCAGGGTTTTTTGAAATATCTGGGAATACCTGATTACCTTCTGAACCAGTGACTGGATCATAGTTATCGGCTTCCCAATCGTTAGCACGTAGGCCAAACATATTCACCTTGTAAGCCATAAAGGCTTTACCTTCCTTGTTTTTTACAACATCGGCCCAACGGAACGCGCCTTCTAATAAATTACGTTCCCCTGTTTTTAATGAAACCGATAACCCCCGTTGAATAAATGGATTTTTTGTTTCCATCGAAATAACACCATTAAAGGCGTTCGGGCCATAAAATGAAGACGAAGCACCTACTACCAGATCAACTTTATTTACATCCAAATCACTGGCACCCAAAAAGTTACCTAAAGAAAAGTTGAGGCCAGGTGCTTGGTTATCCACCCCATCAATGATTTGTAAGGAGCGCACCGGACTAGTAGAGTTAAAACCGCGTGTATTAATAACGGTAAAACCTAAAGATGCCGTTGTCATATCAACGCCTTTTAGGTTGCCAAGACCATTGTAAAAACTCACGGCTGCTGTTTCTTTAATAGCGATAGCATCTAGGTTTTCAACGGTGAGCGGTGCCGCTTTTTGCTTATCGTCGATGCGTTGGCCTTTGATGACCAGTTCTTCCATCACGATCGAACTGGAACTGAGGCGAACTTCAATGCGTTGGGCAGCATCGCTGACGGAAATTTCAGAGGGGGTATAACCCGTATAAGTAATTTTTAAACGCACGGGTAGTGTGGCCTTAATAATGAATTCGCCATTATAATCAGTATTGGCACCCCCGCCAATGCCCTGTATTACCACGGCAGCGCCGATAAGGTCTTCGCCTGTTTCGGCATCGACTACTTTGCCTTTGATTGTAGATTGCGCGGATAACCCAACGCTAAAAAGGAGTGCCAGAATTGTAAAATTAATTAGCTTGTAAACTTGCTTCATACGAGACTCGGTTGATAGATTCAGAACAAAGATGAGCATTATATCAGATATAGGCAATCTGATTCTGATGGCAAATGAACTAATAAAATTTGATAACGAATAAAAAAAAATTGTTTAAGGCAAAAAAATTACTTGGTTTGATGGAGTTATGGACTGTTTTGGTCTAACTAGGGGCGTTTTATGAACGGGTTAGGTTTAATATTTTGATCGTTCTGTCTTTACAAAATGAACTACCTTTGTTAACCAATACAAAAATAGTGGCAATACTTGAGACGCGTGTGTTAAATTTTGACAAAAAAAAATATTTTTTAATTCAATATAGATAAAATGGAATTTGGGAAACTGGCGAATGTAGATGATGTAGATTTTTCTTTGCCCATAGATTATATCGGTAATGCGCAGGTATTACAAAAGCAGCATAGCACTGCCGCCCCTGTAATTTATATTGGGGCTACTGGGTATAATATGAAGGAATGGGTAGGGAAATGGTATCCAGCGGGCACAAAAGAGCGCGATTATTTGAAAGCGTACGGGCGGCAGTTTAATACGATTGAACATAATACGACGCATTATCGGATACCAGATACCACTACCATACAACGGTGGTGCGAGGATACACCTGATGATTTTAAATTTTGTCCCAAAGTTCCTCAAACCATCAGTCATGCGCGAGATTTAGGGCTATCTTCCAGCGATTTACGCTTTTTTGTAGAGCAAATGCGCGTATTTGGCTCAAAGATGGGGTATTGCTTTTTACAATTACCACCGTATTTTGAACCGAAGCACTTGCCAGTACTTGCCCGATTTATTGAAAAATGGCCGGCCTATATACCACTTGCAGTAGAAGTCCGACATGAGTATTTTTTTGGGAAAGACGGTATCGACAATGCTTTTTTTGAATTATTGGAGCATACAGGCAGCTGTGGGGTTATCACAGATGTATCGGGGCGGCGGGATGTGTGTCACTCAAGGCTCGCTACGAATTGCGCCATGATTCGATTTGTAGGAAATGGACTACATGCTACGGATTATTCAAGGGTAGATGCTTGGGCAGAGCGTATTCGGGATTGGGTAGGGCAGGGTTTAAAAACTGTGTATTTTTTTACGCATGAACCCGATAATTTATTATCACCCGAACTTGCGCGTTATGTAGCAGAACGGTTTGAAGCCGTAATGCCCGAGGTGATAGTTAGAGTGCCTACCGAAATTATAGCACCGGGACAACAGGGTACTTTATTTTAGTTTTTCACGAATTTCCTTAACCATTTCTACCGAAACATCAAAAATGTCGGCAATTTGCTCATTTGTTAGCGATGGGTTTTTTTTCATAAAAGTAGAAATCGGTTTTATCATACCTTGTTCCAATCCTTGTTCCAATCCTTGTTCCAATCCTTTCTCTAGCCATTCTTTGTACAATTGCAGTACATAAGGTAGTGTCTGCTCCTTTTCTGTAGTAGTGAGTAAGGTATCCATATTTTTTAGTTTTTGATTGAAATTATCTGAAACGCGACCTAAGTATAATATTGTTGCGTTATAAACACGCGCCAATAGTGCTTGATCTGGAAAAGTTGGTGCAAAAATAAGGAATTCTTTCCAGTTTTGTTCAATAAAGGACGATCTTAAAATATTTGTCATGCGGATGATTAATCAACTCCGATAAGAGTTCATTTTCCGTTTCAATTGTTTTTTTCTTTTTTGCCATGATGGTGCAAAGGTAAAATGTTTTTATAAAAAAAACAAAAAGTTTTATTTTAAAAACATTTTTTGTTTGTAAATTTGACGGTCATTCTGAAC
The DNA here is from genome assembly GCA_043764095.1 of Chitinophagales bacterium. Taxonomy (GTDB): domain Bacteria; phylum Bacteroidota; class Bacteroidia; order Chitinophagales; family Saprospiraceae; genus M3007. Next base: position 31,573 of record JAYUKX010000074.1, read on the forward strand.
GGTGGCAATGTTGATCGCACCTGTAATATTAAAATTTGGCACAGTTATTGGAAGATAAGTAGTAATAAACGATGATTATTCTAACAAGTTGAGTAGTAGTCATTTGCAAAAGCGCAAGTATCGTTTAATTACAAGTACTTACTTTTTTTAAATCCTTTTTTAAATTTTATCCTAAATATGCTGATTATATTAATTGCATTTATGTCGTATTGGGTAAGCGAATTTTTAATTTCTGCTGCCGATATTTTTACCTTTAAAGTAAAGTAAATGGTGCTTTAACAGGTACACAGATACTTATCCGATCTTCTGATTGCCTTGGAAATAGCCTTATTTCCAAGACAAATCCATCGTTTGTTTCACTAGGAACAAACTGCATCTATTTTGGTAATTAAAACACTGGAAAAAATCGGATAAGTCGAAAAATACTTCCTACTTTTGTGCAAATAATATGAAAAATACTACACTATTTTTGATTGGGTTCGTCGCCCTAACGATTAGTCTATCTGCCTGTTTACAAGTAGATAACACCTTTAAACTCATTGCCCCGGGTATTTGGCGTGGCGTTTTAGTTTTAGAAAAGCCATATTTTCCGCCAACTCAAAAAAGGGATAGTATCTCTATCGTTTATGACCAATTCAAACCGGGCGAATTACCCTTCAATTTTGAGGTAACCTATACGACACCCGAAAAATTTTATATCGATTTTATCAACGGTACTGAACGCATCAAATGTGATAGTATCAGGTTTGGCAAGGATCGCACTACTGCACGGGATACCTACAATTTTTATTTTCCCGAATATCAAAGTTATATCCATGCAGAAGTACGTGGGGCTGTTATGCAGGGTTATTGGTGTGTTACGACCAAGGATAATTATCGCATTCCCTTTGTGGCAGATGCCGGAAGGCCATACCGATTTACCTCGCTCAAAGTACCCCCAACCGGCGATATTTCGGGTCGGTGGGCTACCCTTTTTGATATCAATAGCGATACACCTGAAAAAGCAGTGGCAGAATTTACGCAGGATGGTAATCACTTATCGGGTACTTTTCGCACCGAAACAGGGGATTATCGTTTTTTGGAAGGAACGGTGCAAGGGCGCAAGTTTTGGCTATCCTGCTTTGATGGTAGCCACGCATTTTTGTTTTCGGGCAATATTGCGAAGGATAGTTTAATTGGGGAATTCAGATCAGGTAAAGGGAAACCAAGCCTTTGGAACGCTTGGCGCGATAATAAATTTGATCTCGGTAGCCCTGATACCTTAACACATTTAGTGGAGGGGAAAACCTTATCTTTCAAATTCAATACTCCCGATGGGCAAGTCCTTCAATACCCTAGCGCATCTTTCAATAATAAAATCACCGTCCTGACAATTATGGGGACTTGGTGTCCCAATTGCAGAGATGAGCAAATCTTTTTACGCGATTTTTTAAAAGAAAACCCCGAACTTGCGCAACAAATGCACGTTGTAGGTGCTTCTTTTGAACGCCATAAAGATATTGCTGCAGCCAATGCACAGTTGGTACAATACCGTAAAGTAATGGGACTTTCGCATGATATTGTATATGCCGGCAAAGCCAACAAGGAGGAGGCTGCCTCTGTTTTTCCCGTATTGGATAAAGTAATTGCGTTTCCAACTATGATTATCATTGACAAAAAAGGTAAAATTCGACGCGTTCATACGGGCTTTGATGGCCCAGCAACGAGTAAATATGACGATTTTAAAGCGGAATTTAAGGCATTCGTACAACAGTTAACTCTTTAGTTAGACATGACACAGATACACTTGGCCTTTTGCCACCTCAATTCAAATCTTGCTGATATTTTAGAGGATCAACTCCCAAATATTCAATGTATAAGGCATTCGGATAGCGATTATTCCGAAACTGGATCCTTCATGCATAGTCTAGCAGATACAGAAGGTCTAGTTTTACTCCTGATCACGGATAATTTTATGAAAACAGAGCAATGTATGTCTGGTGCATTGGCTATGTTGTTGTCTTTGATGCGTCAAAATCGCGTAATTGCAATTATTGCGAATGGTATTAAAATAGAAAATGGCGTAACGTTGCCCGTTGAAACGCATATTGACCGTGTAGTAAATGCAATTCAATATATGAATTATTGGCAACAAAATTACTTGGCCATTAGTGACCAGTATAATCATGCCAATGCCCAAGATCAGCCAGCATTGTTCCTTTATCAACAGGTTATACACGATATAGCCGATCAAACAGGCGAATTTATCTCCGCACTCCGCGATTCAGATATTAGAAAATGGGAAATATTGAGTGCTTCGGGTTTTAGTGAAATATACAAATTACTAGGAATACCGTATCAACCCATTGTTGGTAACAATCCAATATTGCCCGAACAAGAACACGAAAGCCCTCAGGCCTCTACGGCTATGCCAATGGGTGGGCCGGTGATGTTTCGACCAGCAGAACCGATTGTTCCTGTGCTTCAAGACCCCGTAAAAGAATTTGTCGCGCAACCCACCATTGAACCACAAGAAATAGCAATACCGCCCGTAGCGGAAACATCGTTTAGTGATGTGTTCAAATTTGATCCTTCTACTCATTTAATAGATCAAACAACAGCAGAGGAATTACCTGAATCCGAAGAGGGTAATTACCGCGAAAACGAAATACAGCATACCATCAAAGATGCCTTGGCTTGGATAGCACGGGGCAATAGGGAATTGGGCTTAGAGGTATTCCGGGTGGCATTGGAGCAATATCCCAACCATGAACAACTACGCCAGGAATACGAAAAAGCGCAAACAACTGAACTGGGGACAGAAGAAGAAAATAGCGAAAATGACGCTAATGCATACGAAGCAGCGGGCGACAGTGCCTTCAATGATGGCGATTTTTTGATGGCTAAATATTGCTGGGACAGGGCCGCAGAAAACAACCCTAATCTGAATGGAATTTGGAGAAAACTGGGATTGATGACCAGTGAACAACTTTCAGGCTATACGGAAACCAGTATTGCGTATTTAAAAAAATCACTTGCACAAATTCCTGATGACCAAGAAATAATAGCACGATTAACCACGTTAGGCGAAGTCGTAATAATGCCTGAACAACCACAAGAAGTAGTAGCAATACCAGCATTAGAACCAGAAGTGGTAGTAGTGCCGGAACAAGCAGCAGTAGCAATATTGGAGCAAAACGAAGAAGAAGAAACGAAATATGATTTAACCAGCGATATAATCGCCGGAGAAGAGATTACAACAACAACAAGCGAACCCTTATCTGGTACAATACTAAGTGCGGTACAACCAGAACCCGTCACACCCGAACAAGCAACAGATATTGCGCTACAATATCAACCCACATTAACTAACGAAACAGTACCAGAAACAACCACTGCGCCCCATTTTCCACAACAGCGTAACGAAATAGTTTTGATTACAGGTGCCACTTCGGGTATAGGTAAAGCAACAGCCATTGAATTTGCAAGGCATGGCTATCGGTTGATCATAACCGGGCGACGTGTCGAACTTTTATTTGATTTGCGCAACCAATTAGAGACCAATTTCGGTGTGGAAGTATTGCCATTGGTATTTGATGTACGCGACCAACGTGCTGTGGAAGGGAGTTTGACCCAATTGCCAGAATCCTGGCGTGCCATTGATATTCTTATTAATAATGCTGGTTTGGCAAAAGGACTTGCACCAATACACGAAGGAGAATTACAGCATTGGGAAACCATGATCGATACCAATATCAAAGGATTGCTGTATGTCTCTCAAATTATTTCAAGGGGTATGGTGGAGCGTCGAAAAGGGCATATTGTCAACCTCAGTTCTTCCGCAGGGAAAGAAGCATATCCTAATGGTAATGTGTATTGTGCTACCAAATTTGCCGTAGAAGCCCTTACAAAGTCGATGCGTTTTGACCTATATAAGTTTGGCATTCGGGTAAGCCAAGTAAGTCCAGGGCATGTTGAAGACACCGAATTTGCACTTAATCGCTTCGATGGTGATACCGAAAAAGCCAAAATATACAGCGATTTCCAACCACTTACCGCTACTGATGTAGCAGAAGCAATATGGTTTATTGCCTCTCGTCCTGCACATGTAAATGTACAAGACGTATATATGTTTAGTACGCAACAGGCAAGTGCTACCGTCGTGGATCGTTCGGGAAGAGGGGATGCCTCCTAACGCACAAGCGTCACATCCCCAGCATACCGCGCTTTTTTTCCATCTAAAAATAGCACATCTGCCACCCAGATATACACACCAGGTTGCATGATTTGTCCTTTAAATGTGCCGTCCCAACCTAATAAGGGATCGTTCAAAGCTGCACCGTTAGATTCAAACATTTTTTCACCCCAACGAGAATACACCGCAAAACGCTCTGTAATCGTAAATGGAGCCCCAAACCCGCTAAAGTATCCATTATTATCCGAACTGCCAGGTGTAAATATATTTGGGAAATAAACATTGAGGTCTTTTTGTACGACTACCCGTGCTTGAGCAGTATCAGTACAGCCCAATTCATTGGATACTTGTATGGTATAAGTCTGATCGTTAAATGGCCGTGCAATAGTTTCGGGGCAAGAATTACAGCGAATAGAAGAACTTTCTTCACTGTTCCATTTGTATATTGTGGTCGTACCCGTATTGGTGCTAGTGGCCTCTAACATAATACTGTCTCCTAAGGCAATATTGAACGACGTTTGCGCTAAAGTAACCGAAATATCAGAAGCAATTACATTATACACCACACGAGCAGAATCACAACCTACTTTCATCATTACTTCATATTCGCCTGGGCTACTCACGTCAAAATAAGGCTTGTCACTACCATCGGGCCATGAATATTGAATTAAATCACCCAGTTGTCCTGAATATTGCGTCGCATCCAATCGGAGATCTGTTGCGCCATTACACAAGGCTGTATTGGCATCAATAGCATCAAAAGGCAATGCCACAATAGTGACCACGGTACTATCATCTTTTACCAAGGTTTTTGGATTGTCTGATAAACGTTGGCTACCTAAAGAAGAAGGAAGGTTATACAGCACCGCTTGATTGCTGTATTTACCGGCGGGTTGGTCGCCTACGTTGGCAATAATGGTCAATTTATGGTTTCCAGTTGGGAGGTTGAAATTATCGAGTAAAAAGAAATCGTCCCCTGGCTGGCTCATTACATTGCCATTGAGCGGATTATCTTTGATGGCTACAAACGTAAAACCGGTAGGTAATTTGTCCTCAAAGCGCATACCTACATGCGGGCGGCGCGAACTATTCACAAATTCAAAGGTATATTCAACATTGGAACAAGGCGATGTTACTTCGGGTACTACTGTTTTGAGTAATTCCACGGTATAGGGGCAGGAACAACCATCCGACGAAGAAGCTGCTTCACCTGCAATGAGCAATCTGGCAACTCCTGAATCGGGATTGATTTCAAATAAGCGGTTTTGATCGCCAAATACGCTTGTGCTTCCATACGCAAAAAGGTTGCCATAAGCATCAAAAAAAAGCGAACCTGTGGTAACGGGTGCTTGCTGCTTAGGGAATGGGGACGTAACTGCTCCCGTATTGATATTGATGCGGATTAGTTTTTGTCCATTTGAATCGTAACCATATAATACATCGGTAGTGGGGTGGAAGGCGATATCCAAAATTTGCGCATCGGTATTCATTGGAATGACAGAGAAACTATAATTCGGATCTTCCAAGTCAATCTTTACCAGTTCAGCAGCCTTAGATGTGCCATTGGTAAAACTCACCGTACCAATAAGAACCAAGTATTTACCATCCGGCGAAATATCTCCCGCAAAATAAGCAGTAAAAGCATCCAGTGGCAAAAATTTAAGGATCTGAGCATTCCCTGTAGCGTCAATGCGGATCAGGTTGCGCGTACCTGGATCTATGCAATAAATAAAATTATCAGTAGATCGGTAACCGATTGCATTTACGGTGTAGTTGAGGTTATTATCAATACTTTGGAATACAACAGCATTGGAAATAGGGTCGATAATGACTTCATTGAGCGAAGTTTTATCATCATTGGTGAATGTAAGAAAAAATTGATCTTCGCAGGTAAAAGGTACCTGTGCTGTGGCGTGGCCAATAAAAAAAACAATCCCTGCAATGACGCTGATAAAAACATTGCCAATAGACTGCGAAGATTTGATCGGTTTCGGTTGCATAAGCAGGATATTTTGGGCGCACCTAAAAATCGGAATCAAAAAATGTGGCAATTCTTGATGCGCAAATGATAAAGGAAAAGATAAACTAAAGAGTTGCACAAATTTAAGGAATTATTCCCAAATTATTGCTTGTCATTTTAACTTACAAACGTGTAAACAATAACTTGTTCTGCTACACGACTAAATTAAAATAGTGTGGATGCACTATCGAACCTTTCCCAAACGAAATAGTTTGAAATAGATTTTCATCTTTGTGTAAAAAAATGGCAAAACGATGGATATTATACGGTAAAAATGCTGAGGAGCGAAATAGTGAGCAACTGGTCGTCTGTTTTGTTGCGCTGGTAGGAGCGATAAAGTAGATAATTTGTATTTAAATGCTATGGCCATGGCCGTATTTAAGAACTTGTAAATAATGTCTAATAATGAATTACTGTTTTGCAGGATTGATCAATTGTGTCCAAATACTTAACTACATAACCGATCATAAAATGAATAATACTATTTCTTTTGTTATAATACTATTAATTTTGAGCCTTATTAATTGCAGTACAATTCGATCTCAAAATAATGTTAGTATAGTAATTGATTCCACTTCTGTAACACAATGGAAACTGGATACCTTTGGGACGAATGGTAGTCGATATTGTATTTATTTAGACTTTTTTTATAAAACACCTGGATCAATAAATGGATACCTTTTGGGGCGGGACACAATATTTTTGCATAATACGTTTGGTCGCCCTAATCGTGTCATCGTTGAAAAAGATAAATCTATCGAATATATCTACTACGTACGTGCTGAAAAAAATCGTTCCGGATCTACTGATTTTATACTAGAATACTCTTTGGATATTGTAATAAGTAAAAATAAAATAGTATATTCTGGTTTCTACGTGTATTAGCTTTTTTCCCAAATAACTAAACAGATAGAATATTCCGTAGGTAAAAATGGTAAAAAACAATGACTAAAACTAAAATATTGCTCTTTTCCGCATTTTTCGCATGTACTAATCCTAAAAACAGGAAATTGAACTCAATCTATGGATATTGGATTTCTCCTAAATATTCAAATATTGCGTTGAGCATAGATGGGTCTGTGATTGAAGAAATTTATCCTCTTGAGTCTCAAAAATTGCTTTGGAATTATCGACTTTTTAATGACACATTGCTATTATTCAACAAGATGGGAGATAGTTCTTTTCATCGGCTTGAATTTAATGGAAAAGACTCCCTTCGATTTCGTCCTCTAACTGTTAAAGTTGATATTAGCGTAATTGACAATTTTGATTTGATAAGAAGTTCAGCATTGAAATGAATAGTTCTTTTACTGATAAAAACGCCGATAGCAAAATATATGTCACTACTGGATTTTGTCCAATTTATGGGGCGCACTATACCCCACACCTAATACCAAACCATCATTTGGAAGTATTCCCCATAATTTACCGTACTTTTGCGCAAATTTTAGGACAAAAAAATTATGGCGCAATATTTCAAAACGGCATTTTTCCTTTTGCTATTTACCGCTTGTGGCTCAGGCGAGGAAGTCCTTATTCGGCAAAAAGTAGATGCACGTGTCACCGAGTTTTCCAAAAAAAGACGAGAGGAATGCCGAAATGGTCTAATGGCCGAAGCCAGCAAAACCGTAGATTCGTTGCTGCTCGCCGAAGCGCAAACGGACTTACGCGATTCCCTTAACCGAATGCGACCGTTCAAACCCGAACAGCCCCCTTTGGTTCCCCCCATTGATTCACTGGAGGTAAAACCAATATTTAACCCTAAAAAGAACTGATCCTGTGCAACACCAAGTTTTAGATTATGCCGTTCAGCACACCACGCCTCCACACCCGATACTAGACGAACTGGAGCGATATACGCATTTGCACACCCTTAGTCCGCAAATGCTTTCGGGGCCATACCAAGGCATGTTATTGTCTTTTATTACCCAAATGGTGCAGCCCCGGCGCATCCTTGAAGTGGGTGCTTTTACGGGTTATACCGCTATTTGTATGGCACAATACCTGCCGCCAGATGGAGAAGTTCATACGATTGAAGTCAATGACGAACATGCTTATATCATCCAGAAATTTGTGGAAAAAGCAGGGCTTACCGACAAAGTAAAACTCTATATCGGCGATGCGGCCACGGTAATTCCCGTCCTCAATGAAATATTTGACCTCGTTTTTTTGGATGCTGGCAAACTGGATTACGCCAAACACTACGAACTGGCCTTGTCCCGTACGCGTTCCGGTGGTTTTATCTTGGCCGATAATATCCTTTGGGACGGCAAAGTACTCACCGACGACCAAGAGGCAACGACGGTAGCCATCCGAAATTTTAATAAAATGGTACACGAGGATACACGGGTAGATAATTTGTTATTACCGCTGAGAGATGGTTTAATGGTGATTAGAAAGAAGTAATGTTAGATTTATCGTGAAAGACGGTTTTTTTCACTACTTTTGCGCCCCGAAACGTACAACATACTACAATGTCAGTAAAGGTCAATGGCTTAGTAAAAATTTATGGTGCGCAACGCGCAGTGGACAACGTCAGCTTTGAAGCAAACAAAAGCGAGGTTTTAGGTTTTTTAGGGCCTAACGGTGCTGGAAAAACCACCACCATGAAAATCATTACCGGTTATATTCCGCAATCGGAAGGAAGTGCCGAGGTATGTGGTTTTGATGTCACCAATAATCCCATGGACGCTAGACGCTGCGTGGGTTACCTCCCAGAGCACAATCCGCTATATAAAGATATGTACGTGCGGGAATACCTCGAATTTACCGCCGGATTGCACAAAGTACCGCAAGCCCGCAAGCAAGTCGATTTGATGATCGAACGAACGGGGCTTACCTCGCACCGCCAAAAGCAAATTGGTCAATTGTCCAAAGGGTACCGCCAGCGCGTTGGATTGGCACAAGCCATGTTACACGACCCACAAGTTTTGATCCTGGACGAACCTACTTCGGGCCTCGATCCCAACCAAATCATTGAAATAAGGCAACTCATTAAGGACTTAGGCAAAGAAAAAACGGTGATTTTGTCCACGCATATTTTGAGCGAAGTAGAAGCCGTTTGCGATCGGGCGATCATCATTAATAAAGGTATAATTGTAGCCGATTCGCCTATTTCGGAGTTAAAAGACCGTTTTACTGGGCAAACCATTATCACCGCCGAATTCAAAAGCAAAATAGATGCCCGCACACTCCAAGGGATTAAACACGTGCAACAGGTCAAATCGCTGGGCGATAACCGCTGGCAATTGATGGCTGCTTTGGAGCACGATATACGCGCCGATATTTTCCAATTTGCCGTGGCACAAAACCTAGTGCTACTCGAACTCCACAAAGAAGTGCATAGCGTGGAAGATGTATTCCAACAACTCACCAACCAACCCGCATAAAAACAGCCATGTTCTCTATCCTTAAAAAAGAAATTAATACCTTTTTTTCGTCCCTGATCGGGTATGTGGTCATCGGTACCTTTTTGGTATTGATGGGGCTAGTGATGTTTGTTTTTCCCGATTATTCCGTGCTCGACGGCAATTTTGCGAATTTGGACACCTTGTTTTCCATGTCACCCATGATTTTTATGTTCCTGATCCCAGCTGTTACGATGCGTACCCTCGCAGAAGAACAACAAACTGGAACGATTGAACTTTTGGTGACACGTCCGGTATCCGATTGGCAAATTGTTTCGGCTAAATTTTTGGCGTGCTTGATCCTCGTTGTTTTTGCGCTTTTACCTACTTTGACGTATTATATTACGGTTTATCAATTGGGAGCACCGGCGGGCAATTTGGATTCGGGTGGCATTATGGGTTCTTATATTGGTTTGGTGTTTTTGGCGGCGGCATTTGTCGCTATCGGGGTATTTGCCTCATCGTTGACCAACAACCAGATTGTGGCCTTTGTATTGGCTACCTTTCTTTGTTTTTTTACTTTTTTAGCCTTTGATTTTCTGAGTCAGTTACCTGTTTTTTACGGGCGCACCGACGATATTGTGCAATCATTGGGTATTCAGTACCATTATAATTCTATGAGTCGTGGCGTGCTCGACACCCGCGATATTGTCTATTTTATCTCCATCATAACCCTGTTTTTAACCGCTACCACGCTCTCCCTCGGGCGTCGCAAATGGTAGGCAACGATATTTAATCGCTATGCGCATAATTTTACTTATTCTTATTACTGCTCAAACCCTATTTGCCCAAAAGAATTACGAATTCAAAAACGGCAACTGGTACAATGGCTCTGATTTTACACCGGCTACTTGGTACAGCGTGGGCGGCAAATTGAGCAAAAAAGCACCCTCTAAAATCGATTCGGTGATTGATTTGGACTACCATTGGGTAATTCCGCCATTGGGTGATGCGTTTTCTTCTTGCCTTACAGAGCATCCTTCGCCAGAAATGAATTTGAAAGCCTATTTGAACGAGGGCATTTTTTATGTTCAAACACTGGGCAATACCAAAGAAGGCCGCCAAAAGGTAGAAGCCAAAAGATTGCTCAATCCAAGCCCCGATATCGCTTATGCCAATGGCGAACTCACTTGCACCTTGGGCGAACCCTTTATGCGCTACGAACCCGCCGCATCGGGTATTGTAAACCTAAATGAAATAAAAAAACGTACTGCCGAAATTGAAAAAATGCGCAAAGGCTTGGGTGATGGCTATTGGTTGCTCGATACAAAAGAAGCGGTTTCGGCAAATTGGGACAAAATAAAAGCACAACAACCTGGTGTCATCTGTATTTCATTACTTGATGCCGAAAAATCGGGTGGAAAACCGGGCAAAGGACTCACCGCCGAAGTAGCCAAGGCCGTGGTAAAAAAAGCCCACAAGTCCGATTGGAAAGTATTTGCGCGGGTAGAAAACGCGAGTGATATACGCCTTGCCGTTGCATTGGGCGTGGATGGTATTGCGGGTCTTCCCGGTTATAATTGGACTGGAGAAGGCAGTACAGCGGCCTACGACTTAAATGACGCAGATCTTAAATTATTGGCCAAAAAAGGAACGATTATTATTCCGCTATATTCGAGGGCGCAAAGTACCAGCATTCCAAAACCGCAGGTATTGACTTACCAAGGCGCACAATTGCGCAAATTAATGGCTGCCGGTGTTAAAGTAGCGATTGGTTCCGATGATATGCAACGCACGATCCGTTCGGAGGTGACTTATTGGTTCAATTTGGGCGATTTGGACACCTCTGCTGCGCTCAAAGCATTGTGTGAAACGACACCCCGCGCTATTTTCCCCGAGCGCAAAATAGGCCGTATTGAAAATGGATTTGAAGCCAGTTTTTTGGTGTTAGAATCCAATCCAATGGAAAATTTCTTGAAAATGCGCGCGATCCGTTTCAAAGTTAAAAATGGTGTTTTACTCAAATGATTGTAGTACAAGATAAATTGGTGAGCGATGATGTGGTGAGCGAACAGTTTGTTTGCAACCTCTCGGCTTGCAAGGGTGCATGTTGCTGGGAAGGTGATTCGGGCGCACCCTTAGAAAAAGCCGAATTGGCCGAACTGGATGCTATTTTTGAGCAGGTAATGCCCTATTTGTCGCCAGCGGGTATTGCGGCTATTGAAGCCCAAGGCAAGTATATTTGGTACGAAGAAGCGCAGGAATGGGGCACTACCCTAGTGGACAATGGCCCTTGCGCTTATATGACGCTCGATACCTTGGGTGTGGCGCAATGCGGTATTGAACGCGCTTGGCGCGATGGTATCGTGGCTTTCCGTAAACCTATTTCTTGTCAGTTGTACCCGATTCGGGTAGAAAAAAACGAGCAAGTCGGTTTTGAAGCACTCAATTACGACCGCTGGGATATTTGCTCGGCGGCCTGTGAAAAAGGTAAAAAAGAACAGGTTCCAGTATATGTTTTCCTAAAAGATGCGATTATTCGCAAATACGGGGTAGATTTTTATGAAGAATTGGATGGTGCTGCTCAGTTTTTGAAGGAGCAGGGGTAGCGGGGGAATAAATCTACTGGATTGACGACAGTAAAACAAAAAAAACTGTAATAATAGGCTAATAACCCAATACTCAATATTGGCAGTTATACCAATATCCAATTAGAAAAATAAAATCATGGCGATTAGTCCCAAAATATTATACCCAGCAAATAAAAAGTCAATTTTTTGCACACTCATCTTTGCTTTGATATTTTTATCTACCTGTCAAGTAAAAGAAGAATGCGAAAAGTTTATTGGTGAAGAATACTTAGATGTACAAATCGACTCAAACCTCTTGGTAGGTGCATTTGAGTATAAAGACAGACTAATAAAAAGGTTTGGTGAAACTCCGATTAAAGATCTCAATTATAGTGCGTATCATTTACAATTTTTTTCCTCGTTTGGATTTGGACAGTCCATAAAATTTGAGAAAAAGGACTTTGGATATTTGTTAAGTGTAAAGTGTATTACAAAAGAAGGATATCTTCAAGACTGTAACGAATATCAAGCAATTATTGACGAAGAAGATTGGAATAAATTAGAGGAGATGATTTACGAGTTTAACTTTTGGACAGCGCAACAATTCAAAAAAAGTAGCGAAGATGTTCTTGACGGATTTACGTATTGTTTAGAAGGCAATAGACCAGAAGCAATAAATTGTAACAAAAAGACTTATCAATTTATTGCTTGGAGTTCACCTAGATATGACAAGATTGGCGCTTTATGTGATTATATTATGCAATATGAATTTAGTTTGGCTCAAAAGTATAAAACAAGAAGACTTAACTGAATAGAGCGAGTAGTCTGCAAGTATAGTAATTAAGCGGAAAATAGGACTCCATTATAAAACCATCCCATAATTACACAAAAATACACACTAACTTTCAATTTTATATACCTTTGCTGCATCTTGCACCACCACGGGTGTGCATTCAATATTTCACATGCAGGCTATACCATCTACAAATTTTAATTTACCGGGCCAAACGGCCTTTTACAAAGGCAAAGTGCGCGATGTTTACTCCGTTGGCGACCGATTAATCATGGTTGCATCGGATCGGATTTCGGCGTTCGATCATATTTTACCACGCCCAATTCCTTATAAAGGTGCGGTTTTGAACCAAATTGCCGCTTATTTCCTCGATGCGACACGCGATATTTGCCCCAATTGGCTCATCGCTACCCCAGATCCCAATGTGGCCATTGGCCAGCGGTGCGAACCAGTTCGGGTAGAAATGGTGATCCGTGGTTATTTGGCAGGCCATGCCGCACGCACCTACGCAGAAGGCAAACGCGTACTCTGTGGCGTGGTAATGCCCGAAGGGATGCGCGAGAACGACCGCTTCCCCGAACCCATTATCACCCCAACCACCAAAGCCGATGAAGGCCACGACGAAGATATTTCCAAAGAAGATATTTTGGCCCAAGGCTTAGTGGGGCGCGAAGATTATGAAACGATGGAGCGATATACCCGTGCTTTATTCCAACGCGGTACGGAAATGGCTGCAAAACAAAATTTAATTTTGGTGGACACCAAATACGAGTTTGGTTATCATAATGGCCAAATCGTTTTGATGGACGAAATACATACGCCCGATAGTTCGCGCTATTTCTATGGCGATGGCTACGAAGAACGCCAACAAAAAGGCGAACGCCAACGCCAACTCAGTAAAGAATTTGTACGTGAATGGCTCATGGCTAATGGTTTCCAAGGTAAAGATGGGCAGGTAATGCCCGTGATGCCCGATGAGTTTGTCGCAGAAATCAGTGATCGGTATATCGAACTATACGAAAAAGTAACCGGACGGACTTTCCAAAGAGATACTTCGACAGATCCATTACAACGAATAGAAACTCGAATTTTGGAGTATATCTAATAAGTTGTTTACATTTGCCCCAATTGCAACAACCAATTTAGGAATGATAAGTATTTGGACACAATTAATTAGCATTTTGAACTTGGTCTTTTCCGCCCATATATCCCCATTTTTTCGTTAGATAGTACCGCTATCTGCCTTAAAAATGGCTCATCTAGCCGAAAAATACCTACGTTCAATTATGCAATTAATTATGTCCAAATACTTAGACAAAATAAGACCGAAAAACGTGCTTTTTACGCTAATGTAATTCCTTACAATCCATAAAATATGAATAAAAGACTTTTAAGCCTGCTTTTTTTATCGGTTATACTCCATAACTGGGTAAATGCACAAATAAAGCCATTGCCTCCCATCGCAGAAATGCGCGGAGCATGGATTGCTTCGGTGGCCAATATTGATTGGCCTTCGGCACCCAACCTTCCCGTGGCACAGCAAAAAAGTGAATTTGATAGTATCCTTAGCGTACTCAAATCTATGGGTATGAATGCGGTATTTGTCCAAGTACGCCCCGCTGCTGATGCCCTATACTCCACCGCATTGGCTCCTTGGAGTAAATACCTTACCGGTAAACAAGGAGTAGGCCCTGCCCCAGAGTACGATCCGCTGGAATATATGGTAAAAGCCGCTCACGAACGCCGCATGGAGTTGCACGCATGGCTCAATCCATACCGCGCTACCACCGATTTGGATACCGCCAGCCTTGCGCCAACGCACCCGTTACGTTCGCTTTCCAAAGAACGCAAAGCACAATGGTTCTTTAAATACGGCAATAAATACTATTTTAACCCAGCAAATACACTGGTAATTAAATATTTGGAAAATGTAGTACGCGATATTGTGGTGCGGTATGATGTGGATGGTATTCATTTCGACGACTACTTTTATCCATACCCCGAACCTGGCCAATCTATTGATGATTACGACCAGTTTGTATCCAATCCGCGGGGATTTTCCAATATCTATGATTGGCGGCGTGATAATATTAACCAATTGATGAAAGGGGTAAGCGAGACGATCCATTCGATAAAACCGTGGGTGCGTTTTGGTGTAAGCCCATTTGGCGTGTGGCGCAATGCCAGCCGTGACCCAAATGGCTCCAATACCAATGCCGGACTTACCTGCTACGATGACCTATATGCCGATGTACTCAATTGGCTACAAAAAGGCTGGATTGATTATGTGGCACCGCAGATATATTGGAGTATTGGTTTCCCTGCTGCCGATTACCGTACACTGGTGGACTGGTGGAGCAAGCATACTTATGGCAAGCAATTGTACATCGGGCATGCGATCTATAAAGTAGGTAACGGCACACTTTACAAAGACCCCAACTGGAACCAAGCCGACCAAACCAACCGACAAGTAGAACTCAACCGCATGACACCTGGGGTGAATGGCAGTGTATTCTTTTCTACTAAGCCGCTCCTCAACAATACTTTAAAAGTACAGGATTCATTGCGCCAAACGGTATTCAAAAATCTTGCTTTTATTCCTCAAGTGGCCACGAAGTTTAAAACCCCGCCCGTATCCGCACAATTTTGTAGGGTAAAAGGCAACCGCGATTCGCTCAAACTCACTTGGAATGCCTGCGAAATACTTAGTTATGAGGAAATGCCTTATTATTTTGGTGTTTTTAGGTTCAATGGCGACGAATTAGGCAATTTTGATGATCCAAAGAACCTGATCGGTATCACAACCTATGGTGCGGAAGAAAAAGATTGGAAATTCGCGGATCAAAACCTCCGTGATGGCGAATACTATACCTATGCAATTGTATCGTACAACCGCTACCATGCGCCCGGCTCTCCAAGTGAACCGGTTAAAGTCAAAAAAACAAAGAACGGAATAAAACGGAAGCGGCCCCTAGTGGGCTACCTATTTCGTTGATAAGCCCGACGAACTGAACCAGACTTTTGCCGCTTTTACTTATTTTCAATCGGCGTATTATCCCATTATATCCCAAACAAACGACCCGACTGCTGCTTTACTGCATGCCGCTTTGATTGCAATGGATCGGTATTTGCCAAAAGCAACAAGTGAAGAAATAGAGGTAAAATGTGGCTGTAAGGAATGGTAAAAAATGTAGGCTTGAACTTGCAAAAATTTATTCATTCAGCATTACGACCTTAATTCGGTAGCATATATATTATTTAGTAAAAATAGCAATATGGAGCAAATTATCCATTATTTCGAGCATATCCCATCTGCACACCGCAGTCTCATACTCGTGGGCGGACTTACTTTTTTCTCTTTACTAGAGAGTGGGATTCCTATGTTTAGCCGCAATTATGCCAAAATGCAACATGCAGGCATCAATTTGTTGTTTACTTTAACGACTATTATTGTCAATTTTTTTCTGGCGTTTTTGTTGTTAGAGGGTAGTGCTTGGGCTGTTTCCAACCACTTTGGGGTACTGCAATGGTTGCCCACTATGCCAATATGGTTATACATGATTCTTGGGTTGCTTTTACTGGATTTGATCGGTGCGTACTTTGTGCATTGGACGGAGCATAAAGTAAAATGGATATGGCGTTTTCACCTGATCCACCATACTGATCCGAACGTGGACACCACATCTGCCAATCGCCACCACCCAGGCGAGAGCGTATTCCGGTTTGTATTCACCACCGCGGGTGCCATCATTGTTGGTGCCGATTGGTGGATCATTATGATGTACCAAAGTTTTTCGGCGGCATTGTCGCAATTCAACCATGCCAATATTATTTTTCCTGAAAAACTGGATCGTATCTTGTCGTGGGTTTTGGTAACGCCCGGTATGCACCGCGTACACCACCACTACATGTTGCCTTATACGGATTCCAATTTTGGAAATATTTTTTCAATATGGGACCACGCATTTCGTACGTATGCATGGCTACCGCAGGATAAAATTATTTTTGGTATAGATACCCATACTGCACCCGAAGAGCATTCTAATTTGAAACGATTGATGACCATTCCTTTTGAGCCTTATCGCGCGCCTACCAAAACCTTATAAGGCGTTGTAGTGTTACAACGCTTTATAGGAATGAGATTTAAATAAAGGTACAAATTTGGCGGCCTTATTTTGCCCCTCTTTTCGTTATTCATCGGTTGTTTAGCCCCACTAAACGCCCTCTTCATGCCTTAATAGTGACAAAATCGTCTCCCCAAATCTCTACCTTTATTTAAATCTCATTCCTTATGCAAATTACGACAATTTCTTTTTTTCGCTTCTCGGGCTGGGGTAACCGTTTTTGGGCATTGAGTCAAATGGGATTAGCCCCAATGCGATTGGGTACAGTACAAGGACTACAATTCATCAAGTTTTTAGGCTCTGGAGCCGAAAATGGGTTTAGTATCAAGGCTAATTGGGGTGTTTATGGCATTCTAGCAATATGGGATACCGAAGCCTCTGCGGTCACTTTTTTTAGCGAAAACCCTGTTTTTCAAGGTTACAAAGCGCATTCTACTACATTTCAGACCATTTTTTTGCAAAATACCATGGCACATGGACAATGGGATGGGCTTACTCCATTTCAATCCGGCGCGCCTTTTGACCTGTTAGCTCCCGTTGCGGTGATTACCCGTGCTACCATCAAAACAAAATATTTGGTACGCTTTTGGCGCAAAGTACCCTCTGTAAGTAAGGCCGTGGAAGAACGCCCTGGCTTGCGGTTTGCCGTAGGTATAGGCGAATTACCACTCATACAGCAAGCCACATTTAGCGTTTGGGACACAGGAAAACAGATGATCGACTATGCTTATAAAGGCGACCATCATAAAGGCGTAATTCAGCAAACCCGCGAATTAGGCTGGTACAAGGAAGAGTTATTTGCCCGATTTGTGCCTTATAAAATGGAGGGACATGGATTTGTGCCCGAACTAAACCTGCTGTGAACAACACCTATCTCATACTGAAAAATACGACAACGTAAATCTGTTAAATTACAGTCTTTAAGCACAACAAGTTAAGCAGCAATAAGAAAACAAACAGTTAACCATATTTTTACCTTCGTCAAATACGCACGTTCATTAAAAAGCTGTACTTTTGGGCGGTTTTTAATGGAACATATAAATCTGATGTCGAGTTAAAAACCAACAAAATAATAATATCATGGCTATTCCACAAAATCCTTGGCAGGTAGTCCTCAGTAAATTGCCTCGACCACTCCAAAATAGGTACTATTTGGTAACGGTCGTTTTTTTGTTTTTCTTGATTTTTATCGATAAACACGACCTGTTGACGCAAATAAAATTGCGGAGCGCATTGAACAGATTAGAGGATGATCGTGTTTTTTACCAACAAAAAATAAAAGAAGCCCGCGAAGAAGCTGAAGACTTCGATCTAACTAAAGAAAATTACGCCCGAGAGCATTATTATATGCGCCAAGGCAATGAAGATGTATTTGTTATCCAAAATAAATAATTGCACAAAAAAATAATATATAATGTCTGTTTTAGTCAATAAAAATTCACGCGTCATCGTACAGGGCTTCACCGGTAAAGAGGGAACATTCCATGCCCAGCAAATGCTCGAATATGGAACCAATGTTGTAGGAGGCGTTACACCCGGCAAAGGTGGCCAAACGCATTTAGATCGCCCCGTATTTAATACCGTTGAAGATGCGGTGAAACAAGCAGGAGCAGACACAACCATCATTTTTGTACCCCCTGCTTTCGCTGCCGATGCGATCATCGAAGCTGCTCAAGCAGGTATCAAAGTGATTGTTGCCATTACAGAAGGTATTCCTGTTCAGGATATGGTGCGCACAAAAGCCTATATCGCTGATAAAGATTGCCGCCTTATTGGCCCCAATTGCCCAGGTATCATCACGCCAGATGAAGCCAAAATTGGTATCATGCCAGGTTTTGTATTCAAACGCGGTACAATCGGTCTAGTGTCCAAATCCGGTACACTTACTTATGAAGCAGCAGACCAAATTGCAAAAGCAGGTTTAGGTATTTCAACGGCTATCGGTATCGGCGGTGATCCAATCATTGGCACTACTACCCGCGAAGCAGTTGAACTCTTTATGAACGATCCCGAAACGGAAGCCATCGTGATGATTGGCGAAATAGGCGGCGGCCTCGAAGCCGAAGCAGCCCGCTGGATCAGTGCAAATGGCAATAAAAAACCAGTCATCGGGTTTATTGCAGGCCAAACTGCTCCAAAAGGTCGTAAAATGGGCCACGCAGGTGCCATCGTTGGAGGTGCAGAAGATACTGCTGCCGCTAAAATGGCGATTATGAAAGAAAATGGTATCCATGTAGTGGACAGCCCAGCGCAAATTGGCGCAACAGTAAAAAAAGTATTGGGTAGATAATTCCTGCCTTTAAAGGTGCAGCGCACCGTAATATTTGTAGCAATGGTGCGGGATTCGCGTTTTGAAGGTGCAGCGCACCGCAATATTAAATTTAATGTTACGGTGCGCTGCACCTTCAACCATGATTTGCCGGTTTTTGCTACAAATATTACCGTGCGCTGCACCTGAAATTTTTACAAGAAAGCGCTCTATGCATAAAAGGGTCAAAACTTGCTAAATCCTGAATTGACCTAAAGATATGTAGCAAACGTAGCCTGAAGGGGTTGAACGCAATGAAACGCTCTCAATACGTTGACGTTCAAACTACTCCGTAGTTGTTAAAAACACCCCCTTAATCCCCCGAATTTCATTCGAGGCTATTCACGTTTAACCACTCCGTGGTTGGTATAATACCGCTAAGTTAATGACATCTGGCAAAAAAAGTCGCCCTGACAATAGTCTAATACAGTACTCCGACGAACATAAAGGTCTCAATCATACCAAATTTAGGCGCAAAAAACGCTTGAAATGACGACACCAAGCCCCGACAATTTTGCAAACTTTTAAAACTAGCCATCGGCCATGACAGAACACCACCACAACTTATCCACCAAAATCACCCAAGAGGATTTGGATGGCGTAACTTCCCTCAACTACGAAAAAGAAAAAGCACTCAAAACCACGATCGTCAATGATTGGCTGCCGCGTTATACCGGTACGCTACTCGAAGACTTTGGTCAATATATCCTGTTGTGCAATTTTGGCGGCTATGTCAAGATGTTTGCTGAGCAACACGGTGTAGCAATCACCGGACTAGACCGCCCGATGCAAGCTGCAACAGCCAATAATATTACCATTATCAACTTTGGAATAGGCAGCCCCAATGCGGGGTTAATTATTGATTTGCTGGAAGCCATAACACCCAAAGCCGTTTTGTTCTTGGGTAAATGTGGCGGTTTAAAAACCGGAAAGAACGCCGTCGGAGATCTTATTCTCCCTATTGCAGCCATTCGAGGTGAAGGTACGAGTAATGACTATTTACCACCCGAAGTACCCGCTTTGCCTGCATTCGCCTTGCAAAAAGCCGTTTCTACCACCATTCGCGATGCTAATAGCGATTATTGGACAGGCGTAGTTTATACCACTAACAAACGTGTTTGGGAGCATCGCGAAGACTTCAAACAACGCCTCCGCGATTTTCGCTGTATTGCTATTGATATGGAAACAGCCACTATTTTTGTTGCGGCATTTAAAAATCAAATGCCAGCCGGAGCCTTATTATTGGTGAGCGATATGCCAATGACCAACGATGGGATCAAAACCGAAGCCAGCGATAAAAAAGTAACGACTAGTTTTGTCGATAACCACCTGAAAATTGGGGTTGATTCCTTAAAACAATTGATGAATAGCGGTTTGACGGTGAAGCACCTCAAATTTTAATACCCTAATCCTTGCTAATACCTACACCTTTATTTTTGGTAATTTAGTTTGAGATTTGACATAAATTACAGAACCCCAAGTGTGGCAAAACCGGCCTTAGAAAAATGCAGGTTTTGCTTGAGTGGAGGCGGATGAAGCCAAAAAGTGTTTGAGCCAAACGGAATTGGAGAGGCGCAGCCTCCGCTCGGATGTCCGGCGAGTTTTTTTTGGCGCCGCCGTAGCGAGGAAGCAAAAGCACCGCATTTTTCGTCAGCCGAAGCGTTTTTTGCTTACTTTTTTTGTATGCGGTCA